>DATNID010000027.1:0-32197 GCA_035604615.1 Allostellaceae bacterium | reverse complement strand
CTCGACATCGCCGAGCCGCAGCGGCACGCCCGGCTGCAGGGTCCGGCGCGGCGTCTTGCCGATCAATTGCTGCGCGTCGGTGGCGATGTCCGTGGCGACGCGGTCGCGGCGCGCCTTGATGAGGTCGAGATCGCCGGCGGCGATCGTCGCGCCGGGCGCCAACGCGCGGTTGAGCGCCGGCACGTCGACGCGATAGACGAGCTGCCCGGTGACGCGCCGGCGCTCGGCAGCGGGATCGCCCGCGGGCGCCGACACCGATGCCGCGACGCGGCCGTTGCGCTGGTCGATGGTGAGGCCGTCGACGGCGATGGTCTCGGGCGCCTCGGCGGCGACGACGAGATGAAGGGCCGGGTTGTCGAGCTCGAGTTGGGCGTCCGCGACCGGCTGGCGCGCGGCGATCTCGCTCATCATCTGGCGCTGGATCGCGTCGCTGTCGATGTCGCGGCTGGCGCGCTCGATCGTGACCTGGTCGTAGGCGGAGCGCGGCGTCCAGGCGAGCCGGTGCTCGCGCGCCACCGATTGGAGCCAGTCCGCGCCATAGGTGATGCGCATGCCGGGCGGCGGCGCCGGGGCGATTGCGTCGCCGGCGTGGTTGCCGGCATCGGCGAAGACGTCGCCGAGACGCACCACGCTGCCGGCGACCGTCGCCGCGGGCTTGAGGCTCTGGCCCAGGGCCGGCGCGGCGGCAAACGCGCACGCGGCGAGGAGAAGGGTGGCGGCGATGCGTGTCATGGGGTCATGAAATCCGGGCATCAATGAATCTGGCTCAGCGTCGATTCCATGTCGTCGGAGGTCTGGATCACCTTCGAGTTCATCTCGTAGGCGCGCTGCGCCGTGATGAGGTTGGTGATCTCGCTGACGATATTGACGTTGGAACCCTCGACATAGCCCTGCTGGATGGTGCCGAACGCGGTCGCGCCCGGGTTGCCTGTCACCGGCGAGCCCGAGGCGGGCGTCTCCTGGAGGAGATTGCCGCCCAACGCCTCGAGCCCGGCCTCGTTGGGGAAGTTCGCGAGCTGGAGCTGGCCGACCGTCGAGGGCTGCGTCTGGCCCGCGACCTGGGCCAGCACCTGGCCGTTCGAATTGATGGTGACGCCGGTGGTGTTGGAGGGGAGCGTGATGCCGGGCTGCACGACATAGCCGTCGGCGGTGACGAGCTCGCCCGTCGGGCTCAACTGGAACGAGCCGGCGCGGGTGTAGGAGGTGGTGCCGTCGGGCATCTGGATCTGGAAATAGCCTTTGCCCTGGATCGCGAGGTCGAGCGGGTTGTTGGTATTGACCAGGTTGCCCTGGTCCGACATGCGATAGACCGCCGCGGCCTTGACGCCTGAGCCGATCTGCACGCCGACCGGCACGATCGTGCCGGTGTCGGACGAGGTCGAGCCGACGCGCCGCTCGGTCTGGTAGAGCAGGTCCTGGAACTCGGCCCGCTGCCGCTTGAAGGCGGTGGTGTTGAGGTTGGCGATGTTGTTGGAGATGACCTCGACGTTGAGCTGCTGAGCCAGCATGCCCGTTGCGGCGATGTTGAGCGAGCGCATGAGACGATCCCTTGCTAGACAGTCTTGCCGAGACGGTCGATGGCGGTCTTGTGCCGGTCGGCCTCGTTATCCTGGAAGCTCTTTGCCATGCCGATGGCGCGCGACGCCGCCATGAGGCGCGTCATCTCGAGCACGGATTGCACGTTCGATCCTTCGAGCATGCCCTGCATGACCTTGGTGCCGGTGACCGGCGTCGGCGTCTCGTCGGTGTTGTAAAGCCCGTCCCTCTCGCCAACGAGGGCGTCGAGCGTGTCGAAATTCACCACCGGCAGATGACCGATATTGCCGGCCTGCGACGTGATGGTGCCGTCCTGTCCGATGGTGATGGTGGAGGTGCCTTGCGGCACCACGATCGGGCGTTCGCTGTCGCCCAGCACCGCTTCGCCCTCGAGCGTCACCACCTGGCCCTGAGGGTCGAGCTTGAGGCGGCCGTCGCGAGTGTAGCGCACGCCCTGCGCCGTCTGGACCTCGAGAAAGCCCGCGCCTTGCAGCGCCACGTCGAGCGCGTTGCCGGTCCGGGTAAGCGGCCCCTGGGCCCAATTCCGCACCGTGCCGGCGTCTTCGACATAGGCGACCGTCGCGCCGCCCTTGTTGGCGAGGATCTCGGCGAACACCATCTGTTCGCCCTTGAAGGCCGTGGTCGACAGGTTTGCGATGTTGTTGGCCAGCACGTCCATCTGCCGCTCGCGCGCCATCTGGCTGGAGAGTGCGACGTTCGACGGGGTGTCCATGGCGGTCGGCTTTCGCTGTGGCACGGGTACGGGGAGCACGGATGCATCCTTCGTGCCAAGCCGCGACTCTGCGCGGAATCGCGGCTTTTTCCGCCGCGATCCGGGCGCCATGCCGGCGCGGGCAGAGATTGCCGAGCAGTTCCTGCCGCTCGCGGCAATGCGCGACAAATGCAGGGGATGCTCAACCATATATTAACGATGATCCACCTATCCTCACGCCCTGTGCCGCGCGCGGTTGCGGCCCTCACAGAGCACGGGCGACATGGCCGAACAAACGCTCGATGACGACGTCGAGAAAGCCCCCGAAACGGAAGGGGGTTCGAAGTTCAAGTTCAGCCTCGACCGCAAGAAGCTCATCCTGTTCGGCGGTCCGGGGCTCCTCGTCCTGCTGCTCGGCGTCGGCGGGTATCTCTATTTCAACGGCACCGTCGCGAAACTGATGGGCCACAAGGCCGAGCCCGTGGCGGAATTGCCCAAGCCGCTCGTCTTCTTCGATCTCCCGGATTTCCTCGTCAACCTCAACTCCGGCGGCAAGAAGAGCAATTTCCTCAAGCTGACCGTGAGCCTGCAGATCGACAAGCCGGAAGACCAGGTGCGGCTCCAGGCGGTGCTGCCGCGCATCATCGACAACTGCCAGATCTTCCTGCGCGAGCTTCGGGTCGAGGATTTGCGCGGCTCGGGCGGCATCTACCGCCTGCGCGAGGAGCTGCTCGCGCGCATCAACGCGGCCTCTCCGGTGAAGGTCGCGGACGTGCTGTTCAAGGAAATGCTGGTCCAATAGGGGCGCGCCGAGAGCGATGGCCGAAGAAGAGACCAAGGAAGAGAACGAGGCCGACGTCGCCGCCCAATGGGCCGCGGTGGCGGATGACGGCGAGGCCCAGGCCGCGTCAGGCAGCATCCTCGACCAGAACGAGATCGACAGCCTCCTGGGCTTCGGCGGCGAGGAGGGCGAGACCAAGGGCGCCTCGGGCATTCGCGCCATAATCGATTCCGCGCTCGTCTCCTACGAGCGCCTGCCAATGCTCGAGGTCGTGTTCGACCGGCTGGTGCGCATGATGTCGACGTCGCTGCGCAACTTCACCTCCGACAATGTCGAAGTGTCGATCGACAACATCACCTCGATCCGCTTCGGCGACTATCTCAACTCGATCCCGCTGCCGGCCATGCTGAGCGTGTTCAAGGCCGAGGAATGGGACAATTACGGCCTTCTCACCATCGACAGCGCGCTCATCTACTCGATCGTCGACGTGCTCTTGGGCGGACGCCGCGGCACCGCCGCGATGCGCATCGAGGGCCGTCCCTACACCACCATCGAGCGCAACTTGGTCGAGCGCCTGGTCGCCGTGGTGCTGTCCGATCTCTCCGGCGCGTTCGATCCGCTGAGCCCGGTGACGTTCCGCTTCGACCGGCTCGAAACCAATCCGCGCTTCGCCACCATCGGCCGGCCCGCTAACGCGGCGGTGCTGGCGCGGCTGCGCGTCGACATGGACGACCGCGGCGGCAGGCTCGAAGTGCTGCTGCCCTATGCCACGTTGGAGCCAGTGCGCGAGATCCTGCTGCAAGGCTTCCTCGGCGAGAAATTCGGCCGCGATTCGATCTGGGAGGCGCATCTCGCCGGCGAGTTGTGGCAAACCAACGTGCCGATCCAGGCGATCCTCGATTCGGTCGAGATGTCGCTCCGGCAGGTGTTGGATTGGCATATCGGCACGCGCATCCCGTTGAACGCGACGGTCGAATCCGACGTACGGCTGGTGTGCGGCGACTTGCAGATGTTCGTCGGCAAGATGGGCCGCAAGGCGGGCAATATCGCCGTGCGCGTCAGCGAGAAGATCGAAAAGGGATCGACGACATGATGCTCAGTCTCTTCGGCGACGCGGTCGTGGCGGTGCTCCTGATCGCTACCATCGCCTATGCCGCCGTGCTCAACCGGCGCCTCTCGGTGCTGCGCGGCGACCGCGCCAAGCTCGACGAGTTGATCCAGGGCCTCACCGTCGCGGCGCATCGCGCCGAGGGCGGGATCGCCGGGCTCAAGGGCGCGGCCGAGGACGTGGGACGCGGCCTCGAGAAGAAGATCGAGCAGGCGCGCGGCCTGCGCGACGATCTCCACTACATGCTCGAGCGCGGCGGCGCCATCGCCGACCGGCTCGAAGGCACCATCCGTGCTCGCCGCGACGAGGGCAAGACCGATCCGGCCGAGCGCAAGCGCGAGCCCAAGCTCGATCCCGCTCCGCGCGCCGAGCCCCGCGTCGTGGCCGCGTCTCCCGAGGCGCCGCGCACCCAGGCGCCGTCGCGCGCCGAGCGCGAACTGCTGCGCGCCCTCGCCGGACGCTGACGATGAAATTGCGGCCCCGCCTTTTGCCGAGCGTGATCGTCGCCGCCACGGCGCTGCTTGGCGTCAAGGCGGTCGATCTTTGGGCGGGCGGTAGCGCCGCCATCGCGGCCACGCGCGAAGAGGACGCCAAGACCGCAGCGCCGGCGCCCGCTCCGTCTCCGTCGCCGAACAAGGCGCCGGCGCCGGCCGCAACGCCGCCGGACGCGGCCCCATCATCGCCGTCCGCGAGTTCCGGGGAGCGCGATCCGCTGCAAATGTCGGCCGAGGAGATCGGCGTGCTGCAGCAATTGTCCGCTCGCAGGGTCGAACTCGACCGCCGCGCCGCCGAATTGAGCGATCGCGAAGTCCTGATGCAGGCCGCCGAGAAGCGCATCGACGAGAAGATCGCCAAGCTCGAGACGCTGCAAAAGAGCATCGAGGCCACCGTCAAGCAGCGCAACGACGTGGAGGACGCGCGCGTCCAGAGCCTTGCGCACATGTACGAGCAGATGAAGCCGGCTGAGGCGTCCCGCATCCTCGACCAGCTCGAGGTGCCGGTGGTGCTGACCATGCTGTCGCACATGCGCGAAATGAAGGCGGCGCCCATCCTCGCCGCGATGGACCCGGCCAAGGCCAAGGCGGTGACGCTCGCGCTCACCGAGGTGCGGGATGGGAAGACCGCCGCCGCGGCGCCGCAGGATCAGGCCGCGCCGGCCGATGCGCAGCCGCAGCCGCAAAGTCAGAACTGAGGGCGGTCGGGAGGAAGGCATGGGGCGGCCTCGGCACGCGATCGCGGCACTGGCGTTCCTGGCGCTCGCGCCCTGGCCCAGCCCGGCCGTCGCCGACGACGTCGCGATCCGCGCCGGTGCGCATGGCGGATACGGCCGCATCGCCTTCGATTGGCCCGCCGCCATCGCCTACAAGTCCCATGTCGACAACGAGACGCTCACCATCCGCTTCGCGCGCCCCTTGGGCGGCGAGCCGGAAGCGCTTCGCACCATGCTGGCTGACTATGTCGCATCGGCCGCGCTCGAGAACCAGGGCAAGACCGTCGTCATCCACTTGACGCGGCCGATGAAGGCCAACGTCTTCACGGTCAGGGGCAAGATCGTCGTCGTCGACCTCATGCCCGGCGCGGCGACGAAGACTGCCGCCAAATCGCGCCCGGCCAAGACCGCCGAGGCGAAGCCGGCGCCGAAGCCGGCGCCGTTCGCGGTGCGCTTGAGCGCAGCGAAGAAGGATGGCGCCCAGCGCGTCACCTTCGCCTGGCCGCGCGCCGTGGAATACGATTTCGCCGAGACCGACGGCGTCGCGCAGTTGAGCTTCTTCGCCGCCGGCACGATCGACCAGGCTGCGCTCGCCAGACTGCTGCCCGACCTCGCCCCCAAGGTCGAGACCAGCGAGCGCTCGACCATCGTCGCGCTCACCGTTCCGGCCGGGGTGCACCTCACCGCGTCCCATGCCGAGAAAAGCGTCACGCTCGAACTGAGCGCGGCGCCGCCGCCGCCGCCGGCGCAAGCCGCCGAGGCGTCGCCCGCGCCGGCTCCAGCCGCGCCCGCCGATGCCGCGCCGGCCTCGCAAATTGCCGCCGCGCCCGAAAGCGAACCGGCTGCGCCGCCGCCATCCCCGCCGCCCGCGAGCGTCGCGGTCCACCTTGCCGTCTCCGATGCCGGCACCAGCCTGCGCTTCGACTGGCCGGTCGCGACCGGGGCGGCGATGTTTCGCCGCGGCGCCGACCTCTGGGTGGTGTTCGCCACGCCCACCGCGCTCGATCTCGCCGAGGCCAACGCGCATCTCCCGCCCGCGCTCACCGCGCTGGCCCAGGTGGCGATGAAGGACGCCACGGTCCTGCGCCTCGCCGCCGCCGCCGGCATCGAGCCGGCCGTGCGCCGCGCCGGCACGGCCTGGATCCTCGACCTCAAGCCCGCGTCGACCCCGGCCGACGCCCCCATCGTCGTCGAATCCCACCCGGACTCGACTCCCGCAAACGTAGTCTTCCGCGTACATCAGGCGAGCCCAGCGGTCACGGTCGAGGATGCCGAACTCGGCCGTGTCATCGTGGTGCCGGTGGGCGAGGTCGCGCGCGGCCTTGCCGAGCCGCCGGACTTCGTCGATTTCCGCGCGCTCCCGAGCGCGCAGGGCCTCGTGCTGCGTCCTTTCGTCGACGATCTCGCGCTTCATGTCGCGGAGGACGGGGTCGAGGTGACGCGGGCCGGCGGTCTCGAATTGTCGAGCGATCGCGACCGGCTGCTCGGCCACCGTCCCGAGGCGGTTCACACGCTGTTCGACTTCGCTGCCTGGCGCGGACCCAAGGGCGTCGATTACACCGATCGGCGCGCCGCACTCGAGCGCGCCATCGCTGACGTGCCGCTGAACGCGCGCACCGAGCCCCGGCTCGCGCTGGCGCGGTTCTACTTCTCCCACCGCTTCGCCGCGGAAACGCTGGCCGTGCTAGAGGCGGTCGCGCATGACGATCCGCAGCAAATGGACGCGCCGCAGGTGCACGCCCTCAAGGGTGCCGCTTGCCTCCTGGTCGAGGACCGCAAATGCGCCACCGACGAGCTCGGCCACCATGGTCTCGACGGCGATCCGGAGGCGGCGCTGTGGCGAGCCTCGCTCGCCAGCGCGTCCGATGACGAGGAGAGCGCGGCCAAGGGCTTTCTCGAGAGCGTGAGCCTGCTGCCAGGCTATCCCAGGCCGCTGCGCGCGCGCTTCGCACTCGAGGCGGCGCGGGCGATGCTCGAGTCCGGCCGCACCGCGCTCGCCGGGCCGCTCCTCGATCTCGTGCCGCGCGAGCGCACCGCGCCCGCCGATACCGCGATGGCGCTTTATCTCGAGGGTGTCGGCCAGCGGCAGGCAGGCCGTCTTGACGACGCCTTGAAAAGCTGGGACGAGGTCGCGGCGCTCAACGATCCGCCGTCGCGCGCGCGCGCGCTCTATGCCACCGCGCTGGCGCGTCTCGACGCGCAACGGGCCAGCCGCGCCGACTCCATCAAGGCGCTCGACGCGCTGCGCTTCGCCTGGCGCGGCGACGGCTTCGAGTTCACCCTGCTGCGCAAGCTCGGCGAACTGCAGCTTGCCGAGGGCGACCAGGGCGCGGCGCTCGAATCGATGCACCAGGCGGCGATGAATTTTCCCGACATCCAAGCCGCCAAGGACGTGGCCAAGCAATCGGGCGACGCCTTCGCCGCGCTCTTTCTCGGCGCCAACGGCGATGATCTGCCGCCCTTGAAGGCGCTCGCGCTCTATGACGAATTCCACGACCTCGAGCCGGTTGGCGAGCGGCGCGACGCGATCGTGAAAAAGCTCATAGACCGGCTCGTCGCGGTCGACCTGCTCGACCGCGCCGCCGGGCTGCTTGAGGACCAGGTGACGCATCGCCTGACGGGCGTGGGCAAGACGCGCGGCGCCACCCAGTTGGCGCTCCTGCGTCTCATGGACCACGAGCCCGATACCGCCTTGAAGGCACTCGACATCGATGTCGGCCGCGACGTCCCGCCCGATCTCGCGCGCCAGCGGCAGCAGCTTCGCGCCCGCGTGCTGCTGGAATCGAACCATCCGGCCGACGCGCTGGCGCTCATCGCCAACGACCAGACCCGCGACGCGGACCGGCTCCGTGCCGACATCTACTGGCACGGCCATGACTGGCGCGCCGCCGCGCAGACGCTTGGCCGGCTCGCGGGAACGCCGTCCGCCGACGGCAAGATCGATGCCGAGACCGGGCGCATCGTGGTTAGCTTGGCCGCGGCGCTTACCCTCGACGACGATCAGGATGCGCTGGCGAAGCTGCGCGCGAATTTCGGTCCGGCGATGGCCGCCTCGCGCTATGCCGATGCCTTCCGGGTGCTCGCTGGGAACGGCAGCTCGGCCACAGGGGCGGACCCCAAGACGATCGCGACCCAGGTCGCTCAGATCGGAGAACTGCAAGGTTTTATGGCTGCTTACAAGGAAAGGCTCGCAAGCAGCACGAAGTCTGCTACGGTCAACTAGGGCGCCTCGCCGCCGCCATAGAACTCGGCCGCATCGTCGTGCAAGCGATGGCGCGACTGGGCGCGAAGATAGAGCATGTGACCGCCGAGATAGAGTTTCAGCGCGATCCTTTCGCCGAGCGCCTCCGGCATGTGGTCCTTGACGTAGCGGCTCATCATGTAAGGCGTCTGCAGGTCGGTGACGCCATGCGCGATCAGCACCTTGAGGCCGGGCTCGAGCGCCAGCGCGCGGCGCAGCGCGTCGCTCGCGCCGACCGAGCGCAGCGCCCCCCGTCCGCCCCAGTCCCAGTGCCGGCTGACATCGTGGTTCAATAATTCGAACGGCCGGTCGGTCTTGTAGCCAAGCTCGTCGCGCGCATAGGCGACGAAGGCGCTGGTGAAGGGCGCGATCGAGGCGTCGAGCACCGGGTCGTCGTGGCCGTCGTCGTTAGCGGGATTGGGGTCGGGGCCGCTCACGCTCGCATCGTAGCGGCTGGTCACGCGCCCGTCGCGGCGGCGCAAGTCGCCGAGATAAGCCTCGAGCGGAATACGCCCGCGCCAGCCCGCGATGCGATCCTCGTCGAGCCCGGTAAGCTGGGCGAGCTTTCCGTAGACGTGTTCCGCCGCTTCGCCATCGCGCGGGCCGGCGGCGAGCGTCACCAGATAATCGTGAAGCGCGAAATGCTCGGCATCGGCGAGCGCGCCGGGCGCGAGACTTTTCTCGCCCAACGTTGCCGCCGCGTAGGACGGCAGCCGCAATGCAAAAGACAGCGGATCGAGTGCGCCGCCCAGCATCAGGCCGAATTCCAGCACCGGCGAGATCATCATCACGCCGGCGGCGGCGATACCGTGATCGGTGGCGAGATCGCGGGCGAGCCGCGCCGCACGGAATCCGCCATAGCTTTCGCCGACCAGAAAGACGGGCGAGGCGAGGCGGCCGGTTTTGGTGAGATGAAGCCGGATTACGTCGGCAAGCGCCTCGAGGTCCGTCGACACCGTCCAAAATTCCTTCGCCGTCTTGTCCTCGTCGGTGGCGCGGCTCCAGCCGGTGCCGACCGGGTCGATGAAGACGAGATCGGTGAAGGGCAGCCAGGTGTCGGGATTGTCGACGACGCGGCTGCTCTTGGGCGGAAACATGCCGTCGGCGCCGAACTCGAGCGCGCGCGGGCCGATCGCGCCGATATCGAGATAGGCCGAGGATGCGCCGGGGCCGCCATTGAAGAGATAGGTGATCGGGCGGCGCTCCCGGTCGCCGCCATTCGTCAGCGTGAACGAGACGTAGAAGATCTCAGCGGTGGTCTCGCCTTGCCCGTCCTTGAGGTCGAGCGTTCCCGTAGTCGCGCTGTAGGCGAGCTTGCGGCCAGCGACAGCGATCTCGCGATCGACCACGGAATCGGCCGGCAGGAGCGTGCGGTGAGACGCCGCCTGGGGCGGGGTCTCTCGCCGGGGCGCATCTTGTGCGCGGGACGCGGGCGCGAGCACCAGCAGGAGTGGAAGGAGGAGGGCAGGGAGCGCCGAAAATCGTGCAACCATGCGCGCGAGTCTATCGCAGTCTCGCGCCGCCGCCTATCCCGTGCCGAAGCTCTGCACCAGGCTGCCCGCGACCAGGTACCAGCCGTCGACCAGCACGAAGAAGATCAGCTTGAACGGCAGCGAGATGGTCACTGGCGGCAGCATCATCATGCCCATCGACATGAGGATCGACGCGACCACGATGTCGATCACCAGGAACGGCAGGAACAAGAGAAAGCCGATCTCGAAAGCGCGGCGCAGCTCGCTCACCATGAAGGCCGGAACCAGCACGCGCAGCGGCGTGTCCTTGGGATCGACGACGGCCTCGACCTTCGCCATACCGACGAAGAGTTGCAGGTCCTGGTTGCGTACATGCACCATCATGAAGTCGTGGAGCGGCGCCGTGGTGCGGTCGAATGCCTCGGTCTCGGTGATCTTGTTGTCGATCAGGGGCGCAATGCCGTTCTTGTAGGCGGCCTCGAGGCTCGGCTCCATGACGAAGGCGGTGAGGAAGAGCGCGAGGCTCATCAGGACGATGTTGGGCGGCGTCTGCTGCGTCCCGAGCGCGTTCCGGAGGAACGACAGTACGACGATGATCCGGGTGAAGGACGTGACCGTGATGAGGATGGCCGGCGCCAGGCTCAGCACCGTCAGCAGCACCAGAAGCTGAACGATATGACCGGTCGAGGAGCCGCTTTCGCCGAAATCGACGGTCACGGTCTGGGCCAGCGCCTTGCCGCCAAGCAGCACGAGCGGCAGGGCGAAGGTGAGGATCGCGCGAATTCGACTCAAGGGTGCGTTCCTTCGAGGGCCGAGGCGAAGCTGCCGGGGGCGCCGCTGCTGCCGATCGCCCGCTCGATCACGATGTCGCCGGTAAGCCCGATCAGGACGAGATGCTCGGCGCCGTCGCGGCGCAGCAGCACGAGGCGGCGCTTGGCATCGAGAGGTAGGACTTCGACGATCGCGAGCCGCCGCTTCGTGCCGGTGGCGGCGAGGCGTCCCATCACCCCTAGCCGGCGCGCGATCCACGCCAACGCGAGGATCAGCCCCACCACCAGGAACAACGCGCCGAAATACCACGTGTAGCCGCCGATCACGCTCATCGATCCTCCTCGCGGGGGGGCGGCGATCCGCCATAGGCCGCTGCCGCGCGGCGCTGCGCCTCGGCGTGATGCTGGCGCGCGAGCGCGACGACGAGACCGTCGAGTTCCTTGAGCAGCCCGAGCATCTCCGCCGTGAGCGCGGCGCGTTCGTCGAGCGGCGCCTCGCGGGCCGCGTGCATCGCCTCCTCGACCGCGCCGGCAAGGCCCATGAGGTCGACGCGGGCGCCGTCGGACGCCTCCGCGCGCGCCTCGGCGAGGGCGGCGGTGATCTTGGCGATGCGCTCGGCCGGGGTCACTGGCGGGGCTCACGCGACGGCGGCAACTGGCCGTTGGCCTTGAGCACGTAATAGAGAATTTCGGCGACCACCGCGAAAGCAGCCACCGGGATGCGATCGCCGATCGAGATCGCGTCGAGCATCTCGGCGAGGTCGGCATTCTCGCGCACGGCGACGCCATGCGCCCGCGCCAGCGCGATGATGCGCTCGGCGATGGGTCCGCGCCCGCTCGCGACGATCCGAGGCGCCTCGGCCGCGTCAGGCTCGTAGGCGAGCGCGACGGCGAGTTGGCGTTGTTCGGGGGCGGAGCGGGAAGCCAAGCGCGGACTTTCAATCCTTGCAGCGCGTCGGCAATTCTTGCCGCGTTATCCTTAATATTCCCTTTCGATCCAAGAGAGGCGACGTTGGCGGTCGGAAACGGGCATTGCCCAAAAATTTACGAGATTTTTACTGAGTGGCACGGATGATCGCCGGCAATGGATCTCACCCAGGTTTCCGTCTTCTCCGCGCTGGTGAAGCGCATGTCGTGGCTCACCGACCGGCAGGCCTTGCTGGCGCAGAACGTCGCCAACGCGGACACGCCCGGCTATGTCGGCCGCGATCTGCGCCAGCCCGATTTCCGCAAGTATCTGAGCCTCTCCACCAGCCAGGTCGCGCTCGCGACGACGCAGCCCGGCCACTTGGCGGTGAAGCGCGACATCACCGACGCGGCCGAGCGCGAGATGTCGGGCGAGACCTCGATCGACGGCAATCGCGTCTCGATCGAGGAAGAGATGATGAAGGTGTCGCAGACCGCCAACGATTACGCCCTCGTGGCGACGGTCTATCGCGCGAACTTGAGCATCGTGAAGACCGTGCTCGGCCGGAGCAGCTAGCATGGATTTCAACACGTCGCTCGACATCGCCTTTTCCGGCATGACCGCCGAGAGCGCGCGCCTCAAGGTCATCGCCGAGAATCTCGCCAACGCGGACTCGACCGGAAAGACGGCGGGCAGCGAACCCTATCGCCGCCAGGTCGTGACCTTCACCGACGTCTTCGACCGCGCCATCAACGCCAAGCGCGTCAAGGTTGGGGGCGTCGTGCCCGCCGCCGGCGCGTTCGGCAAGCGCTACGAGCCAGGCCATCCCGCGGCCGACGCCGACGGCTACGTGCTCACGCCCAACGTCAACCCGGTCACCGAACTCATGGACATGCGCGAGGCGCAGCGGAGCTACGAGGCCAATCTCAACGTCATCGACGCCGTGAAGGCGATGGTGAGCCGCACCATCGACCTGCTGCACGGCTGATCGCGGGAGCGCCCAACATGCCGCCGATCAATTTCGCGGACGCGGTCAATGCCTATGCCAGCGCGGGCCGCATGGCGAGCACGCAGGCCGCGCCGGGTGCCGCCGGCGAAGGCTTCGGCGACATGCTGCGCCGCGCCGCGGCCGGCGTCGTCGACACCGTCGGTAAGGGCGAGCAGGCCTCGCTCCAGGCGGCGATGGGCAAGGCCGATCTCGCCAATGTCACCGAGGCGGTCAACAACGCCGAGGTCGCGGTCCAGACCGTGGTCGCGATCCGCGACCGTGTGGTGCAGGCCTACCAGGACATCATGCGGATGCCGATCTGAACCATGAACGCCAACGACGCGATCGAGATCGGCCGCGAGACCATCATGGTCGCGATCAAGTTGGGCGCGCCGGCAATGCTGCTGGCGCTGGCGGTCGGGCTCGCGATCGCCTTCCTCCAGGCGCTGACGCAGATCCAGGAGATGACGCTCACCTTCGTGCCGAAAATGCTGGTGATCTTGGTGTCGCTCATGGTGTTCCTGCCGTTCATGTTGGCGACGCTCACGAGCTTCACCGAGTCGCTGATGGGCCGGATCGTTTCCGGCTAGCGTCCGCGCGAGGGGAGGGCCCGTGACGCTGCAGCAATATCTGCCGGACAATCTGTTCGCGGCGTTCCTGATCTTCTGCCGGATCGGGGCGACGATGATGCTGCTGCCGGGCTTCGGCGAGCTCTATGTCCCGCAGCGGCTGCGGCTGCTGCTGGCGCTGATGATGGCGGCGCTCTTGACGCCGGTGCTGGCGCCGATCCTGCCGCCGCTCCCGGCCACGACCGGCGAGCTTGGGATCCTCGTATTCGGCGAGGTGATGATCGGCGTCTTCGTCGGCACGCTGGCGCGCATTCTCGTCTCGGCGCTCGAGACGGCCGGCATGATGATCTCGATGCAGCTTGGCCTCTCGACCGCGACCATGTTCAATCCATTGGCCGACCAGAGCGCGAGCCCGCTGCCGAGCGCGCTCTATGGCATGCTGGGCGTGGTGCTCATCTTTCTCACAGATATGGACCACCTTCTTTTGCGTGCCTCGGTTGAGAGCTATGGGCTCTTCACGCCGGGTGCGCTGCCGCCGCTGGGCGATCTCACGGACATGGTGGTGCGCTTCGCGGCGGGATCGTTCCGCCTCGCGTTCGAGATGGCCGCACCCTTCATCGTGCTCGGCCTCGTCTTCTTCACCGCGCTCGGCATCGTCGCGCGCATGGTGCCGCAGCTCCAGGTTCTGTTCATCGCGCAGCCGCTGCAGATCCTGGGCGGACTCGCTCTCTTCGCTGTTGTGCTGACGAGCGGCATGCGCTGGTTCCTCGAGGCGTTCGTGCAGCAATTCAGCTTTCTCGCGCCCGGCTGAGCCATGGCCCAGAACGCCGACGACGGCCAAAAAACAGAAGACCCGTCCCAACGCAAGCTCGACCGGGCGCGCGACGAGGGGCAGGTCGCGCAGTCGCGCGAGATCAATACCTGGTTCATGCTGGGCACGGCCGGCCTGATCCTGCTGTTCCTGGCGCCATCCACCGCGCGCGCGGTGTCGCACGCTCTCGCGGCCTTCGTCGAGCCGGGGCGCTTCATCGCCGCCGACGGCATCATGTGGGGCGCGGTCGCCTCGACGCTGCGCGGCGTGGCGATTTCGGTCGCCCTCCCGCTTGGCCTCCTGATGTTGGCGGCGGTCGTGGCGACTGTGGCGCAGACGGGCTTCGTCTTCGCCACTGAGAAGCTTCGCTTCGACCTAGGCCATATTTCGCCGGCCTCGGGCGCGAAGCGGCTGTTCTCGCTGCGCTCCCTGGTCGAGATGCTTAAGAGCCTCGCGAAGGTTGCCGTGGTGGGGGCGGTCGCGGTCATGATGTTGCGCGGCGAGGTCGACCGTATCGCCGGGCTGGCGACGCTGTCGCCCGAGGACGCGCTGGGCATCATCGAGCATCTCATGTTGCGGCTGCTTGTGGGCGTGCTGTCGGTGCTGACGCTCCTGGCCGGCATGGACTATGTCTATCAACGGCTGCAGCACATCCGCTCCCTGCGCATGACCAAGCGCGAAGTGAAGGACGAGCAGAAGCAGTCCGAGGGCGATCCCCTGATCAGGGGACGGCTGCGCCAGATCCGGATGGACCGGGCGCGCCGGCGCATGATGGCGGCGGTTCCCGGAGCCTCGGTCGTGATCACCAACCCGACCCACTATGCGGTCGCGCTCAAATACGAGCTCGGCGCGGCGGGGGCGCCCAAGGTCGTGGCCAAGGGGTCCGACCTCATCGCGCTCCGGATCCGCGAGATCGCCGCCGAGAACGACGTGCCCGTCGTCGAGAATCCGCCGCTCGCGCGGGCGCTTCACGCCAGCGTCGAGATCGATCGCGAGATTCCGCCCGAACACTACAAGGCAGTCGCCGAAATCATCGGTTACGTCTTCCGCTTGAAGGGGAAAATCGGGCCGCGGGCGGCCGCCGTGTGATAGATTGTGGGGATGGACATGCCATACGGCAGTGATCGCGAATCGACCGAGTTGTCGGCGCCGGTCGCGCCGAATCCCGAGTCGGCCGTCCCGCGTGAACGGTCGCCGCTGAAGCTGCCGGGCTGGATGCAGGCGCTGAGCGCCGCCTCGGTGCTGCTGTCGCTGGCGGCGCTGTCGATCTCGGCCTTGCTTTTTACCGCCATCATCGAGGTCGGCCCGGGCCAGCCGACAGCGCTTTCGCTTGCCGGGCTCGCGGTGCTGTGCGGGGTCGCCGCTGCCGTAGCGCGACTCGTCTATTCCGGGTTCTCGGGGCGGGTCGAGCTGCTGAGCCGGGCGCT
Organism: Allostellaceae bacterium; assembly: GCA_035604615.1. Taxonomy (GTDB): domain Bacteria; phylum Pseudomonadota; class Alphaproteobacteria; order ATCC43930; family CGMCC-115725; genus DATJLY01. Next base: position 16,665 of record DATNID010000027.1, on the reverse strand, counting down.
CGAAGCCTCCGCCGACGCCCATATCATCATCGCGCCGGATGGCCGTACCGCCTATTCAAACGCCGCCTTCCGCCGCTTCTTCGGCACGCCCCGGCGGCCGCTCGACGCGCTCTCCCGCCTAATCGCTGCCGACGGCGCGGCGGCGCAGGAATTCGCGCGGCTCAATCGCGACGTGGCCGCTTCCGGCAGCGCCAGCGGCCGGATCGCGGTCGCGCGCGGCCGCGGCGAGGCCTGGTTCGGCGTCACCGCGCATCGGCTCGACGGCGGTCCGGACTTCACCGTGTGGAGCTTCACCGACGTCACCGCCCGCCACGAGATGGAGCAGGTGATCCGCGACGAACAGATGAAGCTCGCTGATTTTCTCGACAACGCTCCGGTCGGCTTCTACTCGGTCGACGAGGAGGGGCGCTTTCTGTTCGTCAACGCGGCGCTGGCCGAATGGCTGGGGGCGACGCCGGGCGAGTTGGCGGATGGGGAGGCGCGGCTTGCGGACTTCCTTGCCGTTCCACCGCCGCCGGGCGTGTCGCCGCACGCGCCGTTCGCGGGCGAGGGCGGCGGCGAGGTCGTGCTCGAGGGCCGCCAGGGCCGCTGCTACGACGTGCTGATCACGCAGAGCGTGGTGCGCGCCGGCACCTCGCTGCGGACACGCTCGGTGGTACGCAATTTGACGCCGGAGCACGAATGGGAGGAGGCGCTGCAGCATTCGCGCCTGCGCTTCCAGCACATCTTCGTCGACGCGCCGGTCGGCATCGCGCTGCTCGACCGCGAGGGCAGGATCGAGGAGGCGAATCACGCGCTGGGTCGCCTCTTCGCCCGAGCCCCGTCCGAGCTCATCGGCCAGAAGCTCGCGGGATTGCTCGCGCCGTCGGACGGCGTCGAGATGGCGGCCAAGCTCGATGCCGTTTCGTCCGGAGCGGCGTCGGCGGGGCCGGTCGAGATCCGCCTGCGCGGCGGCGGCACGCGCGAGCGAAGTGCTGCGGTGGTGGTGAGCCGCCTAGCGGGCGTCGCCTCGGGCGAGATCGGGCTGATCCTGCATTTCTTCGACACCTCCGAGCGCAAGAGCCTCGAGGCGCAGTTCGCGCAGTCGCAGAAGATGCAGGCGGTGGGTCAGCTCGCCGGCGGCGTGGCGCATGATTTCAACAACCTGCTGACCGCGATCATTGGCTTCTGCGACCTGCTGCTGCTGCGGTTCCAGGCGCGCGATCCCTCGTTCGCCGACATCATGCAGATCAAGCAAAACGCCAATCGCGCCGCCAACCTGGTGCGCCAGCTGCTTGCCTTCTCGCGCCAGCAGAGCCTGCAGCCGCGCATCCTCAACATCACCGACGTGCTGGCCGAGCTGTCGCACCTGCTGCGCCGGCTCATCGGCGAGACCATCGAGCTCAAAGTTGTCCACGGCCGCGATCTCGGCCTCGTCAAGGTCGACCAGGGACAGCTCGAGCAGGTGATCATCAACCTCGCGGTCAATGCGCGCGACGCCATGCCGGGCGGCGGTACGCTCACCATCGCGACCTCAAACGTCACCCAAGGCGCTGAGCCGCGGCCCGGGCGCGAAGTCATGCCGCCGGGCGACTATGTCCAGATCGAGGTGCGCGACACCGGCACCGGCATCCCAAAGGAGAATCTGGAGCGCATTTTCGAGCCGTTCTTCTCCACCAAGGAGGTCGGCTCGGGCACCGGGCTCGGACTCTCGACCGTCTATGGCATCGTCAAGCAGACCGGCGGCTTCGTCTTCGTCGAGAGCGAGGCGCAGAAGGGCGCATGCTTCGCGATCCTGCTGCCGCGGCTCGAGAGCGAGGAGGCCGCCGCCGCGGTCAAGCCCGAGAGCGCCGAGCCGCAGGCCGCACGCGACCTGACCGGGGCCGGCACCGTGCTCCTGGTCGAGGACGAGGACCCGGTGCGGATGTTCAGCGCCCGCGCGCTGCGCAACAAGGGCTACAAGGTGATCGAGGCCAAGAGCGGCGAGGACGCGCTCGACAAGATCACCAGCGGTGCCGAGGCGGTCGACCTCATCGTCACCGACGTGGTGATGCCCCGCATGGACGGGCCGAGCCTGGTCAAGGAAGTGCGCGCGCTGCATCCCGACATGAAGGTGATCTTCATCTCGGGCTATACCGAGGACGCTTTCCGCAAGCGCCTCGGCGACGAAGGCGGCATCCACTTCCTGCCCAAGCCGTTCAGCCTCAAGCAGCTCGCCGGCAAGGTGAAGGAAGTGATGGTGGCCGGCCTGCCCTGAGGCGCCGTCCCGCCGCGCTTGCGGGCGCTAGCGCCGGTGCGGCAGCTCCAACAATCCGCCGCGCGGCATCTCGGGCATTGGCATCGGCCGGTCCCCTTGGACTGGCTCGAAAGGCAGGTTCTTGACGATCCCGCGCGCGTCGGCGAGGTCCTGCTGCAGGCGGGGAAGCTCGTCGGCCGCAAGTTGGCGGAGGTCGGCACTGCCGCCGTTCTGCGCCTCGAAGGCGAAGAAATCGAGATTGTTCTGCTGGTCCTCCAGCTGGGATGCAACATAGGCGCGCTCGAACGCCTCGCCGTCCAAGGGCTTGAGCGCGTCGAGAGGCGCCACGTGATTGGTGTCGCTGCCGACGCCGCTTGCCCTGGCGGCTTCGGCGAGCTTGTCCCACAGCGGCGCGCGCTCGGATGCGACGCGCTTGGCATAGGCGACCAGCGACGCCGTATGCGCCTTGGCCGCCGCCATCTGCGCCAGCTCGAGCTGCGATTGTGTGCGGGCGAGGGCCGCGCCGAGGAACATGTCGTCCTGCAGCACCGATGTCGGCGGCGCAGTGTTCCCGGTCTTGACCCATCCCGCAGTCACGAGCGCCGCGCCCAGCGTCGCGCCAATCACCAATATCCGCATCGCAATCCTCCGTAGCCGCGACAAGATGATAGCTTAGCGCTCATGGTCTGAACAGTTTCGCAGCTGTCGCCATGGGCAGAAAGAAGCTCATCGGCCGGCCGGCAAATGGGCGGAACCCGAAATGCCTGTAGAATGAAGCCGCGGTCTGGTCCCTTGCATCGACGATCAGGGCGAAGACCGCCGGGTCGGCGCGGCCTGCACGCACGATTGCGTCGAACAGGAGCGCCGATCCCGATGAACGCTTGGCATAACGGAGATCGACCGCCAGCTGCCCGATCAGGGCTGCCGAAACCACGGGATAGCGAGGAAGCCGGCTGGCTTGCTCCGGCGGAAGATCGAGCATCGAAACGCTTGCCGCTGCGAGCGTGTAAGAGCCCGCGATGACCCAGGGACGAGACCGGCGGGGCAACGAAGCAGTTCGAAATTCGCCGGCGCATGTCCTGTCCCGCTTGCGCATGGAGACAGCGGTCAAGCGCTTGGACGCCGCAGGAGAAGGCAAGTCGGTCGTGGTTAGATGACAGCGATTCGATGTTGACCGAATCGGTCACCGCGACTTCGCCATGAGGCGTTTGTGCACGTCCTTGGCGCGCCTTAGCGCATGCGTTGGTTTGGGCGGGTTCAGGATCGATTTCGCCAGCATTCGCTGGCCATCCACCGAAAGCCTGATGATATGGGTTTCCTCGATCGCTTTCTGAGCCGCCTCCTGGGCCGCGGCGGCGACGAAGTCGCTGAGGCTGCGGCCTTGAATCTCGGCGGCCCGCTTCACGACGGCCAGGGCATCGGGCGAGATTCGCGCTTCGAGACGGGTGGAGCGCGTTTGCCGTTGCGGCGTCATGGCATCTCAAGGAACACAGTGTCCGGTAATTCACTGGACTCGCAAGTTCCTTCAGAATCCCGGCGCGTGTTCCAGCTGGTCGAGCCAGTCGAAGCCCATCGACTTGACGATGCGGTTGCTGATGACGATGAGGCGGCTTTCGGCGTTCGCGTCGGCGTTGAAGTGCTGGTGGATGGAGAAAGGCGGAACGTAGACGAAGTCGCCGCGCTGCCATTCGTAGCGCTTGGGTTCGGTCTCCCATTCCCATGTGTAGGTGTCGACGCAATCGAAATTCAAATCCCAATGCAGGTCCCAGCCGGAGCCCTCGACGACGAAGAGAATTTCCTCCCACATGTGGCGATGTCGCCCGGAGCGTCCGTTCGGCGGCAGGAACTGCATATAGGCGTCGACGCAGCATTCGCGCGTGTGCATCCGCTCGTTGACGAGATGCTTGATGAGGCCGTCGGGCGAATGCTCAAAGGGCTGATTTTGCGCCGCGACGACGTTGGCCGCGTCGGCGTAAAGCCGCCGGAATTCGGCCGAGTTGGCGATGTCTTCGGCGCGAAAGTGGCAGATCTTGTCGCCGATATGAGCGACATCGCGTTCGTCGGGAGCCTTCATCGATTAAGTCCTCGTCGGCGGAGTTCAGAGATCGGTCGGCGGCTTGTAGTCCTCGTGACCTTCGGGCAGCGTGTCGGGCGGATACGAGACGATCTTCTGGTAGAGAAGATGCATGAACAGGAACAGCGGCTTCGCCTTGAACACGAGCAGGATGGCCTCGTTGTCGGGATCGTCGTTGAAATGCTGATGGACGCAGCCGTTCTCGACGAACATCACGTCGCCGGCCTTCCAGTCGATCCGGCGCTCGTCGTGGACGTCGTGCCCGCGTCCCTTGAGGATGTAGAAGACGGCGCTGTTCAGATGCCCGTGCTTCTGGCCATAGGCGCCGGGCGCGTAGACCTCGATATGGGTCTCGATCGACTGGGTGATGCTGGCGGCTTGCGGGCTGATGACGTGCTTGCCATAGAGCTGCGGCCCGCCCTTCCACGGGATGTCGCGCGACGAATACACCCGCGGCTGATCGAGCAGCGCCTTGGTCAGGTGGCTGTAGGTCCCTTCGAGGGCGCGGACGAACGTGCGCTTGTTCTGCCACCGCTCCCATACCACCGGCTGCTCGCGGTTGTGATGCGGGCCGGGCGGATGATGGTCGTGGTCGTGCCCATGATCGTGGTCATGGGCGTGATCGGGAAGAAGGTGGTCGTGCTCGCCGGTCAATTCGGGTTTGGGGACGCCCTGCTTCGGGTCGGGCTTCTTTTCGTAAAAGCCGGTCATGCACGTCTCCTCGATGAGCGGCGGGAGCTTAGGTCCTGCTTACAAAGTTGCCAAGCGAACGCATCTGCGAATGGTAGCGAGATGAAGCGCATCGAGGAAGGATCGGGCGAGCTTGTCGTAGCGGGTGGCGATGGCGCAATTGACCTTGAGGTGAGCGATCATGCGCTCGATGCGATTGCGTTCGCGGTAGATGCGTCGGTTCCAGCGGATCATGGTCTTGCGATGGGAGCGCGGCGGGATGACGGCACGGATGCCGCGCTCGTGGAGCGCATTGCGTATCGCGTCGGTGTCGTAGCCCTTGTCGGCGAGCAGGTGAACGGGGCGTGTCTTTGCGCGCGCGGTCACGGTTTCGAAGGCCGTGCAGTCCGCCGCTTCGCCGCCGGTGAGATGGAAGACGGGCGGTGAAGGCGGCGGCAGTGTGAAATAGAACTCTTGTCGATAGGCACCAAAAAGCGCATTTTGCTATCCGCATGGAATTCGGCATCAACTTCTTTCCAACGCACGATCCGAATGAGATCGATGCGGCGCGGTATTACCGCGAATGCATGGAGCTCGTCGATTGCTGCGATCCGCTTGGCTTCAGCCATGTCCGCGCCGTCGAGCATTATTTCGAACCTTACGGTGGCTTCAGCCCGAACCCGATCGTCTTCCTGACGGCGGCTTCGCAGCATTCGCGCAAGGCGCACCTCGTGACGGGCGCGGTGCTGCCGGTTTTCAATCATCCCCTGAAGCTGGCAGGCGAGCTTGGGATGCTCGACGGGTTTTCGGCAGGAAGGCTCGAAATCGGGTTCGCCCGCGCGTTCCTGCCGCACGAGTTCGAGCGTTTCGGCGTCCCGCTCGACGAGAGCCGCGCCCGCTTCGAGGAGGGAATGGCGCAAGTGGTCCTGTTGCTGAGCCGCGAGCACGTAAGTTGCGACGGCCGCTTCCACAGCTTCCACAACGTGACGTCGCAGCCGCGGCCGGTGCAGAAGCCGCATCCGCCGCTTTGGGTCGCGGCCTTCACGACCAAGGAATCCTTCGAGAGCGCCGGACGGAACGGGCATGGCGTCATGGCGATCCCGTCCGCGGGGCCGCTCATGCGCGAACTCATCGGCCTCTACCGCGAGGCGTGGCATTCCGCAGGCCATCCGGGGCAAGGCCGCGTCATGTTGACACACAATGTTTATTGCGGCGAATCCGAGGACGAGGTGATGGCGACCGCGAAGGCGCCGTTCAACGGCCATCTCGCCGCGCTCATCGCAGCCGCGGCCGGGTGGGGAATGGGCGCGAGCTCGAAGGATTATCCCGGCTACGAGAAGATGCTGGAAGGGCTCGGGGCCAACGATTTCGACATGATGCGCCGGCGCAATATCGCTTGGTGCGGTACGCCGGCCGACATCTCGGACATGATCGCTTCCTTTTGCCGCGACATCCCGGGCGGCGTCGATATCGTCTCGGCGCAGGTCAATTTTCACAATCTGCCTGCGGCAAAAGCCGCAGCGTCGATGCGGCGCTTTGCGGAACGCGTCGTGCCGCGGTTCCGCGACCTCTAGGAATGCCGGAGATCGGGCGATCCGTCCGGCGCCTTGAAGACGACCGTCTGCTCCGCGGCGGCGGCCGGTTTCTCGCCGATCTGCGCCTTGCGGGAATGCTCGAAGCCGTCTTCGTGCGCAGTCCCCACGCGCACGCCAGGATCGAACGGCTCGACGTGTCGAAAGCGCGGTCGGCTCCCGGCGTCTTTGCCATTTACATTGCGGCGGATCTCTCGGGCCGCAGCGAACCGCTAGACATTGCCAGCCAGCTCCATGTTCCCGACGCGCTGCGCCGTGCGGCGAACCTCGTAAATCGTGCACACACCATCCCTCTCCTCGCCGGCGCGACAGTCCGCTATGTCGGCCAGCCGGTCGCGATGATTGTCGCGGAGAATCGCTATGCCGCGCTCGACGCGGCCGATCTCATCGACATCGCCTATGAAACGCTGCCGGCGGTGCTCGATCCGGCCGCCGCGCTAGACGAGCGTGCGCCGCTCGTCGAGCCGGCGTGGGGCACGAACCTCGCCTTGTCCGCGCGCATTAGCAAAGGCGATCCCGAGCGGGCCTTCGCCGCGGCGCCAGTTGTGGTCGAAGAGGAATTCCGCCTCGCGCGCTGCGCCGCGGTGCCGCTCGAGGCGCGTGGCATAGTGGCCTCGCTCGAGCCGATGCACCGCGAGCTCGTCGTCTGGGCCGGTACACAAGCGCCGCACATCCTGCGCATGCTGCTCGCGGCCTCGTTGCGCCTTGCGCCTGAGCGCATCCGCGTCGTCGCGTGCGACACCGGAGGCGGTTTCGGCCAGAAATCGGTGCAATGCGTCGAGGAGGTCCTGACCGCCTTCGCGGCGATGGACACTTGCCATCCGGTGCGCTGGCAAGAAGAGCGGGGCGAGAATCTCGTCGCCGCCGCGCACGCGCGCGCGCAGATTCACCGCATTGCCGTGGCGGCGACGGCGGAGGCGCGCATTATCGCTCTCCGCGACGAGGCGATCGTCGATTTCGGCGCCTTCAACGTGTTGGGCCTCGTCATCCCCTACAACACGCTGACGCACCTCCTCGGGCCCTACGACGTGGCACATGCGGCGCTCGGCGTTACTGCCGTCCTGACCAACACCTGCTTCACCGGGCCCTACCGCGGCGCCGGGCGCCCTGAGGCCGCGTTCGCGATGGAAAGGATCATCGACCGGCTCGCGGCAAGGCTTGGCCTCGACGCCGCCGAGGTGCGCGCACGCAATGTCGTCGCAGCGGACGCCATGCCGTACGACACGGGCCTACTTTATTCGGACGCACAGAAACAGGTCTACGATTCCGGCGATTTCCCAGCGCTGCTGCGTCGCGCCCGCGCCGGCATCGAACCAGCGCGCGTGCGGGCGCGGCAGCAGGCGCGTCGCGCCGGCGAGCCCCTCGTCGGCGTCGGCTTCGCGCTCTACGTCGAGGGGACCGGACGGGGGCCGTTCGAAGGCGCGCGCGTGCATGTCGCGGATGGGGGGCGTGTGCTGGTCGCGACCGGCGCGGCGAGTCAGGGACAGGGCCACGCGACGGTGTTTGCCCAGATCGCCGCCGACGCGCTCGGCGTCCCGGTCGCCGACATCGAGGTCATCGGCGGCGACACGGCCGCCCTCCCTTGGGGCATCGGCACGATCGGCAGCCGCAGCGCGGTGACCGCGGGGAACGCCGTCCATGAGGCGGCCAATTTGGTCAAGGCGCGCATCCTCCGCATCGCTGAAGGCTTGCTCGAGGTGGCGGCATTGGACCTCGAACTCGCCGACGGCAAGGTCCGCGTGCGGGGCGTGCCGCAGCGCGCCGTGACGCTTGCCGAGATCGCGCGCGCCGCTGCGGCGGAGAAGCTGCGCCAAGGTGCCTCTGGCGACGGGCTTCTCGCCGAGACTTCCTATTTCGTGCCGCCGACCGCGACCTATGCGAGCGCCGCGCATGCGACCGTCGTCGCGGTCGATCCCGAGACCGGAGCTGTCACGGTCGAGCGCTACCTCGTCGTTCACGATTCCGGGCGCCTGATCAATCCTCTGCTGGCCGAAGGCCAGGTCGTCGGCGGCGTGGCACAAGGTCTGGGAAACGCGCTCTCCGAGGAATTCGTCTATGACGCGCGCGGCCAGCCGCTGAGCGGCAGCCTTGTCGATTACGCGCTCCCCATCGCCGCATCGGTACCCGCGGTCGAGTGCGAGCACATCGAGACCCTTTCGACCCGCAATCCGCTCGGCGTCAAGGGCCTGGGCGAGGGCGGCGCGATCGGCGCCCCCGCGGCCATCGCCAACGCGGTCGAAGATGCGCTCCGTCCGCTGGGCGTCGTGGTGCGCGGCGTGCCGCTCACGCCCGCACGTGTCCGAGCCCTCATCGCGGCTTCAGCTCGATGAGATAGCCGTCGGGATCGCGGATGAAGAAGGAGGGCAAACGCCCCCACGCGCCCGTCCGCGGCTCGATATCGAGTTCAACCGGGACGCCCGCGGCGCGGAACTCGTCGGCAAGCGTCGCAAGGTCGTCGCAGTGGATCGAGAGGCAATAATGTTCGAGCCCGTCGTCCGAGCGCCGCCCCGGCAGGAGATCGATCAGGTGTTCGCCGAAGCGGAGCTGAATGAGCGAGATATCCGGATTGACCCGCTCGACCTTGCAGCAGAGCCGCTCGATATAGAATTTTTGCGTCGCCTCCTGGTCCTGCACGCGGAGCACGATGTGGTCAAGGCCCAAAGGGGTAAACGGCATCTCTCGCTCCTGCTGTGGGTCGAGGCGTCGCGGCAGTGTACCGCGACGTTGCGGGGAAAATCCCGCCGCGCGATAATCGCCCATGGCGCGCTCGTGGTCGCCATCTCATGGGGGAAGGCATGCATCAGATGAAGTTCGCCGTCGCAACGCTCGTGGCCCTGCTCGTCGCATTCGCGGCGGAGTTCGCCGCCGCCGAGCCCCTCAAGCTCAGGATCGGCTGGATCGTCGTGCCTGCGGAGATCACGCCCATTTTCCCGACCGACCCCAAGATCGCGAAACACGTGGGCGAGTCCTACGTCATCGATTCGCTGCGTTTCCAGGGAAGCTCGCTCTACATCCAAGCGCTCGCCGCGGGCGAACTCGACATCGCGCCCTTCGGCTATTCGTCCTTCGGGCTTGCAGTCGCGAATGCGGACCTCAAGGATCTCAAAATTATCGCCAACGAGGACCGCGATGGCCATGATGGCTATTTCACGACGCAATACATGGTCCGGAATAACAGCGGGATCGACAAGATCGAAAACCTTAAGGGCAAGGTGATCGCGACCAACGCCGTCGGCAGCATTAGCGACATGGCGTTCCGGATCATGGTACGCGGCCATCACCTCGACGACGCCAAGGACATGAGCTTCGTCGAGGCGTCGTTGCCAAATATGAATGCGCTGCTGCTCGAAAAGAAGGTTGACCTCATCCCGGGGGTCGTGCCGTTCACACTCGACCTGACCTTGCGGAAGGAAGCGCACTCGCTCTTCACCGGCGTAGACGCCATGGGACCGACGGAAATAGCTTTTATGACCGCGCGTCAGAGCTTCCTAAGCACGCACCATGCCGCCATGGTCGATTTCCTCGAGGACTATCTGCGCGTACTGCATTGGTATGAGGACCCCGCCAACCGCCCTGCCGCGCTACAGATCGTTGCCAACTTCATGAAACTTCCAGTCGACAAGATCTCAAGTTGGGCGTTCACCAAAGAAGATTACTACCGCCCCCCGGATGGGCGCATCAGCTCAGCGATATTGCAGAAAAACCTCGACATGCAGCAGGGGCTCGGCTTCCTCAAGACGCCGATAGACGTGAAGAGCTATGTCGATATGAGCTACGTCGATGAAGCAGCAAAGCGTCTGAAGTGACGGGCTCCCTTCACTTCCGCTGGCTGCAGAGATCAACCGCGATCCGCGCGTAGAGCAGCGCTGCCTGGTAGAGGCTTTCGATCGGCAGTGCCCGCTTGCCGCCCAGCGCGCGCGCCCGCGGGCCATAGGTCATGGCCGGGATGCCCACCTCGTTGAAAGCGTTGATGTCGCGCCACATGCTCGAGGTCTCGACCGGCGCCGGCTGCGGATCTTCACCGAAGACGACGCGGTGCGCGCGCCGCGTCGCTTCGGCGAGCCGCTCGATGTTGCGCGCTTCGAAGGCGGGACGATAGGAGAAAAGCTCGACCGTGGCGTTGAGGCCCGCCTGCGCGAGCGTGTCGCGGATCTCCTGGCGCGTTAAGAGCGGGTCCTGGTTCGGCACCGAACGCACGTCGAGAAAAAGCTCGCAGACTTGCGTCGAGAAGAGCGGCCGGTTCGGGTCGCCGCCGCGGATGGCGCCGATTTGCGCCTTCGGGACGACGGTGCCGCCCTGCGAAACATAGACGTTGCGCGATTGGTATTGCATCGCCCAACGCTCCATCGCCGGGATCGCCGTGGCCGACGCGACGATCATGTTCGGGCTTTGTGCAAGGGTCGTGCGCTCCGGCAGATAGGGCGTGTAGAAGGGCGGTGCCTCGCCGCGCAAACTCACCTTGTACCAGAACTCGCCGGCCTCGACCCAGACGAGGCCGAAGCCCGTGCCCTCGCAGACGAGCGCGTAGTCGGCCACGCCGCCATGGGTGATGAGGAACCGCGTACCGAATTCCTTCGATTGCCCATAGGCGCCCGGCGGCTCGTCGCACGGCTCGCCACCGGTCTCGTTGATGACCGCGCTGACAAGAACGTCACCCGGCAAGCGATGCCCCGAATCCTTGATGGCCTTGACGGCGACCAGAAAGGCCGCCATCGGGCCCTTGTCGTTGATGATGCCTTCGCCGATCAGGAGATCGTCTTCGATCCAGGCGGAATGATAGCGGCGCTCGGTGGGGTCGGCATGGACGAGATCGGGCGCGCCCGGCACGGCCGTGTCCATGTGGCTGTTGAAGATGAGGCTTAGACCGCCGCCGCTGCCGTCGAGCCGCCCCAGGAGATTGAAGCGGTGCGGCTGCAATCCGAGCTTCCTGGGATGCAATCCCTCAAGTTCCATCCAGCGATATAGATGCTCGCCCACCTCGCGTTCGTGCCCTATCGCACTGTCGATGCTGCAGATTTCGAGCGCGAACTGGACGATGTCTTCCCGGCGGATGTGGGCAAGGACGTCGTCGATGAGTGGCATGCCGCATTATGGCATGAGGCGCGGAGGCTGGCGATTCCCAAACTCGGGCCCGAGCAGCTTATGCCAAGAGATCACGCGGCCATTGAGAAGGCTCGGGCAACGGCACATGACTGATGCTCATCAAACATTAGGCGCGGTTGGCGGCAAGTTACGGCCTTCGCACCGTCGCCGGGTCGGAAGCCTGTGTTTGGCACGTTTGAGACCATCGCACTCGCCGAACGTAGGTCCGCTTCCAGCCGCATAGCTGGCCTAGAGCTGAGACCACATCTCGAGCGCAGTTGACCCATTTCGGCCTTCGGCCTCGATGCCCCATTCCGCCGTCGACCTTCTCGGTCTGGCGGATATACATGGTCTGGATCACCATGCCGTACTTGTCGAGCTTGACCGGGCCCTTGGGTGCACGGTCCTAGGCATGGGATCACTGCCCAGCGTTCTCAAGCGATTTCAAGCCGGCCGTTTCGCTTGCGAGGTAGCCTGTGCGAGCGCGCGGCGAACATGCACCAACGCCATCTTGCGCTTGTATTCGGCGGAGCCCCGGAAATCGGCGATCGGGTCGATCGCTCCAAGCACCAAAGACGCCGCATCGCGGAACGTCTTCTCATCGGGCGCCCTGCCGGAAAGCGCCGCTTCGACCGCCGTGGCGCGCACCGGCACCATGGAAGCGGCGCCGAGCGCCACGCGCGCATCCGCGATGGCGCCGTTCACGCCGAGCGCAATTCGCGCCGCGACCGACACGGTGGCATAGTCGTCCTGCGTCGCCGGCAGGAATTTGAGGAATGCTGTCCCACTGCCGGCCGGCTGTGCCGGGAGCAGGATTTCGGTCACGATCTCGTCGGGCTCAAGCACCGTTTCGTAATAACCGGTGAAAAACCGGTCCACCGGAATTTTGCGCTGGCCACGCTGTGAGCGCGCGACGATCTGCCCATCGAGTGCGATGAGAGCGGGCGGCGTATCGAGGTAAGGATCGGCATGCGCCACCGCGCCGCCGAGCGTCGCCATGGACCGCACCCGCACGGTCGCAACGTGACGGCAGGCCGCGGCCAAGAGCGGCGCGTTGTGCCGGACGGCCGCGGAGGCCTCGAGAGACTGGAGCGTGGCGAGCGCGCCGATCCTGAGTCCGCCATTCTCAGCGATGCCGGCGAGAGGCTTGAGGGCACGAAGACCGATCACGAAGCCGGGCCGCACGAGTCGTTGCTTCATGAGGTTGACGAGGCCGGTGCCGCCCGCGATGAGCTTCGCCTCGCCGCCATGCCGGGCCAGCAGCGCCAGCGCCTCATCGAGGCTCGATGGTTCGAGGTAGGTGAAGGGGATCACGTCATTCCGCTCCGGCCGCGGCCGCAATCGATTCGATGATCTTGTAGTAGCCGGTGCAGCGGCAGAGATTGCCCATCATCCAATGCTGGATTTCCGCCCTCGTGGGATGCGGATTGGCCTCAAGCAGCGCCTTCGCCGCCAGGATCTGCCCGGGGGTGCAAATGCCACATTGAAATCCGCCATGCGTGAGAAATGCCTCCTGAAGCCGATGCAGCCGGTCGCCATCGGCAACGCCCTCGATGGTCGTGACCTCGCCGCCGTCGGCATGAACGGCCAAGGCAAGGCAGGAGCTGATCGGCTTGCCGTCGAGGAGGACGGTGCAGGCGCCGCACACGCCGACGCCGCAGCTCTCCTTGGTGCCCGTGAGCTTCAGGTCCTCGCGCAGAAGCTCGACGAGGAGGCGATTGTCGGCCACCTCGCGGACGACCGGCTTCCCGTTGACGGTGAGCTTGACTGTTCTCATGCCGCACCCGCCTTTTCGCTCAAGCGCTCGAGGACTTTCTCCGCGCTGATCGGCAGTTCGACGAGCCTTACGCCAACCGCATCGAACACCGCGTTGGTGATCGCCGCCGGAACCGCCACGTTACTCATCTCGCCGATCGCCGTGGTTGCGAACGCACCCGATCCGCCGCCGCCCGGCAACAAGACGGTTTCGAGCTCGGGTATGTCCATGATCGTCGGCAACTTGTAGTCGCCAAGATGCGCCGTGATCACCGCGCCGTCCTTTAAGACGACGTGCTCGCTCATGGCTTGGCCGACGGCCTGGATAAGCCCGCCTTCGATCTGTCCCTGGTGCGTGACTGGGTTGATGATCGTCCCGACGTCATGCGCGGTGACGACGCGGCGCAAGCGCACCTGCCCCGTCTCGCGGTCGACCGCCACCTCCGCGAAATGCGCGGCAAAGCTCGTCTGTCCGACCGGCTGATTGGGCGCATTCTCGCCCTTGGCGCTGACGGGCGCTTTGCCGCGCGCGGCCGCCCAGCCCATGAGCGACGGGAGATCGATCCTTGTGCCGGACGCGGCAAAGGAACCGTCGTCGCCCATCTGCACATCCGCGGGAGCGCAATTGAGGCGCTCGGCGGCGAGCGAGACCAGCTCTTGCTTCGTCTTGTCGGCGGCCGCCGCGATCGCCTGCCCGATCGTCGTCGTGACCCGCATGCCGCTCGAGCCTGCTTCGAAATCGCTCGTGAGCGTGTCGCCCTGCACGATTTCGACCTCGGCGACGGAAACGCCGAAATGCTCGGCCACGAGCTGCGCCGCGATCGTATGAAATCCGGTGCCGGTGTCGGGTGCGCCGACCAGGGCCGTGATCCGGCCGTCGGCGCCCACGGTCAGCGTCACGGTCGAGCGGCCGAACGTCCCGGGCGGATGCTCGTAGATCGAGACGCCGCGCCCGATGTCGCGGGCCTTCGGCTTATCCCAGCCGAAGGCGCGCGCGCCCGCGTCGATGGTTTCCCGGCAGCGCATATGGTGGCGCCGGTCGCCGAGCGGCGTGAGATCCCCGTCCGCGATGGCGTTGCGCCGCCGCATCTCCACGGGATCGAGTCCTAGCGCGCGCGCCATCATGTCGATGTGGCTTTCGACGGCGAAAGCGACCTGGGGCGAGCCCGGCGAACGCATGTGTCCGCGCGGAACGGTGTTGGTGTAGACGCGGAGCACCTCGATCGCGCAATTGGGCACGCAGTAGGTCCCGGCGAGCTCGCTGTATCCGTGCAAGGTTGGGCCGGGAATGAACGCGGCATAGGCGCCGGCATTGAAGATCAAGCGCGCGTCTATCGCGACAATCTTCGCGTCGCGGTCGAGGCCCGTCCGCAGCGTGATGCTGGCGGAATGGCGCGGGTTTGCCGCCGTCAGCTCCTCGAACGAGGTCATCACCATCTTGACCGGCCGGCGGGTGGCGAGCGCGAGGTAGTAGCAAAGGAGCGTGTCCATCAGCGAGCCTTTGCCGCCGAAATCGCCGCCGATCGTCACAGGATTGAACCTGAGGCGGCTCTCCGGCACGCCGACGGTCGCCGCCATGTGAGCGCGCGCGATATGCGGCCCCTTGTTGGCGACCCAGAGGTCGACGAGCCCGTCCGCGCCGATCGATACCAGGCATGTATGCGGCTCGATATAGCCCTGATGCACCGGTGGAACGGTGAAACTGTGTTCGAAAACGTCGTGCGCGCCGGCGAGCGCGGTCGCGGCGTCGCCGTGCCGCAAGGTGAGCTGCGAGATGACATTGGGTATAGGCGGGTACATGCGCAGCTCGCCGTGGCCGCCGGCCACGGCGCCGGGCATCAGCTCCACCGTCTCCGGATGAAGGAGGGGCGCGCCCGGACGCATCGCGTCCTCGGCGTCGAAGACCGCCGGCAGCTCCTCGTACTCGACATCGATGAGCTCGACCGCGGCCTCCGCGATCTCGACAGACTCGGCGGCGACCGCCGCCACCTTCTCGCCGACGAACCGCGCCACGCCCTTGGCGAGGATGAGGATATCCTTGCACAAGCGTCCATAGCGGACATCCGGAACATCGGCGCCCGTCAGCACGGCGTGGACGCCTGGCAGCGCCTTGGCGCGCCGCGCGTCGATCGAGACGATGCGCGCGCTGGGATAGGGGCTGCGCAAGCACCGGCCGAAGATCATGCCCGGCACGTCGAAGTCGCCGGCATAGCGGGCGCGGCCGGTCACCTTGGCGACTCCGTCCACTCGTTTGACCGGTTGGCCGACGGAATTCCCGGTACGGCTCGCTGCCGCCATGAGATAACAACTCCCGGTTGGTCTCTGCGCGTCGCCAGTTTTATCTGTCGCATTGATCATTGCAAGACGCTCGGCCCTGCAAGTCCGCGCATTCCCCCGAGGCGCGGCCTAAAGTGGCGCTACGCTCAATCGATCGACGGAGCAGGCCATGGCGATGAAGATCGACCCCGGGACTCCTGGCTGGTAGCAGCGCCACGTGGAGCTCTACCTCAGGACTGACGGTGCCGAGGGCCACGTCCTGGATTTCGGCCGGCCCGCCGTGCCGGTGGTCAACTGTCTCCTTCTGCAGACCACCGGCCGCAAGAGCCGCACGCCGAAAATTGCGCCGCTCATTTATGGGAAGGACGGGCGCGGCTTCGTGATGGTGGCCTCAAGGGGCGGGGCGCCGACTCATCCTGCCTGGTTTCTCAACCTCCGCGACAGGCCCGAGGTCCCGTTTCAGGTGATGAACCAGAAGTACCGCGGCGTGGCGCGAATCACGGCCGGCGCGGAGCGCCAACGCCTGTTCCGCATGATGGCGGGCCTGTTTCCGTCCTACGACGACTACCAGGCTAAGACCGCACGCGAAATCCCGGTAGTGGTGCTCGAGCCGCAAGGAGAAGTAGAGCGGCTATAAGCTGTCCTAGCCGGCGGCCCTCACCGGTCGATATGACCGCAGGAAGGAACGAATGTGGCGCACTGCCAAGGGAATCCGGTCCTTGGGCTCCTTCCAGGGGTAGAGACTCACTTGCGCGTTCGGTGCGAGAAGCGCGCTCTCCATGGCCACGGCATAAGGGTGCGACGGGACGTCGTCGGGCAGGACCAGGATCGGCGTCTGGCAGGCGCGTACGAAATCGCGCGTCACGGTGAAGACGAAATCGGCGTTGGTCCGGTACATCCTATTCAGGAAGGGCTCGATCATCGCCATGGTGATTTCGGGCCGGCGGGAACACAGCGCCGGACCCCAGTTGGCGACGTTACCGTTGAAAAAATGGTCGGGC
>DATNID010000026.1:0-188168 GCA_035604615.1 Allostellaceae bacterium | reverse complement strand
AGGCCGTGTAGGTCGCGCCACCCGTCTCCGCCAGCACCTTCGTAATGGCCGCCGTCAGCGACGTCTTGCCGTGGTCGACGTGACCGATCGTCCCGACATTGCAGTGCGGCTTGTTGCGTTCGAATTTCGCCTTCGCCATGGTGCGGCTTCCTTGCGCTTGATCGGTCCCGTCATCGGCCTCGGGGCGGCGCTGGAGCGGGTGGAGGGAATCGAACCCTCATAGCCAGCTTGGAAGGCTGGAGCTCTACCATTGAGCTACACCCGCCCAAAACGCGCCGATCCTCCGCAGCCGGTCCAGAGCATATGGTGGAGGGGGAAGGATTCGAACCTTCGAAGACCGAAGTCGGCAGATTTACAGTCTGCTGCCGTTGACCGCTTGGCTACCCCTCCGAGACTGCCTCGCGGCCCGGCGCGGCGGACGCGCGGTGATACGGTGGTCCCTGCTATTTGTCAACTCGACCGGCGCGGTGCTTTACTCATGAGTCCGGGCAGCAACGGCGACGGGAGGCGAGGATGGCGCGGCCGCAATTGAGGCATCTCGGCATTCACGTGCGCGATCTCGCGGCGATGACGGCGTTCTATACCAAGGTGCTCGACCTCGTCGTTACCGACGAGGGCGCGGGCAAGACGTTCAAAAACGATTTCGTGTTCCTGACCGGGGCGCCCGATCAGCATCACCAGCTCGTGCTGGTGTCGGGGCGCGGCGCGGACGCGCCCAGCACGGTGAACCAGATCTCGTTCAAGGTCGGCGCGCTCGACGAGCTCAAGGCGATGTTCCGGCGCGTCACCGGCTGGGGCGTGGCGCCGGTCCGTCCGGTCGATCACGGCAATGCGTGGTCGATCTACTTCCCCGATCCCGAGGGGAACTTCGTCGAGGTCTACATGGATACGCCGTGGCACGTGCCGCAGCCCCACGCCGACCCGCTCGATCTGACCCAAAGCGATGCCGAGATCCTTGCCGCGACCGAGCGGCGCGTCCACGCCGATCCCGGCTTCCTGCCGCGAACCGAGCGGGAGGTCGAGCTTGCGCGCCGGCTCGCCCGCGGGACCTGAGCGCCGCGGGAAGCCGCCCGCCAAGGAGCGCGGCGCGGCGCCGGGCGCGACATGGCTCTATGGCCGGCACGCCGTGGCGGCGGCGCTCGCCAATCCGTCCCGCCGCATCCGCCGCATCGTCACACTGCGCGAGCTCGAGGCGGAATTGGCGCCGCTCCTAGCCGCCGCGCGCGCCGATCTGCCGGCCGCGCCCGAATTCCTCGACCGCCGCGCGCTCGCGCTGCTGCTGCCGGAGGACGCGGTGCATCAGGGGATCGCGGCTTCGGTCGATCCGCTGCCGCGGCGCGAGCTCGACGACATCATCGCGGCGCTGCCCGAGGATGCGGCGCCCGCCATCGTCGTGGTGCTGGACCAGGTGAGCGATCCGCACAATGTCGGCGCCATCCTGCGCTCGGCGGCGGCGTTCGCCGCGCTCGCGGTGGTGGTGCCCGAGCACGGCAGCCCGCCGGTGACGGGCGTACTCGCCAAGGCCGCGTCGGGCGCGCTCGAGACCGTGCCGCTCATCCGGGCCGGCAATCTCGCGCGCGCGCTCGAGCGGCTGAAGCAGTCCGGGTTCTGGTGCATCGGGCTCGAGGAAGGGGCCGCGCAGAGCCTCGCCGCGCTCGATCTGCCGCAGCGCTGCGCGCTGGTGCTGGGGGCGGAGGGCGGCGGCTTGCGGCGGCTGACGCGGGAGCGGTGCGATTTCCTGGTCCGGCTGGCGGCGGGATCGCTTAACGTGTCGAACGCGGCGGCGGTGGCGTTGTACGCGATTGGGGCGGCCGGGAAAAAACCCTAGCGCGGGACCGGTTATCGCGCGTCGTTAAGATGATGTGTAAGCTTAGGATCGAGCGCTAATACCATGGAGTAAATGGCCAATCGAGGCGACGGCGCGGGCCGGGCTGGATTGTACGCCGGGCCCCCGGTTGCGTATGCCGACGAGGTTTCCCCGGCCGCTTTGCGCGCCAACGCGAGGTCCGGACGCACCCATCTCTTCGCGCTCTATTATCGCACCGGGCCGCCGCGTCCGACGCCTACAACGGCAAAAATTTCGCCATGCTGCTGGGCGGTCGCCGGCCAGCACTGACCCCCTAAAGACGAGGGCGCAGGAACGGGCGGAGGGCGCCCGGCGTTTCTGCGATAGACCCATCGTGCAAGGAGGGTTCCATGCGTGTCGTATCGCTTACTGCGGCCGTTCTGGCGCTGTCGACGGGCTTGGCATTCGCGCAAATGTCGCCGCCTGGCGGCGGTCCGGCCATGCCCCAACCGGGTACTGGCGCGCCGGGCGCGACCGCGGTGCCGCACGTGCCGGCGGTCAACCCGCTGACCGCCGAGGACGTGTCGTCGATCACCGGCACCGCCGTCTTCGGCAGCGGCGACCAGCAGCTCGGCCGCGTCTCCCATGTCCTGATGAAGCCCGACACCAAGACCATCGACCGGCTGGTGGTCGCCCAGGGCGGCGTGTTCGGCATCGGCGCGCACAACGTCGCGCTGCCGCTGGACCAGTTCAAATGGGACCAGCAGAAGGAAGGCTTCACCGTCGCCAAGTCGGCCGACGATTTGAAGTCGATGGCGGAATGGCAGGACCCGTCGCGCCAGGCGATGGCCGCGCCAGGCGCGGGCGCGACGCCGTCGCACTGAGGCAAGAGCGCGCGGCGTGAGCGCGCCGCGTCCTTAAGGCAGGAAGCGCACCACCACCTGGTGCGCCGCGACCCCGGTATCGCCCACCGGCGGCGCGCCCTGTTCCTTGGCGATGGCGGCGGGATCGACCCCGGCCTCGACCAGGGCCTGGATCACGGCGCGGGCGCGTTGGTCCGCGAGCTCGGCGTCGTGCGGCGTACCGCCGTCGGCGCGGCCCTCGACCACCACGCGCGACGGATTCATGTCGTGGCGGGCGGATGCGATCTGGGTCACCAGCGTGTGCGCCTGGGGCGTGAGGGTGGCGTCGTTGGTGGGGAAGAAGACGACGAAGTTCTGCGGCTGGGAGAGCCGGCCGGCGCAGGCGCCGAGCGCCAGGAGCAGGGCGAAAGCGAAGGCCCGGGACATGAAGCCCATCCACGCGTCGTTTGGGGCGCATCATGGGCCACGCGCCAGCGCGCCTCAAGACGCTTGCCGCGCGCGGACGCGGCGGGCCGGGCGATCACGGGGACTGGTCGGACGCGAACACCTCGACCCGCACATTCATCACGCCGTTCTCGCCCAAGCCGAGCGACGCCGCCGCCGCGGACGAAAGGTCGATGATGCGGTCTTTCACGTGGGGTCCGCGGTCGTTGATGCGGACCTTCACGGCCCGTCCGGTGGCGACGCTGGTCACGCGCGCGACCGTGTGGAACGGCAGATCGCGATGGGCGGCGGTCATGGCGTGCATGTCGAAGCGCTCGCCGTCGGCCGTTTCCATGCCCTGGTGGTCGCTGCCGTACCACGACGCGACGCCGGTCTGGCTGAAGCTCGGCCGCTCCGGCTGCGCCGCAGGACCGGGCGCCGGCGGGCGCGGCGCCGCGCAGGCGCCGAGCGCCAGGAGCAGGGCCAGAACCAAGGCCCGGGAGATGCCGGCCATACGCGCGGTCATGGGCGGTCATCATGGGCCAGGCAATGGCGCGCCTCAAGCCGCTTCCCGCGCGCGGCCGGGACGCGCTAGAAGGCGGGCGGAGACGGGCGCCGGATTAGCTCAGCGGTAGAGCAGCGGTTTTGTAAACCGAAGGTCGGGAGTTCAATCCTCTCATCCGGCACCACCTCGACACCGCGACTAGGGGCCAGGCCATATTACGCTTGACGTAATACTCATTGCGTAATATATCGCGGCCGCATGATCCTCGGCTTCCGGGACCGCAATACCGAACGGCTCTGGGACGGGGAGACGGTGAAGCGGTTCGCCGGCATCAAGGAGCAGGCCTTGCGCAAGCTCGACATGCTCGCAGCAGCGACGTCGTTGGACGATCTTCGCGCGCCGCCCGGAAACCGGCTCGAAGCCCTGGCGGGGAATCGCAAAGGGCAACACAGCATTCGTATCAACGATCAATGGCGCGTGTGCTTCGTCTGGACGAAGGACGGCACCGTCGAGGTCGAGATCGTGGATTATCATTGAGGACAGCGAACCATGAAGCGCATTACGACCCATCCCGGCGCGATTTTGCGGGAGGAGTTCTTGAAGCCGCTCGGTCTCAGCGTCAACGCGCTCGCGATGGCGTTGCGCGTTCCCGCCAACCGCATCGGCGCCATCGTCAAGGGTCAGCGCGCGGTGTCGGCGGACACGGCAATGCGGCTCGGGCGCTATTTCGGCACCAGTCCGGAGTTCTGGCTGAACCTCCAGACCCTGCACGACCTGTCGAAGGCGACCAAGGAAGTCGGCCGCGAGATCGCGCGCGACGTGCGCCCGCGCGCGGCGTGATGGCGCATGCCTCAGCGAATCTCGATCCGCGTGCGGCGCCTGCCCGAGGGCGTCTACCTCGCGACGAGCCAGGACGTTCCCGGCCTCACGGTCGAAGCCGGCACGCGCGCGGAAGCCCGGTGCATCGCCCGCGAAGTCGCGCTCGATCTCATCGAAGCGGAGCGCCGCGGCGCGCTACCCTAGCGTCGCCCGCCTAATCCCCTCACTTCACGAACTCGTTGTCGATGATGTTGTCGTACCTTGGCAGCTTCTCCTCCGGCTTCATGAAGCCCGCGGCGATGTTCATGTTGTCGCCGTTCTCGAGCTCCTGGGGCGTGGTGATCGGCGGGTCGGGGGTGATCTGGCGCAGCATGTCGTAGCTCGCCTCCAGCACCTTGTCGTTATAGGTCGGGAAATGCGCCTTCATCACACCGATCGCCTTTTCCTTGTCGGTGCGGATGAGGCGCAGCGCCGCCGTCACGCCGCCCACCATCTTGGCGCACACCGATGGATGCGCCGGGCAATAATCCGCGCGCGCCAGGAGCAGCACCGAAGAGACCGGCGAGAACTCCTTGGGCTCGCCCTTGGTCGCGTCGCTCACCATCACGCCGGTGCCGTCCAGCACCACCTGCTGGATGAAGGGCGGGCTGTTGCTGAAACCGTCGATCGCCTTGCGCGCGAAGGCGGCCATGAACTCGGGCGGCTGCATCGGCGTCACCGTCACGTCGTCGCGCGCGACGCCGGCGTCCCGCGCGATCACTTTCAGCACGATGTCGGGAATGGCGGCGGCGCCGCCCACCGCGAAGGTGCGGCCCTTGACGATCTTGCCGCGAATGGAGAGCGGCGCGTTCGCGTCGAAATGCTCGGCGTCGGCGATGTCCTTGCGGATCACCACGTCCTGGCCCGATTGGAAATTCGCGGTCGACAGCGCGGTCAGCTTCTGGCCGCGCGCGTTGGCCCGCGTGATCGACGGGCCCGACGACATCGAGAACTCGACCGAGGCCGCGATCACCGCGTTCATCGCGCCGATGCCGGTGATGTAGCGCACGTCGACGTCGAGCCCCAAATTCGACCACAGATGCTCGTCCGCCGCCACGTACTGCACCAGGAACAGGATGTTGGTGCCGGGAATGGCGAGGATCGCCTTCTCGTTCTCCGCGCGCGCGCCCGGCGCCAGCGCCAGCGCGGCGAAGAGCGCGGCGCCAAGGCCGCTGCGAAGCGTGTTGCCCATTCCGGTTCCCTCCCTCGTTTGGCCCCACTCTCCGCGCCGGCCCGGCGTGCCGTCAAGCGCGGCGGGGAAAGATGTCGGCGCCGTTGAGCCAGCGCGGCACCGCGTCCGGGTCGGCGCTCAGGACCGCCAGCGCGCGGCGCAGCACGACCATGTGGCTCGCCAGCCCGAGATCGTCGAGCGCCGCGATCTCGCCGGTGATGTAGCCGGAAGCGAGGTAACGCGGCCAATCGAGGCTCGGCACCGCGACCGCCTGGTCCGCGAGGAAGCCTTGCTCGCAGCGCCCGGCGTCGGGCGAGAACACGGCGCGGCAGGCATAGGGCCTCGCTTCGTATTGCGAGCACGCGCCCTCGACCAGGAGCGGACAGGGCGCGTGGCGCTGGGGCGCAGGCGCCGCGGCGTGACCCGGCGCGCGCCGCGCCAGCCGGATCGCCTCGAGCGGCGTCACGTCGACCTCGACATGGCAGCAGAAGGCGCAGCCGCGCCGGCACGCGATCGATCGGAGCTCGGCGCCGCGCGCCGGGTCGCGCGCGGCCGCTTGCGCGAGCGCCGTCTCGAATTTCTGCGCGCACTCGGCCCCCAGCGCGTCGATCGCATCGAGCATGCGCGCGAGCGAGCGCCCGTGCGAAGCGCGCACCAGCACCGCGCGGATGCGGCCGCGGAGAAAGGCTGCGATGGCGGCGGCCTCATTGGCGGCTGCGCGCGACGGCAGCCCCGGCCCGGCCGGAACCGCCAGCTTGGTCAGCGCGTTCGGCTGAATGGGCGCGCGGAGGCGGCGCAGGCGAATCCCGGCTTCTCCGCGTTGGTCGCCGTCGCCCATCTCGTTCTCCCAGGGACCGCGATCCTATGCGGCCCCACCCTTTGGTTCAATGTTTGGGTCAGGGATGACACACCGCGGCGGGCCGTAGAATGGTACGAGGAAGAGTCATTACGGCGCGGGCACGCGGATGAATTCCGTGCAACCTTCGCCGGGGAAGGTAAGCGATGGTCAAAAGCAATCTCGCGCGTGCGCTCGTCGTGGCCGGCTTCGCCTTCGGCGCGGCGGGAGTCTTGCTGACGCCGTCTCCCGCCGATGCGCGGGTCCGGGTCGGGATCGGCATCGGGCTGCCGTTCTATGCGCCGGCTTATCCGGCGCCGGCCTATTACTATGCGCCGTCCTACGCCTATCCGCCGGCCTATTCCTACCCGCCGGCCTATTCGTACCCGCCAGCCTATTCCTATCCGCCGGCCTACTCTTATCCGCCGCAGCCGGCTTCCTATGCGCCGCCCATGCAGGCACCCGGGCCCGCCTCGCCCCAGGGCGAATGCCGCCCCTATAGCTCGACCATGGTCATCGGCGGCGCGCCGCAAGAGGTGACCGGGACTGCCTGCCGCCAGCCCGACGGCTCCTGGCGCATCGTCGGTTGAGGATCTGACATGATGAAGACGAAGTCCGCGCGCGTAGCGCGCCTGGCCTGCCTTGCCGCGTCGCTCCTGGCGCTCGGCGCTTGCGTCTATTACCCGCCGCCGCCCGCGCCGGCCGCCTATGGCTACGGGCCCGGCTACTATCCGCCCGGCTATGCCTACGGGCCGCCGGTGGTGGGCGGAATCACGCTCGGCTTCGGCGGCGGCTACTGGGGCCATCGCGGCTGGCGCTAGGACGGCGCCCGCGCGACGACGTGGAAGATGTGCCAGTGCTTGGCCGTGCCGCGCGGGGTGACGGCGTCGCTCTCTTCCTCGTCCAGCATCTCGATCGCGAGCCCTGACAGGAGCCGCTCGATCCCCTCGCGGTCGTGATGGGTGACGCCGGCGCGGCCCGCCCAGCCATCGCGCGCGCCATAGAGCTGGCCCGCGAAGCGCCCGCCCGGCTTTAGCGACGCGACGATCCGGTCCCACAGCGGCTCGAACAGATCCGGCGCCACCAGCGGCAGCGCGAAGCTGGCATTGACCAGATCGCAGCGCGGCCATGGGCACGACTCGAAGCGCGCGACCCGGGTTTCGAGCGCGGCGCCTTGCGGAAGATCGGGCCGCGCGCGCAGCCGTCGGATCGCCTCCGCCTCGGCGTCGATCGCCAACACCGACCAGGAGCGGCGCAGCAGCTCGATCGTATCGCGCCCCTCGCCGCAGCCGAGATCGACAGCGAAGCCGGTCCGCGCCCCGAACCGCTGCAGCGCGAATATCAGGGTCGCCCGCGGCGGCCGCGCCGAGGTGGCATCGTAATAGGCGGAGAACCCGTCGGTCATCGCGCCTGTATAGCATTATGAGGCGACCATGCGGGGGAAGTGCGCGCCACCTTGCCTGTGCTAAGCTACCGCGTGTGGGCCGGGGCGGGGGGAGCGGGGACGGTGAAGCGGCGCGAGTTCGTGGCGTTGCTAGCGAGCGCCGCCTTAGCGAGACCGCGCAGGGCGATCGCCCAATCGAGCGAGCGGATTCGGGTGGTCGGCAATCTCGGAGCGATCCCGGTCGAGGATCCCGGTTATCAGCTGAACTTCGCGGCGCTCAAGCAGGGCTACAGGGATCTCGGCTGGGTCGAAGGCCGGAACCTGCGGATCGAAGCGCGCGGCGTCCCCAGCGGAGATACCAAGATTCTGGGCGCGACGACTGCCGACCTTGTCGCCCTTGCGCCGGACGTGATCGTGGCCTTCAACGAAATCGCTGTCGCGGCGGCGCATCAGGCGACCCGAACAATTCCGATTGTTTTCCTGCTCGTGGACGATCCGGTTGGCCATGGCTTTGTCGTCAGCATCGCGCGGCCCGGCGGAAACATGACGGGGTTCGTCCAGCATGAACCATCGATCGGCGGCAAGTGGTTGCAACTGCTGAAGCAGATGTCGCCCAGCCTGAGCCGTGTCGCGACTGTGTTCAATCCGACCGCCAATCCCGACACGCCACTTTTCGAACGATGGATCGAGGCTGCCGCCGCGTCCTTCTCGGTCGAGGTCACGCCGATGCAGGTTCACGAGAAAGCCGAAATCGACGCATCGATTGCGAACTTCGCCCGCGAACCTAACGGCGGCCTGATCGTTCCGGGAGACCCGTTCACCATCGGCCACCGCACTCGAGTCATTGGGGCGGCCGCGCATTACCGCTTGCCCGCGATCTACCCGATCCGCAATTTCGCGACCGAGGGCGGACTGATGACATATGGCTATGATCAGCTCTTCCAGGTGCGGGAGGCCGCCTCCTACGTCGATCGCATCCTTCGCGGCGCAGCACCGGCCGATCTTCCGGTGCAATCGCCGAAGAAATACGAGTTCGTGATCAATCTGAAGACCGCCGCCGCGCTTGGTCTCGCCGTGCCGCCTCAGTTGTTGACTGTCGCCGACGCCGTGATCGAGTGAAAAAATGCGCCATTCCGCCGCGCGCAAGGAGCGGTTAACGGGACCTTTACGGGTCCGACGCAGACTGGCGCGATGGCACGGTCAGCGCGCGTTCTCCTTCAGCACCTGCTGCCGCTGGGCGGAGGTGAGCCGGGACTCGTAGATCGCGGTCTCGTTGGTCTTGGCGTTGGCGACGCCGAGCGCGGCCGCCGCGCGGTAGAGCCGGTAGGCCGCGACCACGTCCGCCGCGGTGCCGATGCCGTTGAGCTTGCACCAGGCGAGCACTTCGATGCCGCGCGGGTCCTTGGCCTCGGCGCGCTGCTCGAGGAGGCGGATGTCGGCCTCGGTCGCGGCGCGGCGCTTCACCCGCTCGATGATCTCGCCGAAAGTCGGCGGCGGCGGCTCGTCCTTGTCCTTGGCGGAAGATTGCGGCGCCTGCGCGGGACGGCCGGGCGCGCCCGGCGCTTCCTTGTCGCAGGCCTGATCGGGCGCGGTGACGCAATGATAGGCGCCGTCGAGATCGTAGAATTGCGCGCCCGCGCCCCATGGCGCGAGCATGACGGCAAAAATCATCGCGGCGAGTCGCCATCGCATGGACGCCAGTATAACCGAGGCGCCGCATTTGCGCTGCCGCTGCTGGCGCTCGCAGGCTGCGCCCAGCTCGCCGATCTCCCGTCCGATCTCCAGTCCAAGCTCCAGCATCCGGGCTATATCGGCCGCTTCATCGATCCTCTGCCGCCGCCGGTCGAGACCGTCCAGGGCGGACGCTCCGGCACGCTCATCGCCGGGCCTTACGCGCTTGACGTGCCCGACGGCGCGGTCGACAGCGTGGTCGGCGCCGGGCTCAGGGACTGGCTCACCTACGACGAGCGGCGCAGCCTCGCCAATGCCAGTGAGCGCGCCGCCGTCGCCGAGACCGGCGCTTCGATCGCATGGCAGGCGCAAGGCGGCGCGGACGACGTCACCGCCTCGGGCAGCGCGGTCGCGACCGGCGATCCCTACCGCTCGCATCACGGCCATGTCTGCCGCGACGTCAAAGAGAGCGCCGACAAGAACGGCAAGACGCATGCCCAGACCGTGACCTTGTGCCGCGACGTGATCGCGTCGGGCGTCGCCGTCTGGGTGGTGGCCGAAATCGACTAGCGGCGCCGCAGGAAACGCGCCCATTAACAATACATTACCGCATTAACCATGGGGAAATTTTACACTTCCGCTGTGGCGCACCGGCGCGTTTCGGCTAAGGGGTTGCGGCGACGACGAGTTTCAAAAGCGGCCCGACTCTTGCACTGGGGGACGCAAGGCAAGCGCGAGGGGCGTTCGTCCCGGTAAGGTTACTTAAAAGGGCTAGACAAAATGACCGCTCGCGCATCTGCAAATATTCCCGTGGCAAAGGTTCTCGGCGGCGCGATGACCGCCGTTGCGCTCGCCGCCGTGCTCGTGGCGTCGCCGGCCCATGCCGCGCCGATCAGCATCACCGGCTTCCAGGACGGCGTGCCCGGCGTCAATTGCGGCACCGGCAATCACAGCACCTTCCTCGGGTCCGGCGCCACGGAATTCAATTTCGACGGCGTCAATGGCTCGGCGGCGGTGTCCCCTGCAACCTGCGCGAGCAGCTCGGGACCTTCGTCTTTCTTTACGGACTACGGCGCGATGCCGGCCGGCACGATTGGCAATCTCACCTTCAGCGGAACGGGCGGCGGGATCGTCGTCGGCACGTCCGGGTCCGCCGCGACGCCCTGGGCCGACAGCACGCCCTATCTTTCGGTTCCGCGCCCCGGCACTACCGGCGGGAGCGAGACGGTCGCCATCAACCCGGCGCTGCACGCCAATTATTTCGGCCTCTATTGGGGCTCGATCGACAGCGCCAATACGATCTCCTTCTTGCTCAGCGACGGAAACACTTACACCTTCACCGGCGCCGACCTGACGGGCGACATTCTCAGCCAGAATTCCGCCAACCAGACCAACACCGCAACCAACGAATATGTCGATTTCGGAACGCTCGCCGGCTTCGACATCGACAGCGTCACGTTCTCCGACGGAACCTCGGCCGCGTTCGAGATCGACAACATCGCCTACGGCACGATCAGCGACCCGCCGGCGGTCCCCGAGCCGGCGTCGCTGTCGCTGTTCGGCGCCGCACTGATTGGCCTGGGAGCGCTCCGCCGCCGCAAGCGCGCCTGACGATTTCTCCGTAACCGCAGCGGAAGAGCAGCCGATCGTTCGGCTGCTCTTTTTTTTCAGCCCGGCGTGATCGCGGTGGCCCGCGTTGCGCGGCGGGCGGCGCTCGCCTATCACACGGCGCATGGGATGGGGATGGGCGGCCGGCGTCGCCGCTGCTGTGTTCGCGGCCACGATCGGGCTGACGGGAGCGCTGCGGCGGTGGCTCCTCGCGCATGAAATTCTTGACCGGCCGGTGGCGCGCTCCTCGCACGACGCGCCGGTGCCGCGCGGGGGCGGCTTGGCCGTGGTGGCGGTCCTCGCGGTGGGCTGGCTTGCGATCGCCGCGCGCGATGCCCCCGCTGGCACGGTCGTGGCGGTGGCCTGCGCCTGCGGGCTGGCGGTGCTGTCGTGGCGGGACGATCTCGGCGGCTTGCCGGTGCCGCTCCGGCTGGCCGCCCACGCGCTCATGGTACTGGTCGGGGTCGCCGCGATGCCGCAGGGCGCGGTTTTCCAGGGCGCGCTGCCGCCGCTCCTCGACCGCGCCGCCGCCGCGCTCGCGTGGCTGTGGTTCGTCGAGCTCTATAATTTCATGGACGGGATCGACGGCATCGCCGGGATCGAGACCGCGATGCTCGGCGGCGGCATCGCACTGGTGCTGGGCGTGGCCGGGGCGGGCGGCGACGGAATGGCGGCGCTGGCGCTGGCCGCCGCCGCCGCGGGTGCGGCATTCCTGCGCTGGAACTGGCACAAGGCGAAGATCTTCCTCGGCGATGTCGGCAGCGTGCCGCTGGGCTATCTCATCGGCTGGCTGCTGCTGCTGCTGGCCGCGCGGGGGATGTGGGCGCCGGCGCTGATCCTGCCGCTCTATTACGTTGCCGACGCGTCCATCACCTTGGCGCGGCGGGTGGCGCGGCGAGCGCCCTTCTGGCAAGCGCATCGCGAGCATTTCTATCAGCGCGCATTGGGACGCGACGGAGACCACGCGGCGGTGGCGCGCATGATCCTGGTGTGCGATCTGGGTTTGGTGGCGCTGGCGCTGCTGGCGCTGCGTCTCCCCGGCACCGCGCTCGCGCTCGCCGTCGCGGTGGTGGCGATCCTGCTCGCCCTCATGCAGCGCCGCTCCAGGCATGGCTAGGCATGGCGTGCTCGTGCTCGGCGCCGGCGGCTTCATCGGCCGTGCGCTGGTGGCGCACCTTGCCGCGCGCGGCGAGAGCGTCATCGCGGCGACCCGCGCGCCGCAAACGTTCGGCGTCGGCATCGTTAACCGCGCCACCGGCACGCTCGATGCTGCGTCGCCGTGGCCGGCCCTTCTCGCCGACGCGCGCGCTGTCGTCTATCTCGCCGGCCGCGCCCACGCCGCGCCGGGACCGGGCGAGGACTGGATCGAGGATGAGGCCGCCACCGCGCACGCGCTGGCCGCCGCCGCGCGGCGCGAGGGCGTCGAGCGCATCGTGCTACTGAGCTCGATCAAGGCCCATGGCGAAGTAAGCGGCGCGCTTCCTTTTCGCGCCGGCGATCCGCTCGCCCCGGCCGATCCCTATGGCCGCGCCAAGGCGAGGGTCGAGGCGGCGATGACGGCAACCGGCGCGCCGCTCGTGGTGCTGCGCCCGCCGCTCGTCTACGGCCCGGGCGTCAAAGCCAATTTCCGCGTCCTCATGGGCCTCGTGATGCGCCGGGTGCCGCTGCCGCTGGCGAGCATCGCGAACCGGCGCAGCTTCGTTCATCTCGACAATCTCCTCGATCTCGTCGCGCTGGTGCTGACGCACGAGCGCGCGCCGGGCCGCGCCTTCCTACTGCGCGATGAGCGCGAGGTCTCGACCCCCGATCTCGTTCGCCTCATCGCGCGGGGCTTCGGGCGCGGCGCGATTCTCCTCCCCTGCCCGCCCGGCGCATTGATCGCGTTGGCAAAGCTTTTCGGCCGCAGCGACGTTGTCGAGCGCCTGATCGCGTCGCTCCGCGTCGATGACGGGGCCACGCGCGAGACGCTGGGATGGCGGCCGCGCGTCGCGCTCGAGGACGGCATCGCCGCGACCTGCCGCTGGTATCGCGACCATGGCTGACGCCAAGCTCATCTTCCTCGTCACCGAGGATTGGTATTTCTGGTCGCACCGCCTGCCGATGGCGCGCGCGGCGCGGGACGCGGGGTTCGCGGTCGCGGTCGCCACCCGGGTCGCCGCCCATGGCGAGCGCATCCGCGCCGAGGGCTTCGCGCTCCACCCGCTGGGCTGGCGCCGCCGCAGCATCGGCCCCTTGGCGAGCCTCGCCGCGATCGGCGAGATCGCCAGCCTCTATCGCCGCGAGCGGCCGCTGCTGGTGCATCACGTCGCGCTGAAAGCGGCGCTCTTGGGCGGCATCGCGGCCAGGATTGCGCGCGTGCCCGGCGTCGTCAGCATGATCGCGGGCGCAGGCTACCTCGCGAGCGCACCCGGTCCCGGCGCGCGGCTGATCGCGCTCCTCGCGCGGCTCGCCTGGCCCATGCTGCTGCTGCGGCCGGGCGCCCGCGTCATCGTGCAGAACGAGGAGGACCGCGCCGCGCTCGCTGCGCTGCGGCCGGCGCAAGCACAGCGCATCACCGTGATCGCCGGCTCGGGCGTCGACCTCGCGCGCTTTGCGCCCGCGCCCGAGCCGCCGCCGCCAGTGGTGATCGCCTATGGCGGACGGATGATCGCGATCAAGGGCGTGGCAACCCTGGTCGCGGCGCACCAGCGTCTGCGCCAGCGCGGCAGCGAAGCGCGGCTCGTGCTCGCGGGCGCTTCCGATCCCGAGAATCCGAGCGCGATCGACGGCGCGACATTGGAGCGCTGGCGCGCGCTACCCGGGGTGACGTGGCTCGGCGCGGTCGAGGACATTCGCGCGGTGTGGCGCGCGGCGCATGTGGCGGCGCTCGCCTCGCTCGGCGGCGAAGGTGTGCCGCTGAGCCTGATCGAGGCGGCGGCGATGGGCCGCGCCATCGTCGCCACCAACGTTCCCGGCACGCGCGCCATCGCGCGCGACGGCGTCAACGCGCTGCTGGTGCCGCCGGGCGACGAGGCGGCACTTGCCGATGCGATGGCGCGCCTCGCGCGCGAGGACGATCTTCGCCGGCGCTTCGGCGAGGCCAGCCGCCGCATCGTCGCAGAAGGATTCTCCGACGTTGCGGTCGGCGCCGCGACGGTCGCGGTCTATCGCGCGCTGGTCGCGGAGATCGGCGCCGGCAGGAGCGCGTCGGTGCGGCCCAAGAGCCGATAGGCGACGAGCCCCATCCATTCGTGCGCGGCTTCGCCGAGGAGATGCAGGTCGCCCGAGAAGCTGGTGTTGAAGAGCGCCCGCGGGCCGGTGTTGTAGTCAACCGGATAGGGCACGACGTCGAATTCGGCGCGCCGGAAGCAGCCCATCGCGCGCGGCATGTGGTTGGCCGAGGTGACCAGCACCCAGACCTGGCCCTCTTTGGGTTTGGCCATTTCCTTCGAATAGACCGCGTTCTCCCACGTGTTGCGCGAGCGGTCCTCGAGCAGGATGCGGCGCGGATCGAGCCCGTCGGCGGCGAGGAGCGTCTGCGTCGCCGCAGCCTCGGTGAGGCCGATCGGCACCAGCGAGGGATCGCCGCCCGAGAGCAGCACCGGCGCGTCGGGATAGCGCCGCGCCAGCGCCAGGGTCTCGGTGATGCGCTCGGCCATGTCGTTGAGCGCGACCTGGCCGTTGGCCTTGGTGAGGGCGATGCTGACCGCGCCGCCCAGGAGGATGATGCCGTCGATGCGGTCCGGCAGCTGCGCCTGGGGAAAGCGCCGCTCGAGCGGCTCGCTCGCCCACCGCCCCAGCGGCAGCACCATGATCGCGACGAAGGCAAGGGTCACGAGCACGATCAGCGTACCGCCCCAGCGCCGCGCACCGAGGGCGAACAGGATGACGCCGAGCGCAAGCAGCAGCACCAGCAGATTGCCCGGCTGCGCCACGATCTCGAACAGCTTGCTGAAGACATAGAGCATAGGGGCCGGACTATGCGCGGCGGGCCCACGCTTGTCACGTGCGGGCGCGCTTTCCGCTTGCCGGGGCGAGGCCGCGTCTCCTAACGTCGCCGCCGCGCTCACGGAGTCGTCGATGAGGATGGGAAGCCGGGCCTGGGCTGCGTTCGGCCATGACGTCGTCATGGCGGCGCTGTCCTTCGTCCTGTCGTTCTATCTGCGCGTCGGCAACGGCATTTTCGGCTACAAGCCGTCGCTCATCTGGAGCTATGACATTGCCTTCGCCGCGGTCGCGGGCATCGTGTTCCTGTCGACCGGGCTCTATCGCGGCATCTGGCGCTATGCCTCGCTGCCCGATCTCCTGGCGCTGGTGAAGGCGGCGACGATCGTCATCCTCGTCTTCTTCCCGCTGACCTTCCTGGCGACGCGCCTCCAGGACCTGCCGCGCTCGGTCGTCGTCATCAACTGGCTCATGCTCGTGGCGCTGCTGGGCGGCCCGCGCTTCGCCTATCGCGTCTTCAAGGACCGCAATCTCGACCACATCCTCGAGCGCGCGAGCCACGTGCCGATCCCGGTCCTGGTGATCGGCGCGCGCGAGGACGCCGATCTCTTCATCCGCACGACGCAGCGCGACCCGGCGCGCATCTATCGCGTCGTCGGCCTCATCGCCGACAGCGCGATGCGCGTCGGGCGCGACATCGGCGGCGTGCCGGTGCTGGGCACGCTGGACGAGATCGAAGAGGTGGTGGCGAATCTCTCGCGCCGCGACGACCGGCCGCAGCGCATCGTCATCAGCACCCGCAGCCTCGACGGCGCCGAGGTGCGGCGCCTCCTCGATATCGCCGATGCTCTAAGCATCCCGTTGGCCCGCCTGCCGCGCCTCACCGATTTCCAGGAGACGCGCGAGGACGCGACCCGCCGCGTCGAGCCGATCGCGATCGAGGATCTGTTGGGGCGGCCGCAGACCGTGCTCGACCGCGCCGCCATGAAGGCGCTGGTCGCAGGCAGGCGCGTCCTCGTCACCGGCGCCGGCGGCACCATCGGCGCCGAGCTGGCGCGCCAGATCGCCGCGTTCGGTCCGGCGCGGTTGGCGCTTCTCGACAACGGCGAGTTCGCGCTCTACGCCATCGATCGCGAGATCGGCGAGACCTTCCCCGCATTGCCGCGCGCGGCGCTCATCGGCGACGTGCGCGACCGCCGCCGGGTCGAGGAGGCGGTGGCGGCGGAGCGGCCCGACCTCGTGTTCCACGCCGCCGCGCTGAAGCACGTGCCGATCGTCGAGGCCAACCCGTGCGAGGGCATCCTCACCAACGTGCTCGGCACGCGCCACGTCGCCGAGGCGTGCCGCGCCTTCGGCGTCAAGACCATGGTGATGATCTCGACCGACAAGGCGGTCAACCCGGCCAACGTGATGGGCGCGACCAAGCGGCTCGCCGAGAGCCTGTGCCAGGCGCTCGACATCGTCGAAGCCAAGCGCGCGCAGGGCACGCGCTATGTCACGGTGCGGTTCGGCAACGTGCTGGGTTCGACGGGCTCGGTGGTGCCGCTGTTCCAGCGCCAGCTCGCTTCGGGCGGTCCCCTGACCGTGACCCATCCCGAGATCGCGCGCTTCTTCATGACGGTGCGCGAGGCGGTGGAGCTGGTGCTGCAAGCCTCGGCGCTCGGCATCGCCGATCAGGAGCGCGGCAAGATCTACATGCTCGACATGGGAGCGCCGATCAAGATCGTCGATCTCGCGCGCCAGATGATCCGGCTCGCGGGGATGAAGCCCGACCGCGACATCAAGATCGACTTCATCGGCCTGCGCCCGGGCGAGAAGCTCCAGGAGGAGCTGTTCCACTCCGGCGAGAAGCCGCTGCCGACCAAGGCGCAAGGCATCCTGCTCGCCGCGCCCAGGACGGGCGACTATGCCATGCTGCAGCGCTCGCTCGACGAGCTTGCCGAACAGGCGCGCGAGCGGCACGAGGACCGCGCGCTGGCCGACCTCGCGGCGCTCGTCCCCGAATACGCCGCCGCCGCGCCGACAACAGCGCGCGCCGCGGCGGAGAGTTGACGATCGCATGAGGCGGCGCGCGGTCATCGCTCTCGCGGGCAGCGCGGCGGTCGCGCTGCCGTTCGCGGCGCGGGCGCAAGCGAAAGCTATGCCGGTCGTCGGCTACCTCAACGGCTATTCGCCGGAGGAACGGCCGACCCTCCTGGCCGCATTCAAGCAAAGCTTGAGCGATGCCGGATTTGTGGAGGGCCGCACCGTTACGATTGAGTATCGCTGGGCGCGGGGGCAAGCGGATCGGCTGGCGGCGCTGGCGGCGGACCTGGCGGAACGCCGGGTCGACGTGATGCTCGCTTGCGGCGGCGATGCGTCGACGCGCGCGGCAATAGCGGCGACGAAGACCGTTCCGATCGTCTTCCTCGTCGGCGAAGACCCGGTCGTAGCGGGGTTCGTCGCCAGTCTCGGCCGGCCCGGCGGCAATGTCACGGGCATCACCCTCTTGCAGCTTGCGCTTCAGGCGAAGCGCGTGGAGATGCTCCACGAGATGGCGCCGACGGCCACGACGATCGGCTTTCTCGCGGACGCGGGCGAGCCGGAGCGCGAGGCGGATAATGTGGCGGTGGTACAGGCTTCGGCGCAAAAATTGGGGTTGCGGGTGCGCGTGCTTAAGGCAAGCGGCGCCGGCGATCTCGAGGCCGCCTTTGCGACGATGAAAGCGGAGCGGATCGGCGCGCTGCTCCTCTCCGGCCTGCCGATCTGGGGCAACGTCTCGGTCCGCGGGCCGTTGATCGCGCTGGCGGCACGCTACGCGATCCCAACTTGCTATTATGATCGCGATCAGGCCGAAGCCGGAGGACTGATGAGCTATGGCACCAACGTGCCCGCCGTCTATCGCCAGCTCGGCGCCTATGCGGCGCGGGTGCTCAAGGGCGACCGGCCGGCCGACCTTCCGGTGCAGCAGCCGACCACGTTCGATCTGGTGATCAACTTGAACACGGCGAGGAGCTTAGGCCTTACCGTGCCGCAGTCGCTGCTGACGCGCGCCGACGACGTACTCGAATGACCGGAGCATGAACCGCGTCGATGCGGTGCGTCCTTCGACTGCGCGCGCTGACGCACGCTCCGCTCAGGATGAGGAACGATGTACAATGTCCCTCATCCTGAGCGGAGCGAAGCGTAGTCGAAGGACGCACGACGGTTCCGCCTGAACGGAGAGCGCCCGCGTCTGCCAACGCTCCTCGACATTCACGCGCGAGGGAATCGCCATGGGACCTGACCGCCGCTTCCTCGATCGCGTCAAGATCGAGCTGCCGATCGTGCTGGCGCCGATGGCGGGCGCGATGGATTGGGAGCTTGTCGCCGCCGTGTCGGAGGCGGGCGGGCTCGGCTCGATCCCCGCCGCCATGCTCAATCCGCAGGCGCTGCGCGACCAGGTGGCGCAATTCCGCGGCCGCACCCGGAGGCCGGTCAATCTCAATTTCTTCTGCCACGCGCCGCCCGCGCTCAACAACGCGCGCGAGGCGCAGTGGCGCGAGCGTCTCGCGCCCTATTACCGTGAGCTGGCGATCGATCCCGCGGCGCCGGTGCCGACCAGCAACCGCGCGCCCTTCGACGCGGCGCTGTGCGAAGCGGTGGAGGAGCTCAAGCCGGAGGTGGTGAGCTTTCATTTCGGCCTACCTGCACCGCGCTTGGTGAAAAGGGTGAAGGCGGCGGGGTGCGTCGTGCTGTCTTCGGCCACCACCGTCGCGGAGGCGGTCTGGCTCGCGGAGAACGGCGCCGACGCCGTGATCGCGCAAGGCTTCGAGGCCGGCGGCCATCGCGGCATGTTCCTCGCCGGCGACATCGCGGGCCAGGTCGGCACCTTCGCCCTGGTGCCGCAGATCGTCGACGCGGTGAAGGTGCCGGTGATCGCCGCCGGCGGCATCGCCGACGCGCGCGGCATCGCGGCCGCGCTGGCGCTCGGCGCGGCCGCCGCGCAGATCGGCACGGCCTATCTGTGGTGCCCCGAATCGAAGATCTCCGCGCTGCACCGCACGGCGCTCAAGGAAGCGCGTGCCGAGGGCACCGCGCTCACCAACGTGATGACCGGACGGCCGGCGCGCGGCATTGTCACGCGCGTGATGCGCGAGTTGGGGCCGATCTCGGACCTCGCGCCGGAATTTCCGCTGGCCGGGGGCGCGCTGGCGCCGTTGCGCGCCAAGGCGGAGGCGCAAGGGTCGAGCGAATTCTCGCCGCTGTGGGCGGGCCAGGCGGCTTCGCTCGGCCGCGCGCTCCCGGCCGGCGACGTGACGCGCAAGCTCGCCGCCGAGACGGAAGAGCTTCTGCGCGGCCTCTCAACCCCGCGGCGCTAACGCGACGTTGTCGATGAGGCGGGTGCGGCCGAGCCAGGCGGCAGCGAGGATTCTGGCGGGACGGTCGAGCGAAGCGAGCGGCTCGAGCGTCGCGGCGTCGCAGACGGCGACGTAATCGACCTTGGCGAAGCCCGCCGCGAGCAACAAATTTGTGGCTTGCGCTTCGACCGCGCGCGGCTGCGCCCCGGCGCGCATGTGGCTCGCCGCGGCGACCAGCGCGCGGTTGAGCGCCGGCGCGCGCGCGCGTTCCTCGGTCGTCAGATAGGCGTTGCGCGAGCTGAGCGCGAGCCCGTCCGGCTCGCGCGCGATCGCGACCGGCTCGATCCGCACCGGGATGTCGAGATCGCGCACCAGGCGGGTGACGATCTGGAGCTGCTGGTAGTCCTTCTCGCCGAAGCAGGCGAGGTCGGGCCGAGCCTGGAGCAGCAGCTTCACCACCACCGTGGCGACGCCCTGGAAGTGGCCAGGGCGGAAGCGTCCGTCGAGCAGCGCGGCGATGGGACCGGGATCGACCGTGACGGCAAAGCCGGGCGGATAGATTTCGGCCACGCCCGGCGCGTAGAGCAAGTCGCAGCCGCCGGCCTTGAGCATGGCCGCGTCGGCGGCTTCGTCGCGGGGATAGCGGGCGAAATCCTCGTTGGGGCCGAACTGGGCGGGATTGACAAAGAGGCTTGCCACCGCCCGGCCGCACGCTTCCCTGGCCCGCGCCACCAGCGCCATGTGGCCGCGATGGAGTGCGCCCATGGTCGGCACCAGGCCGACGCTCGCGCCCTCCGCGCGCCACCCATCAACCGCACGCCTGAGCGAAGCGACGGTGCGCACGACGCTGAGACCGGCGATCGACTCGGGCTCGCTCATGGCGGGGCGGTTTAGCACATGGGGGCCGGCCCCGGAAATGAGAGACCCCGGCAAGGGCTTGGCACCCCTGCCAGGGTCTGCGTCACGGCGCGTGGCCTGTGGCGATCGCTCGCCTCCGCCTGCGCCCCTTGTCGGCCGGGAAGTCCCGAAAGCCAGAACGCTCTTGGCTATTCAGACACTTCGAGGCGACCCGAGCCTGTACAAAGAGACACTGGGTCACCTCCTTTCTGCTGTTGAAGAGGGGCCGACATTATCCGGCAACGGCCGGCGTTGCAAGAAGACGGTCGAATCGGCGCCCGCGCGGATGGGCCGGCTCTCCACCTTTAATATAAAGGTATAAAATCCCTGGGATCATGGGCGAATGGCCGCCTATTACGTCCACTGGAACGCGATCCTGCGAAGGCTTCGCATTCACCGCACCAGCTGCGTCGTGTGCAAGGCGGGCGCCGGCAAGAGCGGGACGGAAGCCGGGCGCGGCGATGCCTACGATTGGGAACCCGCCTCGACCTACAAGCAGGCGCTCAAGATCGCCGACAAGCTGCGCCGCCAGAAGCCGGTTCTCAACAACGCCAAGGCCCGCATCGATTGCGGCCTGTGTCAGCCCGCCCTGGCAAGACCGAGGCCGCGGCCCTAATCGGCGCCGTCGACCGCCCCGAACGCCAGCCGCATCAAGGGCATGGCGTCCGGGAAGGAATCGAGCGCGGCCGCTTCGTCGAGGGTGAACCAGCCGACCTCGGAGGCGTCCTCGATCGGCGCGCCCTCGCCCGCCCGCCACTCGAGCAGCACCGCGATCAGGGTGAAATGGGCGCGGACCCGGTCCTGCTCGTCGCGGCCGATCACGTTCGAGCCGCCGATGATCCGCAATGGCTCGGCCTCGATGCCGGTCTCCTCGAGGAGTTCGCGCGCGGCACCCGCTTCGATGGTCTCGCCCAGTTCCTGCATGCCGCCCGGAAAGCCCCACCGGCCGATGCCTGGCCCCATCGCGCGCCGCGCCAGGAACACCCGCTCGCCGCGCCGGCACACCGCGAGCGCGCAGGCGAAGGGCCGCTCGGGGTAATAGCGCGAGGTCGGATCGCCCATGGGCCGCCCGTTACGGATCGATCGCCGCGACCTTGCCTTCGAGCACCTTGTAGAGCTCGCCGCCCTCGGCGCGGAAGTCGCGGCTTTTCTCTTCCATGCCTTTCTGGGCGTACTCGCGGACCTCTTGCGAGATCTTCATCGAGCAGAATTTCGGCCCGCACATGGAGCAGAAATGGGCCAGCTTGGCGCCGTCGGCGGGCAGCGTCTGGTCGTGGAAGCTCTCCGCCGTCTCGGGGTCGAGCGAGAGGTTGAACTGGTCGCGCCAGCGGAACTCGAAGCGCGCCCGCGACAGGGCATCGTCGCGCTCCTTGGCGGTCGGGTGGCCCTTGGCCATGTCGGCCGCGTGCGCCGCGATCTTGTAGGCGATGACGCCGTCCTTGACGTCGTCGCGGTCGGGCAGGCCCAGATGCTCCTTGGGCGTCACGTAGCACAGCATCGCGGTGCCGAACCAGCCGATCATCGCTGCGCCGATCGCGCTCGTTATGTGGTCGTAGCCGGGCGCGATGTCGGTGACGAGGGGGCCCAGCGTGTAGAACGGCGCCTCGTGGCAATGCAAAAGCTGGAGGTCCATGTTCTCCTTGATCTTGTGCATCGGCACGTGGCCGGGGCCCTCGATCATCACCTGGACGTCGTGCCGCCATGCGATCTGGGTCAGCTCGCCCAGGGTCTTCAGCTCGGCGAACTGCGCCTCGTCGTTGGCGTCCGCCGTCGAGCCGGGGCGCAACCCGTCGCCCAAGGAAAAGCTCACGTCGTAGGCGCGCATGATCTCGCAGATTTCCTCGAAGTTGACGTAGAGGAAATTCTCGCGGTGATGGGCGAGGCACCATTTCGCCATGATCGAGCCGCCGCGCGAGACGATGCCGGTGACGCGCTTCGCCGTCAGCGGCACGAACGGCAGCCGCACGCCGGCATGGATGGTGAAATAGTCCACCCCCTGCTCGCACTGCTCCAAGAGCGTGTCGCGGAAGATTTCCCAGGTGAGGTCCTCGGCCTTGCCGTCGACCTTCTCGAGCGCCTGGTAGATCGGCACCGTGCCGATCGGCACCGGCGCGTTGCGGACGATCCATTCGCGGATGGTGTGGATGTTCTTGCCGGTGGAGAGGTCCATCACCGTGTCGCCGCCCCAGCGGATCGCCCATACCAGCTTGTCCACCTCCTCGGCGACCGAGGAGGTGACGATCGAGTTGCCGATATTGGCGTTGATCTTCACCAGGAAATTGCGGCCGATGATCATCGGCTCGCTTTCCGGATGGTTGACGTTGGCGGGGATGATGGCGCGGCCGCGCGCCACTTCGTCGCGCACGAATTCGGGCGTGACATAATCGGGGATCGAGGCGCCGAACGATTCGCCATCGCGCGCGCCCTGCTGCTTCATGCGCTCGCGTCCGAGATTCTCGCGGATGGCGATGTATTCCATCTCCTTGGTCACGATGCCGCGCCGCGCATAGGTGAGCTGCGACACGGACGCGCCGTTCTTGGCGCGGATCGGACGGCGCGTCATGCGGTCGAACAGCGGCACCGCGCTCTCCTCGCCCGCCTTGAGGCCGTTATCCTCGGGCCGGATGTTGCGGCCAGGGATTTCCTCGACATCGCCGCGCTGACGAATCCAGTTCTCGCGCAACGGCGGCAATCCCACGCGGATGTCGATCGTCGCGGCCGGATCGGTATAGGGGCCGGACGGATCGTAGACGCGCAGCGGCGGCTCCTTCGCCGCCGGCGTGATGTCGATCTCGCGCATCGCGACGCGCAGATCGGGGAACGCCTGCCCCGCGACATGGACCTTGCGCGAGGCCGGCAGCGAGCCGGTCGAGACCTTGAACATCTCTCTCTGCGTGCCTTCGGGCATGACCTTCTCCTCGCGATGCGAATTCATGTCCGATCCGGAGCTTGCGGCGGGAGAGGAGCGGCCGTTCGGGCCATGCGTTCCTGTCCCTACGCCGGTACGATCCGGATCAGGTTCGAAGGGTTCCCGCGTCGCTTGCGCCGTAGCGGTGTCTCAGCCCCTCGACGGGGCTCCCCTTGGAAACGCCGCCAGTGTCCTGCCCCGCCGCGCCCCCGTCAAGCGCACTCTCCATTGCCGCCGCGGCGGCGATGGCATAGGGATGGCGCGGGCGGAGGGGAGAGACAGTCATGCGAGGGACCGTTCTTCGCGCGCTGGCGCTGGCGTCGTGCGCGTTCGCTTCGCACGCCGCTGCCGAGGCGATCAAGGTCGGGATCGGCACCGGCGGAGTCGGCCATCTCTTCGTGGCCAAGGAGAGGGGCTATTTCGCGGCCGAGGGACTCGATGTCGAGTTTGTGCCGTTCGTGTCGGCCGAGCCGGTCGCGGTGGCGGTGGCGTCGGGCGCGATCGAATTCGGCGCCACTGGCCTCTCCGGCGCGCTCTACGGGCTTGGCGCGCAGGGCGTCATTCGGATCGTCGCCGGCTCGGTGCGCGAGGCGCCGGGCTTCAAGTTCCTCACCATCGTCGAATCGAACCGCGCCTACGAGGCGGGGTGGAAGTCGCTCAAGGACCTCGGCGGCCACTCGGTCGCGGTGCCGCAGATCGGCTCGCCGTCGCATTATTCGGTGGCGCTCGCCGCCGAGAAATACGGCGTCGATCTCAAGACCGTGCGGGTGCTGCCGGTGCAGTCGGTAGCGAACGCGATCTCGGCCGCGACCGGCGGGCAGGCCGACGCCGCGGTGATGCCGCTGGTGCCGGTAATGCCGTCGATCGCGCGCGGCGACGTGCGGCTCATGGCTTATGTCGGCGACGAGACGCCGTGGCAGATCCAGGCGGTGTTCGCCACCGCCAAGACCGCCACCGACCGGCACGACATGGTCGAGGCCTTCCTGCGCGCCTATCGCAAGGGCGCCAAGGAATTCCACGACGCCTTCACCGGCCCCGACGGCGCCCGCCGCGACGGGCCCGAGGCGGATGCGATCTTGGCGATCATGGCGAAATACATGAACCAGACCGTCGAGCAGGCGAAGCTCGGCGTCCCCGCGGTCGACGCGGAGGGAAGGCTCGACGTCAAGGACGTCCTGCACCAGATCGCCTGGTACAAGGCGCAGAACATGCTGAAGGGCGACGCCGGCGGCGACGCGGTGATCGACCAGCGCTATGTGGTCGCGCTGCCCGAACGGTGAAATGAGGCGCGGCATGGGCGCTTGCTCGCTTGACATTGCCGCCCGCAGGCATACCCCTGGTCATGTCGCGTCGAGGCGACCAGAAGGGACCTGCCATGAGGCGAGTCGGGACGATTGCCGCCGCGATGGGTTTGATCGCAGGCGCAGCGCCGGCGCCCGTGGGTCAACATATCTACGTCTACACCATCCTGCATCCGATCTACGGCGAGATCGGCACGTTGACGGACACGATCGACCGCAGCGCGGAAGCGACGCGGATCGACTCGCATCTGCGCATCGCGGTGAAGCTCTTGGGCATCGTCGTCTCCCGCCAGGACTCCGACACCACCGAGATCATGCACGGCAATCAGCTGGTGTCCCTGCAAAGCGTCACCGAGAAGGACGGACGGCATTCCGAAGTGCACGGCGAGACTCAAGGCGACCAGTTCGTGGTGAATGCGACGGCCGGCACCTTCGCCGGTCCGGCAACCATCGCCCCCTCCGACCCGTGGGTCCTCAAGCGCACCGGTGAGCAGACCGTGATTTTCACCGACACCGGCAGAATCACGACGATGTACATCTCAGGCGGCGACTACGACACGGTTTCCGTGAACGGCGCCCCGGTCTCCGCGCGGCATTTCATCGTGATGGGCGACAAGCGGCAGGAAGTCTGGCTCGATGACCGGGAGATCCCGGTCAAGTTCCGCAGCATCGAGAACGGCACGGCGATCGACTTCGTGCTGCAGAACGCGACTGCGGTGGCCGGCGCGGCAGTCGACAGGCGCTCCGTCGCCCCCCTCCCCGAGCGGTGAGCGCCGCCCTCGCGCCTTGACAGCGCGCGAGGCCGGCGAAACCATGGTCTGCGCTTCGCGAGGAGCGATCACCGGAAGCTGAGGACTCCCAGCATGCACAAGCGATCCCTGGTCACGCTCGCTCTCGCCGGTATTTTCGCGGTAGCAATCGCGGGCGGCGGGCACGCCGCCGACAAGCCCAAGATCTTCGAGCTCACCTCGTCGGCGGTGAAGGACGGCGGCATGCTGCCCAAGAAATACGGCGGCAAGAATCCGGAGTTCAAGAGCTGCACCGGCGAGAACGTCTCGCCGGCACTGCACTGGTCGGGCGCGCCGCCGACCACCAAGAGCTATGTCATCATGCTGCTCGATCCGGTGGGCCGCCCGCTCATCGGCGTGGTGCATTGGCTGGCCTACGACATCCCGGCGAGCAAGACCGGCTTCAAGGAGGGCGAGGTCTCGACCTCGAGCGCCGAGTTCAAGGGCGGCAAGAGCACCATGAACCGCGACACCTATTTCGGCCCCTGCCCGCCGTCCGGCTCCAAGGCCCATCCCTACACGTTCCTGCTGTTCGCGACGGATATCGAGCCGGGCACGCTGAAAGCCGGCATGACGAACGAGGAGCTGGCGCCGATGCTGCGCAACCACGTTGTCGCCAGCACCAGCCTGGTCGCGCGCTACGGCGGCTGAGCGCTGGAACGAGATCCAATGAGGCTGCATCGCGGCTTTCAAGTTTTCTAGCGCAGAGGTCGCGGAGGCTGCGCAGAGGTCGCGGAATTTTTCGCTTCACCCTCCGCGTCCCCCGCGCAGCCTCTGCGTCCTCCGCGTTGGAATCTCGGACGTGTGCAGTGCCCGATTGTCAGAGCACCGCGCCCTCGCGGCGGGCGGCGAGGATGCGGTCGAACTCGGCGAGCCGCGCCGCGGCGCGGCCGAAGATCGTGTCGGGCGGATAGTTGCCCGAGGCGTCGGTCGTTCCCGCGGGCCGGCCGAGCAGCAATTCCGCCGCCTCCTCTACGGTCGCGACCGACCACAAATGGAACCGCCCCGCCGCGATCGAATCGGCCAGCTCGTCATGCAGCATGACGTGGGCGCGGTTGGCCTCGGGCAGGATCACGCCCTGCGTCCCGCTGAGCCCGCCCGGCCGCGATTGGCAGACGCGGAAGAAGCCCTCGATCTTGGTGTAGGCGCCGCCGATCGCCTGCGACAGGCCGGCCTGGTTGACAGACCCGGTGATGGCGAGGTCCTGGCGGATCGGCAGTTGCGCCAGGTCGGACAGCACGGCGACCAGCTCCGCCATCGAGGCGCTGTCGCCCTCGACGCCGCCATAGCTCTGCTCGAACGTGATCGAGCAGGTGAACGACAGCGGGCGGAGCTGCGCGAACAAACCGGCGAGGAAGCCTTGCAGCACCATCGCGCCCTTCTGCTGGATAGGCCCGCCCAGCATCACGTCGCGCTCGATGTTGACGATGCCGACGCGGCCGACCGAGGCGCGCGCGGTCACCCGCACCGGCATGCCGAAGCGCCGGTCGCCCATGTCCTGGACGGTGAGCGCGTTGATCTGCCCCACGGCGCCGCCTGATGTGGCGATCATCACCTCGTTGTCGAGGATGCTTTGCAGGATGCGGTCCTCGATGCGGGAGTTGCGCCGCCGCCGCGCGAAATGGGTCGCGCGCACCGCCTCCTCGGTGAGCTCGCGCATCTTGCTCTTGGCGTCGCGCACGGCGGCCTCGGCGACGAGATCCTCGATCATCTCGACATGGGCGCTGAGCTTGCCGCGCCGGTCCGCCCAGCGCGCGGCGATGCCAAGGAGTCGATGCGTCGCCGCCTCGCTTGAACCCTCGAGCCCGCGCGCCCGTGCCATGGCGGCGATGAGGCCGGCATAGACCGCGAGGTTGCGCGGGTTCGCCTCCATGTCGCTGTCGATGTCGGCCTTGATCTTGAAATACACGAGGAAATCCGGATCGCCGTCGAAGAACAGCGCGTACCAGCGCGGCGCGCCGACGATCACCACCTTGAGGTCGAGCGGAATGGGCTCCGGCTTGGGTGCGCCGGCGATCGGCGTCATCTGCAGGCGCTGCGGCTCGTCGATGCGGATGACGCGGTCCCGCAGCGCGGATTTGAGGAACGACCAGCTCGCCGGGTTGGCCGCCAGCGCCTCGGCGCGCAGCACCAGGATGCCGCCATTGGCGCGATGAAGCGCGCCGGCGCGGATGAGGGTGAAGTCTGTCTCGATCGAACCTTGCGCCT
The DNA here is from genome assembly GCA_035604615.1 of Allostellaceae bacterium. Lineage (GTDB taxonomy): Bacteria > Pseudomonadota > Alphaproteobacteria > ATCC43930 > CGMCC-115725 > DATJLY01. The sequence goes on along the minus strand of DATNID010000026.1, from coordinate 160,719 downwards.
GGCGGTACTCGATGCGGCCGAACAGGTTCTCATAGCTGGGATTGCTCTCGAGCACGACCTCCGGATGGCTACCCTCGGCGTGATGGACGAGAAGGTTCACGGCATAGCGGCGCTCGGGCGGCTCGAGCGCTTCCGGGCCGGGCGCGCCCTCGCCCCCCAGCGGCCGGAAGCGCAGCGGCGTCTCCAGCACGTCGACGCGCAGCTCGGTGAGCCAGCGCGCGAGGCTGGTGTGCTCCTCGAACTCGGCCAGGAGCGCGTCGAGCATCGGTCCGGCGACCTCTTCGGCAGTGGCGCGGTTCAGTTCGTCGGCCTGCTGGGCGAGATGGGCGCGGGCGTAGACGCCGCGGCGCTGGAGGCGCTGGAAAGCGGCGCTCAATTCATGCTCCGCCGCCTCGCCGAGCGGCGCTTCCGGCGTGTTGGGCGGCCGGGCCAGGCGCACGCCGCCGTCCGGCGCCTCGACCAGCTCCATGCCGTGGCTCTGCGCGGCGGCGCGCAGCCGCTCCATCTCCTGCGCCACCTCGGCCTGCGCCGCCTCGCGCAGCGCCATGACGTGCGCCTGGAACGTCTCGGACCCGAACGTCGCCACCAGCGCCTCGCGCAGCCGCGGCAGGAACAGCGCCATGCGGTCGCGGAACCGCCGCCCCATGCCCGCCGGCAGTCGATGCGGCGTCGGCGCGGCGGGATCGCGGAAATTGCGCAGATAGACCCAGTCCGAGGGCGGCGGGCGCAGCTTCGCCGCCTCGTCGAGATAAGCGAGCGTCGCCGTCATCCGCGCCGCGCGATCGTCGCCGACGACGAAGACGTTGAAGCCGACGCCGGCCACCGAGAGACCGAAATCGAGCGCCTCGCGCGCGCGGCTGTGGCTGTCGAGATCGAACACCTCGGCCGGCGAAGCGACCTCGAACGTAAACCGCGGCAACCCGATCTCGGCCGCCGGAAGCTCGCGCGCCGCCATCCCCCGTCTCCGATGTTTCCTTCCCCGGGGCACAGACTAACATAGAATTTTAACGCAGAGGACGCGGAGGATGCGCAGGGGACGCGGTGGAACAAAAAACCATTTCTGCATCCTCAGCAAATCCCCTGCGTCCTCTGCGCTAAAAAAATTGGCTTACGCCAAAGGGGGGTTCCCATGAGCACGAGCGACGGGCTGCGCAGCGGCGCCGACTATATCGACGCCATCCGCGACGACGGACGGCGCGTCTTCATCGACGGCGAGGTGGTGCGCGACGTCACGTCGCATCCCGCCTTCCGCGAGGCGGTGCGCTCGGTGGCGCGGCTCTACGATCTCGCCGCCGCGCCCGAGAACCGCGCCGTGATGACCTTTCCCTCGCCGGCGAGCGGCAAGCCGGTGCTGCGCTGCTGGCAGATCCCAAAGACGGTCGCCGATCTCAGTGCGCGGCGCGCGATGCTGGAGCGCTGGGCGGAAGCGAGCTTCGGCCTCATGGGCCGCACGCCCGATCATGTCGCTGGTTTCTTCACCGGCTACGCGTCCAAGCCCGGCGTGTTCGCGGCCTCGGGTGTGCGCTGGGCCGAGAACGTCGTGCGCTTCCACGAGTTCGCGCGCGAGCGCCACCTCTATCTCTCCTATGCCATCGTCCCGCCGCAGATCGACCGCTCCAAGCCGGCGCATCGCCAGTCCGATCCGACGCTCTATGCCGGCGTGGTGCGCGAGAAGGACGGCGGCATCGTGCTCAAGGGCGCGCAGCAACTGGCGACGGGCGCGGCGCTGTCCGAATGGCTGCATCTCTCGTGCATCCACCCGCTGCAAGCGGGCGACGAGAACTACGCCATCGGCGTCGCCATGCCGATGGGCACGCCGGGGCTGAAGATCTATGCGCGGCGCTCCTATGCCGCGGCGGCGTCCTCCGCGTTCGACTATCCGCTGTCGAGCCGGTTCGACGAGAGTGACGCGCTCGTCGTGCTCGACGACGTGTTCGTGCCGTGGGAGCATGTCTTCGTCTATCGCGACCTGGCCTTGTGCCGCGACCAGTGGTGGAAGACGCCGGCGCATATCTACGGCAACCACCAGGCGCAAGTGCGCTATGCGGTGAAGCTGCGCTTCCTCGCCGGGCTGGCCAAGCGGCTCGTCGAGATCACCGGCGCGGCGAGCCTGCCGCCGGTGGAGATCATGCTCGGCGAGATGGCGGCGCTCGCCTCCATCGTCGAGCACATGGTGATCGCGCAGGAGGCCGGAGCGACGATCGACGAGGACGGCGCGGTGTGGCCGTCGCGCACCGCGCTCTACGCCGTGATGTCGCTCCAATCGGAGCTCAATCCGCGCATCGTCGAGTTGGCGCGCGAGCTGGCCGGCGGCGCCATGATCGCGCTGCCGTCATCGGTCGCGGACTTCGCCAATCCAGAGGCCGCCGCCGATCTCGAGCGCTATGTCCACGCGCCGGGCTTCTCCGCGCGGGAGCGCGTGCGGCTCCTCAAAATGGCGTGGGACCTGATCGGCAGCGAGTTCGCCGGCCGCCATCAGCAATACGAGAAATTCTACGGCGGCGCGTCGTTCCTGGTGAAGCAGACGATGTACCGCAATTTCGACTTTGCCCGCGCCGAGCGCCTGGTCGACGCCGCGCTGGCGCTGCCCGATCCGGCGTGAGGCGCCGCCCCCTCGCGGCGAGGGGGCGGCGCGGCACGGCTAACGCGTCTTGATGTTGCCGTTGCCGTCGAGATTGACCGCCACCTGCTGGCCGTTCTTGGTCGCCTTGGCGGTCCAGCCGTCCGCGTCCTTGCGGATGCTCTGGATGTTGCTGTAGCCCGCGGACTGCAGCTTCTCCTTGACCTGGGCCTCGGTCGTGATCGGGCCCATCGACTCCGGCATTGCGGAGGCGCCGCCCGCGCTCGGCGCCGAGCCGAAGGCCGGGGCCGGGCTGGTGCCAGGGGACTGGTCGGTGGTCTGCGCCATCGCCAGGCTGGAACCGCAGAGCAACAGCGCCGCGGCGATCGCTTGGGTGCTCAACTTCATGGATCGAATCTCCTCGTCCAATCGACATCGACGACGGTTCAACGGGGCGAGCGCTCCGGCGTTCGCCCGCGCCACAACATTGTCACCAGGGCTCAGCGGTCGTAATGGCCGTCGACGAAGGTGAGATCGAGGATGGCGGCGGGATCGACGGTCTTGTCCACCATGCCGTGGGCCTGATACCACGCGACCTGGCGGTAGATGTCCTTGACCAGGAGCCGCCCGTCGGGATCGACGAAGGACAGCCCCTCGTTCACCTGCTCCGGCGGCTGGCCGAGATATTTCGACAGGATGGCGAGCAGCGCGGGCGCGCCGGGGCCCTGCTGCACCTTGCCGTCGGGACCCTTGGCGAGGAAGGCGTCGTAATATTCGCGCGCGCCTTGGCGATAGGCCTTTATGTAAGCCTCGAGCAGCTTCCGGCGCTGCGCGATCATGCTCTTCTTGACGAAGATCGCGCCCAGTTGCCACGCCACCTCGTCACCCGCCCAGCCGAGGAGATGCGCGTCGTTGCGCTTGATCACGGGCACGGCCAGCGTCCCGGGGATGACGGCGGCATCGACCTGCCCGCCGATCAGCGCCGACACCTGGTTCGAATTGGTCTGCAGCGGGACGATGCGGATCGTATCCAGCGGGACGCCCACCTTGTCGGCGATCACGCCGATCGCGTAATGGGTCGGCGCGCCGATGGTGGTGACGGCGACGGAATGGCCGCCGAAATCCTTGTAGCTGCGCAAGCCCGAATCCCAGGCGCGATTCGAGACCAGGATGCCGTTGTTGGGATAGCCCGGCTCCTCGCGGCTTTGCGCCGCGATGATGGTGAGCGCCCCCTTGCCGGCAAGATTGTAGAACCCGGCCGCGACGCCGGTGACGCCGACATCGATGTCGCCCGACACCGCGGCGACGGCGATCGGCTGCGCCGCGTCGAAATAGACGAGCGAGGCGTCGATCCCCTGCGCCGCGAAATACCCCTTCTCCAGCGCGATGAAGGTGGGGCCGTTGGTGGAGAATTTGAGCAGGCCGATCTTGATCGCCTCCGCCGCGCTCGCGGGTTGCGCGAGGCCGAGCAGGAGCGACGCGAGCAGGACCAGCCCGCGCGTCATACCTGCCGCCCCTGCTCGATCAGGCGCTTCAGCACATCGAGGCGCAGCGGCACCGGCGTGCCGAGCCACAGCGCGAAGACCGCATGATCGAGATAGCCGTCGCCGCTCAAGGGATGGACCAGGATGCTGAGCCCCTCGCGGTTGAGCATCAGCCACGGCACGATGCGCGGAAACTCGGCCGCCGCGAACGCGACCTGGTACATCGAAATGGGATGGGGGCCGACTGCCTCGTCGTGCCAGCGCCCAAGGAGGGCGGTGAAGCGCTGCCCTATCCCCTCGCGCAGCCGGGCCGCGATGTCGCGGGTCTCGGGCGCGTAATAGATGTGTGCGTGATAGCCCTCGATCGCGGCGCTGTCGGCGAAGTCCTGATCCATCGCGTTCCATCCCGTTGGCCGCGCCATTATAGGAGGGGCCGCGCGGTCGCGGGAGTCGACGCGTGCCGCCGGTCCTGCTCAAATAGGCGCAAGCTCGGGGAGGGGCAGCATGGCGAGGGACGATCTTCACCGAATCTGGGCGCGCTCATGAGACGCGTCGCGTGGGCGCTCGTCGTCGTCCTCGCCGGCTGCGGCGCCTTCGAGGGGCCGCAGCCGAGCGAGACGCAACACACGTTGTGCTACACCCGCATGGCGTCCAATCCGGACCAGCTCCACACCCTCGCCAAGGAGGCGTGCGGCACCGCCGAACCGCACTTCCAGAAGCAGGAGATGGATCTGACCGGCTGCCCGCTGCTGGTTCCCGAACGCGTCTATTTCAGCTGCGGCGCAAGCTGACGAGGAGGAGGAGGAGGAGGATACGATGACGAGAATCGCGAACCGCATCCCGGTCTCTCATGTCGGCAGCCTGGTGCGGCCGCCGGCCCTCACGCAGTTCCTGCAGAAGGCCCAGAACGACGAGCCCTACGACAAGGCCGCGTTCGAGGCCTGCCTCACCCAATCGGTGGTCGAGGCGGTGCGGCTCCAGGCCGAGGCGGGCGTCGACATCGTCAGCGACGGCGAGTACGGCAAGTCGGTGAACTGGGCGTTCTATGTCCACCGCCGCCTCGCCGGGCTGGAGCGCCGGGCGCTGACGCCGGAAGAGGCCAAGGACCCGATGATCGCGGTCATTAGCGGGCGCGACCGCGAGGCCTTCCCCGAGTTCTACGGCGAATACGACGCCCGCGTGCTGCGCAACGCCGCCGCAGTGGGGCGGCCGGTGGTGACCGGCCCGATCCGCTATACCGGCCAGGCCGAGCTGCAGCACGACATCGCCAACCTCAAGGCCGGGCTCGCCAAGGCGCCGGGCGTCACCGGCTTCCTGCCCGTGGTGGCGCCGGCGAGCGCGCTGCCCAACGCCAAGAACGAGCATTACCGCGACGAGGAAACCTATCTCTTCGCGCTGGCCGAGGCGCTCGGGGTCGAGTACCGGGCGATCATCGATGCCGGGCTCGAGCTCCAGGTCGACGACGCCTTCCTGCCCTACATGTTCGAGAAGATGGTGCCGCCGATGTCCCTGGCGCAGTATCGCAAGTGGGCAGAGCTGCGGATCGCCGCCCTCAACCACGCGCTCAAGGGGCTGCCGAAGGAGAAGACCCGCTATCACATCTGCTGGGGCAGCTGGAACGGGCCGCACATGTTCGACGTGCCGTTGAAGGACATCGTCGACATCGTGCTCAAGGTCGAGGTCGGCGGCTACAGCTTCGAGGCCGCCAACCCGCGCCACGAGCACGAATGGCAGGTGTGGAAGAGCGTCAAGCTGCCGCCGGGCACCTATCTCATGCCGGGCGTCGTCACCCATTCGACCAACATCGTCGAGCATCCCGAGCTGGTGGCGGAGCGGCTCCTGCGCTTCGCCGGCATCGTCGGGCGCGACAACGTCATGGCCGGGACCGATTGCGGCTTCTCGCAGAGTCCGCTCGCGGGCCGCGTCCACCGCACCATCATGTGGGCGAAGCTCAAATCCCTCGCCGAGGGCGCGAAGCTCGCCACCGCCCAGTTATGGCGGTGATGTCGCTGCGGGCATGAAAAAAGCCCCCCGAGAGCGCTCTCGGGGGGCTTGAACCGGAAGACTTGAAACCGGTGCGGCGGTCAGCCCTTGGGGGCGGAAGCGGGCGACATCGTCTTCTTCTTGGCCGCCTTGTGGTGCGACTTCTTGGCCGACGCGGACTTGGCTCCGGCCTTGTGGGACTTGCCCTTCTTCGCCGCGGGCTTCTTGGCCATATCCGACTTCATGCTGTCCCCCGCGGGCGCCTGGGTCTGCGCCTGAGCCGCATAGGGGACGGTCGATGCCGCGACGAACGAAAGCAGTGCGAACGCCGAAATGAGCGCCTTCATACTGAACTCCTGGGTCTTAGAGGGGGAGACGACACGCTTACCTGGGGCTAGCCTTGGCGGGCCATGGCGGCCGCTGAGGTTTCGACCACAGCTTAACCGATGCGCCGTCGTTCTGACAAGATTTCACAACAACAGTGTCGATTTTTTCACAGTGTGGCCGCGTCGTTCTTTTTGACGATGCTGAAAAACCGGCCCGGGTCGCAATCAAGAAAACGCGCGTCGCCGCCCGCGCGAGAAAAGAGCGCCGCCGTGTCCGGGGCGCGTTGCGGGGTCGGCGCGCGCGGCGGCATTTGAGGAAAATGCTTTGGACCGCCATTCCCTCGCGTTTTATTGAAAAGTTTCGGGAATTACGAAGTGCATCCGAATATTTTCACTGTCATGGCTTACCGTTTTACTTGAGCTCTTAAGGTCCGCTTAGGGATTCCTGCGCAGGATTGGGGCCTCACCAAGGGAGTCTTCTCGCCATGCGCAAGTTCTTGAGCCAGCTTCTCATCGATCAGTCCGGCGCGACCGCCATCGAATACGGCCTGATCGCGGCGCTCATCGCCGTTGCCATCATCACCGCCGTGACCTCGGTCGGCACCCACCTCACCAGCACGTTCAACAGCGTCGCCAGCGCGCTCTGAGCGCCGCTGGCCTTCGCGGCCCGAAACGAAGGCCGCCGCGCCCGACTCGCTCGTGGCCGGCGGCTTTCGCTTTTGTTGAGGGGCAGCCGGACGGCCGTTCCGGCGCTTAAGAGTTTCTTGTCACCCGCGTCGCATCATGACGCGTCCGCTGAAATGCGCTGATTGCAGAGACCGCCATGTCATTCCGTCGCCTGCTTTTCGTGCTCATCGCATTGTGCGTCTCCGGCGCCACCGTACTGGTCGGTCGCGCCTGGATGGCGCCGCCGCGCGAGGCGGTTGCCGCCGCGCCGGCGCCCGCCGCCCAGCAAGGGGCGCGCGTGCTGGTGGCGCAGGGCAATCTCGCCGCCGGACAGTTCGTGCGGCCGGAAAACCTGCGCTGGCAGACCTGGCCGTCCGACGACGTGGCGTCCGCCTATGTCGTCGAAGGCAAGGGCAAGGTCGAGGATCTGGTCGGCTCGGTGGTGCGCGCCGCCATCGCCGACGGCGAACCCATCACCGACGGCCGCATCGTCCGCCCCGGCGACCGCGGCTTCCTGGCCGCCGTCCTGACGCCGGGCGACCGCGCCGTCACGGTGACGGTGACGGTGAGCTCGGGCCTGGCCGGCTTCGTCTTCCCCGGCGACCGGGTCGACCTGCTGCTGACCATGGCGATGACCCAGGAAAACGGCAAGATGCAGCGCCACGCCGCCGAGACGCTGCTCACCAACCTGCGCGTGCTGGCGGTCGACCAGCGTGCCGACGACCAGAACAAGGAGGTCGTCGTCGCCAAGACCACCACGCTCGAAGTGACGCCGAAGCAGGCCGAGACGATCGCGGTCGCGACCGAGCTCGGCAACCTCTCGCTGAGCCTGCGCAGCCTGCCGCACGGCGACGGCAACGACCAGCCGCAGCCCTTCAGCCACACCTGGGACAGCGAAGCGACCCATCTCCTCGGGCCGCCCGAGGCCCACGACAAGGATCAGGCCGCCGTGGCACCGACCATGAAAGTGACCGTCGTGCGCGGCGCCGACGTGAAACAGTTCGAATTCACACGGAGCGCGCCATGATCCGCCCGTCGACCCTGATCGGCGCCGTCCTCGTCGCGCTCGCTTCGTTCGCCGCGCCCGCGCCCCAGGCACACGCCGCCAGCGCGACCGAACTCGTCCCTGCCGCCACCTCGCGCATCGACATCGCCGTCAACCAGGGCCAACTCGTGCGGCTGGGCCGGCCGGTGAACAGCGTCTTCATCGCCGATCCCGAGATCGCCGACGTGCAAGTCAAGTCGCCGATGCTGGTCTATGTCATCGGCAAGGCGTCCGGCACGACCACGCTCTACGCCGTATCGGCGCAGGACGAGGTGGTACTCAACACCCAGGTGCGGGTGCGCTTCGACGCCGGCCGGGTCGAGCAGGCGATCCACGATCTCGTGCCGCACAGCGCCATCGCGGTCAACGCGGTCGCGGATTCCCTGGTGCTGACCGGGACGGTCTATTCGACCGGCGACGGCGACGACGTGCGCCGCATCGCCGGCCGCTTCGTCAAGGACCCGAAGCAGCTCGTCAACAAGATGAAGGTGGACGCGCCCAACCAGATCAACCTGCGCGTCCGCGTCGCCGAGGTGTCGCGCGACATCGTCAAGCAGTTCGGCATCAACTGGGAGAACGTGTTCAACAACGGCAGCTTCGTGTTCGGCATCGCGACCGGATCGGCGGTGCTGTCGGCGGCCTCGGTCATCACCAACCTGCAGCCGGGCGCCAACGGCGCGGCTCGTAGCTTCGCGCAGCCGACGACATCGGGCAGCTCGACGACCGGGGTGGGCACCATCGGCGCCACCAATTTCGCCGGCAGCTTCAACACGCTGCAGCCGAGCTCGACCGGCCAGGGCACGTTGAACAATGTGTTCGGCGGCGGCCGCGCGGGCAACTTGAACATCAATTCGCTGATCGACGCGCTCGACAATCACGGCCTCGTCACGGTGCTCGCGGAACCCAACCTCACCGCGGTTTCGGGCGAGCCCGCCAACTTCCTTGCCGGCGGCGAGTTCCCGGTCCCGGTTCCGGCCGGCACCGGCCTGGTCGGCATCGAGTGGAAGAAATTCGGCGTCAGCCTCAATTTCGTGGGCACGATCGCCAGCGACGACCGCATCAGCCTGCACGTGATGCCGGAAGTGAGCGAGCTGTCGTCGACCGGCTCCATCGTCATCGACAGCATCAGCGTGCCCTCGCTAACGACGCGGCGCGCCGAGACCACGGTCGAGCTTGCGACGGGCCAGGCGTTCGCCATCGCCGGCCTGCTGCAGAACAACGTCACGCAGAACATCAACAAGTTCCCGTGGCTCGGCGACGTTCCGGTGCTCGGCCAGCTGTTCCGCTCCGAGGCGTTCCAGCGCAACGAGACCGAGCTGGTCATCATCGTGACGCCGTATCTCGTCCATCCGATCGCCACCGCCAGCGCCGCGCTCGCGCCGACCGACGGCTACATCCCCTCGACCGACGGCCAGCTCGTGCTCCACGCCAACGAATACACGCAGCGCCCGGCCGGCACGGGGCAACCCAATGCCGGCGGCACCAACCTGATCGGTCCCGTCGGCTTCGATCTGCAGTGAGGACAGGAATGGCAACGCGAACGCTCGCCCCGCTCTTCGCCGCTCTGACGCTGGCCGCCTGCGCGTCCCAGGGCAACGCCGACCTCGATGGCGCCCTCGGCAACCAGGTCCAGCCGCTCCATGTCGATCACGTGCGGGTGCAATATTCCGCCGCCTTCGCTCCCGGCGCATCCGAACTGCCGGTGAGCGAGGCGATGCGGCTGCAGACGTTCCTCGACCAGGCCGGATTGCGGCCCAACGACCGCGTCTATGTCGCCACGCCGAGCGGCGATCCGCTGGCCGCTTCGCGCATCGGAAAGATCGCCGACCTGCTGGCGCGGCGCGCGGTCGGCGTCGCCACGGTCGCGACGCCGCCCCAGGGCGTCCCACCCAATCACATCCTGGTGTTGGTCGACCGCTACGTCGTCATGCAGCCCGCCTGCCCCAACTGGTCGGCCTCGCCCGAGACCGGGCACGACAATGTCCCGACCGGCAATTTCGGCTGTGCGACGATGTCCAATCTCTCGCTCATGATCGCCAATCCGCGCGACCTCATGGCGGGCCGCGAGATGGGACCTGCGGACGGTGACCCGTCGCTCAACGCCATCGCGCGCTATCGCGCCGATCAGGTCAAGCCTTTCTCCACCGGCAGCGGATCGGGCGCGGCGGCCGCGCCGGGCGGCGGCTCGTCGTCCTCCTCGTCCTCGACGATGTCGGGCTCGAGCGCCAGCACCACCTCCGGCGGCGGCGGCGCCACCACCGGCGGCGCGCCCACTCAATAAGGGGAAAGATCGAGCCATGGCGCAAGCGGCCAAGATCGTCGCCGAGAAAGCAGCCCCGCAGCTTCTGGCGCTCGTCGTCGACGAGGTGACGCGGGAAGCGGTGAGCCGGGCCGCATCGCAGCTCGGCTGGACCGATGTCGCGGTGCGCGCGGGCGGACTCGCCAAGGCGGCGCGCGCAATCGACGCGGCGAAGGCGCCCCAGGTGCTGCTGGTGGATTTCGGCGACGAAGCCGAGCCCGACGCGGCGCTGGGCGATTTGGTGAAACGCTGCGGGCCGGGGACGCGGGTCCTCGCCATCGGCACGCTCAACGACGTGACGCTGTTCCGCCGTCTCGCCGCGCGCGGCATCGCCGACTATCTGCTGAAGCCCGTCTCCAGCGAAATCCTGTGTGACGCGCTGCGCCGCGCGGTGCGCACAGAGGCGGAAGCCTCGGACGCAAAAGGCCGGGCGCGCATCCATGCCGTCATCGGCGCGCGCGGCGGGGTCGGCGCCTCGACCCTGGCCGTCAGCCTCGCCTGGCTCCTGAGCAAGGAGCACAGCCTGCCGACGGCGCTCATCGACCTCGATCTTCATTTCGGCAATGTCGCGCTGTCGCTCGATCTCGAGCCCGGACGCGGCCTGCGCCAGGCGCTCGAACATCCCGAGCGCACCGACAGCCTGCTGCTCGCCTCGGCGGTGGTGAAGGGCGACGAGCGTCTGCCGATCCTCGCGGCCGAGGAGTCGCTCGACGAATTGCTGCGCTTCGAGGCCGACGGCGCGAACGCGCTCCTCACCGCCATGGCGCAGGACTACGAGCATCTGGTCGTCGACCTGCCGCGCTCCCTCGACAGCGCCGCGCGCCACGTGCTCGCTGCCGCCGACCTGACCATGATCGTCACCGATCTCTCGCTCGCGGCGCTGCGCGACGCGTTCCGCCTCAAAGGGCTGGTGAAGTCACTGGGCGGATCGGAGATCATCGTCGTCGGCAACCAGGTCGGCGCGCTCCATCGCGGCGAGATCGGCCGCACCGAATTCGAGCGCGGCATGGGCGGGAGCCTTGATTACGCCGTGCCGTTCGATCCCAAGGCGGCGCGCACCATGGCGGTGAGCGGCAAGCCGCTGCCCGCGGGCGAGCCGACCAGCAAGGCCAACATCGAGATCCGCCGCATCGCCGCGCGCATCGCCGGCCAGGAAGCGAAGCCCAAGACCGGGTGGCGCCGCTGGCTCGGGTGACGCGCGATGTTCAGTTCAAGAGACGGCGGTAACGGCCTCAGCGCGCGCGTCAACGCGTTGCAGCAGCGCCGCGTCGACCGCGACCGCATGCCGGAGCCGGTGCAAGCTCGCGCGCCGGCGCGCGAGGACCCGCCCCCGACGCAGGACGACTGGGACGAGCCCGACACTTTCGAGCCGGCGCCCCAGTCTGAGTTCCCCGAGAAGCCGGACCTGTTCCAGCCCGAGACCGCGCCGCTGCGCGTCGCAACCACGGCCACGAGCCGCGCCAGCGTCGAAGCCGCCATTCCGCGCATCTATCCGCAGATCATGGAGCGGATCGACACCGAGGTCGCGGCCAAGCTGAGCCGCGACGAGCTGGCGCGCCAGCTCGGCGCCGTGATCGGCGAGATCCTGATCGAGCAGAAGATCCAGCTCAACCAGACCGAGCAGCGCCACCTCGTCACCGTGCTGCTCGACGACATGCTGGGGCTGGGGCCGCTCGAGCAGCTTCTGGTCGACGACAGCGTCACGGACATCATGGTGAACGGGCCGAAGCAGGTCTTCGTCGAGCGCAAAGGCAAGCTCGAGCTCACCGACGTCATCTTCCGCGACAACACCCACGTCATGAGCATCGCGACCCGCATCGTGACGATGGTGGGCCGCCGCATCGACGAATCGACGCCGCTCGTGGACGCGCGCCTCATCGACGGCAGCCGCGTCAACATCATCGCCCCGCCCTTGGCGATCGACGGCACCTCGATCTCGATCCGCAAGTTCGCCAAGAAGGGCATCACGCTCGACCTGATGGCGAAGCAGCAGAACGTCTCGCCGGCGATGGCGACCGTGCTCAAGATCGCCGCGCGCTCGCGCCTCAATATCCTCATTTCCGGCGGCACCGGCTCGGGCAAGACGACGCTTCTCAACGCCATGTCGCAGATGATCGACACAACCGAGCGCATCGTCACGATCGAGGACGCGGCCGAGCTGCAGCTCCAGCAGCCTCATGTCGTCCGGCTCGAGACGCGGCCCCCCAACCTCGAAGGCAAGGGCGAGATCACCATGCGCGAGCTGGTGAAGAACACCCTGCGCATGCGGCCCGATCGCATCATCCTCGGCGAAATTCGCTCGGCCGAGGCGCTCGACATGCTGCAGGCGATGAACACGGGCCACGACGGCTCGCTCTGCACCATTCACGCCAACCGTCCGCGCGAGGCGCTGACCCGGCTCGAGAACATGGTGTCGATGGCGGGTTTCGCGCTGCCGGCGCGCGCCGTGCGCATGCAGATCGCCGCTGCGGTCCACATGATCGTGCAAGTGAGCCGCATGCGCGACGGCATCCGCCGCGTCACCGCCATCACCGAGATCGTCGGCATGGAGGGCGAGGTCATCACCACGCAGGACCTGTTCACCTACCAATTCGAGGGCGAGCTTCCCGACGGGCGCCTCAAGGGCAGCTTCTCGTCGAGCGGGCTCAGGCCCAATTTCACGCCGCGGGCCGAGTATTACGGCCTCGACAAGGCGCTGCTCGAGGCGATCGAATGAGCGGCCAACAGCTCCTCCTCCTCGCCGGCGGCATGTTCGTCGCCGTCATCTCCTTGCTGTTCGCGTTCGGCGACAATGGCGGCGACAAGATCGCGCGCCGGTCCGGCCGCCTGCGCGAGCGGCTCCATCACGTCGTCAGCAGCGCCGATCTCCAGCTCCGGCGCGAGTTCGGCGACAAGGGCATGCTCGACCGGCTGGTCCGCCGCTTGACGCCGCAGCCGGACCTCCTGCGCCGTCGCCTCGGCCGCACCGGGCGCAATATCGGGCTCGGCTCCTATGGCCTCACCTGCTTCGTCATCGCCGCCCTCGCGGGGGGCGCCGCGCTGGCGGTCCACCTGTCGCCGCTGGTGGCGCTGCCGGTGGCCTTGCTCACGGGATTGTGGTTGCCGCATCTCGCGGTCGGGTTCCTCGCCAACCGCCGCCTGAAGCGCTTCGGCAATCTTCTTCCCGAGGCGATCGGCCTCATGGTGCGCAGCATCAAGTCGGGCCTGCCGATCACCGAATCGTTTCAGATCATCGGCCGCGAGATCCCCGATCCCGTGGGCGCCGAGTTCCGCCAGGTGTGCGACCAAATCCGCATCGGCCAGCCGCTCGACGACGCGCTGTGGTCGGCCGCCAACCGCAGCGGCGTGCAGGAGATGAAGTTCCTGGTCGTGACGCTCGGGGTGCAGCGCGAGACGGGCGGCAACCTCGCCGAGACGCTCGAGAACCTCGACACCATCCTGCGCCGGCGCCGCCAAATGCGGCTCAAGGTCAAGGCGCTGTCGTCCGAGGCACGCGCCAGCGCGATGATCATCGGCTCGCTGCCCTTCATCATGACCGGCGTGCTGTCGATCGCCGACCGGGGCTATCTCTCGGTGCTGTTCACCGACCATCTCGGCAACATGCTGCTCGCCGGCGGCATTGCCAGCATGAGTATGGGCGTCATCGTCATGGCGAAAATGGTGCGGTTCGAAATATGAGCGGATTGACCAACCTGTGGGCCGGCTTCGGCGATAACGGCCTCGCCATTCTCGGCGCCCTCGCGGTGCTGGCGACGCTCGTCATGCTGGGCCACGCGCTGCTGCCCGACGATTCGATGACGGCGCGTGTGCGCAGCCATCTGCGGCGCCGCGATCATTTGCGCCAGGACCGACTCCAGGTGCGCCAGCGCATCGCCAATCTGCGCAATGCGCCGATCGGCAACCTTCGCACCGTACTTGCGCGCCTCAAGCTGCTGAGCGGCTCGGAGGCGCGCGGCAACGGCGATCTTCTGACCAACGCCGGCTGGCGCGCGCGCGATGCGCTCACCGTGTTCATGGGGCTCAGGCTCGCCCTGCCGGCGGTGTTCGGTCTGGGCACGCTGGCGCTGCTGATCACGCAGGACCACTTGCCGATGATGGCGCGCATGACCGGCACGGTCGGCGGCGCCGTCGCGGGCGCCTATGCACCGTTGTTCGTGCTGCGGCGGCTCATAAAGCGGCGCCAGAACTTAATCCGCCGCCAGCTTCCCGACGCGCTCGACCTGCTGGTGATCTGCGCCGAGGCGGGATTGAGCCTCGACGCGGGACTGACGCGCGTCGCCCGCGACCTCGGGCCCGCCGCGCCGCAACTCGGCGACGAGCTGGGCCTGACCGCGGTCGAGCTCGGCTTCCTGCCCAACCGGCGCCAGGCCTTGCAGAACCTCGCCAAGCGCACCGACCTGCCGGCGATCCGCGGCGTGGTCCAGACGCTGACCCAGACCGAGCGCTACGGCACGCCTCTGGCGCAGGCGCTGCGCGTGCTTGCGGCCGAGTTCCGCGAGGAGCGGCTCTTGAAGGCCGAGGAGAAGGCGGCAAGGCTGCCCGCGACGCTGACCGTGCCGATGATCATCTTCATTCTGCCGACCCTGTTCGTGGTGCTGATCGGCCCCGCGATGGTGCGCGTGGTGGAGAACTTCCTCTAGCCGCCGCGGCGCACCGTCGCAGCGGTCTGGCCGAACAGGATCTTCGCGGCCTCGGGATCGGTCGCGGGGACGCCGCGGTACTGGGTCCCGATCTCGTAGGCCTTCTTGACCGCCGGCCGCTCGTGCATCGTGTTCCACCACCGCTTCATGTGGGGGAAGTCGTCGATGTTCTGGCCGTAGCGCTCGTAGGGCACGGTCCAGGGATAGCACGCCATGTCGGCGATCGAGTACGGTCCGGCGAGGTATTCGCGGTCGGCGAGGCGCTTGTCCATCACCGCGTAAAGGCGGTTGGTCTCGTCGCGATAGCGCTTGATCGCGTAGGGCAGCTTCTCCTGCGCGTAGTTGGCGAAGTGGTTGTTCTGCCCCGACATCGGCCCCAGCCCGCCCATCTGCCAGAACAGCCACTGCAGGCCCTCGTAGCGGCCGCGCAGGTCGCGGGCCAGGAACTTGCCGGTCTTCTCCGCGAGATAGAGCAGGATCGCGCCCGATTCGAACACGCTCACCGGCGCGCCCTTCTCCGCCGGATCGTCGTCCACCAGCGCGGGCATGCGGTTGTTCGGGGAAATTTTCAGGAAGCCCGCCTGGAACTGCTCGCCCTTGCCAATATTGACCGGCACGATCTTGTACGGGGTCGCGGCTTCCTCGAGGAAGATGGTGATCTTGTGGCCGTTGGGCGTGGGCCAGTAATAGAGCTCGATCACGTCGCCACCCCTTTCTGCGCTGCGCTGGCGGGACTATGGCGAGGGGCTCCGCGCGCGGCAAGGGCGGCCCGGAGACGCGCGACCAGCGCCGCGATGGTGCGCTCGGTATCCACGGCGCGCATCGCCTCGCCCATCACCGCGACCCCGTCGGCGCCGGCCGCGATGACGCGCGCGATGTTCTCTTCGTCGATGCCGCCCAGCGCCAAGAGCGGCAGTTTCGCCGCGGCCAGCGCATCGACGCCAAGCGCGGGCCCGTAGCCGGGCTTGCTCGCGGTGACGAAGATCGGGCTGAGCGTCGCGTAATCGGCGCCCTCGCGCGCGGCGCGCTCGACACCCGCGCGGTCATGCGCCGAGACGCCGATCAGCGCACCCTTGCCCAGCCGCGCGCGCGCCGCCGTGACGGACGCGCCTTCGGGCAAGTGCACGGCCCCTGCCCCGCCGGCGATCGCCGCCTCCACATCCTCGTGCACGCCGACGACCGCGCCAACGCCTCGCCCCAACGTCACGAGCCGCCGCAACAGATCGAAACGCCGATCCGGCGCCAGATCCTTCTCGCGCAGGCTGAGCCAGCGGCAGCCGCCGGCGAAGGCAGCGGCCGCTATCTCCTCGAGCGGCCGGCGCGCCTGGGCGCGATCGGTGATGACGAGCAGCGGCGGGTCGGGAAGCGTCACCCGCCGATCAATCCGAGCTGCGGGCTCGACGGCTCCGCCTGGGTGCGCTTGGGGATGCGGCCGGCAAGCCGCGCCTCGCGCCCCGACAGCACCGCGAGCCGCATCGCCGCGGCCATGCGCTGGGGATCGCGCGCCTTGGCGACGGCGGTGTTGAGCAGCACGCCGTCGCAGCCCAGCTCCATCGCGTGGGCCGCGTCCGACGCGGTGCCGATCCCGGCATCGAGGATCACCGGCACCGGGCTGGTCGCGACGATGCGCTCGATGGCGTAGGGATTGACGATGCCGAGCCCGGTGCCGATGGGCGAGCCCAGCGGCATCACCGCCGCCGCGCCCAGATCAGCGAGCTTGCGGCACGTCACCGGATCGTCGTTGCAATATGGCAGGACGACGAAGCCCTTCTTCACCAGCTCCTCGGTGCCGCGCAGGAGCTGCTCGACATCGGGATAGAGGGTCTCGTAATCACCGATCAGCTCGAGCTTGACCCAGTTGGTCTCGAGCGCCTCGCGCGCCAGTTCGGCGGTCAGCACCGCGTCGTGGACGGTGGCGCAGCCGGCGGTGTTGGGCAGCAGGCGATAGGTGTCGTCGAGGAGCGTCACGAGACTCTCGGCATAACCTTCGAGGCTGATGCGGCGGATCGCCACCGTGACCAGCGCCGGCTGCGCCGCGGCGAGAGAATCGAGCATCACCTGCTGATTGGGATAGCCGCCGGTGCCCATGAGGAGGCGCGAGCTAAGGCGCTCGCCGGCAATGATCAGCGCGTCGGGAAGAGGGGCGGAGCCTTCGCTCATGGCCTAAGCGCCGAACCGCATCGATGGGATCGGCAAGGTGCGTCCTTCGACTTCGCTCAGGATGAGGGCTTTTCTTGAGGCCATCAAAAACTTTTCCTCATCCTGAGCGTAGTCGAAGGACGCTTGATGCCGATGCAGCGTCATTCCCGAGTTCCCTCACCCGCCGCCGAACGGGCGCACGATTTCGATCGCGTCGCCCGCCGCGAGATGCGTCTCGCGCCATTGCGCGGCGGGCACGACCGTGCCGTTCAGCGCCACCGCGACGCCGCGCGGCCGCTCGATTCCGCGTGCTTGCAAAAGCTCGGCGACGGTGGCCGCTGCCAACGCCTCGTCCTTGCCGTTGACACGGATGACGCTCATGCCTCCACCTTCGCCCGCGCCGCGAATCGCTCGGCCGCGAACGGCCGGATCACCGCGTCGACCGCGCCGGTGAGCACGTAATTCGCGACCGTCTCGGCCGTCACCGGCGTCAGCAGGATGCCGTTGCGGTGATGGCCGGTCGCAAGCGCCAAGCCATCGACGCCGCTCGGTCCCAGCATCGGCGCATCGTCGCGCGAGCCGGGGCGGAAGCCAACCCACATCTCGTCGATCGGCAGCTCCTCGATGCCGGGCAGCGCGCGCCACGCGCCCTCGAGCAATGCGAGCACGCCGCCCGCCGTGAGGTTCGGATCGAAGCCGCGCTCTTCGGTGGTGGCGCCGACGATCAGCCTGCCATCGTCGCGCGGGACCAGATACGCCTTGGGCGCCCACACCACGTGGCGCAGCAGCGGCGCCGCCTTGTCCATGCGCAGCGCCAGCATCTGGCCCTTCACCGGCCGCACCGGCAGCGGAAATGGCAAGCCCCCCACCTGCCCCGACCACGCGCCCGCGGCGAGCACGACCGCGTCCGCCGCGTAGCGCTCGCCGCCGCTCACCACGCCCGTGGCGCGGCCGCCGACGATGTCGATGGCAGTCACCGGCGCATGTTCGCGCAGCGTGCCGCCGGCAGCGATGAAGGCGCGCTCAAGCGCGCGCACCAGCAGTCTGTTGTCGACCTGGTGATCGGCAGGGCTGAAGACGGCGGCGGCGAGGTTGGGATGGAGATGCGGCTCGCGCTGGCGCGCCGCTGCGCCGCCGAGCCATTCGAGCGCGATGCCGTGCTGGCGCTGGAAGTCATAATTGAAGCGGAGCTGGGCGGCGTCGTCGCGGGTGAGCGCGACCACCAGCGTTCCCTCCTGGCGCAGCCCGACCGGGCCGCCTCCCGCCTGCTCCAACGCGGCGGCGAAACCGGGCCACAATTCCTGGCTGCGCCGATTGAGGGCGAGGAGATCGAGCTCGCCCGGCTCGCATTCAACGCCGGCAGCGAGCATCCCGGCCGCCGCCCAGCTCGCGCCGTTGCCGGCCTTATCGCGCTCGAAGACGGTGACGGCGCAGCCGGCGACCACGAGGCGCCAGCCGATCGCCAGCCCCATCACCCCGCCGCCGACGATGATGACGTTGTGCGTCGCGGCAGGTTTCGAGCGGGAATTCTGGGGGTGGATGGCGGGCTCCCTTCGCTGGCATGATCCAGACAGGTTCGTTGGGTGTGATCTCAGCCGGCCACAATGGACCGGCACCCCAGCCGTGGCGCGAATCCAAGCGCACGGCCGCCTGGCATGCAAGCGGATTTTCGGGAGCGGGAAAGGCGGAAGCTAGGCCGCGGGTGCGCTCGCTTCGGCGCGGACGCGGTGGTGAACCAGCACGGGCTGGGCGCCGCCCATCGACTGGATCATCTGCATCGCGCTGGTGGCGTCCTGGGCGGTCTCGAAGTCGCGCGAGCGCACCACGAACCACTCGCGACCGTCCTTGTCGTTGCTGCGCGACAGGGTGACGGCGATGCCCTTGGCGGTGAAAGTCTCCACGACCTTGTGCGCCGATTCCTCGAGCACATACGATCCGAGCTGGACCGCATAGCGATCGACCATGACGTGGCCCGCATGTGCCGTGCTGATCGTGGCCGCCGTCTGCTTCGCGGGAACGACGGGTGCGACCGCGGTCGGGGCGGGAAGACTCGGCTCTGCCGCGGCTCCGGTCGCCGGTGGCGCGGGCATGGCGTTCGATTGCTTGCCGCTCATGTCGGGGGCCGAGTTCATCGCGGGCTGCTCGGGAGCGGCGGCGGCGGCAGGTTCCGGGTCGGCCAATGAAGTCTGCGGCGCGGCGTGCGCGATGCTCGGCGCGTCGTCGACGACTTGCTTCGCCGCAGGCGCCGGGGTGAAGCCGCCTTGTGGATCGGTCGCGGCCTGGGTCACGGGCTTGGCCTGCGGCGCGGGCGTGAAGCCAGCCTGAGAGTCAGTCGCGGCCTGGGTCACGGGCTTGGCCTGCGGCGCGGGCGTGAAGCCGGCCTGAGAGTCAGTCGCGGCCTCGGTCACGGGCTTGGCCTGCGGCGCGGGCGTGAAGCCGGCCTGAGAGTCAGTCGCGGCCTGGGTCACGGGCATGGTCTGCGGCGCGGGCGTGAAGCCGGCCTGAGAGTTGGTCGCAGCGGGCGTAACGGGCTCGGCCTGCGCTCCCGCAACGAAGCCGGTTGGCGAGGCGGCGCTGTCGCTCGCCGCCGTTGGGGTCGGGGCGGGTTGCGCCTCGGGCGCGGGGACAAATCCGGCCTGCTGTCCCGTCACGACGGGCGGAGCGGCTTCGGGCACGGCGGGCTGCGCCGGCGCCGCCCGGACGAAGCCGACCTGCGGCCCGGTGGCGGCGCTCGCGACCACGGTCGGCGCGGCGGTGGCGATGTGCTTCGTCTTCGACGACGTCTTCGACGACGGCATGGCGTGCTTGACATCGGGCGCCGGCGGAGGCGCGGCGTTGGCGACCTCGGGAGGCGACGGCGGGCTTTGCGGCGCGGGTGTGAAGCCGGGCTGGGCCTCCATCGCATCGCTCGCGAGCTCGGCGGTCGGACCGAGCGCGACAGGTTGCGGCGGCGGCGTGAAGCTGGTTTGGGTCGCCAGCGGCGCGGGCGCGGCGGCAGCGGACGGCGCCGGCACGGCGGCGACTTGCGGCGTGGGTTTCGCGTCGTCGGGGGCGGAAATAGGCGCCTTCGCCGCTTTCGGCTTGGCGAGGGCAGCGACATGACGCTCGGCCGGAAGCTGCGACACCGGGCCCGACTGGGCGGTCGGCAGCAGCGGAACGGGCGCGGCGGCGACGGGAACCGGCGGCGGCGGGGCGACCGGCTGCTCGAGCGCGGCCGTGCGCGGCTTCGCTCCAGCCTCGGCGACCGAGACGGCAGCGCCACGCAGCTCGGCGCCGATGATGGCGGCGGAGCGGCGTTCCTGGTCCATGCCGCGGAGCAGGGAATAGTAAGTGAGATTGTTCTGCACCGACGCGTCGTCGAGCACCTCGCGCGCCGTCGCCGCCGCTTTCGTGTCGTCGCCACTCAGCCCGTAGGCGAGCGCGAGATTGAGACGGTAACGCGGCGAGGCGTCGGGCCCGGCGATCTCGCCGAGCTTCGCCACCGCCTCGCCGTAATCGCCGGAGAGCGCCAGCGACATCGCGTAGTTGTTGCGCAAGCCGGCGCTGGCCGGCGCCATCGCGATGCCGCTGCGATAGGTCTG
Organism: Allostellaceae bacterium; assembly: GCA_035604615.1. Lineage (GTDB taxonomy): Bacteria > Pseudomonadota > Alphaproteobacteria > ATCC43930 > CGMCC-115725 > DATJLY01. The sequence continues at coordinate 139,996 of DATNID010000026.1, read as the reverse complement.
CTGCGCCAGATCGTGGCGCCCGACCATGTCCTGCGCCACGCCAAGGAGACTGTAGAGACGCGGATCGTCGGCGTGCTTGGCGAGCGCCGCACGAAGCTCGGTCATGGCGCCCGGCGCGTCGCCGACCATGAGGAGCGCGAGCGCGAGGCCGCGATGGAAGTCGGCATTGTCCTTGTCGAGGGCGAGCGCCGCGCGCCAGGCCGTGGCGGCAGCGCGGTAATCCTGCATCGTCATGAAGGTCGTGGCGAGCCGCGCCAACGGCACCGGATCCTTGGGCGACATGTCGTGGAGCTGGCGATAGAGGCTCGCCGCCGTCGCCGGATCGCCGCCGGCGTTGGTCTCGTCGGCGACATTGAGCAACGTCGCGCTCTTCGGATCGCCGTTCACCGAACTGGGCGCATTCGCGCCGCCGGCGCAGGCCGAGAGACCGAGCGCCAGCGCCAGGGCGGAGACCGCGGTGCCGGAGAAGCGGCGGGAGGTGCGGCGCGCGCGCGGCCGCTCAGGATCGTGATGCGCGAGAGGATGCGTGCTCATGCGCGGATATTCAGCCAAGGAGGGTTAATAAAATCCCTACAAAATCCTCGCCGCGCCCGAGAAAAGATTCAGAGTGGTGCCAATATCGCGTTGATCTCTATGAAAAATTCTCTCGTGATCGAGACCAATGCCGGGGTCACGAACCGAGCGCCTCGACCTGGCGCCAGCCGGCCTCGGCGAGCGCGCGGGCGCGGGCGCCGGTTTCGCGCGCGCGCGCGTTGGCGGCGGTGCCCTCGACCACGCGGCCCATGATGCCCTGGAGGATCGCGGCGAGGCGGAACATATTGTAGGCCATGTAGAAGTCCCAATGCGCGATGTCGCGCCGTCCGGTGCGCACACAATAAAGGCGGCGATATTCGTCCTCGGAAGGAATGCCGAGCGCGGCAAGATCGTGGCCGCCGAGCCCGCGATAGGCCGGCAATCCCAGCCGCCACGTCATCATGTGATAGGCGAAATCGCTCAGCGGATTGCCGAGCGTCGATAATTCCCAATCGAGCACGGCGACGATGCGCGGCTCGGTCGGATGGAAGATCACGTTGTCGAGGCGATAGTCGCCGTGGACGATGCGGGTCTCATCGTCCTCGGGCACGTGATCGGGCAGCCAGGCGATGAGCCGGTCCATCGCCGCGATCGTCTCGGTCTCGGAGGCGCGGTATTGCTTGGACCAGCGGTCGATCTGGCGGCGCACGTAATTGCCCGGCCGGCCGTAATCGCCGAGACCGATCGCCTGGTAGTCGACGCGATGCAGCCGTGCGATGACGTCGTTCAAGGCGTCATAGACGGCATGACGCTCAGCGGCCGCGAGCTCCGGCAAGGTCGGCTCCCAGAACACGCGGCCCTCGACATAGTCCATGACGTAGAACGCCGTGCCGATCACCGTGTCGTCCATGCACAGCGCATGCGCGCGCGCCACCGGCACGTCGGTGCGCGCCAATGCTGAGATGATGCGGAATTCGCGGTCGACCGCATGCGCCGACGGCAGCAGCTTGCCGGGCGGCTTGCGGCGGCACACCAGGCGGCGTCCGCCGGACGCGGTCACAAGGAAGGTGGGATTGGACTGGCCGCCCTTGAACTGCTCGACCGTGATCGGGCCGCGGCAGGCCTCGACGTTGTTCTCGAGCCACGAAGCGAGTCGCGCTTGATCGAAGCGATGCTGTTCGCGGACCGGCATGGTGCCGGTGAATTCGTCGTAGGCGCTCATCCTCGCGGTCCTCGGCGGGCTTTCCAAGGGAGCCGCGCCCTGCGATGGTAGGGTTATGTGCGGTGACGTGGGAAGGTGACAATGCCGGCCTTCAATGGCAAGAGCCTAACCGTCGGGCTCGCGGGACTTGGCGCCGTCGGCATGGCAGTGGCGCGGCGGCTGAAGTCCGGAATACCCGGCCTCGAGCTCGGCGCCGTCGCCGCGCGCGAGCACGCGCGCGCCGTGGCGCGCCTCGCCGATGCCGGCATCGACGCGCCGGTGGTGTCGCTCGCAGAACTGGCCGAGCGCGCCGACATCGTGGTCGAGGCGATCCCCGCCGCCGCGTTCCGCGCCGTGGCGGAACCGGCGATCGCGGCGCGCCGCATCCTGGTGGCGCTGAGCGCCGGCGCGCTGCTCGAAAATTCCGATCTCATCGAGCGTGCGGCCGCGATGGGCGCGCGGATCATCGTGCCGACCGGCGCGCTGCTGGGCCTCGACGCGGTGCGCGCCGCCGCGGAAGGCGAAATCGTCTCGGTGCGCATGATCACGCGCAAGCCGCCGGCGGGACTCGAGGGCGCGCCCTACCTCGTGGAGCGCGGCATCTCGCTGGTCGGGCTGAATACGGCGCGCAAGGTCTTCGACGGCAGCGCCCGCGACGGCGCGCGCGGCTTTCCCGCCAATGTCAACGTCGCGGCCGCGCTCGCCCTCGCCGGCATCGGGCCCGACCGCACGCGGCTCGAGATCTGGGCCGACCCGGGCATCGAGCGCAACACCCATTCGATCGAAGTCGAGGCCGACAGCGCGCGCTTCCGCATGACGATCGAGAACATCCCGTCGGAGAACCCGCGTACCGGACGCATCACGGCGTTGAGCGCGGTCGCCTGTCTCAGGGGACTGGTGGCGCCGTTGCGCGTTGGGAGTTGATATTGCACTGCAACGACGAGTCGCCGCGCCAGCGGGACTTGCAACGTCCCGGCCCTGTGGATAGGTCAAGACCCGGCGCAGAAACGATCAAGGAGCCGTCGCGGGAGCATCGCCGGATTCGCACGGAAGTTGGCGCGGAATCAAGAGCTAGCATCGTCGCTGCCGTGGCGGCAACGCAATCCGGTCTTAACTTCGCCGTGATTTTCGGCGATGCTGTCGGGAATGGCGTCGATTCAGTGGCGTGACGGTTGGCGTCACGTTCGCGGAGATGTGATTGGTAGCAATGTCATTCTGTCGCGAGTTTGCTCAGAAGCCGCCGGGACGGCGACGCCTCGACCCACGCAAGCGCGGCATAGAAGCACCGTTCCGCCGTGAAATTCAGGATCACGCGATCGCATCCGAAATCACTAATTATCTGAAAACTAACGCCGATCGTACGACGCAGTGGAACTCGCGGCGCCTGAGCGACGTTGGCAGTCCGCTTTCTTTAAGGTTAATGGTTGGTTAGGGATGGGATTGTATCTTTGGAGTGCGGATCGAGTGCCCTGAACTGGCCGCAGTCGCAGGATCGAGGTGGCTCATGATCTCTCAAGACAACGTCTTCGGTCTCTTCTCGAAGCTGTATGACAGCCAGAAAGAGACGGAAATGTCCCTTGAGGACTATCTCAAGTGCTGCGCACGCGAGCCGATGGCCTATGCCAGCGCGTCCGAACGGATGCTCGCGGCGATCGGCGAGCCGGAGATCGTCGATACCAGCCACGACACGCGGCTCGGCCGCATCTTCATGAACCGGACCATGCGCGTCTTTCCGACCTTCGCCGACTTCTACGGCATGGAGGAGACGATCGAGCGCATCGTGGGCTATTTCCGCCACGCGGCGCAGGGCCTCGAGGAGCGCAAGCAGGTGCTCTACCTGCTTGGCCCCGTGGGCGGCGGCAAGTCGTCGCTCGCCGAGCGCCTCAAGCTGCTCATGGAGAAGATGCCGATCTACGTCTTGAAGGCCGGGAAGGAAGTGAGCCCGGTGTTCGAGAGCCCACTCGGCCTGTTCGATCCGATCCGCATGGGCGACCAGCTCGAGCGGCAATACAAGATTCCGAAGCGCCGCCTCACCGGCCTCATCTCGCCATGGGCGATGAAGCGCCTCGACGAGTTCGGCGGCGACATCTCCAAGTTCACGGTGGTGCGGCTCCATCCCTCGCGCATCCGCCAGATCTGCATCGCCAAGACCGAGCCGGGCGACGAGAACACCCAGGACGTCTCCTCGCTGGTCGGCAAGGTCGACATCCGCAAGCTCGAGTTCTTCAGCCAGGCGGACGCCGACGCCTATGCCTATTCGGGCGGCCTCAACCGCACCACCCAGGGCATTCTCGAATTCGTCGAGATGTTCAAGGCGCCGATCAAGATGCTGCACCCGCTCCTGACCGCGACGCAGGAAGGGAACTACATCGGCTCCGAGAACATCGGCGCCATCCCGTTCCAGGGCATCATCCTGGCGCACTCGAACGAGGCGGAATGGACGGGGTTCAAGAACAACCGCAACAACGAGGCTTTCATCGACCGCATCTGCGTCATCAAGGTGCCGTACTGCTTGCGCGCGCTCGAGGAGCAGAAGATCTATGAGAAGCTGCTCCAGGGCAGCGAGCTGTCCGCCTCGCCCTGCGCGCCGGCGACGCTCGAGATGCTGTCGCGCTTCTGCGTCTTGTCGCGCATGAAGCCGCACGAGAACTCGAGCCTGTTCTCGAAGATGCGCGCTTATGACGGCGAGAGCCTCAAGGACAGCGACCCGCGCGCCAAGACGGTGCAGGAATATCGCGACGCGGCCGGCGTCGACGAGGGCATGAACGGCCTCTCCACCCGCTTCGCTTTCAAGGTGCTGTCGAGCACGTTCAACTTCGACACGCACGAGGTCTCGGCCGATCCGGTGCATCTCATGTACGTACTGGAGCAGTCGATCCGCCGCGAGCAGTTCGGCGACGACGCGGAAAAGAAGCTCTTGAGCTACATCAAGGGCGAGCTGGCGCCGCGCTACGCCGAGTTCATTGGCAACGAGATCCAGAAGGCCTATCTCGAATCCTACGGCGATTACGGCCAGAACCTGTTCGACCGCTATGTCGCTTACGCCGACGCCTGGATCGAGGATCAGGACTACAAGGACCCGGACACCGGCCAGCTCATGGACCGCGAGCTCCTGAACCAGGAGCTGTCGAAGATCGAGAAGCCCGCGGGCATCGCCAATCCCAAGGACTTCCGCAACGAGGTGGTGAAGTTCGCGCTCCGCGCGCGCGCCGCCAACCGCGGCAAGAACCCGGCCTGGACCTCGTACGAGAAGCTGCGCGAGGTGATCGAGAAGCGCATGTTCTCGCAGGTCGAGGACCTGCTGCCGGTCATCAGCTTCGGCAGCAAGAAGGACAGCGACACCGAAAAGAAGCACGCCGATTTCCTGGAGCGGATGGTGTCGCGCGGCTATACTCCACGCCAGGTGCGCCGCCTCGTCGAGTGGTACATGCGGGTCAACAAGTCCGGCTGACGCGAGGCTTATGAAGGCTTTTGCCCGATGAACATCATCGACCGCCGTCCCAACCCCAAGGGCAAGAGCCTGACCAACCGGCAACGCTTCATCGACCGGGCGCGCGGCGAAGTGCGCGAGGCCCTGTCCGATGCGCTGAAGCGCCGCAAGCTCGGCGAGGGCGTGAGCGGCGAGAAGGTCTCGATCCCTACCCACGGCATCACCGAGCCCGTTTTCCGGTCGGCGAGCCGCGGCGGCCAGCGCGACTACGTCGTCTCCGGCAACAAGAAATTCGTGGTCGGCGACCGCATCGAGCGGCCGCAGGGCGGCGGCGGCAGCGGTCGCGGCAACGCCAGCCCCGACGACGGCGACCAGCAGGATGCATTCGAATTCGTGCTGTCGAAGGAGGAATTCCTCGATCTGTTCTTCGAGGATTTGGAACTCCCCGACCTGATCAAGACGCGTCTCCGGGAAAGCGAGGCGACGCAACTGACGCGCGCCGGATTCTCCATCCAGGGCACGCCCGCCAACCTCAACCTTGTGCGCACCATGCGCAACAGCCTGGCGCGGCGCATCTCGCTCCACCGGCCGCGGCCCGAGGAGCTCGAGGCGATCGAGCGCCAGGTGCAAACGGCACTCGACGCCGACGACGCCGAGAGCGCGGCCCAGGGCAAGCTCGACCTCGAAGCGGCGCAGCGCCGCACCCGCCGCGTCGCCTATATCGACCCGGTGGATGTGCGCTATAACCGCTATGAGCGCGTGCCCAAGCCCAACACCCAGGCGGTGATGTTCTGCCTCATGGATGTGTCGGGCTCGATGACCGAGGCGATGAAGGACCTCGCCAAGCGGTTCTTCCTGCTGCTCCACGTCTTCCTCGAGCGGCGCTACAAGCAGGTCAACGTGGTCTTCATCCGCCACACCTCGAACGCGCAGGAGGTGGACGAGGACACGTTCTTCCACAGCCGCGAAACGGGCGGCACGATCGTCTCGACCGCGCTCGAGGAGATGCTGCGCGTGGTGCGCGAGCGCTACAGCCCGGACAACTGGAACATCTACGCGGCGCAAGCCTCGGATGGCGACAACTACACCGAGGACAGCGACCGCTGCAGCCAGCTCCTGGGCCACGAGATCCTGCCGATCACCCAATATTTCGCCTATATCGAGGTGGGCGCCGAGGCGACGCTGCGCCATGGCTTCCCCTCGCCCGCCACCGATCTGTGGCGCACCTACGCCCAAGTCGCCGAGCAGAGCGTCAACTTCGCGATGCGGCGCGTGGCCGATCCGACACAGATCTTCCCGGTGTTCCACGAGCTCTTCGCCAAGCATAGCGCCGAGGGCTGACATGGCGTCGTCCAATTCCATCGTGCCCGACGCCGAGCTCCTGTTCGAGGGACCCGAATGGGACTTCGACAAGATCCGCCGCGTCAACGACGCGATCGAGGAGATCGCGTTCAAGGAGCTGGGGCTCGACGTCTATCCCAACCAGATCGAGGTGATCACGTCGGAGCAGATGCTCGACGCCTATGCCTCGATCGGCCTGCCGCTCATGTACCGGCATTGGAGCTTCGGCAAGCGCTTCGCGCGCGAGGAGACGCTCTACCGCCGCGGCTTGCAGGGCCTAGCCTACGAGATCGTCATCAATTCGAGCCCCTGCATCAGCTACATCATGGAAGAGAATTCCATGGCGATGCAAACGCTCGTCATCGCGCACGCGGCCTACGGCCACAACCACTTCTTCAAGAACAACTACTTGTTCCGCCAGTGGACCGACGCGACCGGCATCCTCGACTATCTCGCCTTCGCGCGCGACTACGTCACCCATACCGAGGAGCAGGTCGGGGTGGAGGCGGTCGAGCGCGTGCTCGATGCGGCGCACGCGCTGATGAGCCACGGCGTGCACCGTTATGCGCGGCGGCCGAAGCTCAATCTCGAGGAGGAGCGGCAGCGCGAAGAGGATCGGCGGCGCTTCTTCGAGGAGAATTACGACGACATCTGGCGCACCGCCCTACTGCCCGGCCGCAACGTGCCCGTCACGGTCGAAGAGCAGGAGAAGGAGCGCGCGGACATGCGCCGCAAGCTCGGCCTGCCCGAGGAGAATCTGCTCTATTTCCTGGAGAAGCAGGCGCCGCGGCTGAAGCCTTGGCAGCGCGAGCTCTTACGCATCGCGCGCCACATCTCGCAATACTTCTATCCGCAGAAGCAGACGAAGCTGATGAACGAAGGCTGCGCCACCTTCGTCCATTACACCATCGTGCATCGCCTGCACGAGAAGGGGCTAATCAGCGACGGCGCGCTCTTGGAGATCATGCATTCGCACACCAGCGTGATCTTCCAGCCCGAATTCGACGATCCGCGCTACAACGGCATCAATCCCTACGCGCTGGGCTTCGCCATGATGCGCGACATCAAGCGCATCTGCACCGAGCCCGAGCCCGAAGACCGCGAGTGGTTCCCCGAGATCGCCGGCAACGGCGATCCCTACGGCACGCTCCGGCATGCCTGGGCCAATTATCGCGACGAGAGCTTCGTGCTCCAGTATCTGAGCCCGCGCCTGATGCGCGAGTTCCGCCTGTTCAAGGTGTTCGACGACGCCGAGGCCGACGCGATGGTGGTCGACGCGATCCACGACGAGCGCGGCTACCGCGAGATCCGCCGCGCGCTCGCGCGCCACTACGACCTCGCCCGCCACGAGCCCGACATCCAGATCCGCGACGTCGACCTCGCCGGCGACCGCTGCCTCGTGCTGTCGCACGCGGTCCATAACGGCGTCGAGCTCGACGATACCAGCGCGCGCGCCGTGCTCGAGCATCTCTCGACCCTATGGAGCTACGGCATCCGGCTCGAGGAGCGCGACGCTGCCACCGACAAGGTGCGCAAGACCCACGAGACCGCCGCCAAGCGTACCTGACCCGCATCCGGGGCCAGCCCCACAGTCTATTTGACCCGCCCGGCACTTCCACCATAGATTGCATACGATCGTATGGGGAAGGCGGATGGCGGTCGCGCAGGGAAGGCGTGCGGCAGTCGCGGCCGTGATCGCGCTGGTCACGCTCGCCGGCCCTGGCCACGCCCAGACCGCGGTGCCGTGCGACATGGCGCCCACGACCGCGCTCGGCGACGCCATCGCCATCGCCAATCCCGGGGCCATCCTCGCCATTACCGGCCTGTGCCAGCAGCAGGTCGTGGTCGCCTCGGCCCTCGACTGGGGTATCACCATTACCAACCACACCGGCCTGGTACTGGCGGCGTTGGCGGACGGCGATGGGATCGAGGGGCAGATCCGGATCGCCGGTCCGATCCAGGTCGCAATCTCCGGGATCACGCTTCAAGGACCGGCCAGCGATCCCGGCTATGACAGCGTCGTCTCGGTCAGCGGCGGCGCCACCGTGTCGATCGCCAACGCCCGGATCGCCGATGGCTGGCGTGTCGGGCTGCTGGCGACCGCAAACGCATCCGCGACGCTCAGCAACACGGAAGTCTCCGGCAACGGGCGCGCCAACATCGCCGGCATGAGCGACGGCGTTCGCGCGATGGACGGCGCGCGGATCGTCCTTGGCAGCGCCGCCGCCGACGGCACCGTCGCCGCGGCCAGCGCGGTGACGATCGACAGCAACGCCGGAAACGGCATTTCCGCCCTGTCCAACAGCAGCGTCTTCATGGCCGGCGGGACCGTGACCGGCAACGGCGCGAGCCAGGTCGCGCTCGAAGGCGCCTCGGCGGCGATCCTCCTCGGGACGCAGATCGCGCAGACCGCGCCTTCGATCTGGCCGCAGAACTTTGCCATCCAGATCATGCACGCGTCGAAGCTTCTGCTCGCCGGCGGCGCGTCCGTCGCGGCTGGGACCTTTGCCGGCGGCGTGCTCGCCGGCTCGGCGTCGTCCTTCGCCATGACCGGCGCCAGCGTCACCAACAGCGGCGCCGCTGCGCCTTCGGTCCAGGCGACCGGAAGCTCGAACATGATCCTCGCCGGCGGCAACACCGTCACCAACGGCGTCGCCACCGGGCCCGCGATGCAGATCGATCACTCCGCGAGCATGGTGCAGAGTCTCGGCGCGAGCCTTGCCGGCCAGTTTCCCGGCGCGCCGGCGGCCGCTGTTCCGGTCGCCGATACGATCGCCGGATTCGGCTATGTCGAGGACCAGAGCTCGATGGAGCTGGGCGTCGGTCTCATCGCCGGCGCCAACAGTCTCGTGTGGACCGGCACCATGATCGTGACGCAGAACTCGCAGTTCCGCATGTCGGGCGGCGCGGCGATCAGCGGCACCCTGAAGCTGACTCAGGCGTCGAACGGATTCTTCACTGTCGTCAACGGCGGCACCAACACGGTCTCCAGCCAGATCTCCTGCCCGTGGTCGGTGGTGCCGACGTCTCACATCGCCGGGCCGACGTTTGTCTCGCCGCCGCCGGTGCTGGCCACCAGCCTGGCGAGCGCCGGCAAGACCCAATGCCTGCCGTTCTAAGTTCGTGCCGACTCAACCCGCCTTCGGCTTGAGCTTCAACGACGCGGAATTGATGCAATAGCGCAGCCCGGTCGGCGCCGGCCCGTCGGGAAAGACATGGCCCAGATGCGCCTCGCAGCGGCTGCACATCACTTCGGTGCGCGACATGAACAGGCTGCGGTCGGTCTCGGTCTCGACCGCGTCCTTGGCGACCGGCTGCGTGAAGCTCGGCCAGCCGGTGCCGGAATCGAACTTGGTGTCGGACGTGAACAGCTCCTGCCCGCAGCACGCGCAGGTATAGGTTCCGGGGGTCTTGCTGTCCCAGTAGGCGCCGGTGAAGGGGCGCTCGGTGCCCTTTTGGCGCGCCACGTGATACTGCTCCGGCGCGAGCTCGGCGCGCCACTCCGCGTCGGTCTTGGTGATCTTGTCGGCCATGCGAGGTCTCCTCTCGGCCGATGGTAGCGCCGCCGCCGGAGCGCGGCTACGCTGCGATGGTTGGCGATCGCGGGAGGACGGCGTGAGCCAGGACGACATCAGCCGCTATCGCGGCAATCTTCGCGGCGAGATGGACAGCGCGGCGCTCTACCGCGCGCTGGCCGAGGCCGAGCACAATCCGCAGTTGAAGCAGGTCTACGCCCGCCTCTCCGCGATCGAGGACGCGCATGCCGCGTTCTGGCGCGCGCGCCTCGGCAAGCTGGGCGCGCCCATGGGGCGCGGCGGCATCGGCTTCAGGACGCGGGCGCTTGCCTGGCTCGCGCGCCGCTTCGGGCCGCAATTCGTGCTGCCCGTCATCCAGACGCTCGAGCGGTCGGACGTGCATGTCTACGACGCCCAGCCCGAGGCGGTGGCGGCCGGGCTGCCCGCGGCGGAGCGGTCGCATTCCCGCATCGTCGCAGCGGCGGGGCATAGCGGCGTCGCGGGCGGAACCTTGGCGCGGCTCGAAGGTCGGCACCGCTCGCTCGGCGGCAACGCGCTGCGCGCCGCGGTGCTGGGCGCCAATGACGGGCTGGTGTCGAATCTGAGCCTGGTGATGGGCGTGGCGGGTGCCGATCTCGCGGCGCGCGCGATCCTGGTCACCGGCATTGCCGGGCTTCTCGCCGGCGCTTGTTCGATGGCGATGGGGGAATGGCTCTCGGTCAACAGCGCGCGCGAGCTGGCGCAGCAGCAGATCGCCATCGAGGCCGACGAGCTGCGCGAATCGCCGGAGGAGGAGATGGAGGAGCTGATCCTGATCTACGAGGCCAAGGGTCTGCCGCAAGAGCAGGCGCGGCTCCTCGCAGAGCGCCTCATCGCCAACAAGGACACCGCGCTCGACACCCTGACGCGCGAGGAGCTGGGCATCGATCCCGACGATCTCGGCGGCTCGGCGTGGGTGGCGGGGGGGACGTCGTTCCTGTTGTTCGCGGCGGGCGCCATTTTCCCGGTGGCGCCGTTCTTCGTTCTCGCCGGCACCAAAGCCATCGCCGCGAGCCTGGGCTTGAGCGCCCTCGTCATGTTCGGGATCGGCGCCGGGACCACGCTCTTCACCGGCCGCGGCGCGTTGTTCTCGGGCGCGCGCCAGCTCGCCATCGGCATGGCCGCCGCCGCGATCACCTTCGGGCTGGGCCGGCTGATCGGCGTCGCGATCGGCGGCTGACCGGTCAGCGCTCGATCCGGATCGGGGCGCCGCCGCAATTGCGCCCGCCGGCGGTGGCGCAGGACTGCTCGCGATTCCACTCGTAGAAATCGAATAGAAGCTGCGACAGCAGCACGGCAACGACGATGGCGGCGACGATGAGGAGGAGCTGTTTCACGAGTGGGACGGGGCGTGGGCGGCGGGCGGGGCACTATGGACAGGCGGCCAGGACGGCGCAAGGGCGGCCGGGCCATTTTTCGTTAACGACCTTGGCCTAGACTTCCAGCCACCCTGATCCAGCGCCCCACCATGCACGACGGCGGCCCTTCAAAACGATATGAAGTTGCGGCGCGACGCGGCGGACGCTGGGTCATCGACTGCCTCGCGCGCAGCGAGCCCGAAGCGCGCAACCGCGCCGAAGAGCTTTACGCCGACGAGAGCATCGAGGCGGTGCGCATCGTGCGCGGCCATTTCGGCCGCGACGGCACCTCCTTCGAGACCATGATCTTCGAACGCGTGCGCGAGGCGCGGCGGGGCGAGGCACCGGTCAAGGTCGGCGCCGCGCCGAGCGACGAGGCGTGGTGCGAGACGCTGGCGGATTTCTACGGCCCGGCCAGCCGGCGCGCCATCGCGCGGCTGCTGCGCAACTTCCTCGACCGGCACTCGATCACGCCGACCGAGCTCTTGCATCACCACCGCTACATCCGCCTCCTCGACCGTCAGGAGACGCTGTCGAGCCAAGCCTTGCAGCGCATGGCCGCGCTCCAGGCCCGCGCCCGCGGCGTCGATGCGCGCTCGCGCTCGGACGCGCTCAACCGCCTGGTCGACGAGGCAACGGCCAAGGCGCGCGACGCCATCGCCTCGCGAGCGGCGCCGCGGCTCGGCGACGGCGGCCTGCCGGCGCTCGCCGAAGAGATCGCGGCGAAGGCCTGCTCGGCCGCGGATCAGGCGTTCTACACGCGCTTCGCGGTGAGCTGCGCCTTCGAGAATTTCCCCGACCCGGCGGAAAAGCTCGCCATGGTGCTGGGCTGGGCCGGCGATCCGAAGGGCGTGGACATAGCGCTTATCGACGAGCTGGTCGCCGGTCTGCTCGGCGCGGCCACGCTGATCCAGGACGCCATCGGCCCGCAAGCGCATCTCGCGGCGGCGCTCGGCGAGCTCGCCGGACTCGCGCAGGGCCTCGCCACCGACAAGGCGCCGGCGCCGATCAAGACCGTCGCCGGCCTGATCGCCGCGTCACCCATGCCTGAGACCCGGCTCGCGCTGGTCGAGCGCATCGCCCGCGAGATCGCCAGCGAGAAGCCGCTAAGCCGCGACGACATGGTGGTCCAGCGCCGCATGTTCGACGGGCTGTGCGACATGCTCACGGACAAGCAGGGGCTGTTCATCGGCGGCCCGCCCATGGTCGATGCGATCGCCCAGCGCTCGCGCCGCCTCGAGATCGTCGGCGGGGTGGTTTCGGTACGGTTCCAGGCGTCCGATCCCGCGGCCCGCATCGAACAGATCCTCGCTCTGGCGACCGGCGTTCTGTCCGACCGGCAGCAGCGGGCGCTGGCCACATATCTCGTCAGCCTGATCGAGGGTTACGCGGGCGATCCCGCCCTGCTCCTTGCGCTGCGGCCCAAGATCCAGGCCGCGCGCCTGAGCGACACGGCCAAGGCCGCCGCGCTCGAGCGCCTGCCGCGGCTCCCGGCGCGCGCCGCCGGCTGAGGCGCGGCAAAAATTAACAGGGTATTCACTCTGCTCGTCTAGCCTCCGATGAGGGGTCAGGCGAAATCCAATGAGCATGCCCAACAGCCACGCGAACTCGCTCGCGGCCGCCGGAAAGTCGAACGTGAAGACGCCCGAGGAGATCGTCCAGCTCCTCGATCTGCACGAGCGCTGGCTGAACAAGCAGTCGGGCGGCATTCGCGCCGACCTCACGCTGCAAGTGCTTTCGGGCGCGAACCTATCCCGCATCAACCTGCGCGGCGCCAAGCTCGTCGGCTGCGACCTTTCGCACAGCCGCCTGGTCGGCGCCGACCTGCGCGGCTGCGATCTGTTTTCGGCCAACCTCAGTCACGCCGACCTCACCAACGCCGATCTGAGCAAGGCCGACCTGCGCGGCATCAGCCTGTGCGAGGCGAATCTGTGCGGTGCGCGTCTCGAATCGGCCGATCTGCGCCAGGGCCGTCTGCTCGGTCCGTCGGAGGGCGGGACCGTGTCCTTCGTCGGCTCCGTCAGCGGCAAGTCCGACATGCGCTCGAGCGGGATGAAGCGCGCCGATCTGACCGGCGCACGCCTCGACCACGCCATTCTCACCTCGGCCGATCTCACCGATGCCGATCTCACCGATTCCAAGATGATCGGGGCGACGCTCGTGGGCGTGAAGCTCGCGCGCGCCAAGCTCGCCGGCGCCGATCTGAGCAACGCCAACCTGATCCAGGCGGATTTTCAGGGTGCCGATCTCGCCGGCGCGACCGTCGACGGCGCCAATCTCGAAAGCGCCAATTTCACCGACGCGGCGATCGAGGGCGTCGACTTCTCGCGCGCCACGCTCACCGGCGCGAAGATCAGCCTCTCGATCTCGACCCTCGCCGAGGACATCCAGAAGATCATTCGCGATCACGTCCTCTGGGCCGACAGCCACGGCCGCGAGGGCTCGCGCGCGGAGCTGTTCCGGCGCAACTTCGTGCGCATCGATTTCGGCGGCGTCGATCTGAGCGGCGCGAGCCTGCTCGAATGCAAGTTCGGCAGCGCCGTCTTCCGCAAGGCCAACTTGACGATGGCGAACCTTTCCGCCGCCGATCTCATTCAGTGCAATTTCGCGGCAGCGACGCTGAACGGCGTCAACCTCGCGCGCGCCGATCTGTCGGAGGCCGACCTCACCGGCGCACTGATCGGCCCCGTCGAGATCCGCAACCGCGACGGCACGCCGTCGGGCCGGTTCTGGCCCGCGAACCTGGCCGGCGCCTGCCTCAAGAAGGCCAATCTTTCCGGCGCCGATTTGCGCATGGCGAATTTGAGCGCGGCCGACCTGTCCGAGGCCGATCTCAGCGGCGCCATTCTCGAGGAAGCGAATCTCGGCGGCGCCAAGCTCGACGGCGCCAAGCTCGAAGGCGCGCGGCTGCCGATCTGAGCCCGCTCAGCGCAGCGCGGTCCTGCGCGGCGGCGCCAGCGCCGCGATCTCGGTCAGAAGCTTGTTGGTGATGGCATCGCCGAAGGTGCTGAAGTCCTTCACCTGCAGCATGAAGGCGCCGGCCCCGCCGACGACATTGTTCTGGTAATAGGCGGGGAGCCCCTCCGGCGGCTGGGTGTGGGCGAAGAAATAGCCCTCCGGCCGCTCGTTGATGATGGCGAGGCCGTTGACGGTGACGCCCTGCGCGACCGCCTCGTCGCGCGCGTCGCTGACCGCGCGGCCGGCATTGTTGGTGCCGTCGCCCGACACGTCGATGATGCGCCGCTCGGCCTGGACGCCGCTCTGCGCGAAAAGAGCCAGCGCAAAATCGATGGCGGCGCTGATCGAGGTGCGGCCGGTGAAGGAGCGCGGCGCGTCGATCAAGGTGGCGGCGAAGACCGAGGCCGACTCGCCGTCCTTGATGACGGTCCACTGACCCACCACCGCCTGCTCTTCTGGGCCGGACCATTCGACGAAGCAGAGGGCGATCGCGCGGTGGGTGCCGCCCTGGATCGCGGCCATGACGCGCGGGCTGGTGATCGCCGCGGCGTAGCCCTGGCGCTGCAGGCGGAACTCGCCGGCGTCGATGCTGCGCGACACATCCGCCGCCAGCACCAGCGCCACGTCGACCGCTTCCGCCCGCGCGGCCCCGGCGGCCAGCGCGAGTCCGAGGATGAGCGCCCCGCCCCAACCCTTTCGCAGTATCTGCATGGGTTCCTCCGCCGGTCAGCCCCTGATCAGCATAGGCCCATCCGCGCGCCGGACAAAGCGCGGAACCGGGAGCGACGGAGGCCAATCTCGGATATGACCCCGCGCGGCCTTCGGATAGGATGGCGGCAAAACAGGTCGGGGGAGAGGCGCGAAATGGCGGAGACGGGTTTCTTCCGCAATCGCTGGTGGATGGTGTTCGCGTCGGTGATCGGCCTCACGGTCAATACCGGCGTCGTCAGCGTGTTCCTGTTCAGCGTCTTCATCAAGCCGGTGACCGAGGAGCTGGGCCTGAGCCGCGGCGGGCTCAGCTCGGCGCTGGTGGTCGGCTCGCTCTTCACCGCGATCCTGACGCCGGTGTTCGGCTGGGCGATCGACCGTTTCGGCATCAAGGCCGTTCACCTGCCGATGATCGCCGCCTTCGCGCTCTCCACCGCGTCGCTGTCGCTGATGCCGGCGTCGCTTCCCTGGGTCGTGGTGATCTACACGATCCACAACATGACGGGCGCCGGGCAATCGCCCGTTGCCTACTCGAAGACGCTGGCGGGGTGGTTCGACAAGGATCGCGGACTGGCGCTCGGCATCGCCATCGCCGGCGTCGGCTTGGGCGTGATCATCATGCCGCAATACGCGGGCTACATGATCACGCATTATGGCTGGCGCGCCGCCTATGTCGGCATCGGCATCGCCATCTTAGTGCTCGCCTTCATCCCGGTCGCGGTCTTCATGCGCGATCCGCCGACGAGCCGCGCCGGCCAGAGGGGAAGTGGCGTCGCTGCCGCGCTCGAGGGCGCGACATGGGGCGAAGCGGCGTTCCGGTCATGGCGCTTCTGGGCCATGACGATCGCGTTCTTCCTGGTGGTGGTCGCGGTCAACGGCACGCTCGGCAGCATCGTCGCGGTGCTGACCGACCGCGGACTGCCGCTCCAGACCGCGCTCGGCGCGCTCTCCGCCTCGGGCGCGGCGCTGTTCGCCGGGCGCATCCTTTCGGGCTATCTGCTCGACCGCATTCACGGGCCTTACGTCGCGACCCTGTTCTTTTGCTGCTCCATCGCCGGCATCGCCATCATCGCGGGCGGCGGCGGCGGCATGGCGCCGTTCGCGGGCACGCTGCTGTGCGGGCTCGGCATCGGCGCCGAGGTCGATCTGATGGCGTTCTTCGTCAGCCGCTATTTCGGGTTGAAATCGTTCGGCGCCATCTACGGCACCATGTTCGCGCTGTTCAGCCTCGGCAACGGCGTCGGGCCGCTGCTCATGGGCATCACTTACGACCATTTCCACAATTATGTGCCGATGCTCATCGGCTTCGACGGGGCGCTGGCGGTGGCGTGCTTGCTGCTGCTGGGACTGGGGCCCTATCGCTTCGCCGCCCGATCGGGCGAGCGCACCGCGACGGCGTAGGGCGCAGGGCGCATTCCAGCCATGTTCTTGCGCGAGTTGCGATTATCGCCCCAGCTGCGACATTCGGTGCAGCGCGGCGAGGCACTGTAGAGGCAGCATGGCGCAGAGCACTGGCGTGACAGCGAAGCCGGCCCGCTTCCACTATGCCTGGATGATCGTGGCGGTCGCCTTCCTGGCGTTCCTGGCGGCGGCCGGCGTGCGCTCGGCGCCCGCTGTCTTCATCATCCCGCTCGAGCAGGAATTCGGCTGGTCGCGCGCGACCTTGTCCTTCGCGGTCGGCATGCAGCTTCTGGTCTACGGGCTGATCGGTCCGTTCTCGGCGGGATTGGTCGACCGGTTCGGGCTGCGCAAGACCATGTTGTGCGCATTGAGCCTGACGACGGTGTCTTTCGCCGGCACGCTTTTGGTGAGCTCGCCCTGGACGCTCACATTGGTGTGGGGCCTGGGCGTGGGTCTCGGCACCGGCAGCGCCGCGCTGGTGCTGGGGGCGATCATCGCCAATCGCTGGTTCGCGGCGCGGCGCAGCCTTGCCGTGGGCATCATGACCGGCAGCGCCGCGACCGGTCAGCTCATCTTCCTGCCGCTGCTCGCCGCGATCGTCACGCATTTCGGCTGGCGCGCGGCGGTGATGGCGGCGTCCGCCATCGCGGCCTCGGTGCTGCCGCTGCTCTACTTCCTGATGCGCAACAAGCCTTCGGATGTGGGCTTGCGGCCCTATGGATTGGCGGAAGACGCGCCGGACCTGCCGCAGCCGCCGCGCGCCAACCCCTTCACCTCGGCCATCTCGGTGCTCGGCGAGGTCGCGGTCTCGCGCGACTTCTGGCTGATATCGGCGAGCTTCTTCGTGTGCGGCGCGACGACGTTCGGGTTGATCGGCACGCATTTCATTCCGGCATGTCTCGACCACGGCATTTCCGCCGCGACCGGCGCCGACATCCTCGCCGCCATGGGCGTGTTCAACATCGTCGGCACGGTTGCGTCCGGCTGGCTGACCGACCGCTTCGATCCGCGTCACCTGCTGTGCTGGTTTTTCGCAGTGCGCGGGGTGTCGCTGTTCTTCCTGCCCTACGCATTCGATCTCCCGGTCTGGGGCCTCGGCGCGTTCGGCGTGTTCTACGGCCTCGACTGGATCACCACGGTGCCGCCGACCGTGCGCCTCACGACCAACATTTTCGGCCTGCAGAAGGCGGGCATCGTCTATGGCTGGATCATGGTGACGCACCAACTCGGCGCTGCCGTGTTCGCCTATGCGAGCGGCGTGCTGCGTACAGATTCCGGCGATTACTACAGTGCCTTTATCGTCTCCGGCGCCATCTGCCTGATCGCGGCGGTGCTGGTGTTGCGCATCGGCCGCCCGACGCGCGCCGCCGAGCGGCCCGTCCTCGCAGGCGCGTGAGGCCGGGCACCGCCGCTCAGGTGCCGCCCGATTCCGGCGTCGCCGCCACCACCGCCTTGTAGGCCCCCATCACGTCGGCGATCGCCTGTGCGACATTGGCAGGGGGCGCGGCGCAGATCGCGTTGGCCGCCTGCGTCGCCTTGGTCTCGTCCGCCACGACGGACGGATCGGGCTTGCTGCTCGCGACGTAGACTTGGAACCCGGCATCGGCGGCCTGCACCAGCCAGCACGCCAGTGCGATGGTCGGCTGCGTCTGGGCGACGGCCGAGTCGGCGCCGCTCTGCGCCGCGACGATCTGTTGCGCGGTGCAGGCGGCCAGCAGCGTCGCCGCCGCGACGATCATGGGCGCGCGCATCATTTCGCCTCCGGCAGCAGGATGTTGAGGAGCCCGTAAGTCGCCATCGAGACGATCGTGAGCGTCGGTTGGCCGCCCACCGCTGCCTGCAGCAGCGTGATCACGAGCACCGCGAGGCCATGGTTTGTGGTGGCTTCGCCCCATCGGGCGCGCAGAAATTCCAGCATGGAGGACTCCTGGGAAAGGGCCGCGTGTCAGCGGCGGTTCGTGTCGAGGATGTGCGGGTCGGCCGCCGGCGGCGCGGCGGCGGCGCCGGGCATCACGCCGGCGCGTGCTCGGCCGCCTGGGCGACGCGGAACAGGCGCGTCAGCCAGCCGTCGCCGAAGCGCGCGAATTCGCGGTCGCGCGCATAGCGCGCGGCGCGGGCTGCAAGGAACGCATGGAACGTCTCGTCGCCGGCCCCAGCCAGCGCGGCGAGCGTCCTGGTCCCGACCGCGCCATCCGGATCGAGTCCGAGAACGCGCTGCGCCGCCGCGACCACGCTCCCTTGGTTGACCGCGCCGTCGAAAATCGCCAGCGCCCAGCGCCACGGCATCTCGCCGCAACGATGCTTGTCCCAATAGTCGCGCCGCAGGATCGCCTTGGCGTCGTCGCGCGTCAGGCCGGCGATGTCGAGCGCGGGATATGAGCGTTTCGAGATGCCGAACTTGGTCTCGCCGCCGGGGTCGGCGGGATCGCGCACATAGCCTCCCTCCGCGCCCGCCACGAGCGCAAAGGCGGCGTCGAAATCCGCCATCAGAACGCCCGCGGATCGAAGCCGTGATGGAGACAGACGAGCCGCGCCAGCCGAAGGAATTCGGCGTTGTGCTCGGCGTTGGTCGTGTCCGAGCGCCGCTCGCGCTGGTAGAGATGGATCATCTCGTGCGCGACGGTGCGGATGAGCGTCTCGGTGTGGCCCACGTTGGCCGCCGAGACCGCGATACGGTGCGGCGCGCCCTCGCCTTGGCAATAATGTCCGCGCCGGTCGCGGGCGCGGATGACATGAAACTCGACCTCGTCGGCGTCGGGGAATTTCCAGGCGCGGAACGGCGCCGATACGCGCAGGAATTCGTAGGCCGTCGCCAGCATCTCGGGCGTCAGCCGCAAGGTCACGGCGGCGTCCAATGGAATTTGCTCGCGATGACGCTGACGACGAGCGAGACGGCACCGCTGACGCCGCCGGCCATGAGCGTGGCGCGAAGATGGCGCGAGGCCTGCCCGCGCCGCTCGCGCCGCGCGCTCTCCTGCTCCGCCCCGGTGCGCTCGCTGGCCCAGGCCAGCAGCCGGTCGAGCTTCTTGTCCATCGCGTCGACCTTGTCCTCGACCGCGCCGAAGCGCCCCTCGAGCCTGCCGATGCGGATCTCGATCGAGCCGTTGGCGTCCATCTCACGATTCATCGGGTGCGGGCGGGCGCGGCTTCGGCACGGGCGGAGAGGCGGCGATATCGATGACGTAGCGGTCGCCCGGCGCGGGCACGAGCGTTGCGACGACGGCTTCGTGCGCTTCCGCCTGAAGCGCGACGTCGCACGGTGCGCAGGAACCATGACGCTTGATCGCTCCGGTCGCCGGATCGTAGACGGCGAAATGCGTCATCGCCGGAGTTCCGTCACGCTGAGATCGACATAGCTCGCGGTGGCGGCGGGGCTCACGCCCGTCTGCATATCGGCGATGAAGGCGAAGACGCCAGACTGCGCGCCCGGCGTGTATGTCGTCTGCTTCGCGACGGTGGCGGTGACGCCGGGCTGGATCGCGATCGACGCGCTGTCCACCGCCGGCAGCCCGTGCAGCACTTGCTGGTAGGCCGGCAGCGGCGGCGCCGGCGTGCGGCCCCAATCGTCGATCACGCGCTTGATGGTGGCGCCGTCGATGGGATGGAGCGCGATCAAGCCGCCGGCGCGGTTGCGCTCGCACCACAAGGTGGGCGCGTCGATGACGAAGAGATCCTCCAAGAGCGCGCGCAGCCACGCATCCCACGCGGTCTCGCCGTCGGGCCGGCGCAGGAACGCCTCGATCCGCCGCACCCGGGGATCGCCCTCCCCGCCGCGGCCGCCGCGCGGCCGCACGGTCCATTCGAGCCGCGCGAGCTGGTCCTTGCGCGTCTCGATGACGATGCGCACGAGATCGTAGGCGTCGGCGAGCGCGCGCAGCTCGAAGAATCCGATCGGCTCGTAGGCGCGCGGCTTGGTGCCGAGATTGAAGCCCGGCGGAAAGTCGAACTGCCGCCCCGCGACCTCCTTGGGCGCGATCGGCGCCAGCGGCGGCAGCGGCCCGAACCAGTCCGCCCCCGCGCCCGCCGCCGCCGGCGCGTTGCCGCGCGCGACGCTCATGCGATAGGGCTCGAGCGCGAACGAGGACACGCGCAGCGCCTGGTCGATATCGGGCATCACTGCGCCTTTTCGAATTGGCGGCGGTAGAATTCGAGGAGGCCCGCGGCTTCCTCCTTCTCGATCATCAGCTCGGTCAAGGCCCATACCAGCGCGTCGAGCCGGTCGGGCGAGGGCCGCGCGCGCTCGCCGGTGAAGGAGCACATCTGGTCCTCGAGCGCGGGGAACGCGCCGAGGTGATGCACCCTGCCCTTCTCGTAAAGCGCCGCGACGGGCGCCGCGCGCACGATCTTGCCGCGCGACGCGCGCACCGCCTTGAACGCGGCCGCGGGATCGACCGCGCGCAGGGTGGCTTCGACCATCTCGCCGCCGTTATTGACCTCGCCGACGATGCGGTCGGCGGCGCGCGCGCGATAGGCCGCGAGCGCGCGGCTCGCCCATTGATGCGGCGTCAGATGTCCGGAGAGATCGTCGAGCACGTAGCCGTGTCCCTCCTGCGACAAGCCCGCGACGACGATACCGGTCTCGTCGGACGCCTCGCCCGAGGTCGCTGCCGGATCGATCGCGACCACGATGCGCCGCAGCTCCGGCACCGCCGCGACGCGGGCGCCGTCGCGCTCGAGCAGCGCGCGGCTCCACAGCGCGCCCGTCACGTCCTCGAGCAGCTCGGCCTCGAGCTCCTGGCGCCCGAGCCGCGTGCCCTCGTAGCGCTTGACGATGGCGGCAAGGAAGCCCGGCGCCAGATGCGCCGCATTCTCGTAAGTCCGGCCGCGCGACAGCGCCACCCATTCGGGCGACGACGCCAAGAGCCGCACCAGCCGCATCGGCCGCGGCGTGGTGGTGACGACGCAGCGCGGGTCGCGCCCCAAGCGCAATCCCAGCAAGAGATTGTCCCACGCCTCCTCGTAGCGCCACGCCGCCAGCTCGTCGCACCACGCGGCGTCGTGCTGCGGTCCGCGCAGCCGCTCCGGCTCGTCGGCCGAGAACGAGGTCGCGACCGCGCCGTTGGGCCAGGTGAGGCGGCGCCGCGACGGCTCGTAATGGGGCCGGAACTGCGGCGGCGCGATCGCCATGAGGCCGCTCTCGCCTTCGATCATCACGTCGCGCGCGTCGGACGCGGTCGGCGCCACCAGCGCGACCCGGCCGGCGCTGCCGGCCTCGACCCTGGCGCGCACCCATTCGGCGCCGCTGCGCGTCTTGCCGAAGCCGCGGCCGGCGAGCAGCAGCCACACCAGCCACGCGCCTTGGGGCGCGAGCTGTTTGGGCCGGGCGATGAAGTTCCAGTCGTAGAGCAGCGCCGCCGCTTCGCGCTCGTCGAGCGCGGCGAGCGCACGCCGTCCGGCCTCGCTCGCGAGCAGGCGTTCGGCCAGCGACCGCTCCGCGTCATCGCTCAACCGGCCTCCAGAAATGAAACGCCCGGCAGGAACGAGCCCCGGCCGGGCGGAATTTTCACGATGACGATCTTATATCAGATCGATCCGGACAAGTCAACCGTAAAATGCGTTTGACGCGTTCATTGCACCATGGCGCGCTCGATGAAGGCGACCACGATGAAGAACAGCGCGAGGAAGCACAGGACCGCGCTGATGAAGAGATTGCGCCGGCTCATGGCCAGCGCGAAGCTCACCAGCACCAGCGCCGCCATGGCGAGGCTGAAGATGCTGGGGCCTTTCATGGCCCGGTGTTACCGCTTCTGGCCGAGCTTCGCCGCCTGGGTCGCGTGCGAGTGCTCGAGGTTCCGGCGTTTCTCCTCGGCGCTGCGCTGGCGCAGCAGCGACGTGTCGGCGAGCGTGGTGTCCTGGCCCTCGACCGGGTCGGCGATCGCGTCCTCGAGCGAGTGCGCCCATTTCCATTGCGCGGCGGGGCGGATGCGCTCGTCGCTGCCGACCGTGTCGAGGCCCCAGAAGATCTCGAGCCGGTGGCCGTCGGGATCGGAGAACTCGACCGCGATCTGGCTGCCGGCGCGGCGGCGTCCCTCGAATTCGAGCGCGACGCCGCAGCGCTCCAAGTGCGCGCGCGCGCGCAGCACCTCGTCCAGCGTCGCCACCTCGAATGCCAGGTGGTTCAATTCGATATGCGCCGACGCGCCCGGCATGGTGCCGACGAAGCCGACGCCGTGATGGTCCGAGGCGCAGCGCATGAACACCATGCCGCCCGGCACCATCTCGTCGGGATAGACGTCCGAGACCTTAAAGCCCAGCACCTCGGTATAAAAGCGCACGGTGCGCTCGATGTCGCGGCATTGCAGCACGACATGGCCGATCTTGCTGATATGGAACGGCATGCCCGGCGGCCGCGTCATCGCCTTCAATCGTTCGGGATCGAACTTCGCCATAGGTCGCCTCGCGCAAATATGGGGCCGGCGCGGGGAGTGTAGCACAAGGCGGCACGGTGGAGAGGGGCGGGTGCGCCGGTTAAATACCGCTGGCCTTCAGCGTCGCCGCTTCAAGCCGACGCCCACCGACAGGTATTCCCGCCCGACCGGCTTGCGAGGAATTACACCGGTTAGAAGCAAAGAGTGAAAGTTCTGGCGAAACCAGTTATCGCAAAATGACCAAGATCGAGAACGTCGCGCCCGCGCAGGCCCTGATAAAACGGATTTGTCCCGGAAAACTGCATAACGAGTTTGTTTGAAATAGCGTGCGTATTAGCCGAAGCCGTGCCCCCAAAATTCGCGGTATTAGGTAGCACTTGGCCTCACTCCTATCATTGGATTTATACGCTGCGCGGCTTACATCGGCGGCATGGCCGAACCTCATGTCATCTCCGCTCTGGTTGCGAAGCGCGCCGAAGTCGCCGGATTGATCGTCGCGCTTGAGCGACAGATTCAAGAGCATCAGGGCACGCTCGCTCATATCGACGCGACCCTTCGCATCTTCGATCCGGCAATCCGTATCGCGCAGATAGTCCCTAAGCGCCCAGCGCACCCACGCTCGCCGTACTTTGCGCAAGGCGAGATCGTTGACCGTTGCCGGGCAGCGATACGCCAAGGGCTAGAAGTGACTGCGCAGGCAATCGCTATCGCCGCCATGTCTGAGAAGGGGCTGGACCCCAACGACCGCAAGACGCGATCCGATTTCGTCCAGCGAATCCACTGGACGCTAGAACGCATGCGCGGCAAGGGCGAGCTAGAGCGCGTAGGCAAGAACGCAAACGTCCGATGGGTTTTGCCGACCGCCATCAAGACACCTTAGACCGCTGCCAATAGCCGCAGAAATCGACTGAGGGCCGAGCCTTCATCGCCAAGGTCGCAACGCGAGTGATTTGCTCGCCGGTCGAGAGACGGCGGTTATCCTCGCGCCATGACGCTTCCTGAGCGAAGCGAACCAAGTACGGGCCAGCGATATGGTGATGGTGTCCGATCTCGGCGCGGCGCATGCGGCTGAAAAAGGACTCCGCGCCGTTCGTGCAAGCCGTGCCGTCGCTGTAAGCCTCTTGGTGGTTGATGCGGAACATTTCAAAGCGCGAATGAAGATCGTTCCACGATGCGGCCTCGTCGGCATAGATCGTGGTGCCGCGATTGACGCGGGACCGAATGAAGTTAAGGCCCTCGGCCTCTGTGCGGAACACGGCGGGAAGTGACTTGCCGTTGCGCTCGCGCACGATTACGACAACGCGGCGCTTGCCTGACTGGTTTTTGGCGTAGCGCCGATCGCGGCGGTTCTCTCGGAAATTGGCAGGCTTCACATAGCCGCCAAAATAGCCGCCGTCGATCTCAGCCTCTTTGCCTTCGCCGCCGATCATCCGGCCACGCATCTCTGTCGCCATCGCTTCCCGCATCTTATGCGCCAAGACGAAAGCGGTTTTGTATTGGCATCCGAGATCGCGGGAGAGGGCCAGCATGCTCTTACCCTTCACTTCGTTGGTGAAGATGGCGATGGCCGCGAGATAGACCCGCAGGGGCTTCTTGGCGTTGGCGAAGATGGTCCCGCTCGTCACGCTGAAAGTGTGGAGGCAGTCCCGACAACGCCAACGGGCAACACCCTTCGGCGTGCGACGGTCGGAACACTTCACCGATCCGCAGCTCGGGCAAATCGGCTCGCCCTTGGTTTCCGGCCAGCGGACGGCGCGGAAAGCGATCTCGGCTTCCTGATCGCCCATCCGCATTACTTGGACGAGGCTGAGGGTGCGGGCTGCGGAGGAAAGGAGAAAGTGCTGAGCCATTGCCATCGCTCACGTTACATTCGTAACGCATAAGATGACAAAAGCGCAACCTTGTCAATGACAATCGTAACGTATATGATGACGAAAGGTGAATTTGCGGAGGTGCCACTATGCCAGCCGAGGACGAATGGGCCGACAAGGCGAAGCGTATCCTCCGAGCCGAGATGGTTCGGAGGGGCGTCACGTATGAGGACCTGACCAAGCGGCTTGCGGAGATCGGCGTCGATGAAACTCCGGAGAACATCCGAAACAAAGTCTCGCGCGGGAAATTCATGGCGAGCTTCATGCTCCAATGCCTGCGGGCGATTGGAGTGGAGACGCTGAGGCTAGAAGACGCGTAGCGTGACGCGGCGATGGCTTTGGGCTGAGGGCATTTCCGCCGCCATTTTGATTGCGGGCGCCTTATGCGTTTTAGGCGCTCATTCATCGCCGACGTTCCAGGTATGCGTAGAGCGCCACGAGAAAGATCAGCGGTACTACCCCCGCCAAGACAAAGAAACCCCCGGCCACATCTTCGTCAAAACTGGAATCGTCTATTTCGGATGCGGCGTTCGTACCGCAGACATCCATCAAGGCGCTTTGTCGATCTTCTTTGCGGCAATCCTCGCGACTGTTGGCTTTCTGCAATTCCTCGTTTATCGCGGTCAGTTGGCCGCCACCAAAGCCATGCAGCGCGCCTTCATCGCCGTCGAGGCCGATGGGGTTGAAGATTTCTTCGGCGTGAGGCCGGTTGCCAAGGTCAAGATAATCAACACGGGCAACCTTCCTGCTACCGGCATGGATTGGACGGTTTTCTACGACATTGGTATGGACCACCGGAGGAAAGTTTTTCGTATTGACGAGACCGACATGGAGCGAGGAACCAACCTTCTCGCTCCCAAAGCCGAGATGCGGCGCTTCCAATACCGCGCCCTCAACTATGACGAAATTGACCTTTTCTACTGTTGCGATGGGGCCGTCTATGTGTACGGCATAGTCTATTATTTTGATGGGTTTGGAACAAAACGGTGGACAAAATTCTGCCATCGGTATGACAAGCATTGCTTCCGGTATGACGCTCACATGCGGCCCAAGAGGAATCTTTCCGGGCGAAGCGCACGGCAGCATCAATTCGGCAACGGCACAGACGAAGACGAAGACGAAGGTGATCCCTAGGGCGCGCATGTCAGAGATCAACCCCCAACGCCCAGAAGAAACACCATATCGCCGCGCCTACAGGCGCGCCCGCGAGAAGTATCAGCAATACGCCGAGCGCTGTAGGGCAGCAAAGCAGGCCATATGCGACCATTGCTATCGCAAGTATGATAAATACGGCCACTGGAAATACATAAAGAGGTCGATAAGCGTCCTCATGGTCATAGGGGTTCTGGCCTACACCATCATTCAAGGCGCCCAATTTTGGGTGGTCCGCGACCAAGAGAAAAAACAGATTCGCGCCTATGTCGGGCTCGCGCTGAAAGACGATATTTCCGTCAATGCTGGCGTAAAGCCAAATCAGACGGTGGAAATCAAAAACTTTGGCGCATCGCCAGCGATGAACGCACTTTTCGGTGGCCGGATCATCAAACTTCCGTATCCATTGCCTGCGCACCTCAATATGGTCAGAGACGCAACCGCCTCCTATTCCAATTTCTCGCTGTTTCCAACCCAGGCCCTCTACCCAACCGATACCGGGGACATTCTTTCGCAGAACGACATCGCTGACGTTCTTGATGGCAGCAGTTATCGGCTTTTCATCCTCGCACACGTAGAATACGACGACATTTGGGGGTTCCGGCATTTCACCCATCTCTGCTTGATGTCGGTCCCAGGCACCCTCGGCGCACGGCAACATCCCGAATACTGCGACCAATACAACGATGCAAACTAGCGGTCTCCGCATGGGGCGAAGATGGCGCGTCATGCGTCACCTTTCAGTGCTGAGAAAAGGACAAGTGATACATAAGACCGCGTATTCGAGCAGCACGCGCTCGCGCGTGACGCCGGTGCGCCGGGCGCGGTCGGCATGGGCCCGGTCGATGGCGTAGCGCACGGTCGCGCGGCGCAGCAGCGCGAGCCCGCGCGAGCGCGCGCAGCTCGGACTGTAGCCGGCCCGCAGCGCGGCCTGCTCCGCGTCGGCGACGAGCACGTACTCGGCGACGAAGCGGCGCTCGCGGTAGTTCACGCGCGCGCTTCGGGCGCGGGCAGCGCGGCAGGCTGCGCCCTCGCCTCCTCGAGCCCGGCGGCGGCGAAGAGGCGGGCGCGCACCGCGTCGGCCTCGTGCTGCAGCGCCTGGGGATCGACGAAGGAGCGCCGCTCGAAGAACCCGACATGGCGCGCCAGCGCCCTGAGCGCGTGCTTCTTGTCGTGAAGCCGGATGCTGGCGCGGCGGCCCTTGGCGGCGGGCGCGATCTGGGCGATGGCGGCGGTCTCGTGCTTGGTGAGCGCGTCGTAGGGGCGCGGCATCAGCGCGCCGGCGGCGTCGCGCGTGACGAAGGCGCGGATGTCGCTGAAGGCGACGCGCATCAGCTCGAGCACGACGCGGTCGGCGTCGAGCGCGATGCGGCGCTCTTCCTTGCGCACCGCGGCTTCGATCGCGGCGACGATCGCCGGATCGCGCATCAGGCGGGCGCCGGCGCTGTTGGCGGCGTTGGGCGAATATCCGGCGCGGATGGCGGCATGGGCCGCGTTGAAGTCGACGAGATACTCGTCGACGAAGCGCTTCCGGCGCTCGGTCAGCATGGGCGGGCTCGCGGTTGGGGGAGGGTGCCACACTCTTATCACATCGGCCCGGATGGTGTCAACGGTAAACGCGTACAGCGCGTTCGCGGGTCACAGCCCGAACAGCGCCTGCAGCACGCCCAGCGCCGCCACCAGCACGCCCGCAGCCTGCTCCTGGCTCAAGGGCCGGCCGCCCCAGCCCTCGCGCAGGGCCCAGTCCTTCACGGTCCACTCGCACCCCGCCACATGCCACAGGCACGAGCCCGCCGGCGAGGCGATGCCGCCCACCGCCTGGAGCGCGCGCCACACGCGTTTCCTCGCTTCGGCCTGGACCTCGCCCGGCTCGAGCCCGCGCCCGCCATGCGGCATGCGCGCCATGTCGGCGGCGCGCAGCGGCTCGAGCGATGCGCGCACGAAGAGGGCGTGGAAATCCTCGCCCGCCTGGCGCATCGCGGCGCTGATCGTGCCCTTGCGCTGCATCAGGGCGAGCGTGTCGATGCGGCGATAGGGGCGCGAGGGGCGGCCGGCCTCGTCCGCGATCGTGCCCGGCAGCGCCTCGATATCGCCCCGGCGCCAGCGTTCCAAGCTCGGCGCGATGCCGTCGGCGGGGGGCGCAGCGGAGCGGCGGCCGCTTCTCACTGTGCCTCCTCCGGCTCGCGCCGCGGGAGATCGAGCGCGGCCAGGGCGTCGCCGGGCTCGGTCGGCTCGAGCGGCTCGGGCACGGCATCGTGGCGGACGCCCAGGGGCGGCGCGCGCCCGGCCTCGCGCTGGAGCTCGGCCGCGATCGCGGCGGCTTCCCGCGTCCCGGGCGCCACCTGGCACAGCGCGCGGTGGCGGGGGCAATAGGCCGATCCCCGCACCGCCGCCCGGCCGCAGGCGAGCCCCTCCTCGCCGATATAGCCGCAGCGCTCGGCCGCGCGATTCGTGGTGACAGGCGGAGGCTTCCGGTCTAATGTTCGTGAAATGTTCTCATATGCCGGCATGCCCCGTCCGCCCGCTGACGCCATCGCCCGCGCTCCCCTGCCACATCCCAATCTGTACACTAACTGCGTACGTTTTGCAAGGGAAAAAGCGTTTGGACGGGGCCGCGCAAGCGGCGTACACTGCTTCGATGCCTGACGCCTCGCCGGTCTCCCGCAAGCTCAAGCAGCTGCGCGTGCGCGCCGGGCTCTCGATTCGCGACGTGGCGCACGCGCTCGGCATGGAGCACGGCTCGAGCTACCAGCATTACGAGGACCGCTTCCGCAAGCCGCACCTGCCGCTCGATTTCGTGCGCCGCCTCATTCCGATCTTCGACAAGGGCGGGGTCGGCGCGAGCGAGCTTTACGCGCTCGCCGGCGTCGACGCGGCGCAGCGCCCGCTCGGCGACGAGGCCATGCTGCATATCGAGGAGCTCGACGTGCGTGTCGGCGCAGGCGCCGGGCTGGTCGCCGGCAACGAGCGCGTCGTCGCGGAATGGCAGGTGCCGACCGGCATCGTGCGCGGCTACTCGACCGCGCCCGCGCACGAGCTTCGCATCATCACCGTGATGGGCGACAGCATGGAGCCGGCCCTGTTGCCAGGTCAACGCGTGTTGGTCGATACCGGCGACAAGAAGCCGTCGCCGCCCGGTATCTTCGTCGTCTGGGACGGGCTCGGCCTGGTGGTGAAGCGGGTCCAGGTCGTGCCCCACAGCGATCCCTCGCGCGTCCGCATCACCTCCGACAACGCCAAATATGACCCTTACGAGCGCACCCTCGATGAGGCCTATATCCAAGGCCGCGTCATCGGCCAGTGGCGCTGGCTGTAATACCGTACGCAATCTTCCTTGCCATGTGAACGCGTAATACGTATATTCTCCCGGAGTCTCCGGGGGGATTGGCTTGCTTCACGATCCGCTCTCAGCGCTTGCCGAGCTCGAGCGCCGCTATGACGGTCCGATCCCCGAGCCTTTGCGATTGGTCGCGCGCTTAGGCTCGCCCAGCGCCGCCCGCCGTCTCCATGCCGAGGCCAAGGCCGCGTTCTTCGCCGCGTTGGCGAAAGGCCAAATCCGCGCCATCCGCCGACGGCGCGGCGCCGGCAGCCTTTATCCGGCGCTGTTCGACGACCTCGCCCTCTATCGCCGCGAGCGCCGGCATTGGCGCCGCGCCGCCCGGCTCCTCGCGAGCGGCGGCACCGGGTAGACATCGGCGTGCCTTTCCTTCATCGTTCCGACATGACCGAAGCGACGGAAAAAATCGGCGTCGTCGGCGCCGGGCTCATGGGCGCCGAGATCGCGCTGGTGCATGCGCTGGCAGGGCACGACGTGCTGCTGTCGGACCGCAGCGACGAGTTTCTCAACTCGGCGCTGGTACGCTTGAAGGACATTTTGGCGAAAGGCGTTGCGCGCGGCTTCTGGGCGGGCGGCGCGGTCGAGCCTGCGCTGGCGCGCATTGCGGTCGCGACCGACCTCGCGCGCTTCGCCGACCGCGACGTGGTGATCGAGGCGGTATTCGAGAACGAGGGCGTCAAGGCCGAGCTGTTCCGGACCTTGGACCGGGTGTGCCGTCCGGCGGCCCTGTTCGCCACCAACACCTCGAGCATCGCCATCTCGACGCTCGCCTCTTATGTCGCGCCGGCGCGGCGGCCGCTCTTCCTCGGTACGCATTATTTCTCGCCCGTCTCGCGCATGAAGCTCGTGGAGATCATTCCCGCCTTCGACACCGCCGAGACCACGATCGAGACCGCCATGCGCCTCGCCAAGGGCGCCGGCAAGACGCCGATCCGGGTCAAGGACGTGGTCGGATTTGCGGTCAACCGCGTGCTCAGCGCCTTCCTGATCGAGGCGGTGAAGCTGGTCGAGGAAGGGGTCGCAACCCCTGCCGACATCGATCTCGCCTGCCGCCTCGGGCTCGGCCACCCGATGGGCCCGTTCGAGCTGATGGACGCGGTCAGCTCGTCGCTCGCGCTCGAGGTGCAGGAGATCCTGTTCGAGGCCTATGGCGAGCGCTTCCGGCCGCCCGCGCTGATGAAGCAGGTGGTGAAGGCGGGCCGCATCGGCCGCAAGGCCGGCAAGGGCTGGCGCCTCTGAGCCTCACACCGCGGCGAGCGCCTGGTCGAGATCCTCGATCAGGTCGGCCGAATCCTCGAGCCCTATGGAGAGCCGCACCAGCGCGTCGCTGACGCCGAGCGCTGCGCGCTGCTCCGGCGCGACGCGCGAATGGGTGGTCGTCGCCGGGTGCGTGATGAGGCTCTTGCTGTCGCCCAGATTGTTCGAGATCACCACCAGCTTCAGCGCATTGAGGAAGCGGAAGGCGTCCGCCTTGCCGCTGCCGACGTCGAAGCTGACGATGGTGCCGGCGCCGCTCATCTGGCGCCGCGCCAGCGCGTATTGCGGATGGCTCTCGAGTCCGGGATAGAGCGTGCGCGGGACCTTGGGATGGCGCGCAAGATGTTGCGCCACCGCGAGCGCCCCCGCCATCTGGCAGTCGAGCCTTAGCTCCAGCGTCTCGAGCCCCTTCAGCAGCACCCAGGCATTGAACGGGCTCAGCGCCGGCCCGGTATGGCGCAGGAATGGCATCAGGCTCTCGCGCACGTATTTCTGGGTGCCGAGGATGGCGCCGCCCAAGGTCCGCCCCTGGCCATCGATATGTTTGGTCGCCGAATAGGCGACGATGTCGGCGCCGAACTCCAGCGGCCGCTGCAAGAGCGGCGTCGCGAACACGTTGTCGACGATGAGGAGCGCCCCCGCCGCATGCGCCAGATCGGCGACCGCGCGGAGATCGATGATCTCGAGGGTCGGGTTGGACGGGCTTTCCAGGAACACGGCCGCGGCGCCCGGCTTCAAGGCCCGTTGCCATTCGTCGAGATCGCGGCCGTCGACGATCACGGTCTCGATGCCATAGCGCGGCAGGATGTTCTGCAGGATGTAGAGGCAAGAGCCGAAGAGGGCGCGCGAGGCGACCACGCGCTGGCCGGCCTTGACGAAGCAGGCCATCGACGCGAACACCGCGGCCATGCCGCTCGCGGTGCCGCGGCACATTTCCGCGCCTTCGAGAATGCGCAACCGGTCCTCGAGCATCTGCACCGTCGGATTGGCGTAGCGCGAATAGACGAAGCGCGAGCCGTCATTGGCAAAGGCCGATTCCGCCTCCTCGGCGCTGCGGTAGACATAGCCGCTGGTGAGATAGATCGCCTCGCACGTCTCCATGAAGTCCGAGCGCTGAATGCCGCTTTGCGTCAAAACCGTGCGGCGGCGCCAAGTCGGGCTGTGATGGGGGGGCGAATCCGGCATGGTCCTCTCCTCGTTCCGCGACCGGCCGCGCAACAAAAAACCCTCTACCGCGTGGGTCAGGGTTCCGAGGAGCCACCGACCTTTTAGCGGGGTTTTTTACGTGGTCCGCAAGCCGGTCGGCTCAAATCTCCACGATGCTGCCGGAGTACCGCCGCCGCGCCCTGTTGTCAAGCGCCGCCGCGAGAGCGACCGGATCGCACTTGGGCCAAGCTTGCAACGCCCCTTCATTCGTGCCCCAATCGCGTTTGCCGCGATGCGGGGCACGCCCATGAAGGTGTTCGTCTTCGATCTCGTTCCTTATGCCGAGCATCTCGACCATCTGAGGATCGACGGACACCTGCCCTACCCGATGGTGAAAAAGCATTTCGACCCGAAGGTCGCCGTGAAGACATACGCCGAGCACCTCGATGCTTGGGTCGAATTGGAGCGGCTGGGATATGATGGGGTGGCCTTCAACGAGCACCATGTCACGCCCTACGGGCTGATGAATTCGCCCAACCTCATCGCGGCCTCGGCGGCGCAACGGACTCGTCGGCTCAAGCTTCTCATGTACGGCAATCTCTTGCCGATCCACGAGCCGCTGCGACTGGCCGAAGAGATCGCCATGCTCGATTGCCTTTCGAACGGAAGGATCATCTGCGGCATCGCGCGGGGCGCCCCGCGCGAATACCGGGTGTTCAACGTGCCGCTCGACGAATCGCGCGCCCGGTTCGACGAGTGCTATGAGATCATGCGCCGGGCCTGGACCGAGGAAAGCTTCTCTTTCGCGGGACGCTTCCATTCGTACAAGGACGTCTCGATCTGGCCGCGGCCGGTGCAGCAGCCTCATCCGCCCGTCTGGATGCCCGTAAGCCGCTCCAAGGATTCGATCGAATGGGCCGCGGCCAACGACGTGCCCATCACGCCCGGCATCGCCCCGGGCGCGGCGCGCGAGGACACGGTGAAATACTACGCCGCGTGTTTGGCCGCGCACGGAAGGCGGATCACGCCCGATCACCTCAACATCACGGTCGACGCCTATGTCGCGGACAGCCGGCAGCAAGCGATCGAGGAATACGGGCCTTACGTCATGTATTTCCATAACACGCTGTTCAATTTCGACCATATCCGCTTCAGCGACGTGGGCGACTACCACGCGAAATCCGCCGCCGATCATCTGCGCCCCGAGCTGCGCAATGCGGCGTTCGATGACAGCATCCGCGCGCGCGACCTGACCATGAGCGACATCCTGCAGCAGGCCGAAACCAACGCCTGGGGCACGCCGCGCATGGTGGCCGATCGCATCATCGCGGAGGCCGAAAGGATCGGTGCCGGCACGATCCTCGTCAGCATGAACCGGGGCGCCATGCCGCAGGAGATGTTCCTGAATCAGATTCGCCGCTTCGGGACGGAGGTGCTGCCCATTCTGCAGCGTCATCAGATCGTGCGCGTGCCGCTCGCCGAGACGGCGGCCTGACCGCGATCGGCCGTTGCGCGAGTGGTACGATTCCGTCGCAAACCAGCGCCGTCATTGCGAGGAGCGAAAGCGACGAAGCAATCTCCCGTCGGCGTTTCGCCACTGCCTGAGGGAGATTGCTTCGCTTCGCTCGCAATGACGCTGAATGTGTGGATTCGAAATGTTGGATTCGATCCACTAGATTGGCCCCCTTCGGCAATCGCAAGCGAGGCACCATGCGCCGGTTCGGATCGATCGACGAGCTCAAGACGGCGGTTGGACAGGAGCTGGGCGTCAGCGATTGGATCACCATCACGCAGGACATGATCGACGAATTCGCCCGCGCCACCGGCGATTTCCAATGGATCCATGTCGACCGCGAGCGGGCCAAGCGTTCGCCCTACGGCACCACCATCGCGCACGGATTTCTCACCCTGTCGCTGCTGGCGCGGCTGCGCGACCAGATCTACGACGTCGACGGGCTCGACTCGCGCATCAATTACGGCTGCGACAATGTGCGCTTCCTCGAGCCGGTGCCGAGCGGCGGCCGTGTCCGCCTGCGCCTCACCTTGGCGAAGGTCGAGACCTCGAAGCACGGCGTCCGCGTCGACAGCCAATGTGCCATCGAGCTCGAAGGCGCGACGCGGCCGGCAGCGGTCGTCAATCACATAACGCTGCTGGTGCCGGGCTGAGCTTCACTCCGCGTGCGGCAGCGCGCTTTCGTGCCAGTGCGCGAGGAGACGCTGCGACAGCCAGCTCAAAATGGCGAAGATCACGATCCCGGTGAACGACAGCAGCAGCAGCGCGGCGAACATCCTGGGAATCTCCAGCCGGTAGCCGGATTCGAGAATGCGCGAGGCGAGCCCGGTCTCGGCACCGCCGGTGCCGGCGACGAACTCCGCCACCACCGCGCCGATGAGCGCGAGGCCGCCGCTGATGCGGACGCCGGCGAGGAATAGCGGCAGCGCCGACGGCACGCGCAACAGGCGCAGCACCTGCCAGCGCGAGGCACCATAGAGGCGGAACAGCGCGAGCAGGTTGCGATCGGCGCTGTTGAGGCCGAGCGTGGTGTTGGCGACAATCGGGAAGAAGGCGACGATCCAGGCGCACACCAGCATCGCCAGGAACGCGTCGTTGACCCAGATGATGATGAGCGGCGCGATCGACACGATCGGCGTCACCTGCAGGATCACCGCATAAGGAAAAAGGCTGCGCTCCAGGAGGCGCGACTGCGCGAACAGGATTGACAGCAGACCGCCGAGCACGACCGCGGCGGCGAGGGCGGCGAGCGTGATGCGCAAGGTCACCCACAGCGAGCCCAGGAGGCTCGGCCCGTCGATCCACAGCGTCTTCGCCACGCGCACCGGGCCTGGCAGGATGTAGGGCGGGATGGAGTTCACATCGACCAGCGCCTCCCAGCCCAGCAGCATGACGATCCCGACCGCCAGCGGCGCCGCCACCCGGCCGATGCGCTCGCGCCATGCGTCTCCGGACGTGCGTCCTTCGACTTCGCCCTGCGGGCTCCGCTCAGGATGAGGCGGTTTTCTTTGTGCCATCAAGGGTTTTCCTCACCCTGAGCGGAGCGCAGCGTAGTCGAAGGGCGCAGGACGGATTTGCAGCGTCACGCGCCCGCCTCCGCGAGGAGCCGCGACACGTCGCGGCAGCGCTCCATGTAGGGCGGCGCCGTGCGCAAGCCTTCCTCGCGCGGGTAGGGGAGATCGACCGCGACCTCGGCCGCCATCCGCCCCGGCCGCGGCGTCATGATGACGATGCGGTTCGACAGGAACACCGATTCGAACACGCTGTGCGTCACGAAGACGATGGTGCAGTCGTGCGCGCGCCACAGACGCAGCAGATCCTCGTTGAGCTTGAAGCGGGTGATCTCGTCGAGCGCGGCGAAAGGCTCGTCGAGCAGCAAAAGCCGCGGCGCCGTGACCAGCGCGCGGGCGATCGAGACGCGCATGCGCATGCCGCCCGACAGCTCGCGCGGATAGACTTGCGCGAATCCCGCGAGTCCGACCGCTGCGATCATGTCGTCGACCCGCGCCCGCGCCGCGCTCCGCCCCGTGCCGGAAAGCCGCAGCGGCAGGTAGACATTGTCCCACACGCTGGCCCACGGCATCAGCGTCGGCTCCTGGAAGACGAAGCCGACGGCGCCGGCCTGCCCTTCGTCGCTGCGCGTGACCTGCCCCGTGGAGGGCGGCACGAGTCCCGCGATGATGCGCAACAGCGTGCTCTTGCCGCAGCCCGAGGGGCCGAGAAGGCTGACGAACGCGCCCGGCGCCACGTCGAGATCGACGCTCGCGAGCGCCTCGGTGCCGTTGCGGAACCGCTTGCCGACCCCCGCCAGCGAAAAGAGCGGCGCGGCTATTTCTTCAGCTCCATGCCCACGGCGCGGTTGACGAAGCGCAATGTGTAGGCCTGGCGGTAGTCCATGTCCTTGGGATAGAGCCCCTGCCCAACCATGACGTCGAAGAAGGATTTCCAGCGCTCCTCCGACATGGCGCCGATGCCGTCCTTCAAGGACGCACCGCTGTCGACGACGCCGTATTCCTTCATCTTGGCGATGGCATAGGCGAGCAGCTCGTCGCTCTGCTCGGGGTTGTCCTTCTTGATGAGATCGTTGCCCGGCTTGGGATCGCCGTAGATATAGCTGTACCAGCCTTCGATGCAGGCATCGACGAAGCGCTGCACCAGATCGGGGTTGTCGCGCGCCATCTTTTGCGAGCCCTCGATGATCGAGGCGTAGCTGGCATAGCCGGCATCGGCGATCAGGAACACGTTGGGGCTGACGCCCGCTTTCTCGATAATGAAGGGCTCGCTGGTGAGATAGCCCTGCTGCACCGCGTCCTTGTTGGCGAGGAACGGGGCGACGCTGAAATCGTAGGTGCGGATCTGGTCGTCGGTGTAGCCGTACTTGGCCTTGAGGTAGAGCCACCAGCCGACCCGGGTGTCGCCGCCGAGCATGATCGGCTTGCCCTTGAGCGCGGGGAGGCTGTCGTTGCCGACCCCCTTGTGCGCGATCAGCACCGCCGGGTCCTTCTGGAACAACGCCGCCACAGCAACCATGGGGATGGCGTTCTTGGCGAAGTTGAGCGGGATGAAGGAATTGGACGCGATCGAGAAATCGATGCGGCCGGCGGCGAGGAGCTGCGACTGGTTCACCTGCGGCCCGCCCTGGCGCAGCACCACTTCGATGCCGTGCTTGGCGTAGATCCCGGCCGCGATCGCCTGGTAATAGCCGCCGTGCTCGGCCTCGGCCTTCCAGTCGGTGCCGAAGGTGACCCGGTCGAGCGCGCACGCGGCTTGGGGCCCGAGCGCCAGCGCCGCCGCGACGGCGCAGAGCGCGCCTGCCTGGATCGCCGCGCGCCTCACCCTCGCGTACTGCCTTGGCTGAGCAGGGCGTCGGCCGCGCCCTCGACCTCGCTGATCCGCTTGGCGACCTGGAGCAGGTGCTCGCGCACGTCCTCGCTGGCGATCTGGCGGTAATGGCGGACCAGGTCGATCTCGTCGCGCGTGAAGGCGGGCGGCCCGTCGATCGGACCCTCGCCCGCGAGCTCATCGAAGAAATAGGACACCGTCTGTTCCAGCAATTTGGCGGCGCGGAACAGCCGGCTGGCGCTGAGGCGGTTCTCGCCCTGCTCGTATTTCTGCACCGCCTGGAACGAGACGCCGATCCCCTCGCCCAGCTCTTCCTGGCTCATGCCTGCGAGGAGACGCGCCTGGCGCAGGCGCTTGCCGACATGGATGTCGACGGGATCGGGACCGTGCTCGCGCACGGTACGTCTGTGGCGGCGCTTGGTGCCGTTGGCGGCGCTCGTAGCGCTCATCATCCGCCCTTTCGCAGTGGCAATGGCAATGGCAATGGCGAGGCGCGATCTTATCGGCTTCGCGCGGGGATTTCCACTCAGGGAGTCGGGTCCCGGTCCTGGCCGGGCGGGCTGCCGGCGCGCTCGTCGTAGCCGTGACGGTTGCTATAATACACCAAGCCCATGAGGCCCGCGCCGAGGCCGAGCGTCGCGACCCCGCCGCCGATCAGCGCGAGATAGCCCGCCGCCCCCATCGTCACGTCGCCGAGCGAGAGCCACAGGTACACCGCCATCGCGACCATCGACAGCGACAGCACCCCGGCGATCAGGACGCCGAGCTTGCTCACGGCGCCTTGTCCGCGACCCAGAACGCCTCGAGGCGGGATGCCACCTCTGCGGGCCGCTCGGTGTGGAGCGCGTGGCCCGTGCGCGGCAGGGCACAAAGTGCGGCGCCGCCGATCGCCTCGACGAAGGTGCGATGGCAGGAGAAGGGACAGATGCGGTCCTCCTCGCCCCACACCACCAGGGTCGGCACGTCGATGCGATGGAGCCAATGGGCCAGCGCCGGATTGTGCAGCCTGGGCGCCCAGGCGAGCCGCGCGGCGGCGGCCTGGTTGTGCAAGGCCGCGTCCATATCGGCGTCGGGGAGCGCGCGGATGCGCGCCTCGGCAAAGGTCTGGTCGAAGAACGAGTTGCGCGCGTGCTCCTCGGGCGACCACAGGAAGATGTCGCCGTAGGGCTCCTCCCGCGCGGCGACCCCGGCCGGCGCCAGAAGCGACAGCGTTTTGAGGCGGGCGGTGTTGCGGACGGCGATCTCGGACGCGGTCCAGCCGCCGAGCGAATGGCCCACGAGATGCACCCCCTTGAGGCCCATCGCCGCCAGCGCGTCGAGATAAAAGTACGCGAGATCGCCGACGCTGTTCAGCCAATCCGGCAATTCGCCGCGGCCGAATCCCGGATGCTCGGGCGCCAGCACGCGATGACGCGCGCTCAGCATCTCGAGCAGCGGGTACCATGCGAGACCGCCCGCGCCGTGAAGGTACAAGACGGGCGGGCCGCTCCCG
The DNA here is from genome assembly GCA_035604615.1 of Allostellaceae bacterium. Classification (GTDB taxonomy): domain Bacteria; phylum Pseudomonadota; class Alphaproteobacteria; order ATCC43930; family CGMCC-115725; genus DATJLY01. The sequence continues at coordinate 102,054 of DATNID010000026.1, read as the reverse complement.
GCTTCGTAGAGGCGCAGCGTCTCGCCGCCGACTGCGACAGTCGTCTCATGCATGCGCCGGACCATATGCCGTGCCTCGGTCCGCGGTCAATCGCGGCGCCCCGGCGCGCGCGGCTTGAAGAGCGGCGCAAATCCCTTTAGACCGCTGCCATACCAAGGGGAGGATTGCCAAGTGGACCGACGCGACTTCCTGATCGGAGCCGGCGCGATCGTGCCCGCCCTCGCGGCGCCGCGCCTCGCGCACGCGGTCGACGCTTTTCCCGAAAAGGACATCACCTTCATCATCCCCTACAGCGCCGGCGGCGGCTTCGACAATTACGTGCGCGCCATCGCGCCGGCGATGGAGAAATACCTGCCGCACAAGGTGAACGTGATCCCGACCAACGTCGCGGCCGGCGGCGGCACGCGCGGCACCAACCAGCTCTACCGCGCCAAGCCCGACGGCTTTACCATCGCCATCTTCAACATCCCCGGCATGTTCGTGCTGCAGGAGCGCGGCGGCGCCGAGTACGACCTCGCCAAGGTGACCTGGCTCGGCAGCATCGGCCGCGATCATTACGGCATCGGCGTCGGCGCGTCGTCGCCGCTCAAATCGGTGGCCGATCTCAAGGCGCTCTCCGCCACCCGGCCGGTCAAGTTCACCACCACTGGACCCGAGGCCACGGCCTATGCCGCGACCCTCATCGCCACCGACCTGCTCGGCATCAAGTCGCAGCTCATCGGCGGCTACAAGGGCTCGAACGACTATGTCGTGGCGGCCATTCGCGGCGACGGCGACGCCGTCATCACCGCGCTGCCGCTGCTGCGGCGGATGCAAGCGGGCGGCGAGCTGCGCATCCTCGCGGACTTCGAGCCACACAGTACCGTGCCGGGCGCCGCCGACGCCGCCAGCCTCGGCCAGCCGGAACTCGCGGAGATCGTGCTCGAGCGCCTGATCGGCGCGCCGCCCGGACTGCCTCCCGACATTGCCGCAGTCCTGTCCGACGCGCTCGCCAAGGCGGTCGCCGATCCTGCGACCGTCGCCTGGGGCAAAGCGAGCGACAGCGAGCTCGCCTGGGCACCGCCCGAGCGCGCCGCCCGCATCCTCGCGGAGCAGGCCGCCTTCTTCCAGAAGTGGAAGAAATACCTGGCACCCGGCTGAGCCGGGCGGCTCATGCTCGATCTGTGGCTCAGCGGGTTCCTCGGCCTGATGCAGGTGCGCGAACTGGCGTTTCTCGGCATCGGCATGGCGATCGGCGTGGTGTTCGGAGCCATTCCCGGCCTCGGCGGCGCGACCGCGCTGGCGCTGCTGATGCCGCTCACATACGGGCTCGAGCCGTTCACCGCGCTGGCGCTGTCCGGGGGCGTGATGGGCGCCATTCCGATGGGCGGATCGATCACGGCGATCCTGCTCAACGCGCCGGGCGCTGCGCCCAACGCCGCCACTTGCCTTGACGGCTACCCTCTGGCTCAGCAGGGCAAGGCCGGGCTCGCGATCGGCGCGGCGGCCAGCGCCAATTCGCTCGGCGGCATCATCGGCACCATCTCGGTGCTCGCTGTGCTGCCGGTGGCCAAGCAGCTGGTGTTGCTGTTCGGGCCGCCGGAATTCTTCCTGATGACGATCTTCGCGCTGGTGACGGTGGCTTCCGCGTCGCGCCGCCAATTGCTGCGCGGCCTCATCACCGGCGGTCTTGGCCTGATGATCTCGTTCATCGGCTACAGCGACGTGATCGGGGGCGAGCGCTTCACTTTCGGCACCGATTATCTGTGGGACGGAATCAACATCGTGCCGGCCTTGATCGGCCTCTTCGCCGTCGCCGAGATGATCAACCTTTCGGCCAAGGGCGGCACGGTGTCGCGCGCCGTGGGCACGGTCGTGGTCACGCGCATGTGGAGCGGCGTGCTCGAGACCTTCAAGCATCTCGGCACCGTGCTGCGCGGCTCGCTGATCGGCACATTGATCGGCGCGATCCCGGGCGAGAGCGGCACGGTCGCGGCCTTCCTCTCCTATAGCCTCACCGTGCAGGCATCCAAGGACCCGGGCTCGTTCGGCAAGGGCAACATCGAGGGCGTGATCGCGCCCGAGGCGGCGATCAACGCCAAGGACGGCAGCGCCCTCATCCCGACGATCGCCTTCGGCATCCCCAGCGGTGCCGAGATGGCGGTGTTCCTCGGCATCCTGATCCTGCACGGCATGCAGCCCGGACCGCTGATGCTGATGAATAATCAGAGGGAGATCTACGGGCTGGTATGGGCGCTGACCGCGTCGTGCCTGCTGGCGTCCTCGGTGGGGCTCCTGTTCGTGCGGCCGCTGGCGCTGATCACGCTGATCGATGCGGACATCCTGGCCCCGCTCGTTCTGTGCGTCGCCTTCGTCGGCTCTTTTTCGGTCAACGGCGAGATCGAGAACGTGATCGTCACGGCGGTCTTCGGCATTCTCGGCTACCTGATGATCCGGTTCGACTATCCGCGGCTCACCGTGGTCATCGCCCTGGTCCTGGGCAACACCACCGAGCGCAGCTTTCGCCAGTCGATGGCGATGAGCGACGGCGACTGGTCGATCTTCGTCCATCGCGGTACATCGCTCGTCATCATCGCCAGCATCGCCTTGACGCTCGCCTTGCCGCTGTTGCGCGTGCTCGTCCGCCGCGCCCGGAGCCCGGCATGAGGCGCGTGCTCGGAACGTCCTTCGCGCTTTATGCACCCGCGCTCGGCCTGCTGCTGGTCACGTTGATTTATCTAGCGGTCGCGTATCGCTACAAGCCCGATCTGCGCGCCTTCCCGGCCGGCGTGGCATGGATCATGGTGGTGCTTCTCGGCCTCGACCTGGTGTCGCGCACCGGAACCAGGATCGGCGCGGCGCTGACGCGCTGGCTCAATCCCGGGTCCGTGCATCTTGGCGCACCAGCCGAGACGCAGCCGCGCGCGCGGCAAGTCTCGGCGGTCCTGTGGCTCGTGGCCTTCGCCGCGCTGCTGGTGCTGGTCGGCATCCTCGCCGCCGTGCCGATCTATCTCTTCGCGGCCTTGCGCTGGCGCGGCCGGCGCTCCTATCGCGCTTGCGCCCTTGGCGCGGCGGGCGCTACGCTTTTCGTGTGGCTGTTATTCGCCGTGGTGCTGCGGGTCGCCCTCTATCCGGGGCTTCTCTTCGGCGGCGCCTGAGACGGGAAAGCGAGGACGAGAATGCCCCATGATGCTCCGGGCCATGTCCATTGGCACGAGCCGGCCGGCGGACGGAAAGCCGGCTACGGCAAATTCGGACGGCCCGCCTCGCCTTACGACGTCTTCATGGAGAGCGAGGGCGTCCCGGTGTTCCGCGACATCGGCGTCAGCAAGGTGCAAAACCTGCCGCTCGCCGCTTGGCCGCGGCTCGGCGGGCGCGGCAGCTACATCCAGCTCTACGGCACCGAGGGCAAGTGGGGCTGCTATGTCGTCGAAGTCCCGGCGCGCGGCGCGCTCAACGCCGAACGGCATCTCTACGAGGAGATCTATTACGTCGTCGAGGGCCGCGGCTCGACCGAGGTGTGGCTCGACGGCGACCGCAAGCGCCACATCTTCGAGTGGCAGCAGGGCTCGCTGTTCTCGATCCCGCTGAACGCCTGGCACCGCGTCGTCAACGCGACCAACGCGCCGGCGATGTTGCTCGCCGGCACCACCGCGCCCAACGTGATGAACCTCATCAACAGCCGGGACGCGATCTTCGACTGTCCGCTCCAGTTCCGCGACCGCTTCAGCGGGGCCGACGATTTCTACAAGCCCAATGACGATATCGAGCCCGACCCAGTGCGCGGCCTGGCCATGCGGCGGACCAATTTCATCCCCGACATCGTGCGCTGCATGCTGCCGCTCGACAACCGGCGCTCGCCCGGATACCGCCGCATCGAGCCGTTCATGACCGGCAATACCTTCTATCTCTGGATCGGGCAGCACGAGAATGGCCGCTATTCCAAGGCCCACGCCCATACCTCGGCGGCCGTGCTCATCTGCCTGCAGGGGCGCGGCTACACCTACACCTGGCCCGAACATGCCGGCCCCACGCCGTGGAAGGACGGCAAGGCCGATCTCATAAAGCGCGTCGATTACGAGCCGGTCGGGCTGGTGTCGGCGGCGCCGGGCGGCGCGCGCTGGTTCCACCAGCATTTCGGCGTCTCCAAGGAGCCGTTCCGCCTCACCGCCTGGTTCGGCCCGCATGCGCCCGGCCGCGAGCCGGGACCGCCGGGCGAGCAGCACACCGACTACGGCGCCATCGATCTCGACGAGGGCGGCACCGCCATCCCCTATGCCATGGAAGACCCGTTCATCCGCGCCGAATATGCCGAGACCCTGAAAAGCGCGGGCGTCGAGAACCGCATGGACCCCAAATGGTACGAGCCCGGCGCCAAGGTCCGCTCCGCGGCGGAATGACCGGCAAGGTCATCCTGCGCCCTTCGACTACGCTGCGCTCCGCTCAGGGTGAGGAAGAATTGTTGATGGCACAAAGAACATCGCCTCATCCTGAGCGAAGCGCAGCGCAGTCGAAGGACGCACGGCCGCATTCCAGCCTGATGCTTCCCAACTGAATGACCGGCGCGCAATGAACGAGGGCGAAGGCCGGATTTTCTTCTCCAATACCGGTCGGACGCTGACGCTCGACGACGAGATCCGTCTCACCAGCGTCGGCGTCGATATCGGGTCGTCGACCTCGCACCTGGTGTTCTCGCGCATCGTGCTGGAACGGCTCGACGCGCGATATATCGTCGCCTCGCGCGAGGCGTTCTTCCAATCCGACATCCTGCTCACGCCCTACGCCGACGAAGAGACGATCGACGCGGCGGCGCTCGGCGCGTTCATCGAGCGCCAATACGCGCTGGCCGGTATTTCGCCCGACGCGATCGACAGCGGCGCGCTCATCCTCACAGGCGTCGCGGTACGGCGCCGCAACGCCCGCGCCATCGGCGAGCTGTTCGCGCGCCAGGCCGGGAAGCTGGTCGCGGTCAGCGCCGGCGACGGGCTCGAGACCACCATGGCGGCCTATGGCTCGGGCGCGGTGGCGCGCTCGCTGCGCGGGCACAAGCGCGTCCTGAATGTCGATGTCGGCGGGGGCACGTCGAAGCTTGCGCTGTGCGAGGACGGGCGGATCGCCTCGCTCACCGCGCTCGACGTCGGCGCGCGGCTGTTCGTGCTCGACGCAGCGCGCCGCATCGTCCGCATCGAAGACGCGGGTCGGCGCATCGCGGCGGAGGCGGGATTGCCGCTCGCGCCGGGCGACGTGCTCGACGAGCCGCAAGCCCGCGCGCTCGCCGCGCTCATGGCCGACCGCCTGTTCGCGGCGATGGCGGGCGGTGCGCCCGAGGCCGGGGGCGCCAGGCTGTTGCGGCTCGACCCGCTCGAATTGCGCGGCGCGATCGACGAGGTCGGCTTCTCGGGCGGCGTCGCCGAATACATCTATGGCGACGAGATCGGCCGCCACGGCGATCTCGGCCCCTTGCTCGCCGCCGAGATCCGCGTGCGGCTCGACGGCTATCCGGCGCGCCTTGTGCGGCCCCTCGAGCGCATTCGCGCCACCGTCATCGGCGCCGCGCAATACACGATTCAGGTCAGCGGCAGCACGATCTTCGTCGCGCCGCTCGCGACCCTGCCCTTGCGCAACCTGCCGGTGGTGGCCCCCGATCTCGATCTCTCGGGCGAAGCGACCGACGCCGATGCGATCGCCGCCTCCGTCCGCTCGGTGCTGAAGCGCCTCGATCTCGCCGGCGGTGAAAACGCGGTCGCGGTGTTCGCGCATTGGCGCGGCTCGGCCACCTACGACCGGCTCGATGCGTTCTGCCGCGGCATCGTTGCAGGGCTCGAACCGGTGCTCGCACGCGGCCATCCGCTGGTGCTGGCGGGCGACGGCGATGTGGGCGGCCTCATCGGCATCCATTGCCGCGAGGAGCTGGGTCTCGCCAACGCCATCGTTTCGATCGACGGGCTCGAGCTCAAGGAGTTCGACTATATCGACATCGGCGCCATGCTCGAGAGCTCGGGCGCCGTGCCGGTGGTGATCAAGTCGCTGGTCTTCCCCGCGCCGCCGTAGCGGACCGCATCAGGAATTGCGAACCCACACCTTCAGCGTCATTGCGAGCGTAGCGAAGCAATCTCCTTCAGGCAGCGGCGAAACGCCGGCGGGAGATTGCTTCGTCGCTTTCGCTCCTCGCAATGACAGCACTGGCAAACGAGACTCGAGTGCATGAACGCTACGACTGACGCTCACCCGTGCAGCGGCTGGACGATCATCTTCGGGTCGACGAATTGGCCGCGCTCGAGCACGACCTCGTTGTCGAGCAGCACCGTGCAGTCGCACATCGGCGTGTCGATATGGCCCTTGGTGTCGCGCTTGCCGCCCATGTCGTTGTTGGGGCCGGTCGAGAACAGGAAGTTCCCGGCGAAGACGCGCGCCACCGACGACATGTGATCCTGCGACGTGGGGTAGTGCATGATGTGGTCCCAATGCGCGTGAGGATGCATGCCGAATCCCAGATGCGACACGGCATAGGGATCGATGTCGTCCTCGGAGCGCTTGTTGCGGTCGAGCCAATAGCGGAACGCCTTGGCGTCGAGCCCGCCCTCGACCTTGCGGATGAAGCCGTCGCGCACCTCGAGCCGCACCGGGCTCTCGACGGCGCGGACATAGGGCAGGATCCACATGTCGCCCGGCTGCAGCACCACGGTGCCGTTGGCCGAGCCCTCGTCGGGGAAGTTGGTGATGTGGCCCGCGCCCCACATGTCATAGCGCCCGGGCGCCTCGGAGAAGCCGTACTGGACCTTCACCTTGAACTCGCCGCGGGTCCAGTGCAGGTCGGTGCCGGCGTCGGAGAGGAGCCTGATCTCGCGCGCCTCGCCCCAGCGCTTGGCCGCGTGCAGCACCGCCTCCTTGAGGCCCGGCGGCGACAGAAGCCGCGCCAGCTCGTCGGGCGCGCAGCCGATCGACAGGACGCGCCCGCCTCCGTCGCGCACCTCCTTCTGCCAGTTGGAGAAATTGGGCGGGAAGAAGGCGCAGACCAGATCGCTCGCCTTCAAGGCCGCCATCACGCCTTTGCCGGCGGTCTTGGGCAGGTCGCTGCCGGTGCGCGCCCAGTCCGGCACGTTGGCGATGCCGAGCTCGTAGCACTGCGCGCCCAATTCGTCCGCCGCGGCGAAGGCGGCGAGCACGTGCTCGCGCGCGGTGTTGAGATCGGTGAGGAGCGCGATCGATTCGCCGCGCTTCACCTGGCACATCTCGAACTCGCGGCGAAACACGGCGGCGAGGCTCGCCGGATTGAGATATTGCTTGGGCATGGGCGTTCCTCCCGGTGCGGCGGTGGCGCGATCCTATCGAGGCGCGTCGCCCGCCGTCCAGCATTGACAACGCGCCCTCCGGCGCCACACTTCCGCCGCCGCCCAGGAGACATGCGATGGACAAGCCGGGCCTGATCGTTGCGCCCTTGACGCCCTTCACGCCGAGCCTCGCCATCGACGAGCCCGCGCTCGAGCGCGAGATCGACTACTGCATCGAGACCTGCGACGCGACCATGATCGTCGCCGCCGGCGTCGAGGCGCAGGAATACACCTACCTCAGTCTCGATGATCGCAAAGTGCTCATTTTGCGTACCATCGAATTCGTCGCCGGCCGGCGGCCGGTGATGGTCGGCGTGTCGCATCCCTCGTTCCGCACCGCGATCGAGCTGGCCCACTTCGCCGAGGACAACGGCGCGGCGGCGGTGCAGATGCTCGCGCCGCTCAGGGCCCATGGCGGACCGCCCACCGACCGCGACCTGATCGCCTATTTCGAGGCGGTCGGGCGGGAGACGTCGCTGCCCATCACGCTCTACCTCAACGCCGGGCCGGGCGCCGACATGTCGATCCCGGCGACGGTCGCGCTCGCGAAGCTCGAGAGGGTGCGCTACGTCAAGGAAAGCTCGCGCGACCTGGCGCGCGTGTCGCGCCTCATCGTCGAGATCGACCATGCCGGCCACGCCAAATACTTCACCACCATGCAGATGCTGCTGGCCTCCATTCAACTCGGCGGCGCCGGCGCCACCATGCCGCCGCCCGGCGCCGAGATCGCGCGCCGCGTCATCGACGCCTACGTCGCGGGCGAGCACGAGCGCGCGGCCGAATATCAGCTCCAGTTCGCGCTGTTCCCGGCACGGTGGATGCATCGCGGGCTGACGCCGACCATGAAGGCAGCGATGCGCATCATCGGCATCGATGTCGGCGATCCCTACCCGCCCTATGCCACGCTCGACAGCGATGAAGTGAAGGCGCTCGAAGCGTTCTTGAAGACGACGGCGCTTTCGCGACAAATCATCTCAACCTTGGCGCGTTAAGCGCGGCCTAGCCGATCGCATCGTACGCCGCGAGCGCGGCGATATTCACGAAATCCGAGACGGTGCAGCCCATCTCGACGATCTGCGCCGGTTTTTCGAGCCCCATGAGCAAGGGGCCGATGCGCTTGCCGCCGCCCACCTGCTCGAGCAATTGCGAGGCGAGGTTAGCGCTGTCGAGCCCCGGCATGATCAGCACGTTGGCCGGACCAGTGAGACGGCAGAAGGGATAGCGGTCGCGCATCAGCGCGAAATTGAGCGCGACTTCGGCGCTCATCTCCCCATCGTACTCGAAGTCGGGTCGGCGCTCGTCCAGGATCGCCACCGCCTCGCGCACGCGCTGCGCGGCCTCGCGCCCGGGATTGCCGAAATTCGAATGCGACAGCAGCGCGACGCGCGGCTCCTGCCCCATCATGCGGCGCGCGCGCTCGGCCGACTGCATGGCGATGTCGGCCAGCTCCTCGCCGCTCGGCCGCGCATGCGCCGTCGTGTCGGCGATCAGGATCGAGCGCCCGCGCGAGAGGAGGAGCGCGAATCCGAAGATGCGGCTGCCCTCCTTGGGTCCGATCACGCGCGCGACCTCGTCGAACGCCGTGAAATAGTTGCGCGTCTCGCCGGTGACCATCGCGTCGGCGTCGCCGCACGCCACCATGCAGGCGGCGAACACGTTGCGGTCCTGGTTCACCATGCGCTGGACGTCGCGGTGGAGCGCGCCGCTGCGCTGGAGGCGATGATAGAGGAACTCGATATAGCGCTCCTTGGCCGGCGCGAGGCGCGGGTTCGCGATCTCAAGGTCCTCGCGCGCCCCCAGCCCCATGTCGCGCATGGTGGTGCGGATGCGCTCGTGCCGCGCAATCAGCACTGGCGTGCCGTAACCGTTGTCGCGGAAAGAGAGCGCGGCGCGGATGGTCTTCTCCTCCTCGCCCTCGGCGAAGACGACGCGGCGCGGATTGGCGCGCACTTGGTCGAGAATGCGCTGCAGGCTCGCCGCCGTCGGATCGAGCTTGCCCTTCAGACTATCTCGATAAACAGCGAGATCGGCGCGGGGCCGCCGTGCCACGCCCGAATCGATCGCCGCCTTCGCTACCGCCGGCGGCACCGACCAGATCAGGCGCGGATCGAACGGCGACGGCACGATGTAGTCGGGACCGTAGCGCAGGCGCTGCCCGTCATAGGCCGCCGCCACTTCGTCCGGCACGTCCTCGCGCGTCAGCGTTGCCAGCGCGTGCGCGGCCGCGATCTTCATCGCGTCGTTGATGGTCGATGCGCGCACGTCGAGCGCGCCGCGGAAGATGTAGGGAAAGCCCAGGACGTTGTTGATCTGGTTCGGATAGTCCGAGCGCCCGGTGCACACGATGGCGTCGGGCCTGACGGCGCGGACCTCTTCGGGCGTGATCTCCGGATCGGGATTGGCCATGGCGGCGACCATCGGCCGCGCCGCCATCGAGCGCACCATGTCCTGGCTCACCGCGCCCTTGACCGAAAGCCCGAAAAACACGTCGGCGCCCTCGAGCGCCTCGGCCAGGGTGCGCCGCTTCGTATTGACCGCGTGCGCGGATTTCCACTGGTTCATGCCGTCGCGGCGGCCCTCGTAGATCACGCCCTTGGTGTCGCACAGGAGGGCGCGGTCGTGCGGCAGGCCCATGCTCTTCAAAAGCTCGACGCAGGCGATCGCGGCGGCGCCGGCGCCGTTCACCACCATCCTGATGTCCCGTAGCGTGCGGCCGGTGAGGTCGAGCGCGTTCAACAATGCCGCGGCGGCGATGATGGCAGTGCCGTGCTGGTCGTCGTGGAACACCGGGATGTCCATCAGCTCGCGCAGGCGCTGTTCGATGATGAAGCATTCCGGCGCCTTGATGTCCTCGAGATTGATGCCGCCGAACGAGGGATAGAGGAAGCGGACGCAATTGACGAATTCGTCGACGTCCCGCGTCGCAATCTCGAGATCGACCGCGTCGATGCCGGCGAAGCGCTTGAACAGAACCGCCTTCCCCTCCATCACCGGCTTGGACGCGAGCGCGCCGAGATCGCCCAGGCCGAGCACCGCGGTGCCGTTGGAGATGACCGCGACGAGATTGCCCTTGGCGGTGTAGTCGTAGGCGCAGGACGGGTCGCGCGCGATATGGAGGCAGGGGTACGCCACACCCGGCGAATAGGCGAGCGACAGATCATGCTGAGTGGTCAGTGGCTTGGTCGCCGCGATCTCGATCTTGCCCGGACGGCCCTCGGCGTGGAAGCGCAGCGCCTCTTCCTCGGTGACGCTGAGCCCGCCGGATTTGTGCTTCGACACGATATCCTCCCGCCCTCGACCGCTGGTTTCGCGGCGGGGCCTATATCTTCGATATCTCCAAGGTCGGCCGCGCGAACAGCTCCTCGACGCCGAGTCGGCGCTTCACCAGGCCCTGCTCGTGGGAATAGCGCGCAAGCGTCTCGATCTCGTTGCGGTTTTCATGGACGCCGTAGCGCCAGTAATCCTCGCCCATCAACGCGATCGTCTCCAACGCCTCGGCCTCGAGCCACGGCAGCGTGACGCGCAGCGCGTTGACGTCACGCACCTCCCACAACGCCAGCGCCTTGGCTTCGACAAAGGCCTTGTAGAGGCTGGTCGGCAGCCAGGGATGGCGCTCGACCAGGCTCTTCTTCACGCCGATCAGGTGCATGATGGGAAAGAGCCCGGTCTTCGCGTAGTACGCCTTCTCGACCGCACGGCAATCGGGGAAGAGCCGACCGACATGGGGAGCGCCCGCGACGAAGCAGGAGGGCGCGCGCGCTGAACATCGCGTCGATCTCGCCCGAGGCGAGCATACCGGAAAGCGTCTTGTCGGAAGGGATGGGCTTCAAATCGAGTCCAGGAATGGGCGCGAGCGGCGTGCGCTCGTCGCGGCCCGGCTGCTCGATCCCGCCCGAGCGCCAATGGATGTCGGTCGGCTTGACGCCGTATTCGTCCTGCAGGATGCCGCGCATCCATACGACGGCGGTGATCTGGTATTCCGGAAGGCCGATGGTCTTGCCGATGAGGTCCCTCGGCGCCTTGATGCCGCGGTCGGTGCGGATATAGATGCCGGAATGGCGGAAGACGCGCGAGACGAAAGCGGGTATGCCGATGTACGCGGATTCGCCGGAATCGGTGATTCGCAAATAGGAGCTGAAGGAGAGCTCGCAGACGTCGAACTCCTGGTAGCGGAAGGCGCGGAAAAACACCTCCTCGGGCTCGAGCGGGATGTAGGTGACGTCGCAGCCCTCCACCGGCACGCGGCCGTCCTTCAACGCGCGGGTGCGGTCATAATCGCCGCAGGCGATGGTGATCGGGATCTGAACGGTCATCGCCTCTTCCTCTCGTGCTCGATCTGCATGTGGGCGAGGAAGAACACCAGCGGATGGATGCCGACCGCAAGCATCTGCCCCTGGTCGAGCGCGGCGAGCGCCTGCTCCTCGTCGCGCGCGAGCCCGGCGGCGGCCGCATAGGCGCCAGGGTTCCCGATATAGCGCGCGCGCTCGCCGGCGTCGTTGGCGAGGCGATGGAGCGTCGCGGTGAGGCGCACGCGCTCGGGGTGGATGGGCGGGTAGTGGAGCGGTTCGGCGCGCTCCGCCGGCGCCGCGTGCCAGGCGAGCATGGCGTAGGTGTGATGCCAGCTCGGCTCGAACGCGGCGAGGTCGGGCTTGCGCTCGCCCAACATTCCGGCGGCGATCGCCCACGAGCGCAGCTCGACATTGCCGAGATCGTCGAGGCGGCGCTCTTCGAGCGCGAGCAGATGGCGCAAATTGCCGGTCTTCAATATCTCGAAGAGGTCGCGGTCGAACCCGACCTCGGGCTCGGAATAGCGCTCGGTGCCGGGGAAATGCGACATGCCGCCGCTCGCCACCACGACGGCCTTGATGCCGGCGGCTGCGATGCCGCGCGCCAGCGCCTCGCCGAACGCGAAGCAGCGCAGCATCGGCGGCTGCGGCGGCACGTAGGAATTGACATAGAGCGGCACGATCGGCGCGGCGACGCCGAGGAACGTCAGCGGAATCCCGAACGCGTAGTCGATCCCGGCATTGTTGGTGAAGGCCGGGTCGAAACCTTCCTTCTGCATGTGCAGCATGAGCGCCATCGCCGCGTCGCTCGCGACCGGGAAGCGGAAATCGCGCCCGACGAACGAGCCGCCCACCTCCGATCCCAGATGGAAGCAGAAGGGCGGCGTGCAGTGCAGCAGGAACTGGTTGGCGTGATCGTTGGCGATGACGATCCAGAGGTCCGGCTCGAGCGCGGCCAGCGCCGCGCCAACCTTGCCCATGGCGAGCCGAACGCGCTCGACCGTCGCCTTGTCCTCGGTCTCGGGGAGCGAAAAGAACTGCGGCGCATGCGGAACCAGCGCGCCGCCCAGAACGCCCTTCATCGCTGCCCCTCCTTTCTTTCAAACCGGCAGCACCAGCGAATTGTCGATCAGCACGGTATCGTAGACGCATTGCCGCTCGCGCAACAGGAGGCGCCCGGCGACGCGGGCGAAGCGGTCGAAATAGCGGCCGGCCTGATGGATCGTGGTCGGCTCGTCGACCAGGGTCTGCAGCACGAGATAGGTCGCCTGCGCCTCGACGGTCCCCTCGCTCAGCCCAAGGACGCGCACGTTCGACACCGCGTGCAGCAAGAAGCGCGGCGCGAACATCGCCGTTTTCTCGATCGCCAGCGCGCGGTCGCGCAACATGCCCCCACCCTCGCAATAGATGAGGCCCACCGGCAGCCCCGCATCCGCGTTGTCGCGCCCGGTGATGCGATAGACCGCGTCCTCGGTGAAGAAGCCGGGCCAGTCGGCGATGCGGCCCTCGTCGAGCGCGGCGCAATAGGCCGCGTGAAACTCCTCGATCTCGAGGCGGAGCGCGCGCGCCTCGGCAGGATCGAGCTTGGTTCCGGCGAAGTCCTCGCGCATCGCCCTCACACTCCCATGACATCGCGCCAATGGCGGTAGAGCGCGCGGATCGCGGCTTCGCTGATGAGGTTGGGCGAGGTGCCTTCCTCGCTGCCGCCCAGCTCGATCACGGCAGCGGACGGGCGCGCCTTGGCGATGCCGTCCTGGACGAACTTCATCGCCTCGTTATCCTCGAGTCCGAGGAATCCCGCCGGCCCCATGAGATTGCCCTGGCGCAGGCGGTGGCGCGTCATCTCGTCGCTGTCGCCCTCGAAGCCGAACATGGTCCACACCATGGCGAAGCGGTGCGGCCCTTGCGGCACGATCTGGCGCGTGCCGAGCGTGTTCAATTCGCGCTGCACGATCATGTTGGGCCAGATCGTCTGCATCGTCACCGACCAGGGCGAGTTGAACTCGCGCACATAGTCGAGGATGCGCGGATCGGCGAGCGCGAGATTGTCGTGGAAGGCCCGCATCTCGCGCCGGCTCTCTTCCGGCACGTCGAGCGTATCGGGCTTGGCCGACGCCATGGTGCCGTGGCGGCCCTTGGCGTCGACGATCATCGCCGACCGGTTGCCGGCGACCAGCAGCCCGAAGGTCACGAGATAGGAATGCAGCAGCGTCGCGTGATAGGGGTCCTTGAGATTCTCGTGATACATCTTCCAGTTGGCGGGAACCGTGTTGCGGTAGTAGCCGAGAATCTTGAGCGGACGCCCGTCGAACGTGGCGTCGAAATCGGCGAGAATCTCGGGGCCGAGATAATCCTCGAGCGGCTCGGTCCCGGGCGCGAAGGAAGCGAATACCACGCCGCGCCGCGTCGTGACCTTGAGACGCCGCACGCCATGCTCCTCGAGCCGGAAGTCCGCCGGCATGCCGCCCTCGCCCTTGACGCCGCGCCGGAACGGCACGCCCACGAGCACGCCGCCGAGATCGTAGGTCCACTGGTGATAGGGGCACACGAACTCGCGCGCATTGCCGCGATAGGGCCGGCAGAACTCCGCGCCGCGATGGGCGCAGCGATTCTCGAACACGGCGATCGCGCCGTCGGCGCCGCGCGCCACCACGACCGGCGTCGGCCCGGCGAAAGAGCGCTTGAAGTCGCCCGGCGCGGGGATTTCCGCTTCGAGCGCGACATAGTTCCAGCACGCGCCGTGGAAGATGCGCTCGACCTCGCGGGCGTAGATTTCGTCGCTGGTGTAGACCCAGTCGGGGAAGCGCGCGAGCCCCTCTTCGGGCCAGACGAAGCCGCGATCGGCGTTCGATCCGTGCGTTGCGCGCGCGTCCATGGACTCAAGTATACGTCGCCTCCCGCCTCGCGCAATGCGCCCGCAGCGCGCGCTATTTCTTCGGGCACGCGGCGAGCGTCTCGTCGCGGCTGAGGCGGCCGGTCTTGTCGTGGTCGAGGGCCGCGAAATTGCGCTGCGCGTTGGCCAGGAAATCGTCGAGCGTCACGCGGTTGCGCAGCTTGGTGTCGGCCAGCATCACGGGATCGGCGCGGTCGAGCGACAGCGGCGCATCGCGTTCGACCTGGCGCCGCCGCTCGCGTTCGCTCGGATCTTCGTCGCTTTCCGCCTTGCGGGGCCGGTCGGCGATGTAGGGCAGCCGGTATTGCGCCAGCTCCGCAGGGGTCAGAACGCCGCTGCGATCGAGATCCATCGCCGCGAACTGCCGACGCGCGTCGGCGAGGAATTCCTGAAGATCGACGGTGCCGTCATGGTCGGCATCGACGCGGCCGAACCAGCGACCCATCGCATCGGCGCAGCTCGGATTGCCGAGCGGGCCGCCGCTCAGCGGCTCGCCGTTGGGGCTGTAGAACGGCCCTTCCGAGTGCGGTTTCTCCGCGCTGCCGAAGAGGCCGCACGCGGCGAGCGCGAGCAGCAGCGCTCCCGCCGCCGCGGCGCGCGCGATCATCCGGTCTTGAGATGTGCGTCGCGGCGACGGAACAACTCCTCGTCGGCATAGCCCATCGTCTCGGGCCGGCCGCGGCCCAACATGACCTGGAACCAGGTCGGCTCCAGACTGTCGTTCTGGTAGCCGTGGATGACGCCGGGGGGACAGGCGATGCACTCCCAGGGCCCGAGCCTGCGCGTGACGCGGCGC
The DNA here is from genome assembly GCA_035604615.1 of Allostellaceae bacterium. Lineage (GTDB taxonomy): Bacteria > Pseudomonadota > Alphaproteobacteria > ATCC43930 > CGMCC-115725 > DATJLY01. Next base: position 86,769 of record DATNID010000026.1, on the reverse strand, counting down.
CCGGTCTCGTCCTCGATGAAGACGTCGAGAATTCCCTTGAGGACGAAGAACACCTCCTCGACCTCATGCGTGTGCGCCGCGTTGCCCTGGCCCGGCTGCACGTAGATGATGCTCAGGGTGAAGCCGCGCGGCGGGATCACGGTCGGATCGTCGTGCTTGCCCGAGCCGCCGGCGCCGATGAAGCGGTGCTGGGCGCGGCGATAGCCCTCGATCTTGGCATCCTCGAACGCCGCCCAATCGGGCACCTTGTCGCGGAACCGGCCGATATAGCGCTCCGCAATCTCCTCGAGCGAAAGCGACGCGACCTCGGGCGGCATGGCGTGGCGAGCTGCTGCGGGCATGGCGTTTCTCTTCTCGAAGTGTGGCCTAAAGGATTATCGCCGCGCCGGACGTGGGGTCAATCCCGAGGCGGAGCGACGGCATCGATGCGCTCGTCGGGAGGCGCGATCTCGGTGGCGAGATCGCGCAGCCAGGCCTTGTTGGGCAGCGGCTCCAGCCGCATCTCGCGCGGCTCGAGCCGGGCGATGCAGGCATAGACGGTCTTGCCGTCGACCCGCATCACGCACTCCTTGCACGCATTGGCGTTAATGCAGGAATAGCGGAAAGCGAGCGACGGGTCCTGCTCGACGCGGATGCGGCGCAAGCCGTCGAGTACCGATTGGCCGGGCTCGAACGCGACCTCGAACCGGTCCCAGCGTTCGGCGCCGGGCGCGCCGCGCCGGATCACGAGCAGCGCGGCGAGCGTCATTGCGCCGCTTCCGATGCCAGCGCCGCGACCGGAACGCGGGTGAGCACGGGACGCCCATGCTCGAGCCCTACAATCTGGTTGACGGCCCAGTCGTCCTCCATCGCGGGGAAATCCTCGCGCTGATGCGCGCCCCGGCTTTCCGTGCGTGCGAGCGCCGCCTGCGTCACCACGTGGGCAACGAGGAGCATATTCCGCAGGTCGAACCAGTCGAGCCGCGTCGTGTCGAAGCGGCCGAGCGATGGCGGCGGCGCCACGCCCAGCGATGCCGTCGCGCGCGTGATCTGCACCAGCGCGCGCTGCAATCCGGCCTCGGTGCGGAACGGCCCGACATCGCTTGCCATCAGCGCCTGCAATTCGGCGATCAGGGCGGCCGGGTTGAGCGCGCTCGTCGCGCCATCCGAGGCCGGCAGCTCCAGCGCCGCCGCGGCGTCCGCGTCGCGCCACGGGCTCCCTCCTATGCGCTTGGCGCGCCCGGCGGCGGCTTCGCCGGCGATCCGGCCGAATACCAGCGCCTCGGTGATCGCGTTGCCCGACAGGCGGTTGGCGCCGTTGGCGCCGCCGATCGCCTCGCCGGCGGCGAAGAGATTGGCGATGCGCGTCTCGAGCGATGGTGCGACGCGGATGCCGCCCATGTGATAATGCGCGATCGGCGCAACCTCGACATCGGTGCGCGTCAAATCAATGCCGTTCTTCGCCAAGCGGTCGATCACCGGCCCGAACGCCTCGCGCAGGCGGTCCGCCGGCACGTGCCGGAACGAGAGATAGACGCCGCCCGCAGGCGAGCCGCGCCCGGCCTCCACCTCCTTGAGGATGGCGTAGGTGGCGAGATCGCGCGTCACGCGATAGGACCCCGCCTCCGGCACGCCGTAATCGTCGGTGAACTCGCGAAGCTCGGAATTGAGGAGCCGGCCGCCGAGCTTGTAGCGGAAGGGGTCCCACATGATCGGGTCCATGCCGATGAGGCGCGGCGCGAGATGGCCGATCGGGAAGAACTGCACGAACTCCATGTCCACGAGCTCGGCGCCGGCGCGTAAGGCCAGCGCATAGCCGTCGCCGCCCATGTTCGCGGACGCGCTGTTGCGGCGATAGAGCCGGGTCAGGCCGCCGCACGCGACGATCACGGTCTTGGCCTCGATCGCGACCGGGCGGCCGTCGCTCACCGAGAACCCGACCGCGCCCGCGGCCGTGCCGTCGCAGATCACGAGATCGGTGACGCAGAGATCGCCGATGCGGCGGATGCGCACGTGGCGCTGCACCTGGCCGCGCAAGGTGCTGGAGACGGCGGGACCGGTGGAGAGGAAATCGACATAGACGCAACGCGGCCGGTCGTGGCCCGGGGCGTGCGCCTGGCGGATGCGCCCGTCGGCGTGCCGCGCCCAGCCGACACGCCATTGGTCCAGGCGGCGGATCGCATCGGGTCCGTTCTCGCACAGGATGCGCGCCAGGCGCTCGTCGCACAGGCCGCGGCCAGCCGCGATGGTGTCGGCCAGGTGATAGCGCCAGTCGTCCGGCACCTCCTCGCCGAGCGCCACCGCCACCGTCATCTGCGCCATCACGGTCGCGCCGCCCCGGCCGATCAGGCTGCGATCGACCAGCAGCACCGACGCGTCCGCCTCGTCGGCCGCGATCGCGGCGGACATGCCGGCCGCGCCGGAACCGATCACCAGCACGTCGGTCGCAAGCCTCACACACTCCCTCGTCGTCACGCGTTACCTCGGATATACTCGTTCCGCGAGTATAACAAGAACAGCCCGGTTCCGGCGTCATGATCCCATTCGAGCTGGCCGAGCCTTCGAGCCTCAGCGAGGCGATATCGCTGCTCGACCGCGACGACCCGGCGGTGCGCCCGATCGCCGGCGGCACCGCCCTCATGCTGATGATGAAAGCGGGGCTGTTCCGGCCGGTCCGCCTCGTCAGCCTGCGCCGGATCGAGGCGCGCTATCGCCGCATCGAGGTCGAGAGCGACGGCGCCCTCCGGATCGGCGCCATGGCGACGCTCAGCGGGCTCGAGCGCTCGGGGCCGGTGCGCGATCACGCGCCGGTCATTGCCCGGACATTGCGCCGGGTCGCCAACGTGCGGGTGCGCAACGTCGCGACCGTGGGCGGCAATCTCGCCCATGCCGATCCGCATCTCGACCTGCCGCCGGTGTGGATCGCGCTCGGCGCGCACGCGCTCATCGTCGGCGCCGGGGCCGAGCGCGAGATCCCGGTCGAGGATTTCTTCCAGGGCTACTACGAGACAGCGCTGCGGCACGACGAGGTGATCGCCGAGCTGGTGGTGCCGTCGCAGCGCGGCCGGCGCGCCGCCTACCTCAAATGCACCACGCGCTCGGCCGACGACTGGCCGGCGCTCGGCATCGCGGTCTCGCTCGCGCTCGACGACGGCTTGGTGAGCGACGCGCGCGTGGCCTTGGGCGCGGCCACGGCGACGCCGCTCAGGCTCCACGCTGCCGAGGGCGTGCTCGACGGCGCGCGCCCGGACGCGGCAACCCTCGCCCGCGCCGGCGAGGCGGCCGTTGCCGAGGCGGAGATCGTCGGCGACGACCGGGGCTCCGCCCCCTACAAGAAGCATCTGCTGCGCGTCTTCCTGGCGCGCGCGGTCACACTGGCGATCGAGGCGGCGTGATGGCGGCGAAACTCATGCCGGCGGGACAGGTCGGCCGCTCGGTCGCAAGGCTCGAAGGCCGCGCCAAGGTCACCGGGCGGGCCGAGTATGTCCATAACCTGCGCCTGCCCGGCATGCTGTGGGGCAAGATTCTCCGCAGCACGCGGCCCCACGCGCGCATCGTGCGGATCGACGCGCACGCGGCGCAGGCGCTTGCCGGCGTCTTCCGCGTCGTCACCATCGACGATATCCGCACCGTCATTCCCGATCCCTATTACGGCCCCGCCTTCCACGACCAGCCCATCCTCGCCGACGGCAAGGTGCGTTTTGCGGGCGAGCCGGTCGCGGTGGTGCTGGCCGAGGACCGCCACGTGGCGGAAGAGGCGCTGTCGCTGATCGAGGTCACGTACGAGGATTTGCCGGCTGTCTATGACGAGGTCGAGGCGACCGGTCCAGGCGCCATCGTGCACGACCGCCTCAAGCCCGCCGGCACCTTCCCCGACTTGAAGCATCTCGACGGCAAGCGCGACACCAACGTCGCGCTCGACTTCCATCTGCGCCGCGGCGACGCGGAGGCGGGCTTCGCCGCCTCGGCGCACATCTTCGAACACAAATTCCGCACCCAGCAAACCATGCACACGCCGCTCGAGCCGTTCGTCACGGCGGCCGAGGCGGGCGGCGGCGCGATCACCATATACACCGCCTCGCAGGGTCCGTCCTTCGTGCGCATCGAGATCGCGCGTCTTCTCGGATGGCCCGAGAACAAGGTGCGGGTCAAGGTGCCCTATCTCGGCGGCGGCTTCGGCGCCAAGCTCTACATCAAGCTCGAGGCGCTGGTGGCGGCGCTGGCGCTCATTGCGCGCCGCCCGGTGAAGATCTCGCTGACCATGGAAGAGCAGTTCTTCACCATCACCAAGCACGCCGCCACCATCCACATCAAGAGCGGCGTCGCCGCCGACGGCCGCATCCTGGCGCGGCGCTGCGAGGTGTGGTGGAACGGCGGCGCCTATGCCGATGTCGGCCCGCGCGTGACCCAGAAATCGGGCTTCACCGCCGCCGGCCCCTACGACATCGACAACGTCTGGCTCGACTCCTACGCGGTCTACACCAACCGCCCCCCGGCCGGCGCGCTGCGCGGCTTCGGCGTGCCGCAAATGTGCTGGGCCTATGAGAGCCACACCGATCTCATCGCCCGCGCGATGGGCCTCGACCCGCTCGAGTTCCGCCGCCGCAACATCCTGCGCAACGGGCGGCCGCAGGCGACCGGAACCGTGCTGCGCGGCGCCCCGATTGAGGCGGTGCTCGAGATGCTTGGCGAGCGCATGGGCTGGGGCCGCGCCTATGACCGCGCCAACGGCCCCAAGCGCCGCGGCCGCGGCATCGCCATCGGCTTCAAGGCCTCGATTGCGCCCACCGCCTCGGTCGCCATGGTCAATCTCTACGGCGACGGCAGTTGCGGCCTCTATTGCGGCACCGTCGACATGGGCCAGGGATTGGACACCGGCCTGGCCCAGATCGTTGCCGAGGAACTCAACATCGCGGCGGAAGCGGTGACGGTGGTCCACCCGGACACCGATGTCACGCCATACGACATGGGGACGCTCGGCTCGCGCTCCATTTTCCACATGGGGAACGCGGTGCGGCAGGCGGCCGGCGATGTGCGCGCCAAGGTCGCCGCGCTCGCCGCCGAGCTCGGCATGCCGGCCGGCAGCAACGTCCCCATCGCCGAATTGCTGCGCCGCAAATACGGCATGCAGGCGGGAAACATCATAGGATTCGGCAGCTACATGCCGAGCTATGTCTCGCCCGACCACGACACCGGCCAGACGCCAAACGTGTCGCCGTTCTGGATGACCGCCGGCACGGGCGCCGAGGTCGAGGTCGATACCGAGACCGGACATTTCCGGGTGCTGCGCCTCGTCAACGTCGCCGATGTCGGAACGCCCATTAATCCGCGCATCGTCGCGACGCAGCTTTCGGGCGCGGCGATCATGCAGTTGGGCTTCACCGTGACCGAGAAGATGGAGTTCCGCGACGGGCAGCTCACCAACGGCTCGCTCGCCGATTACAAGATCCCGGGCTTCTTCGATCTCCCGGACGCGATGGAGAACGAGATCGTGGATTCATCGCAGCCCGACGGCCCGTTCGGCGCCAAGGGCGTGGGCGAGAGCGGCACGTTCGGCGTCTCGCCCGCCATCGCCAACGCGATCGCGGACGCCGTTGGGGTGCGCCTCACCGAGCTGCCGCTGACGCCGGAAGCGGTCTATCGCGCACTTTGCGCCGCCGCCGGCAATCCGTTGGCGGAGGATTGAAATGAGCGCCGCGCCGCGCACCATCCGCTTCACCCTGAATGGCCAACCGGTTTCGGCCCAGGCCGCGCCGCACCACACCCTGGTCGAAATCCTGCGCGATCAGTTCAGCCTCTACGGCGCGCGCGAGAGTTGCGGCCAGGGCTTGTGCGGCTGCTGCACGGTTGTGGTCAATGGCGAGGCCGTGTCGGGCTGCCTCTACCTCGCCTGGTTCGCTGACGACGCGCGCGTCACCACGGTCGAGCATCTGGCATCGGGAGATCGTCTCGACACGGTGCAGGAGGCGTTTCTCGAGGCGGGCGCGGTGCAATGCGGCTTCTGCACGCCGGGCTTCGTGCTGATGACGAAGCAGTTGCTCGAGCATAACCCGGACCCGAGCGATGACGACATTCGCCATCATCTCTCCGGCAATCTGTGCCGCTGCGCCGCCTACCCGGAGATCATGGCGGCGGTGAAGCTCGCGGCGCAGAAAGTGCGGGCGGCGTGAGCGAAGCGGCCGGCGATTGGCCCGACCGCATTTTCGCGGCGCTGAAGCGCGGCCAAGTCGCGACGGTGGGATATGTGCCGGACGCGGGCCATGCGCGGCTCATATCTCTGTGCCGCACCGACGACGCCATCCAAGACGTGATCTTGACCACCGAGGAGGAAGGAGTCGCACTCGCCGCCGGCGCGTGGCTCGGCGGCGCGCGGGCGGCGCTGCTGATGCAGTCGAGCGGCGTCGGCAACTGCATCAACATGCTGACCTTGACGCGGAACTGCCGCTTTCCGCTCTTGATGCTGGTGACCATGCGCGGCGAGTGGGAGGAGTTCAATCCCTGGCAGGTGCCGATGGGCACGACCGCCGAGGCCGTGCTCAAGCTCGCCGGCGTCGCTGTCCACCGCGCCGACGACGCCGAGACCGCCGCCGACACGGTCGCGGCCGCGCTCGATCACGCCTTCAACGCGGAGAGCGCGGTCGCCGTGCTGATCGGCCAGCGCCTCATCGGCGCCAAGCGCTGGTGACGCGATGCTCGACCGGCGCAAGACCGTCAAGAGGCTGCTCGCCGATCGCGGCGACGCGCTGATTATCGCCGGCCTCGGCTCGCCGACCTACGATGTGGCAGCGGCGGGCGACGACGAGCGCAATTTCTATCTCTGGGGCGCGATGGGGGGCGCGGCGATGATGGGCCTCGGCCTCGCCCTGGCGCGGCCCGAGCGGCGCGTGCTGGTGGTGACGGGCGACGGCGAGATGTTGATGGGATTGGGCGCGCTGGCGACGATCGCGGTGAAGCGGCCCCCTAATCTCGCCGTCGTCGTCATCGATAATGGCGCCTTCGGCGAGACCGGGATGCAGCCGAGCCACACCGCGCAAGGCGCCAACCTCGCCGCCATCGCCAGGGGATGCGGCATCGCAGCGAGCTTCGAGGTCGAGGACGAGGCGGCGCTAGGGCAGCTTGCGGTCACCTTGCGCGAGCGCCGCGAGACGATCTTCGCCAACGTGCGCGTCGCGGCGACCGATCATCCGCGCGTCCTGCCGCTCAAAGACGGCGTCGCCTTGAAGCAGCGCTTCCGCCGCGCGCTGGGGATCGCCTGACTACTGTACCAGCTCGTAGCCGAAGCGGCGGATCTTGTCCAAGTTGCGGCCTTCGATGCGTATGAGCTTGGTCGTGTTCTCGCGCTTGGGTGCGTGCAGGTCGCCCTCGTTGTAGACATGCGCCATGCCGGGCTCGAGCGTGTAGCTGCGCACGAACCGCACCTTGCCGCGCTTGCCTTCGGAAGCGGGCTCCAAGAGCGCGAAATCGCTCATCATGGTGGCGCCGCTGGCCTGGCCATAGATCGCCCAGTAAGGCCCATGGTCGTGCGGATTGCTGACGCGCGCGCCCTTGTAGTGATGCGCGAAGATGCAGAAGCCCAATTCCGGATCCTCGAACAGGATCTGGCGCTCGCCGACCTCGTCGCCGAGATGGCGGCGCAGGAAGTCCTGATCCTTCAGCACGTCTTCCACTACGGCGCAGACCTTCTTGCGGCCGGCCGGGCCCGGGTCCTCGGCGAGAATGCGGTGACATTTATCCGCGAATTGCTCAAGCGTGTAGCCCATCGTTCACTCCCGAATCAGCTTGCGCAGCATATCAGAATTCCTTGTCCCCCGCATCAGGATCGCGGCTCGGGCAGCGGCACGGCGTACCGCTTGTCGATGGCCTGGTCCCTGCTGACCTCGCCCTTGACCATGCCCTGCGACTTGAACCATGCGATCTGGCGCAGGATGTCCTTCTCGTCGAGTCGAGCGTCGGGATCGACGAAGGCGATTCCGGCCATCACTTGCTCGGGCGTGAGACCCGAATATTTCGAGATGATCGCCGCGACGTCGTGCGCCGTGGCGCCATCCGCACGCTTGCCGTCCGGGCCGACGAAGGCGGCGTAGTAGTCGTGCGCCCCCTTGCGATAGGCGCGCATATAGCGCTCGACCGTGTCGTGCCGCCCGTCCGCATTGCGGGTCGAGGTGAACAGCACCGTCGCCTGGTAGGGCGTCTCGTCGCCCGACCACGCGACGAGCTTGACCGAGCCGCGCTGTCTGAGCGGCGCCGACGCGGTGGCGTTGAGGATGGCGGAATCGACCTGCCCGCCGGTCAAGGCCGAGGCAATGTTCGGGATCGCCTGCATCGGCAGCACCCGCACGGTCTCGAGATCGACGCCGTATTTCTCGGCCATCAGTGCGAGCGCATAGTGGTAGCCCGATCCGACCTGCGTCACGGCGGCGGAGTGGCCCGCGAGATCCTTCGCGGTCTTGAAGCCGGCATCGTAGACGGCGCTCGCCACCACCAAGCCGAAGAGCTGGAAGCCCGGCGCTTCGCGCGAGTTGCCGCCGATGATCTTGAGCGCGCCCTGCCCCGCGAGCGAATAGAAGCCGCCGGTGGCCGCGACGTTGCCGAAATCGATGTCGCCCGAGACGACCGCCACTGCCACCGGCTGCGCCGCGTCGAACCCGACGATCGACGCCTCCAGCCCCTCGGCCGCGAAATAGCCCCGCTCCACCGCCAGATAGATGGGTCCCTGCGCGGAGTTATGGACCACGCCGATCTTGATCGCCTCCGCGCCGGCGGGCGGTGCTCCCATCCACGCCGCGAACGCGAGCGCGACGAGCAGCGTCGTGGCAAGCCTCATCGCGACCTCCCCTCAGTCTCCGCGGCCACCCGCGTCGCCCTTCACGTCCTCGTCGCCGGTGCGGTAAGGCGATTCCGGACGCGCGATGTCGCCGCGCCGCTTGGCGAAAGTCTCGACGCCCGACAGTTCCCAATCGCCCGCGACAGTACGGCGCGCGTAGGTCGACCAGCGCTCGGCCCAGTTGCCGAGCGTGTAGCCGTGCCAGGGCGGATTGTCCGACAGCGCCGGCAGTCCCAGCTCCTCCCAGATGGCGCGCGCGCCCTCCATGAACTCGCGCGTGGGGAGCGCCAAGGGCGGCATCGGCCGCTTCAACGTGGCGTCGATCAGCATCACCGAGTCCTGCTTGCCGGGCCCGTACTGCGCGCCCTGCACGCCGCCGCCGTAGGGGATCAGGTGCACGTCCTCGAGCGGCATCGAGCGGTAGGCGATTGACCAGAACACCGCGTCCGTGTTGTTGGGATCGATGTCCTCGCTGACGCCGATCACGACCTTGCCGCAATTGGGCTGGAAGCTCGACGCGCCTTGGAGGCCGCGCCACACCTCGGCGCGCGGGGTGCCGTACGCGTATTGCACGAAAATGACGGGGCGCAAATTGCTCAGCCGCTCGTGCATGACGACGCGCTTGACGTCGCTGATGCCGAGATGGGTCTTCAAATGCGCGAGGAACAAGGGCTCGTAGGCGACCTTCTTGATAACGCTCGATTCGCTCGGCGTCACCTGGCTGATGATCGAGCAGAACACCGGCTTGCGCTTCATGGTGATCGCGGTCACCTGCATCGGCATGTTGTAGGCCTCGAGCGCGACGTAGCCGTTGCTCTCGCCGAACGGCGCCTCGGGCTCGAGTTGGCTGGTGTCGATGAGGCCCTCGATCACGATCTCGGCGGTGGCCGGGACCTCGAGGTCGATCGAGACGGCCTTGGCCATCGGGATCGGCTGCCCGGCGAGCGCGCCCGCGACGGCGATCTCGTCCTGGTCGACCGCGAGCTTCTGCGGCGAGGTGAACACCACCGCCGGGCCGCAGCCCAAAGCGATCGCGATCGGCATCTTCTCCTTGCGCGCGCGGTATTTCTGCCAGTGGCGGAAGCCGCCGGAGCCGCCCGCGCGCCCCGCCCCCATGCGCACCGCGAGCCGGTCCGGCGCCTTCAAGGCGGCGCGGTACATGCCGATGTTGCGGATGCCGGTCTCGGGATCGCGCGTGATGCACATCGTCGCGGTGAGATAGGGCGCGGAATCGAACCCGGGCGAGGACACCGGCACGGGCAGCCGCTTCAAGCCGCCGTCGGGTCCGATAAGGTCGTCGCCCTTGAGCACCACTTCCTGGCAGCGCGGCGACGTCACCAGGATCGGCGGGATCGGAAGCGATATGGCTTCGAGCCACGCCTCGCCGATCTCCTCGACGGCGCAGCCCATGCCGAGTGCGTATATCTCGGGCGAGGCCGAGAGCGCGCCGACCGCGACGGGGATGTCGTAGCGCTTGCCCTTGGCGTCGGTGACGTTGGTGAAAAGAAAGGCGCGCCGGTCCTTCTCCGCGATCCCGCCGACGAACTGCCACCGCACCAGGGGATGCAGCTCGGTGTCCTTGTTGATCGGCCGGTCGATGCGCACCAGCAGTCCGGCGGCGTCGAGCGCGGCGAGATGCTCCTGGAAATCGAGCGTCGGACGGGGCGCGCTCTCCGCGCGCAAGGGGCGCGTCGCAATCGTGTCGTCCATGGTCGCGGCCTCGCGCATGATGATGCGCGATTCTCCCAAACCGGGCCTGGCTTGTCCACGTCCTTGCCCATCGCCGGAGCGCCCTGTATATCGCTGGCATGGCGATTCCCAAGACCATGAAGGCGGTGGTGGTCGAGCGGCCGGGCGGACCCGATGCGCTGGTCCTGGTCGAACGGCCGGTGCCGCAGCCCGACCACCACGAAGTCCTGATCAAGGTCGCGGCCTCGGGCCTCAACGGCGCCGATGTCGGCCAGCGCCTCGGCCGCTACCGCATGCCGCCGGGCGCCCCGGACATTTTCGGGCTCGAGGCCTCGGGCGAGATCGTGGCGGTAGGTGCGCGGGTCACGCAATGGCGCGTCGGCGACAAGGTCGCGGCGCTGATGGTCGGCGGCGGCCAAGCGGAGTATGTCGCGGTGCCCGAGGGGCAATGCCTGCCCGCGCCGGCGAAGCTCACCTTGATCGAGGCGGCGGCGCTGCCCGAATGCGTGATGACGGTGTGGAGCAACGTGTTCGAGCTCGGCATGCTCAAGCCCGGCGACCGCATCCTGGTCCATGGCGGCGCGAGCGGCATCGGCACGACGGCCATTCAGCTCGCCCGCGCGCTCGGCGCCGAGGTCTACGCCACCGCCGGATCGGCCGACAAATGCCGGCGCTGCGAGAGCCTGGGCGCGCGCCGCGGCATCGATTACCGCAGCGAGGATTTCGTCGCCATCGTGCAGGACCTGACCAACGGCGCCGGGGTCGATGTCGTGCTCGACATGGTCGGCGGCGACTATCTCAACCGCGATTTGCGCATCCTGGCCGAGGGCGGGCGCATCGTGATGATCGCCTTCAAGCTCGGGGCATCGATGCCGCTTGATGGAACTTTGATCCAGGACAAGCAGGCGATCGTCACCGGCTCGCGCCTGCGCCCGCGCTCGATCGCCGAGAAGAGCCGGCTGTGCGCCGCCGCGCACAAGGCAGTGTGGCCGCTCATTGCCGAGGGGCGGTTCGCGCCGGTGATCGATTCGACATTCCCGCTGGCCGATATCCGCCGTGCGCACGAGCGGCTCGAGAGCGGCCTCCATGTCGGCAAGATCCTGCTGACGGCGTGAGCGCGATGAGCGACCGCTACGCCGCCTATACCCGCCTCAGATTCGACCGGCCGCACGCCAAGGTGCTGCGCGTCACCATGGCGAACGGGCGCATGAACACGACCGACGCCGCGATGCACCGCGAGCTGGTGCAGGTGTGGCGCGACATCGATGCCGATCCCAGCGTCAACGCCGCGATCATAACCGGCGCCGGCACGGTGTTCTCGGCGGGCGGCGACTTCGCCATGATCGAAAACCAGATCAACGATTTCGAGGCGCGCGCGCGCGGCTGGAAGGAGGCGCGCGACATCGTCTACTCGGTGATCAACTGCTCCAAGCCGGTGGTGAGCGCGATGCGCGGCGTCGCGGTCGGCGCGGGCCTCGTGTGCGGCGTGCTGGCGGACGTGTCGATCGCGACCAAGGACTGCCGCATCATCGACGGCCACACGCGGCTGGGCGTGGCGGCCGGCGACCATGCGGCGATCGTATGGCCGCTGCTGTGCGGCATGGCGAAGGCAAAATACTATCTGCTGCTGTGCGAGACGCTGCTCGGCGCCGAGGCCGAGCGCATCGGCCTTATCAGCCTGGTGGTCGAGGATTCGGAGCTCGATGCCAAGGCGGTGGAGATCGCGTCCCGCCTCGCCGAGGGCGCGCAGAGCGCCATCCGCTGGACCAAGTACGCGCTCAACAACTGGCTGCGCCAGGCCGGCCCGACCTTCGACGCCTCGCTCGCGCTCGAGTTCCTGGGCTTCGCCGGCCCCGAAGTGAAAGAAGGCCTCGCCTCCCACCGCGAAAAACGCAAACCGGAGTTCCCGCCGGATTCGGCGGTGTGAAGGTGAGCGTATTTGCTCGATCGGCATCAAGCGGTTACTGGTCACCCTCCCTCTCCGCCCCTTCGGGGCGGAGAGGGCCGGGGAGAGGTGGGGGACGCCGCGGCGGCACCGCCGCCCCTGGTTCTGGAGCTGCATGTGTGATCAACTCATAATCGAGGTGATGTTTGCATGCTCCGCTTTTGCGCCGACACGAGGTGGTCGAGTGGCCACCTCTTAATTCGATCACCGCTCAGACCTTGAAGGGGAAAATAATGAACCGTCTCGTCAAGCAGGCCTTTTACGGCGCGGCTATCGCGAGCAGCGTCGCCCTCGTTCACAGCGAGGCGCAGGCTCAGGCTCCAGCGAAAGAGGCCCCCCGTTCCTGGGTGGCTTCACCAGGCGTGTACAAGGTGATTGGTCAGAACGCTCAATATCGAATTATCTTGGCGACTTGGAAGCCTGGACAAATAGACAAGCCGCACTCCCATAAGGCGGGCACGACCGTCACCCTTACCGATTGCGAGACCCGCAACCATCCTACCGGAGCGGCTCCGGTTGATAGGCCCCCACGCAAGGCTGGAGACGTTCTACCGCTCACGGCCACGCCCTCGCATCAAAATGAGAATGTTGGAAAAGCAGTTTGTCAGATCGTCCTGATCGAGATGAAGTGACGACGCTCGGGCTGACCTGACAGGACCAATCGCGAGGCAACCTGAGAACTACCGCTGAATGGGGAGGGGCTTCTACGCCCTCTCCATCAACATCACGGTGAACGTGAGAATAAACGGGCGAAGAAGCGATCAATAATCGCGTGCGCGACGGAATGTTCGGCGCTTGGCCACTACCCCACCTCACCCTGCCCTCTCCGCCCCAACGGGGCGGAGAGGGTGAGCTACCTACTGATCCAGCGTGCTCGCCGCGAACACGTCGCCCAAGGGCATGACGCGCGGGGTCAGGCCTTGTTCGTGCGAGTATTGAGCGACGGTTTCGAGCACCTTGCGGTTGGCGACGATGCCGTGCGTCAGGAGCGGCGTCTCCAGCGCGGCGCGGGCCTCGCGCGCCAAAAGCCCGGTCTCGAGATAGTAGTGCACATGCTCCATACGCTCGGCATGGGCGATCTGGTTGGCGCGCTGGAACGCCTTCAGCAGGTTGAGCACGATCCAGGGATGCTTCTCGGCGATCTCGCGCTTCACCACCATGCCGTGGTTGATCGGATAGAGCCCGGTCTTGCGATAGAAGCGCACGCCCTCGGCGACGGGATCGGGGAAGAGCGTCTTGATGTCGGGATGGCTGCGCAGATCGGCGGCGCTGCGGTCGATCAGGTTGACGCCCTGGACATAGTGGATCGCCGCGTACAGCTCGCCGGAGAGGATCATCGAGGCGATGCTCTTCTCGGGTGGGATGTAGTGCATGGTCACGCCGGGCGGTGGCGAGAAGCCGGTGGCGCCGCCATGGCTGCGCTCGGGCGGCCGCTCCATCCAGAATTCGAGATCGCGGTCGCGCACGCCGAACTCGTGCTGCAAGACGCCGCGCGTCCACAGCGCCGCGGTCTGCTGGTATTCGGGGACGCCGACGCGCTTCCCTTTCAAGTCCGCCGGCGTCTCGATATGCGCGTCGCGGCGCACGAAGATGCCGGTATGGAAGAAGCGTCGCGTGGTGAAGACCGGGATGCCGACCCAGCGATCGTCGCCCCTGCTGTTGGCCATGAGCAGCGAGGAGACCGACATCTCCGACACGTCGAACTCGGCGAAATGGAGCTGGCGCCAGAACATCTCCGAGGGTCCCAGCACCGTGATGGTCAGGTCGATGGCGTCAGGCACGACGCGGCCGTCGAGCACCGGCCAGGTGCGAGGATTGTTGGTCAAGGCGATGCTGAGATTGAGCTTCATGGGTCCCCCTTCGCGGCCGCGCGAGGCTTGCCAAACTTCGATGCCTCGATTTAAGTGCAAGCGCCCTCTTGCCGCAACAGATGGGATCGCCGGGTATGGAACGATTGTGGTCATCGCCCTCGCGCGTGCTGCGCTGCGCCGCGGTCGTGCTCGCCTGCATCGCAGCGCCAGGCTTGCGCGCGGCCGAGCCGATCAAGATCGGACTCGTGAAGACGCTCGCGGTCGGGCCCATCTTCGTCGCGCAGGAAGAAGGTTTCTTCGCCGCCGAGGGGCTCGATGCGGAGATCGTCTTTATCGATTCGGCCGAGCCGATCGCGGTCGCGGCGGCGTCCGGCGCCGTCGATTTCGGCATCACCGGGCTCTCGGCCGGGTTCTACAATCTCGCGGCGCAGGGCGCGGTCAAGATCATCGCCGCCGGCAATCGCGAGATGCTGGGCTTCAAGAACGCGGGCTATGTCGCCTCAAACCGCGCCTGGGATGCGGGCCTCAATGCGCTGGAGAAGCTCGGCGGCCATTCGGTCGCGGTGACGCAGAGGGGCGGCATGCTGGATTACGACCTCGCGCTTGCCATCGAGCGCTACAAGATCGATCCCGCGAGCGTGCGCGTGCTCGCCGTTCAATCCAACACAAACATGAATTCGACCATCGCGGGCGGCCAGGCCGACGCCGGGGTCTTTCCAGTGACGCCGGCGATGGTGCTTTTGGGCAAGGGCGAGGGAAAGCTCCTGGGCTGGGTCGGCGACATGGTCCCCTACGGCCAGGCCAACGCCGCCTTCACCGCGACCAAGACCGCCAACGACAGGCGCGCCACCGTCGAAGCGTTCCTGCGCGCCTACAAGAAAGGCGCCCGAGCCTATCACGACGCCTTCGCCGGCGACGACGAAGAGCGCCGCGACGGACCGACGGCGCCGGCGATCCTCGACATTCTGCACAAATATACCGGCCAGGCCCCGGCGCAGATCGCGCAGGCGATCCCGTGGGTCGATCGCGACGCGCGGCTCGACGTCGCGGACATCAGGCACCAGGTCGAATGGTTCCGCGCCCAGGGCCTGATCAAGGGCGGGGCGGGCGACGCAGATCCGATCGACGAACGCTACGTCGTCCCGCTGCCGAGGAAGTGATCGCGCGCGCTGCTATCCCGCCGCCTTGCCCTCGTCGACCTTCTGCCCGACGAAGTCGGCGAGTTCCTTGCGCGTCGTGTCGGGCGCGAACCAGATGAAGAGCGGCCCGATCAGCAGGAACGTCACGGCAAGGAGCGGCAGGCCCGCGGCGATCGAGTAATGCGTCGCGATGATGCCCATGACCATCGGCGCGAGCGAGGCGATGCCGAGGCCGATGGTGAAGGACGCGCCGACGCCCGCGCCGCGAATTTGCGTCGGGAAGATTTCGTTGGTGTAGCCGAGCCCGGTGCCGAAGCTGCCGGTGATCAGGAAGTTGGTGACGAGGCCGACCCAGAACAGGCTCGACGGGCTGTCGACATAGCCCATCACGACGAGGAGGATGGCGGCCGGAACGGCGAAGGCCGGGATGACCCAGCGCCGTCCGTAGAGATCGCATAGCCAGCCGCAGAACCAGTAGGCGAAGATGGCGACGAACATCCACACCGAGAGATAGTTGGCCATGGTCGGGAAGCCGAGATGCTTCTCGTTGGCGAGATAGAACGGCATCCACGCGGACCAGCCGATCCAGGTCCAGAGATAGAAGGCGTAGACGACTGTCGCCACGATCGTCTCGCGCGGATATGCCCGGAACGGGGCGAGAATGTCGAGCTTCTTCTTCAGCCCCGCCTTCAACATCTCGGCGGTGACCCGCTCGTAGCGCGGGCTTTCCTTGATCCCGATGCGAACCCACAGCACGAGCAGCGCCGGGACGATGCCGAGGAAGTAGAGCGACCGCCAACCCCATAGCGGCACGACGGCCGCCGCCGCGAGAGTGCACAGCATGTAGCCGAAGGGATAGCCGCCGACGAGGCCGCCCAAAGCCGTGGCACGCCACTTTGTCGGCGCGGTCTCGGTCACCAGCATCATGCCGACCGGGTTTTCACCGGCCAGCGCGATCCGCGTGAACGAGCTGAAGACCAGCAGCGATATCGGTCCGACGGAGAAGCCGGTGAAGCCGGTGAACAAAGCATAGCCCAGGATGGTCCAGATCAGCATCGATCTGCGGCCGTAGAAATCGGCGAGCACCGGGAAGATGAAGGTGCCGGCGAGCCCGAGCCAGCGGGACACCGTCGTGACGGTGCCGATCGTCGCCGGCGTGATCCCCCACTCCTTGATGAGGATCGGCGTGACGAGCTGCATGATGGTGGCTTCGTAGATGTCGAACGCCCAGCCAAGGATGCAGATCGCGAGGACGGTCACGCTGTAGCTGGTCCACCGGTCGGCAGACACTTGAGGCCCTACGCCTGCTATCGGAGTCGAGATCGCCATGGTTGCGCCTCCCTGCGCCTGGGTTTCGCGCTTTTCGCGCTTTGTCGTTACGGCTCGTTCGTCGAATTCGCCTCCGTTCAACCGCCGAGAAAGCCGCGCACGAGTCCGGC
This sequence comes from Allostellaceae bacterium, assembly GCA_035604615.1. Lineage (GTDB taxonomy): Bacteria > Pseudomonadota > Alphaproteobacteria > ATCC43930 > CGMCC-115725 > DATJLY01. The sequence continues at coordinate 69,943 of DATNID010000026.1, read as the reverse complement.
CACGGTCTCGGCTTGCTCGAGCTGCGGCAGATGGCCGGCACGGTCGATGAGCTCGACCCGGGAGCCGGCGATGCGGCCGGCGAAGTCCTGCGCATAGGAAGGCGCGATCACGCCGTCCGCCTTGCCCCACACGATGAGCGTGGGCGCCACGATGCGATGGATGTGCTTCTTGAGGCCCTTGTCGGGAATGGGCCAGGCGAACTTGCCGGTGCAAGCCTGCGCCCACACGAAATCGACCTGCGCAGCGATGCGGGCCTTGGGGTCCTCGGGCAGGCCGAAGAAGCCCATGGCCGCGGGACCAGCCGGATCGGCGAACAGCGCCTTGGCGCGCGCCTCCTCGGGCATGATCATCCAGTTCTTCACCGGCTGATCGTCGCGCCACAGCCCCACCGGGTCGATCAGCACCAGTTTGCCGACCCGCTGGGGCGCGTTGGCGGCGTATTCGGCCGCGACCATGCCGCCGAACGAATGCCCGACGATCGCCGGCGCCTCGAGGCCCAGGCGATCGAACAGCTCGCCGTGATAGACGACGAGGTCCCAGAAATTATCGAGCTCGTGGGCCGCTTGGTGATCGCCGCCGCTGGTGCCCGGATGCTTCGGGGCATAGACCGTGTGGGAGCGCGCCAGCAGGTCGAGGAACGCGCGGTCCGAGCGCAAGCCCCACGGTCCGTGCAGATAAACGAGCGGCGGGCCGCCGCCGCCAACGTCGATCTCGGTCTCGATCCGGCCTTGCCACAGCCGGAGCTTGCGTTCCGCGAACGAGGCCATGCCCCTCCTCCGCTCAGGACGCCGCGCCGGCGAGCGCCGCGACCTTGCGCTTCAGGCGCAGGCGCTCCGGCCACCAGCGATCCTCCCACTCGTCGTCCCACAGATCCTCGAGATGCGGCAGCACCTCGCGGCAGAACAAACCGATGTTCTTGCGGCACAGCTCGGTCGGCATCGATCCGAAATGCAAGAGCGCCAGGAGATGGCCGATGCGCAGCTTTTTGACGCCGTCCAAGAGCTGCTCGCGTACGGTCTTCGGGCTGCCGGTGATGACGAAGCCGCGCTCCACGAAATCCTTGTATGTCAGCGAGCGCAGGTTGACCTGACGGGCCGGGTTCTGCATCGCCAGCGCCAGCGCGTCGTATTCGAGACAGCCGGGGATCGCCATGTAGTAAGGCGGCGTGTACAGCAGGTTATGGAAGAAATACTCCGCGTGACGCGCGTATTCCTCGGCCTCCTCGTCGGTCTCGGACACGCCGATGAGCTGCAGGAAGCTCAAGCGGTAGGGATTGGCGTCGCGGCCCTTTTTCGCGGCCAGTTCCCAATAGCGTTCGACCACGGACTGGGCGTTCCGGGCGCCGAAATAGTTCAGGTTGCAGAAGCAATGGTCGTGATCGATGACGTATTCCGCGGTCGAGGAGATGCCCGAGCCGGGAATCCAGATCGGCGGATGCGGCTGCTGGATGGGACGCGGCCAGAGATTGACCATCGGCAGCTGGTAATGCTTGCCGTTCCAGGCGAAATGCTCCTTCGCCGACCATGCCTTCACCACCAAGTCCAAGGCCTCGCGGAAGCGCTCGCGCTGGTCCAGCGGCACGACGCCGTTCGAGATCGTCGCGTCGGTGGGAAGCCCGGTCGGAAATCCCGCTACCAGACGCCCGCCGCTGATGCAGTCGATCATGGCGTATTCCTCGGCGATCCGCGTCGGCGGGTTGGTCGAGGGCAGGGTCGAGCCGATCTGGATGATGGCGACGTCCTGGCCGTTGGTGAGCTTCGCCAGGGTCGCGCCCATCAGGCTCGGATTGGCCATGAAGCCGTAGACGTTCTGGTGATGCTGGTTGGTGCAGAGGCCGTGCATGCCGGCCTTGGCGGCATAGACCATCTCGTCCAGGGTCCAGTTGTAGTACTGGCCCACCTTGTCGGCGTCGGCCACGTCGAACCACAGCGGGTCGATATAGGCCGAGTTGTAGCGCCGGTCGAAATCGGCCGGCAGGTCGCGGTAGGGCATGAGATGGAACATGCAGACTTTCATGGCGTCACCTTGTTGAATTGGCTGCCGCCCGTCCGGTTGAGCGCGCCGGCTCGGGTCCTCCCGGGAACTGTCCGCGGCGTCAGTATATGCGCGTGATCCAGCGACTCCAAGGTCGCTTTCGAGAGCGTAAAGCGGCCGCCCGGCTTACTCCGTGCGCCGCGCACGGGAACGCCGCGCCGGCGCGTGGGAGGCAATGGCCTCGGCCGCCTGGTGCGGCGCGAGGGCGTCCGTCGGACGCTTGATCAGCGCCGCGACGCTTTCGCCGCGGGCCGGCCCGCCGAGGAAAAAGCCCTGGGCCGCGTCCGCCCCCATGTCCACGAGCGCGGCGAGATTCTCGGCGCTCTCGACCCCTTCGGCGACGACCGCGAGCCCCAGCTTGTGCGCCAGGCTGATCACCGCCTCGACGATCACGCGGCAGTCCTGGTTGCGATGCATCTGAGTCACGAATGACGTGTCGATCTTGAGCTCCGAAAGCGGCAGTCGGCGCAGTTGCAGCAGCGACGAATATCCGGTGCCGAAATTGTCGATGCTGAGCCGGAACCCCTTGAGGCGCAGCCGGGTCAGCACGTCGAGCGCCTGCGCCGGATCGCCCATGGCAGCGGACTCGGTCATCTCCAGCGTCACCGCGTCGGCGGCGAGGCCGGCCGTCTGGCAGATCGCCATGATGGCGTCGGGAAATTCGATGGCGGCGAGGTCTCGGGCCGAGACATTGATGGCGATCTCAAGCGGCATGCCGGCCCGGCGCCACGCGGCGACCTGACGCGCCGCCGCGGTCGCCACCCATTCGGTCAAGGCGTGAATGACGCCGCTTTGCTCCGCAAGCTTGAGGAACTGCTCGGGCGGGATGATGCCGCGGCTCGGATGCTGCCAGCGGACCAGCGCCTCGACGCCGAAAATCCGTCCCGACTTGCAGTCGAGCTTGGGCTGGTATTCGAGGAACAGGCCGTCATGCGCGATGGCGTATGCGAGCGCGCCGGCGATGAGCGGCTTCTCGAATTCGTGCAGCCGCTCGAGCGTCTCCCTGAGCGAGTTGGCGCGGACCGGCTTCTGCAAGGTGCCGGCGATCACGAGCCCACGTTCCGAGGCCAACCGCTCCGCGGTCTCCAGTATTCTCGTCTCGACGCCGCTGGCGATGACGATCCGCGCCTTGCATTTGGCCTCCACGAGGTCGCGCAACAGTTCGATCCCGTCGGCATCCGGCATGTTGAGGTCCATGACGATAACCGAGGGATGCCACGAGCGGACATGCTCCTTGAACGCCTTGGCGTCGCCGGTCACCAGCGTCTCGAACCCGGCGGTCTCGCCGACGCGGCGCACGTAGTTGCGAAACCCGGCATCGTCGTCGATGACCAGGAGGCGGTCCTCGCTCATGGCCCCGCACCGGACCGGTGAACGAAACCGGCGATCGGGATCAAACGCGTCGAGGCTTCGCCTTCGCCAAGACGGAATAGGACTGCGCCCGCCATGAATGAACTATAGAGCAGTTTTACTTAAATACAACTTAACCGAGAAAGGACGCCGTTCAGGCCACCCGAACGACGGGCGAGCGAGCAATTGCGGCCTGACCGCGTCTCCCTGCACAATTGACGCAGGATCGGCGGCCGCAGCGCAGGGGAAACGACCGATGGCATCGCTTGGTTGGATCGGGATGGGCCGCATCGGCACGCAAATGGCCATGCTGCTGCTGCGTGCCGGCCACCGGCTCGTGATCCACGACGCGGACCCGAACCGGTCGGCGCCGGCGCTGAAGGAAGGCGCGCGCGCGGCAGGCTCACCCGCCGAGCTCGCCGCAGAGACCGACGCCGTCTTCCTCAGCGTCACCGACGCCGACGCAGTCCAAGCGATCGTGTTCGGCTCGCGTGGCCTCGCCGAGGGAATCGGCGCGAGCGCATTGGTCGTCGATCACACTTCCATCCATCCCGCGCGCACGCGCGAGCTCGCGGCCCGGCTGCGCGACCGGACGCAGGCGGCCTGGGTCGATGCGCCGGTGTCGGGAAGCCCCGGATCGACGCTCGCCGTCTTTCTCGGCGGCGCGGCGGCGGATATCGCGCGCGTCCGCCCGTGGATCGCGAGCTACGCGCGCACCATGACCCATGTCGGACCCGTGGGGGCGGGCCAGATCGCCAAGTCCTGCAACCAGGCCATCGTGTGCGCGACCTTGGCGGCCTGGGCGGAGGTTCTCGCCTATGCGCAGCAACAGGGGCTTGATCCGGCGACGCTAATGACGGCGGTGGAAGGCGGCGGAGCCGAATCCTCGGTCCGTCGCTATTTCCTGCAAGATCTGCTGGCGCGCCGCCTGCCGCCCGAAACACTGCGCAATCTGACCAAGGATTTGGAGACCATGCACGACATGGCGCTGACTGCGTCTCTGCCGATGCCCCTCAACGAAGCCGTCAGCACGCAGTTCCGCCGGGTCTTCGCCGCTTCGATCGCCGCGGACGGTCAGATCGCAACTTGACGGGTCATGATCACGTCCCGGCCGGTGCGTGCCGACTCGAGAATCCCGAAGCAGACCTCGAGCGTCGCCAGGCCCCAGCGCCCGTCGTGGAACGGCTTGCGTCCGCCGGTCAGCGCCTCGTGCATTTCCATCAGCTCGGCGACCCGGCCGCCTTGCGCGCGGGGCACGGCGATCTCCTGGCGGCCGTTCTTGTCATAGAGATAGAGCCCGTCGGCGGACTGGCGCAGGGTGGCGTCCTCGCAGCTCACGACGACGAGACCGAAAAACGGCTGGTGCGGACGCTCTCGGCCGGCATGCGCGTTGACGAGCTGTCCGGCGGTGGCGCCGCCATAGCGGCCGCTTTCCTTGCCGCCCTCGAGCCGCGCCTCGCGGTCGCGCTCGGGCAGGCTCATCAGCTCGAGGAAGGCGCGGCGGTTCCGTTCATTGCTCTTGGGATCGCGCAGATTGCCGCCTTCGCCGACCCATTGAAACAGCTCGGCCGTATCGAACAGGCTGCGGCCGTCATAGACGAGCGTCGCGGGAACGCGGTTTTCGAACTCGAGATAGCAGACATAGCCGCCTTCATGGCCGGTCACCCTGTCCGGGATCGTCGTCGCCCGCACGCTCTTGACCAGCCCGCCGCCGATCTGGCGCAGGATGTCGACATGGTGCGGCCCCTGGTTGAGCACCGGCCCGCGCGTCGCCGCGAGCTCGGACAGGAGCCGCGGGCGGTGGTTGAACTCGTTGAAGTTCCAGGCGTTGATGGTGCGCAGCGCGCCGACCCGTCCCGACTTGACCAGGTCCGTCATCGCGACGATCGGCGCGTCGAAGCTGTGCGTGTGTCCGGCGAGCAGCACGACGCCCGCCTTCTCCGCGGCGTCGACCATCTCGACCGCGTCCTCGATCGACAAGGTCAGCGGCTTCTCGCAGATGACGTGCTTGCCGTGCGCGGCCGCCGCCTTGGCGTGCTCGAGATGCATCCACGACGGCGAGGCGATATAGACCGCATCGACATCGGCATCGCGGCACAGCGCCGCCGCATCGGCATAGGCGCCGCCGCCGAACTCGTCCGCGAAGCGCTTGCGGGCGTGCTCGCGCGGATCGGCGCCTGCGGCGATGGTCCAAGGCAGGTCGGGCGCGGCGCGCATCTCGTCGATGATCATCGCGCCGGCCTGGCCGAGGCCGATGATGCCGAGGCGCAGACGGTTCTGACCCGATGCCATATCTTTCCCCTGCGCAAACTGCGGCATTATAATCGCCGAACGGAAAATTATCCCGCGGCAAGAAGGCAGCGGTGCCGCGGACGGCGGGCAAGGAGAGGACCATGCTATCGCAGGAACAGAACGACCTGGTGACTCGTGCCGCGAAGGGGACACCGGGCGGTGAACTGCTCCGCCGCTATTGGCAGCCGGTCGCGCTCGAGGAGGAACTGCCGCCCGGGGCGCCGCCGAAGCCAGTGCGGATCATGGGCGAGGACCTCGTGGTGTTCCGAGACCAAGCCGGACGTCCTGGCCTGCTTGGCCTTCACTGCCCGCATCGCAAGGCGGATTTGAGCTACGGCCGGATCGAGGACGGCGGGCTCAGATGCGTCTATCACGGATGGCTGTTCGGCGTTGACGGGCGGTGTCTGCATCAGCCGGGCGAGCCGGCGCACAGCGATTTCAAGGACAAGATCCGTCACACGGCATATCCCTGTCGCGACGTGCCGGGATTGATCCTGGCCTATCTCGGGCCGGGCGAGCCGCCAGCGCTGCCGCCATTCCCCTTCTTTTCGGCGCCCCGGGAGCAGGTATGGACGAAAAAGTTCCATCACGAATGCAACTATCTTCAAGGCAACGAAGGCAATATCGATCCTCAGCATCTCTCGATCCTGCACCGGATCGGCATGGATTCGGTCCTGAGCAACGCCCGCTTCGAAGCCGACCTCGCGCCGGCGATCACCGTCTCCGAGATGCCGTGGGGCTTGCGTATCGATACCACCCGCTTGATCGGCGACAGCGAAAAATACGTGCGCACCGGCAATTTCATCATGCCCAACCTCGCCGCCTTCGTTGGCGGGCCGCTCGTCCGCCCCGAGATCGAATCACCCGAGGCGAACACCGGGTACAGCGTAAACTGGCATGTGCCGATCGACGACCGGACGCATTGGAAGTTCGCCATCAACTATCGCGGTAGCGGGCCCGTCGACGTGAAGCTGCAGGAAATGATGATGTGCCAGGGGCTCGATGCCGACTACCGCATGCCGCGCAACAGGCGGAACCGCTATCTCCAGGACCGCGAGGAAATGCGGACCTCGACCTTCATCGGCATGGGCACCAATTTCTATGACCACGACCGCTGGGTCGTGGAAAGCCAGGGCGACATCGTCGACCGCACGACCGAGAACCTCGCCACCACCGACCGCGCCGTCGTGCTCATGCGCCGCCACCTCCTGCGCGCCATCGACGACATTCGGCGCGGATGCGACCCGCTGTTGGTCCACCGCAAGCCGGAGGATTACGCGCTCGGCGATTTCTTCACCGGCTCGAAGATGGAGCGCGTTGCGCCAGCGGAGCACGAAGCGGTTGAGGCTGCCAAGTAGCGGTACGGTGCAAATCTCGAACCGGTCACTCCCACTCGATCGTGCCGGGCGGATTCGACGCCCCTTCGCAGGCGACGCGGTTGATGCCCTTCGCCTTGCACGACACGAACTCGCGATATGGTGGGTGCAGCAGGACTCGAACCTGCGACCCGCTGATTAAGAGTCAGCTGCTCTACCAACTGAGCTATGCACCCCTCGGTGGGGCGCGGTCTATAGCAAGGCGCTTGGCGCCTGTCACTCCCCACCGTCGCCGAAGCGGCCGATGCGCACGTCGCGGTGAATATAGACGCTCATCAGCACGCCGAACCCGAACATCACCGTCAGCATCGCCGTGCCGCCATAGGAGATGAGCGGCAGCGGTACGCCTACGACGGGGATGAGGCCCATCACCATCGCCGTGTTGATGAAGACGTAGAGGAACAGGTTGACGGTGATGCCGAGCGCCAGGAGGCGCCCGAAATGGCTGCGGCAGCGGAACGCGATCGCGTAGCCGTAAACGACGATCAGGAGATAGAGGCCGAGCAGCACCAGCCCGCCGATGAGGCCCCATTCCTCGGCCAGCATGGTGAAGATGAAGTCGGTCTGCCGCTCGGGCAGGAAGCTCAGATGCGACTGCGTCCCCATCAGGAAGCCCTTGCCGCCGATGCCGCCCGAGCCGATCGCGATCTTCGATTGCAGGCTGTGATAGCCCGCACCAAGCGGATCGTTCTCGGGATCGAGGAAGGTGTAGATGCGGTTCTTCTGATAATCGCGCAGGAAGCGCCAGGCGATCGGCACCGCGCCGACGCCTCCCGCGATCACCAGTCCGAACTGCCACAGCCGCACGCCGGCGAGAAAGAACATCGCCGCGCCCCCCAGCGCCAGCATCATCGCGGTGCCCAGATCGGGCTGCTTCAGCACCAGCGCCGCCGGGAAGAGCACGAGCAGCGCCGGCACGACGAGCCGCAACGGCCGCGCTGTCTCCTCGATGGTGAGCCCGTTGAAGTAGCGCGCCAGCGCCATCATCGCCGCGATCTTCATCAGCTCGGACGGCTGGATCTGGATGATGCCCAGATCGATCCAGCGCTGCGCCCCCATGCCGACGGCGCCGCGGATCTCGACCGCGATCAGCAGCACCATGACGATGCCATAGAACCAATAGGCGATCCTGAGCCAGGTGCGCAAATCCACCAGCGCCGCCGCGACCATCACGAGCGCGGCGACGCCGAAGCGCATCGCCTGCTTCGCGGCCCACGGCTGCCAGTTCCCATTGGCCGCCGAATAGAGCATGGCGATGCCGATCGCCGCGACGACGCCCAGCAGCAGCACCAAGCCCCAATTGAGGCTCAGGAGCTTCACCGCGATGCTCTGCCGCGAGCGGCCGTAATCGAGCGGTTGGTCCATGGCGCGCGCCCTCAGCCCTGCGCCAGGCGTGCGGGCGCGCCGAACGGCGTCTCGGGCACGCGATGCACCGGGTCACGCTTTTGTGCCAAGATCAGCACGTCGCGCGCGATCGGCGCCGCCACAGCGCCGCCCTCTCCGCCCGAGGCGCCGCCGTGCTCCACCACGACGGCGCAGGCGTAACGCGGCGCGTCCGCCGGCGCGAACGAGATGAAGAGCGCATGGTCGCGATCCTTCCACGGCACACTCGTGCCGGTGACGATACCGCGATCGCGCACCTCCTTGTTGACGTGGTGGACCTGCGCCGTACCGGTCTTTCCGGCCATCTCCAGGCCGGGCTCGGTTATGCGCGCGTGGTAGGCCGTGCCGTGCTGCTCGTTCGCAACGCTCCACATGGCGTGCCGCACGGCCTCGAAGTGCTTCTCCGCGATGGCCATCGACGCGAAATCCTGGCTCGGCGCCGCCGCGGCATCGGCCCCGCTCGCCATCACGCCCGGCGCACGGACCAGACGCGGCGCGATCCGCCGCCCGCTCGCGATCCGCGCGACATAGATTGCGAGTTGTAGCGGCGTGGCGCTGACATAGCCCTGTCCGATGCCGCAGCTGATCGTGTCGCCGCGCTGCCACGTCTCGCCCGTGGTGGCGAGCTTCCAGCCGCGCGTCGGGATGAGTCCGGTGCGCTCGCCGGGAATCTCGATGCCGAGCTCGACCCCGAGGCCGAAGCGGTTGGCCATCGCGGCGAGACGGTCGATGCCGCAGACATCGGCCGTGTGGTAGAAGAACACGTCGCACGATTCGCGAATGGCGCGGTTGAGCGAGATCGCGCCGTGCCCGCCTTTCTTCCAGCAATGGAACACGGCATTGCCGAGCGTGAACTCGCCCGGGCAGAAGAATTCGGTGTCGGGGGTGATGAGCCCGGCGTCGAGCGCCGCCATCGCCACCATCGGCTTGAAGGTCGATCCCGGCGCATAAGTGCCGCTGATCGCCTTGTGGCTCAGCGGATTCATGGGATCGGAAACGAGCTTTTGCCATTCCGCGGCGGACAGGCCCGCGGCGAACGCGCCCGGGTCGTAGCTGGGCGAAGAGGCGAGCGCCAGGACTTCGCCCGTCCACAGGTCGAGGAGGACGCAGGACGCGCTGCCCTCTGCCGCGCAACGCTGCATCGCCAGATCCTGCAACGCCATGTCGAGCCCGAGCACAATCTCCTGCCCGGACATCCCGTCCTCGCGCGCCAGCTCGCGCACCACCTGGCCGAACGCGTTGACCTCGACCTGGCTGGTGCCGGCGGTGCCGCGCAGCTGGATGTCGAACGCCTTCTCGACGCCGTTCTTGCCGATGCGGAAATCGGGCAGCTCGAGGAGAGGGTCGTCGCCGCTGAGGTCCTGCTCCGACACCGCCGCGACATAGCCCACCACGTGCGCAACCTTGTCGGCGAACGGATAGTCGCGCATCAGGCCCTGCTCGATCGAGACGCCGGCGAGCTCCAAGGTGTTGACCTCGATGCGCGACATCTCGTCCCAGCTCATGTTCTCCTTGAGCACCACCGGCACGAAGCCGTGCTTGACGCGGATGTCGTGGAGCACGCGGCGGCGGTCGCCGTCGCTGAACGGCACCAGCCGGCCCACCGCGTCGAGCGTCGCGGCGATGTCGCCGCTCTGATCGGCGATGAACTGCGCGCGATACGTGGAGCGGTTGGAGGCGAGCGGGACGCCGAACCGGTCGAGGATGCGACCGCGCGGCGGCGCGATCAGGCGGATGCTGATCCGGTTCTCGTCGGCCAGCATCTGGTAGCGGTCGGCCTGGACCACTTCGAGGAAATAGAGCCGCCCGGCCACGGTTCCGAGCAGCGCCGCCTGGCCCCCGGCGAGGAGCAGCGCGCGGCGGGTCAGCAGCTTGGAGCGGTTGTTCTCGTGCTTGTCGGCCATCGGCGGTCAGCCGCGCAGAAAGGCGCGGTGGAGGCGCGCGAGGAGATAGCTCCCGACCGGGTAGCACGCGACTGTCAGCGCCGCCTCGAACAGGAACGGCCTGGTCCCGAGGATGTGGCCGTTGAGTAGGCTCACGATCGCCCACAACAACGCGAACGTGCCGCTCGCGAGCGCCAGGAAGCCGAGCCACATCACGGTGAAGTCGCGGTTGACGAAGTGCCGGCGCTGGGTGAGGACGGCGGTGCGCGCGACCAGCAGCGTGAGGGCCATGGTGCCGACATAGGGCGTGCCATTGAGAAGATCGAGCAGCAGGCCGAGCGCGAACACCGCCGATTGCGGCAGCAGGTCGGGGCGGTAGATGGTCCAGTGCGCCACCGCCATGAGCGCGAAACTCGGCGTCACCGCTGCGAAGCCCGGGAGCTGCAACGGCACGACCGAGACCAGGACGAACACGAAGGTCGAGAGGAACGGCACGACGCGGCCGGGAGCGCCGCTGTCGCGCGGCACCATCACCCGCGCCATGGGGACTCCCCGGCGGCGATGAAATGCACGAGAGGACTGCGACCCATCCGCGTCATCGCGGCGCGTCGGCGGCGGCGCGGCCTTTGGCCGGCTTGGTCGCGCGCGGCGGCGGCACCGCGCTCTGCGGCAGCACGCCCTCGAGGCCGTAATCCACCACCCGCACGATGTCGAGCCGCGACAGCTCGGAATAGGGCTCGACCCGCGCGATCCCGTTCTCCAGCGAGGTGACGGTCCCCACCGGCAGGCCGGGCGGGAATACGCCGCCGCTGCCGCTGGTGACGACGCGGTCGCCCAGGTCGATCTGCGCCTTGGCGTCGAGGAAGGCGAGGCGCGGCCGGTCCGAATTGTCGCCGTCGAGCAGCGCGCGCGCGCTGGTGCGCTCGAGCATGACCGGGATGTGCGAATTGAGATCGGTGAGGAGCAGGACCCGGGCGGTGCGCTCGCCGACCTCGGAGACGCGGCCGATCAGCCCCTCGCCGGTGAGCCCGGCCTGACCGCGCGCCACGCCGTCGCGCGTCCCCGCATTGACCAGCACGTTGCGCACGAAGGCGCCGCCCGAATCGGCGATGACCCGCGCCGCGATCTGCGAGCCGACATGATCGGGCACCAGCTTGTCGAGGTCGCGCAGCGAGCGGTTCTCGGCCGCCAGCCGGCGCGCCACCTCCTCCCATTGCAGGAGGCGCTGGTTCTCCTCGCGCAAAACGTCGTTCTGGCGATAGACCGTGACCACGTTCTCAACCGCCGCGATCGCGGCCGACCCGGCCGCCAGCGGCTGGGAGACGAATTCGAGCGCCGGCGCCATGGTGTCGGCGATGGCGGAGCGCGCCTTGTCGATGAGCAGGAGGTCGCCCTTGCCGAGCACGGTCAGCGTGCCCGCCACGAACACGAGCATCGGCAGCGCCAGGCGCTGTGCTGCCGCTTTGACCGGGGGCGAAAGTCTCATCCCGTGCCCGTCCTTGCCGACCTAGCCGGTCCGCGATGCGGCGTCCTCCCGGTGCCGAATCCGACCGACCGTCTTCATCTTGTATATGCAATTAGGCGTTTAGTACATGCTAATCAGAACGCTTTTTAGCGTCTTCATCTCCTCGAGGGCGCGGCCGGTGCCGAGCGCCACGCAGGACAGCGGGTCGTCGGCGATGGAGACCGGCAGCCCGGTCGCGTGGCGCAGGACGTAGTCGAGATTTCCAAGCAGCGCCCCGCCCCCGGTCAGGACGATGCCCTTGTCAACGATGTCGGCGGCGAGTTCGGGCGCGGTGTGCTCGAGCGCGACCTTGACCGCCTCGACGATGGCGCCGACCGGCTCGGCCAGGCTCTCGGCGATCTGGCGCTCGCTGATGACGATCTCCTTGGGCACGCCGTTCAACAAATCGCGGCCCTTGATCTCCATCACCCGCCCCTCGCCCTCCTCGGGCATGCAGGCGGAGCCGATCTCCTTCTTGATGCGCTCGGCGCTGGATTCGCCGACCAGCAGATTGTGGTTGCGGCGGATATAGGAGATCACCGCCTCGTCCATCTTGTCGCCGGCGACGCGGACCGAGCGCGAGTAGACGATGCCGCCCAGGGACAGCACGGCGACCTCGGTGGTGCCGCCGCCCACGTCCACCACCATCGAGCCGGTCGGCTCCGTGACCGGCAGCCCGGCGCCGATCGCCGCCGCCATCGGCTCCTCGATCAGGAAGACGCGGCGTGCGCCGGCGCTTTCGGCCGATTCCTGGATGGCGCGGCGCTCGACCGCGGTCGAGCCCGAGGGCACGCAGATGATGATCTGGGGGCTGGCGAAGCTGCGTCGGTTGTGCACCTTGCGGATGAAATGCTTGATCATCTCCTCGGCGACTTCGAAATCGGCGATGACGCCGTCGCGTAAGGGGCGGATCGCCTGGATGTTGCCAGGCGTGCGGCCGAGCATCAGCTTGGCCTCATCGCCGACCGCCAGCACCTGTTTGCGGCCCTTGACACTGGCGATCGCCACCACCGAGGGCTCGTTCAGGACGATGCCGCGGCCCTTGACATAGACGAGGGTGTTCGCGGTGCCGAGGTCGATCGCCATGTCCGCCGACAGAATGCCTAACAAATTTCCGAACATGCGTCCTCTGTTCCATCGCTGGGGACGAAAGACGTCCCTGGTGAAGCCACCCGATCCGGCGCCCGCCCTCTGCCCTCCTCCGCGACCGGAGGAGGGCGGGCGGATGATTATGCCGACAACGCAGCGGGCGCGGTCTTTGCCCGCTTCGTCAGCAGCTTGTTCAAGGCATGTATATAAGCTCGCGCGGAGGCGACGAGCGTGTCAACGTCGGCGCCCTGGCCGACCACGGTCTTGCCGCCCTCCTCGAGCCGCACGGTCACCTCGGCCTGCGCATCGGTGCCCTCGGTCACGGCGTTGACCTGGTAGAGCAGCAGGCGGGCGGTGTGGGGTACGAGCGCGCGAATCGCGTTGAAGGTCGCGTCGACCGGGCCGTTGCCATGGGTCGTGGTCTTCTGGACCGCGCCGTCGACCAGGAGTTCGAGCTCCGCCGTCTGCGGCCCCTTGGACCCGGCGACGATGCCGAGCGACACGAAGCGGATGCGCTCGGCCCCGTGCTGGATCTCGTCGTCGACGAGCGCGACGATGTCCTCGTCATAGACGTCTTTCTTGCGGTCGGCCAGATCCTTGAAGCGGCGGAAGGCGTCGTTCAAGGCGTTGTCGCCGAGTTCGAAGCCCAGCTCCTTCAGCTTCATCTTGAAGGCGTGGCGGCCCGAATGCTTGCCCATGACGAGGGTGGACTTGTTGAGGCCGACCGATTCCGGCGTCATGATCTCGTAAGTGCCGGCGTGCTTGAGCATGCCGTCCTGGTGGATGCCGCTCTCGTGCGCGAAGGCGTTGGCGCCGACGATCGCCTTGTTGGGCTGCACCACGAAGCCGGTGACGGCCGAGACCAGGCGCGAGGCGCGGGTGATGTACTCGGACTTGACGCCGGTCATGAAGGGCATGCGGTCGTGGCGCGTCTTGAGCGCCATGACGATCTCTTCCATCGAGGCGTTGCCGGCGCGCTCGCCCAGGCCGTTGACGGTGCATTCAACCTGGCGCGCGCCCGCCCCCACCGCGGCCAGCGAGTTGGCGACGGCGAGGCCGAGATCGTTGTGGCAATGGACCGAGATCACCGCCTGGTCGATGTTGGGCACGCGGTCGAACAGCATGCGGATCAAGGCCGCGAACTCCTCCGGCACGGCATAGCCCACCGTGTCGGGGATGTTGATGGTCCGGGCGCCGGCCTTGATCGCGCTCTCGACCGTGCGGCACAGGAAGTCGTGCTCGGTACGCGAGCCGTCCTCGCACGACCATTCGACGTCCGGGGACAGGTTGCGGGCGAGCGAGACGCTGTCGATCACCGCCTGGTGCACCGCCTCGGGCTCCATCTGGAGCTTGAACTTCATGTGCAGCGGCGAGGTCGAGATGAAGGTGTGGATGCGCGGGCGGGGCGATTCCTGGACCGCTTCCCAGCAGCGCTCGATGTCGCCGCGGCCGGCGCGGGCGAGGCCGCACACGCTGGCGTTCTCGACCAGCCTCGCAATCTCGCGCACGGCCTCGAAATCGCCGTTGGAGGCGATCGGAAATCCCGCTTCGATCACGTCGACGCCCATCTCCTCGAGCAGCAACGCGATCTTGATCTTCTCGTCGAGGTTCATCGACGCGCCCGGCGACTGCTCGCCGTCGCGCAAGGTGGTGTCGAAGATGATGACGCGGTTCTTCGGGGGGGCTTCGGGAGTCTGGCGATGGGTACTGGCGCTCATGGCGCGGGTCCTTTTGTCTCGGGAGCGACGTACGAGCCGTAACGGCTTCACCCCTGACCGCGCGGACAGGCTCGGGTCATGACCGCGCTCAGGGGCCGGTAAGTCGCAGCCCTCCCTCGCTCCCAGGCCTGCCGCACCGGCCGGACGCGCGCGCGCAACCGCCCGGAGCGTCGCCGCCCCGAATCGCGCCTGTCACGATCGTCCGAACCATGTGAATAAATCCCCTCGGCTCGCGCCCAGCCTGCGGGCGTCAGGCTTAATTTCGCGTTAAAAAGAAGCCGTTTCGCGCCGCACCCCTGTCTATAACCAATCGCCCGCAAATCGCAAGGTTCGATTAACCATGGCGGGAAGGCGACAACCCGCGACGCGGGAATCGAGCACACTAAATCATAGAAAATTGGGTTCGTTTCGCAAAA
The DNA here is from genome assembly GCA_035604615.1 of Allostellaceae bacterium. Lineage (GTDB taxonomy): Bacteria > Pseudomonadota > Alphaproteobacteria > ATCC43930 > CGMCC-115725 > DATJLY01. The sequence goes on along the minus strand of DATNID010000026.1, from coordinate 54,897 downwards.
TCGCTTTTTTGGCGCCCGTGGCCCACGCCGAAGGGCGATTTGCCCACGCTATGTGGTGCGCCTCCGTCCGGGATCAAAGATCGTGCGCTCCAATCACGGCAGGACTCGCCAGCCTCAATTGCTGATCAGGTCGCCGAACAGCACCCAGCTCTTGCCGTCGAAGCGCGACAGGCGTGCCGAATGATAGACGTCGTAGTCGGTCGGGCTGGTCGTGACGGTGATGCCGGGGAGCGACATGGTGGTCTGGACGTTCTTGAGGTTGGTCGCCTGCCGCATCAGGTTCTCGCGCGTGAGCTCGTCGCCGCATTGCCGGAGCGCCTGGACGATGAGCTGCCCCTGATTGTAGCCCGCGACGTAGTAGATGTCGTTGATGTCGGCGTCGGGCAGGTATTTGTGCATGAAGACGAGCCAGTCCTTGTAGCCGGGATCGTTTGCCCATTGCGAATCGGACGCGGTCTTGTTGGTCTGGGCGCTCAAGAGGCCGATCGAATTGTCGATGCCGGCGGGTGTCAGCACGGCGCCGATGCCGTTCGACGTGCTGGGCACGAAATGCGTGGGCTTCCAGCCGAGCTCGGCGACCTTGCGGATCGCCTGCGAGGTGAACTTGGTGAGCGAGAATTCGACCAGCGTGTCGGCGCCGGATTGCTTGAGCGAGATGACCTGGGAATCGATGGTCGGATCGCTCGTTTCGTAGCTCGCCGTGGCGACGATCATGTTGGCGCGGTCGCCCAGCCGCTCCTTCAGGCCGTTCAGGTAATCCTTGCCGAAATCGTCGTTCTGATAGAGCACCGCGATCTTGGCGTCGGGATGCTGGCGCAGGATGTATTTGCCGTAGATGCCGCCTTCGATCACGTAGTTGATCGTGCCGGAGATCGTCCACGGGCTGGTCTTGTAATCGCGCCATTTGGAGGCGCCGCTGGCGATGAAGAGCTGCGGCACGTGGCGCTCGTTGAGATATTTGTAGATCGCCGTGTTGGCGGGCGTGCCGAGCGAGCCGAAGATGGCGAGGACGCCGTCCTCCTCGACCAGCTTCCTCGTCTGCTCCACCGTCTTGGGCGGGCTGTAGCCATCATCGAGGCTGATCAGGTTGACCTTGCGGCCGTTGATGCCGCCCTGGTCGTCGATCATCTTGATATAGGCGCCCTGCGCGCGCCCGACCGCGCTCAAGGCCGAGAGCGGGCCGCTATAGGGTTGCGTCTGGCCGAGCTTGATCTCGGTGTCGCTGACGCCGGGACCGTAGTTCTTCTCGGCCCGGGCCGGAGCGGCGGCGTAGGCCGCGCAGAACAGAACCGCCAACGCGGTCGCGATCGATCGTTGTGCCATATGCGCCTCCCCTCGCCGATGGCCGCGTAAGGACATGCATTCTAGCACCGTCTTCGGTCATCGCTCTGGTTGATTCTACTAATCCAATGGATTAGTATTGCAGATGCCTTCATCCGCGCCCTTGGCCGTCGTGGAGACGCCGGAGTTCCTGTCGGCGACGCGCAAGCTGCTGGACGGCGTGGAGCTGGCAGCGTTGGTCGATTATCTCGCGTACAACCCGACTGCGGGCGATGTCATTCAGGGCTCAGGCGGGGTTCGCAAACTGCGGTGGCGCCTGGACGGTCGTGGCAAGCGAGGCGGTGCAAGGGTGATCTATTTCTACCACGATGCCGGTGTGCCGGTGTTTCTGCTGACGGCTTACGCGAAGAACGAGCGAGCCGATCTAAGCGACGCAGAGCGAAACGCATATCGTCGCCTGACGAAGCTGCTAGTTACGAGTTATGGAAGGGCAATGCCATGAGCAAGTTGGGAAGTAGCATTCGGCGCGGCCTGGAAGAGGCGCTGGCATACGCTCGCGGCGAAGCGGAAAAGAGCAAATACCGCGTCCATGTCCCCCGCAGAATCGACGTGCGCGCTATCCGCACCAAGCTCGGCATGACGCAGGAGGAATTCGCTTCCCAGTTCGGCTTCAGCATCAATACGCTGCGCCATTGGGAGCAAGGCAATCGCCAGCCCGAGGGGCCGACCCGCGCCTATCTTATCGTGATCGACCGCGCGCCGAAGACGGTGCAGAAGGCTCTCCGCGCGGCGTAAGTCGAGTGACTATCAATCTGCATGCAAAGTGCCAGGCTGTCAGTAATGTCATCACGCGACGGACGGAGGGAGAATTGCCGATAATCATAAAATGCAACCGACCAACGCTCGGGTCGAACAAAGTGTTTGAGACCGGTCCTCTCTGGTTATATGAGGACTGTGAACCGATTCAGCAGGAAGAGGTGTTTATCTGGACACACGAGAAATCGGGGGTCGGCGGCTTGACGATGCGTGGTATCGTTTTAGACGTCGGAAATCCACCGATTCGGCGTGGTCGGTCAACCGCAAATCTTAAAGTGAGAATTGACGATGAAAATCCGAGTAGGCCGCTCGCGAATGGAGATTTGAAGCCGTACGGCACGAGACGCTACGACCAGCGGTGGTCGAGGGATCACGATCCCAACGATCCTCGCACAACTCTACATCGGAAACTGTTCGCGGAAATTCATTCCAAGATCGCCGCACTCGACGCGACGGAAGCACATTTTCTACGTGGCTATTTCACCTAACGGAACGATTCGGCGAATGATGACGCGCGGCGCGAGGTCGAGTGTCAGATTGCGCTGGGAAAACTCGCAACGCGGCCAAGTCAGCAGAAATTTCGTGCGCCACTGAGGATAAATTATGGAAATAAATGGGCGGTCACTGGTTGCTCGACCGTGGCTGCCCTCGAAGCAGCACACGCTATGCCGATGAGAACCGCAAATACGGTCACGAACGATCGTAGTGCCATGTTCGCCTCCCGTCGCCCACGGCCGCTTAACCATGCCCTGCCTATCACGACGGCGGCGCGTGAGTCATACTGACGATATGCGTCATCTCGACCGGTACGACATGATCGGCTTGGCCCTCGCCGCCTTGGTCGTGGCGATGTGGATCGCCCACTTCGTGCTCCCGGCGCCTCCGCCGGCGCCCTGAATTCCTCAATTCTTCGTCTTGTCGACCAGCCGGTTCTTGGCGATCCACGGCATCATGGCGCGGAGCTTTTCGCCGACCTTCTCGACCTCGTGCTCGGCGCCGCGCCGCCGCATCGCCTTGAAGCTCGGCTGTCCCGCCGTGTTCTCGAGCACCCACTCGCGCGCGAAGCGGCCGGACTGAATGTCGTCGAGGACGCGCTTCATCTCGTCCTTGACGTGCTGGTCGATGATGCGGGGGCCGCGCGTGTAGTCGCCGAACTCGGCGGTGTTCGACACCGAGTAGCGCATGTTGGCGATGCCGCCCTCGTACATCAGATCGACGATCAGCTTCACCTCGTGCAGGCACTCGAAATAGGCCATCTCCGGCGCATAGCCGGCGCCGACCAGCGTCTCGTAGCCCGCCATGATCAGCGCCGACAAGCCGCCGCACAGCACGCATTGCTCGCCGAAGAGGTCGGTCTCGCATTCCTCCTTGAAGGTGGTCTCGATCACGCCGGCGCGCCCGCCGCCGATCGCCGAGGCATAGGACAGCGCGATCTCGAGCGCGTTCTGCGACGGGTTCTGCTCGACCGCGACCAGGCACGGCACGCCGCCGCCCCTGACATATTCGGAGCGCACCGTGTGGCCCGGCCCCTTGGGCGCGATCATGAACACGTCCATGTCGGGGCGCGGCTCAATGAGCTTGAAATGGATGTTGAAGCCGTGCGCGAACGCCAAGGCCGTGTCGGGCCGCATGTTGGGGCGCAGATCGTCGCGATAGAGCGCGGCCTGCAGCTCGTCCGGCGTCAGCACCATCACCACGTCGGCCCACTTGGCGCCGTCGCCGGGCGCCATCACCTGGAAGCTCGCGTCCGTCGCCTTCTTGGCCGTGGCCGAGCCGGGGCGGAGCGCGACGCGCACGTCCTTGACGCCGCTGTCGCGCAGGTTCATCGCGTGCGCGTGGCCCTGGCTGCCATATCCCACCACCAGCACCTTCTTGCCCTTGATGAGGTTCACGTCGGCGTCGCGGTCGTAATAAACGCGCATGGGATTCTCCTTCAGAACTTGGCCGCGCCGCGCGCGATCGCGACGACGCCGGTGCGGGACACGTCGACGAGCCCCAATGGCTCCATCAGCGTGATGAAGGCATCGAGCTTCTCGGTCGCGCCGGTCATCTCGAAGACGAAGCTCTCGGTGGTGCTATCGACGACGCGGGCGCGGAAGATGTCGGCGAGGCGCAGGCTCTCGATGCGCTTCTCGCCGGTTCCCGAAACCTTGATGAGCGCCAACTCGCGCGTAACGTGCGGGCCCTCGTCGGTGAGGTCGTGGACCGCGTGGATCGGCACCAGCCGCGCCAATTGCGCCTTGATTTGCTCGATGATCATGCGCGTGCCCGAGGTCACGACGGTGATGCGCGAGAGATTGTTGGCGCGGTCGGTCTCGGCCACGGTCAGGCTCTCGATGTTGTAGCCGCGGCCGGAAAAGAGCCCGATGACGCGCGCCAGCACGCCGGGCTCGTTGTCCACCAGCACCGCGATGGTGTGCCGCTCGATGTCGCTCATGGAGCTAGACCAGCACCATGCCTTCTTCGGACACGGGCCCCGCGTCCTTCTTGTCCGCCGGACCCAGCAGCATATCGTTGTGCGCGGCGCCCGACGGGATCATCGGGAAACAGTTCTCGAGCTGATCGACCGCAACGTCCACCAGCACGGCCCGGTCCACCGCCAGCATCTCCTTGATGACGCGGTCGACATCGTCGGGTTTCTCGGCGCGCAATCCGACCGCGCCGAACGCGTCCGCGAGCTTGACGAAATCCGGGAGCGAGGCGGTGTAGCTCTCGCTATAGCGCCCGCCATGCATCAGCTCCTGCCACTGCCGCACCATGCCCATGTACTGGTTGTTGAGGATGAACACCTTCACCGGCAGGCGGTACTGATTGATGGTGGACATCTCCTGGATGTTCATCAGGATCGAGGCCTCGCCGGCGATGTCGATGACGAGCGCGTCGGGGCGCGCGACCTGCACGCCCATCGCCGCCGGCAGCCCATAGCCCATCGTGCCGAGCCCGCCCGACGTCATCCAGTGGAACGGCGTCTCGAACTTGAACAGCTGCGCCGCCCACATCTGGTGCTGGCCGACCTCCGTGGTGATGTAGGGGTCCCGGCCCCGGGTCAGCGCATAGAGCCGCTCGATCGCGTATTGCGGCTTGATCACCGTGTCGGAGGTGGCGTAGCGCAGACATTGCTTCGCGCGCCAGCCCTCGATCGCCTTCCACCACGGCGCCAGGCTCTCGCGCGCGGGCTTGAAATGGCGCCGTTTGAGCGCGGCGAGAATGGCGTCGATCGCGGCGGCGGCGTCGCCGATCACCGGCACGTCGACGCGCACGTTCTTGTTGACCGAGGACGGATCGATGTCGATATGGATCTTCTTCGAGCCCGGCGAGAACGCGTTGAGCCGCCCGGTGACGCGATCGTCGAAGCGCGCGCCGACGCAGATCATCAGATCGCAATCGTGCATCGCGTTGTTGGACTCGTAGGTGCCGTGCATGCCGACGAGGCCAAGGAACTGGCGGTCGGACGCCGGATAGGCTCCCAATCCCATGAGCGTCAAGGTGCACGGAAAACCGGTGAGCTTCACCAGCTCGGCGAAGCGCGCGCAGGCATGGGCGCCGGAATTGACGATGCCGCCGCCGCCATAGAAGAGCGGCCGCTTCGCCGCGGCGATGAGCTGGGCCGCGTCTTCGATGCGGGCGGGGTCGGGCGCGGTTTGCGGACGGTAGGTCTTGTGCGGCGGCGCGTCCTCGGGCGGCGAATAGGTCCCGGTTGCGAACAATATGTCCTTGGGCAGGTCGACCACCACCGGTCCCGGCCGCCCGGTGCGCGCGACGTAGAAGGCCTCGTGCATCATGCGCGCCATGTCGCCGATGCTCTTGACCAGGTAGTTGTGCTTGGTGCAGGGGCGGGTGATGCCGGTGGTGTCGGCTTCCTGGAAGGCGTCGTTGCCGATCAAGTGGGTCGGCACCTGGCCGGTGAGGCACACGAGCGGCACCGAATCCATCAGCGCGTCGGTCAGCCCGGTGACGGCATTGGTCGCGCCCGGGCCGCTGGTGACCAACACAACGCCGACCTTGCCGGTGGTACGCGCATAGCCCTCGGCGGCGTGAACCGCACCCTGCTCGTGCCGCACCAGGATGTGGCGCAGGCGGTTCTGCTTGAAGAGCGCGTCGTAGATCGGCAGGACGGCCCCGCCGGGATAGCCGAACACGACCTCAACGCCCTGATCCACCAGGGCTTTGATGACCATTTCCGCTCCCGACATGGGCTCCTGTGCCATCACCCGCTCCTTCGCGCGACGCGGCAACCTAGAGAGCCAAGTCGCGGCGGTCAAGAGCGTTGACGAATAAATGCAAATATTTCGGGCAAGTATCTTTCCGAATATTGCGCGTCCAGGGTCAGCGACCGTAACCCTTCCATGCGCGACCTGAGCCAGGTGTATTGCCGCTTGGCATAGCGCCGCGTCGCCTGCTGCGCCGCAGCAATGGCCGCCTCGCGCGAGGTGCGGCCGGCGATGAAGGAAGCGATCTCGCGCACACCGACCGCCTTCATGGCCGGCAGCTCGGCAGCGAGGCCCCGGGCGAGCAACGCTTCCACCTCCGCGACCGCGCCCCGCTCCATCAGGACGCGGAAGCGGGCGTCGCACGCGGCATAGAGTTCCGCGCGCGGCGGCAGCAGGAGGATGCACGACACCCGCTGATCGTCCGGCGGCGGGGCGAGACGCTGCCACGCACCGAGCGGGCGGCCGGTCGCCGCCACGACTTCCCAGGCACGCACCAGGCGCTGGGTGTCGCCGGGCGCGAGGCGGCTTGCGCCTTCGGGATCGCGCATGGCGAGGCGGGCATGGAAGGCTGCGCCGCCGATCTCCTGGTGCAGCGCGCGGGCGGCGGCGCGATGCTCGGCCGGAATCGCGGGCACCGGTGCCAGGCCATGCATCAGCGCATGGAGATAGAGCCCGGTGCCGCCGACCAGGACCGGCATCCGGCCGGCCCCGCGCGCGGCCGCTATCTCCGCCAGCGCAAGGCCGCGCCAGCGCCCGACCGAACAGCTTTCGGCCGCGTCGATCGTGCCATAGAGGCGATGCGGCGCCAGCGCTTCCGCATCCGGTCCCGGCCGCGCGGACAGAATGTAGAGGTCGCGATAGACCTGCATGCTGTCGGCATTGATGACCGTGCCGGCGAATTCGCGCGCGAGCGCCAGCGCCAGGGCGGACTTCCCGCTCGCGGTGGGACCGGCGATGATGACAAGGGGCGCGCGCATGACGGTTCGCATGGTAGCGCTTCTTGCCTTCGCGCGCGGCGCGGCGGATAAGGCAGGGCATGGCGGAATTCGTCCTCACGCTGATCGCGGCGCCGGCGGCTTCGGGGCAGCTCGAGGCGGCAACCGACGCCGCCGCGTTAGCGCTCCGAGAACGCGGCGCGCGGGTGGGGCGGCCGGATGTGCTCGCGCCCGCGGTCGCGTGCGATCTCCCGTTCGACCTGCTCGCGCCCCGCGAGGCGGCGGCGGCTGCTCGCGGCGCGGTCGGCGGCTTGCCGATCGATTGTCTCGCGCAGAGGGCGGCGGGGCGGCGCAAGCGCCTGCTGGTCGCCGATCTCGAGGCCACCATCATCGCCAACGAGATGCTGGAGGAGATCGCGTCCTTCGTCGGCTTGCGCGCGCCGGTGGAGAGGATCACCTGGCGGGCGATGAACGGCGAGATCGACTTCGCGGCCGCGCTGCGCCAGCGCGTGGCGCTGTTGAAGGGCATGAAGGCGTCGGTCCTCGACGAGGCGGGCGCGCGCATCCGCATCACGCCGGGGGCGCGGGCACTGGTCGCGACCATGCGCGCCAACGGCGCCCGATGCGCGCTGGTCACCGGCGGCTTCGGCATCTATGCGCGCCGCGTGCGCGACCAGTTGGGATTCGATTACGAAATCGCCAATGAGATCGAGATCGAAGACGGCCGCCTCACCGGCGCGGTGAAGGAGCCGATCCGCGGCGGCGACGAGAAACTCGCGACGCTCCTTCGCCTCGCGGGCGAGCAGGGCATCGCGCTCGGTGACACGCTGGCGGTCGGCGACGGCGCCAACGACCTGGCGATGATCGACGCGGCGGGCCTCGGCGTCGCCTATCGCGGCAAGCCGTCGGTCGCGGCGCTGGCATCGGCGCGGGTCGACCACACGGATTTGGCGGCGCTCCTCTACGCGCAGGGCTATCGGCGCGAGGAGATCGTGGGCCGGGATCAGCTCTGATCGAGCTTCAGCGCGACGAAGCGCAAATCCCCCTGGCGGTCGACCAGCAACAGCACCGACTTGCGGCCGGCCTTCTTGGCCTCGTCGACCAGGCTGTTGATCTGGCTGGCGTTCTTCACGTCCTCTTGCGCCGCCTCGACGATCACGTCGCCGTCGGCGCCGGGCGTCTTCGTCATTTGGGACGGCCTCGGCTTCTTAGGCAAGCGCATCGTGCCGATCCCGGACACTGACCCCCCGCGCGTGAGGATTAGCTCGGACAACGCGAAATACGATCCCTATGAGCGCGTTCTCGGCGAGGCTTACATCCAGGGCCGCGTCACGGCAAATGGCTGTGGACCTAAGCGGCTGCGCGGTTCAGCGAAGTCCCGCGGCGACTTCCGGGGGGCACTGTGAGGCGACGCACCCTTCCGGCGGAATCGCGGCGAGACCGCGTGCCGACGAAAGCCTCACTGGCGGCATCACGCCATTCGCGGAAAGCACGGCGGGGCGATAAAGCGGGAGGTCCCCGGTCGGCACGTAATAGGTCGCCGCGGTGCGGAATGCCGTCACGCCGCCGCTGAACAAGGCGACCGAGACGATAATCTCGCTCTGCGTATCGCGCCACCACGTCGCTTGCGCGTTGCCCGTGAAGAGATCGGCGAAGGCCCAGAATAGAAGGGGGAACGGGATGCCCCAATCCTGATCGTCCCCGTGCACGACCGGCTCGACGCTGTAATCCACGACGTAAGCTGCACTCCCGGGATCGACCGCCAGCAAGGCGCCGCGCCTCAACATGGCCGTCTCGAGATAAGTGCGGAATCCTTCTTCGAACACGCCGCGCTTCGGCGTGACGAACACGCGCGCGCCGCCGGGGACGCCCATCTTCGCCACCGTGTCTTCCGCGAACACGCGCCAATGGTCCGCGGCTTGCACCTTCTGCTGCGTCGAATAGGGATAGGTCGTCGCAACCGGCATGGGAGCGCATGACGCCAATCCTGCCAAAGCTGCCGCTGCGAACGCGAAGCGGTTACCGATCCGACTTCCTCGCATTTCCTGCTCCCCGGTGCGAGTGCATCCAGATACTCGTATGAGAACATTACAATCTTATAGATCAGAACGCAACTTTCATAGACGTGTGCGCGATGCAATGAACAGATCGTTCTTATGGATGTCTTTGCGCGGCACCTTCGGGAACGGGCGCGGGACCTCGGCCTCTCGGACGCCGAAGTCGCGCGCCGTGCGGGTCTCAGCGAACGGCGGTACGGCTACTATGTGACCGGAGAGCGCGAGCCAAACTTGGCGACATTGGTGCGAATTTGCGACGTTCTCGGCGTGACGCCGAATGAATTGCTTCTGCCGGGCGGCAACAAGCCGCTGCAGTCGGAGCTCGCGCGCCTGACGGCGAGGATTTACGCCGCCGCGAAAGGGTTAAGCCGCGGTGATCTCGAGATTGCCGCGTGCCAGCTCGAATGTCTTTCGGCGCGCCGCCATCACGCGCGCGAACCGCGCGCCGCATCTCGGAAGCGGAGACGGGCCGACAACCACTGAGCGAGCGATTCCCGGCACATCAAGGCGCCGCCGCGCTTAACTCTGATCGAGCTTCAGCGCCACGAAGCGCAAATCGCCCTGGCGGTCGACGAGAAGGAGCACGGATTTGCGTCCGGCCTTCTTGGCTTCGTCGATGAGGCTGCTGATCTGGCCGGCGTTCTTCACGTCCTCCTGGGCCGCCTCGACGATCACGTCGCCGGCGCGCACGCCCTTGTCGGAGGCCTGGCTGTTGGCGGCCACTTCGGTGACGACGACGCCGGCCGTGTCCTCGGAAAGGCCGAAGCGCTCGCGCAGGTCCGGGGTCAGGTTGGCGAGCGACAAGCCCAGCACCTGCACCGTGCCTTCGGGCACGGCCGGTTTTTCCGGCTTGTCGGGCAGCGCCGCCTGCTGCTGCTCTTCCTTGAGCTCGCCGACCTTGACGTCGAGGCTCAGCTCCTTGCGCTTGCGCCACACCGTCACCTTGACCGCCTTGTCGATCGCGGTCTCGGCGACGATGCGCGGCAGGTGGCGCATGTCGTCGACCGACTTGCCGTCGAAATCCAGCACCACGTCGCCCGGCTGGATGCCCGCGACCTGGGCCGGCCCGCCTTCCTTGACGCTGGCGATGAGCGCGCCCTTGGGCTTGTCGAGGCCGAGGCTCTCGGCGATCTCGTCGTTGACGCTCTGGATGTTGACGCCGAGCCAGCCGCGGCGGGGGCGGCCATACTCGCGCAGCTGGTCCACCACCGGCCCGGCGAGGTTGGACGGGAGCGCGAAGCCGATGCCGATGGAGCCGCCCGAGGGCGAGTAGATCGCGGTGTTGATGCCGATCCCCTCGCCCGCCATGTTGAACATGGGCCCGCCGGAATTGCCGCGATTGATGGCCGCGTCGGTCTGGAGGAAGTCGTCGTAGGGGCCGGCATCGATCTCGCGCGAGCGGGCCGAGAGAATCCCGGCCGTGACGGTGCCGCCGAGGCCGAACGGATTGCCGATCGCCAGCACCCAGTCGCCGATGCGGGTCTGGTCGCTGTCGCCGAACTTGACCGCGGGCAGCGGCTTCGCCGATTCGACCTTGAGCAGTGCCACGTCGATCTTGGTGTCGCGCCCCACCACCTTGGCCTTGAAGTTGGTGTTGTCCTGGAGCGTAACGGTGATCTCGTCGGCGTCGGCGATGACGTGGTTGTTGGTGACGACCAGGCCCGAGGGATCGACGATGAAGCCCGAGCCCAACGAGGTGGCGCGACGCGGCAATGCTTCCGGCGTGTTCTGGCCGTGATTGCGGTTGAGGAAGTCCTTGAAGAACTCCTCGAACGGCGAGCCGGGCGGGAAATTCGGCACTTCCGGCCCGACCGGACCCTTGCCCGGGGCCTTGATGGTCTGAGTCGTGGAGATGTTAACGACCGCCGGCAGGAGCTTTTGCGCCAGGTCGGCGAAGCTGTCAGGCGCGGGCTTGGCCCAGGCGCCGGACGCGAAAATGACCAGCGCCGCCAGCAGCCACGCATGCACCAGGCGGCTGCGGACGAGCGAAGCGGGTCGGCGGCACGTCGGGCGCGCGATGGCTCCTATCACTTAAGACACTCCAAAGGCAGGCGGGACCGCAGCGATATTACGAAAGTTCCTGCGGCCAAGAAAGCGGCATCGCGCCTCTCGTCACTTCCCCTGGGCCTGCGCCGTCGATTTCGCCTCGCCGCCGAGCAGGGGGCCGCTCTCGAGATAGCGGAAGAATTCGCTGTCGGGCGAGAGCACGAAGGTGGTGCCCTGGCCGGTCAGCGCCTCGCGATAGGCCTGGAGCGAGCGGTAGTAGCTGAAGAACGGCTGGTCCTTGCCATAGGCGTCGGCGGTGATCTTGATCGCGTCGCCGTCGCCTTGGCCGCGCAGGATCTGCGCCTGCTTCTGCGAGTCCGCGATGATCTCGATGCGCTGGCGGTCGGCATCGGCGCGGATCTGCTGCGCCTGGCGCGCGCCTTCGGCGCGGTAGCCGGCTGCCTCGCGCTGGCGCTCGGACTTCATGCGGTCGAACACCGCCTGGCTGTTCTCCTCGGGAAGGTCAGCGCGCTTGATGCGCACGTCGATCACGTCGAGGCCGAAGCCCTTGGTCTGCGCGTTCACCTCCTCGCGGATCTGCTGCATGATCTCGGCGCGCCGCAGCGAGATCACGGCCTGAAGCTCGATCGCGCCGATGACGCGCCGGAGCGCGCCCGTCATGATCGACGACAGCCGGAGCCGCGCCACGGTCTCGGTGCCGAGGCTCTGATAGAACTGCAACGCATCGGCGATGCGGAAGCGGGCGTACATGTCGACCACCAGCCGCTTCTGGTCGGAGGCGATCACCTCCTCGGCCGGCGGCTCGAAATCGAGGATGCGGCGATCGTAGAGGACCACGTCCTGCCACGGCAGCTTGGCGTGGAGTCCGGGGTCGTCGACGACGCGGATCGGCTTGCCGAACTGCAGCACCAGCCCCTGCTCGATCTGCTCGACGACGAAGAGGCTGCTGTAGGCGAGGATGAGCACCACCACGGCGAGGGCGCCCAGGACGGCGATCATGCGCGTGCTCATTGGGTGCCTCCCCGCCCGGCGGGCGCCTGGGCCGGGGCCGGAACCGCACCCTGGGGCGCTTGCGGATTGGCGGCGCGCGGCGGCGGCGCCGACTGGATCTGCGGCAGCGGCAGATAGGGCACGACGCCCGAGCTCGCCGCCGCCTTGTCGAGGATGATCTTGTTGGTGTGGCCGAGGATGCTCTCCATCGTCTCGATGTAGAGCCGGCGCGAGGTGATGTCGGCCGCGACCCTGTAGCTATCGTAGACCGACAGGAAGCGCGCCGCGTCGCCCTGGGCGTTCAGCACCACCTGCTGGCGATAGGCCTCGGCCTCCTGCACCAGGCGGGCGCCGTCGCCCTTCGCCACCGGCACGACGTTGTTGCGATAGGCCTCGGCCTCGTTGATGAGACGGTTCTGATCGATCTTGGCGCTCTGCACGTCGCGGAAGGCGTCGATCACCTGGTTCGGCGGATCGACCTTCTGCAGCTGCACGTTGTCGATCGAGATGCCGGCGTGATAGGAGTCGAGGATCTCCTGGAGGAGCTGCTGCGTGTCGGCCTCGATCTTCGGGCGTCCGCTGGTGAGCGCGCTCGCGATCTCGCTGTGGCCGATCACTTCGCGCATCGCGCTTTCCGCGGCAGACTTCACCGTGCCGTCGGGATTGCGGATGTTGAAGAGATAGGATTTCGCGTCCTTGATGACCCACAGCACGATGAAGTTGATGTCGACGATGTTCTCGTCGCCCGTCAGCATCAGCGATTCCTCGGGCAGCTCGGTGGCGCGGCTCTGGCGCTCGCCCGCGATCTGGCGGAAGCCCACCTCGACGCGGCTGACGCGCGTGACCTTGGGCGTGAGCGCGGTCTCGACCAGCGGCAGCTTGAAATTGAGGCCGGGATTGGTGGTGCGGTCATAGGCGCCGAAGCGCAGCACGATGCCTTGCTCGTCGGGTGCCACGGTATAGACGCCCGACCACAGGAGCCACACCACCGCGACCGCGAGCGCGGCGATGACGATACCGTTGCCCTTGCCCTTGCCGCCGGGAAGAAAGCGGCGCAGACGGTCCTGACCCTTGCGCAGAATCTCCTCGAGATTGGGCGGCTGGGGAACGCGCCCCCACGGACTCTGTCCGCCGCCGCCGCCGCCGCCCCAGGGGCCGCCGCCTTGATTCCACGACATGGCAATTCCTTTCGGCGGGACATGCCCGCTCGCTTGGCAGAATGCCCCACTTCTTCCTATATGTCAGCCAATGTCGAAAGGGCCGGACATGAGCATCAGCGAGAGCGACATCCTAGCCGCCCTCAAAACCGTCAAGGATCCCGAGCGCGGCCAGGACATCGTCGCCCTCGGCATGGTCGCGGGCGTGCAGCTGCGCGAGGGCCATGTCGCCTTCGCCATCGAAGTGGAGCGCGCCCGCGCCGCCCAGCTCGAGCCCCTGCGCAAGGCGGCGGAGAAGGCGGTCGAGGCGCTTCCCGGCGTGCTGTCGGTCTCGGCGGTGCTGACGGCGGAGAGCGCGCCCAAGACCCGCGCCGCGCCGGCCGCGCCCAAGGCCGAGGCGCAGGCGCAGAAGGCGCTCGTTCCCGGCGTACGCGCCATCATCGCCGTCGCCTCGGGCAAGGGCGGCGTCGGCAAATCGACGACGGCGGCCAATCTCGCGCTCGCGCTTCGCGCGAACGGGCAATCGGTCGGCGTGCTCGATGCCGACATCTACGGGCCCTCGATGCCGCGCATGCTGGGGATTTCCGGGCGCCCGCGCATGGCCGACGGCAAGCGGCTCGAGCCCTTGAGCAACCACGGCGTCAAATGCATGTCGATGGGCTTCCTCGTCGCCGAGGACACGCCGATGATCTGGCGCGGGCCGATGGTGATGAGCGCGCTGCAGCAGATGTTGCGCGACGTCAATTGGGGCGAGCTCGACATCATGGTGATCGACATGCCGCCCGGCACCGGCGACGCGCAGCTCACCATTTCGCAGCAGGTGCCGCTGGCCGGCGCCATCATCGTCTCGACGCCGCAGGACATAGCGTTGCTCGACGCCCGCAAGGGCCTCAACATGTTCCGCAAGGTCGAGGTGCCGGTGCTCGGCATCATCGAGAACATGAGCTATTTCCTGTGCCCGCATTGCGGCGAGCGCAGCGACATCTTCGACCATGGCGGCGCAAGGCGCGAGGCCGAGACGCTGGGCGTCGAGTTCCTCGGCGAGCTGCCGCTCGCCATCGCCATCCGCGAGACCTCCGACGGCGGCAACCCGATCGTCGCCTCCGATCCGACCAGCGCCCACGCCAAGGTCTATCGCGACATCGCCGCCCGCGTCTGGGCCAAGCTCGGCGCCGGTGAGCGGGCGGCACCGCGGATATTGGTGCAGTAAGCGGAACCCACCGCGCGACGCCGGCCCGAGATTGCTTCGTCGCTTGCGCTCCTCGTAATGACAGTGTGAAATGCACGCACAAGAAGCATGGCGTGGGGAGGTCGATGATGAAGATCGTAGTGGCGGCCGCGCTGGCGGCGGCGGTAGCGCTTGCATCTCCGGCCTCGGCCGATCCGTGGCATATCCGCGTCGGCTGGGTAACGACGCCGACGCACATGCAGCCGATCATCGACGCGCTGCAAAAGCGCCACCCGGAAATCTTCCATCATTTCGGCGCGAGCTACGTCGCCGAGGGCGTCCGCTTCCAAGGGACCACGCCGCAGATCCAGGCGCTCGCCATCAACGAGCTCGAGATCGCGGCCTTCGGGCCCGAGGCGCTGGCGCTCGCCGTCGGCAACGCGCGCCTCGACGTGCGCATGATCGCCGACGTGTTCCAGGATGGCGTGCCCGGCTATGCGAGCGTCACCTATGTCGTGCCGAAGGACAGCCCGGTTCGCAAGGTCGAGGACCTGAAGGGCAAGAACATCGCCACCAACGCGATCGGCTCGTTCGGCGATTCGGCGATGCGCATCGTGATGCGCCTCCACGGTCTCGAAGACCGCGACTTCACCTCGGTCGAGACCAATTTCTCGAACATGCCGGCGATGCTCGACGACGGCAAGGTCGACCTGATCAACCTAGTGCCGCAGTACCGCTACATGCTCAACCAGGGTAAATACCGCACGCTCTTCACCGCCGCCGACGGCGAGGGCCGCATCCAGGCCGTGCTTTGGGCGATGCGCGTCGAAGAAATCGCCCAGCACCGCGCCGCGCTGGTCGATTTCCTCGAGGACCATATCCGCGCGGTGCAGTGGCTGACGTCCCCCGCGCACCATCAGGAAGCCGTGACGATCGCCGCCGAGGTGACCAAGGCGAAA
Source organism: Allostellaceae bacterium (assembly GCA_035604615.1). Classification (GTDB taxonomy): domain Bacteria; phylum Pseudomonadota; class Alphaproteobacteria; order ATCC43930; family CGMCC-115725; genus DATJLY01. Next base: position 39,316 of record DATNID010000026.1, on the reverse strand, counting down.
CCGGAAACGCTCGAATACATCTATTCGAAGGACGATGCCTTCCACGCCACGGACGGAAGGCCCGATCTCCAGGCGACCCAGCACGCGATCGATGTCGAGATGAAGTATGGCATCATCAAGCAAGGCCTCACCGTCGCGCCCAAATATGTCGACTTGACGCCGATCGACGACGCCAACAAGCGCCTCGGCGGGTCGTAAGCGACATGGCGCTCCTCGGCGAGGAGCCCGTAGCGCCGACGCGGCTTCTCTCGATCCCGATGAGCGACGGCGTCAGGATCGCGGCGGCGCTGTTCCTGCCGCGCGCGCCGGGACGGTATCCCGTCCTCCTCGCGGCCTCGCCCTATCGCTTCGACAACGACGCGGCGCCGGCGATCCCGCTGTTCCTGTGGCGCGAGACCGGGCCGATCGCGTGGTATCTCGAGCAGGGCTACGCCTATGTCCACATGGACGTGCGCGGCACCGGCCGCTCGGGCGGCGAGTACCATTACCAATGCAAGCGCGAGCAACGCGACCTCTACGAAACGATCGAGTGGATCGCGCGCCAGCGCTGGTCGAGCGGCAAGGTGGGCGGGATCGGCCAGTCCTATTTCGCGCGCTCGCAATGGTTCATGGCGACGCAGAACCCGCCGCACCTGGCCTGCGTCGCGCCCTATGACGGCCACATCGATACCTATCGGGATTCGGCCTATACGGGCGGCATCCCCGGCCTCTACCCGACCACCTGGTGGGACCAGGTGCGGACCGTCAACGCCTATCCCGCGCAGGGCAAGCCGCGCTTCGTCGAATGGGACTATCCCGCCCAGGTGAAGCGCCATCCCACCTACGATGCGTGGTGGAAGGAGCGCGCCGCCGCCGAGAAGCTCGCGCGCATCAAGGTGCCGGTGTTCTCGATCGGCGTGTGGACCAAGGTCGATCTCCACCTCAACGGCAACATCGTCGGATATCAGCGCGCCGGCGGGCCGAAGAAATTGCTCGTGTTCGGGTCGTCGGACCTCTACGCCGCGGTCGCCGATTATTCGAGCATCGCCTTCCACGAGAAATACCTGCTGCCGTTCTACGACTGCTATCTCAAGGGCTGGCGGACCTCTTATCTCGACGAGCCCGAGGTGCGCTATTTCGTCACCGGCGCCGACCGGTTCGAGAGCGCGCCGTCCTGGCCGCCGCGCAACGTCGACTACGCGAAATTCTATCTGGCGCGCGGGCCGAGCGGCAGCGTCGCTTCCTTGAATGACGGCTTGCTCGCGCGCGAGACGCCGGGCACGGACGGGGCGCCACGGTGTTTGACTATCCCAACGCGGGCTGGCGCATGGGCGTCGTCGGCTTCGGGCGCGACGGGCGGCCCGACCTGGTGCGGCGCGTCCTCACCTTCGTCACGCCGCCCCTCGCGGACGATGTCGAGATCGCCGGCCCCATCGAGCTGGTGCTGCACATCGCCTCCTCGCGCGACGACACCGACGTCTTCGTGAAGCTGTCCGAGCAGATGGCGCAGGCGCCCGAGGACCGCGCCCGAGACCTTCAGCCCGCCTCGCGCATCGCCACCAAGGGCTGGCTTAGGGCGTCGATGCGTGCGGTCGACGCCAAGCTCTCCCGCCCGCACGCGCCGCATTACGCGCACAAGAAGAGCGACAAACTGGTGCCCGGGCGCGCCTACAAGCTCTCGGTCGCGGTGATGCCGACCGCCTATCGCTTCAAGCGCGGCAACCGCATCCGGCTTGAACTCGCGAACGGTGATTCGTCGGTGACGGAAAACGTCTTCGCGCACCCCTACACGCCCGACAAGGTGGGGCGGGACACGATCCATCACGATGCGCGCCGTCCCTCGCACCTGATTTTGCCTTTGGTGAGATCGCGCTAGAAACCGCCTTTGGGAGGACCAAGGATGACATCGCATCGCAGCCTGATCGCCGCAGGATTGGTCGCCGCATCGCTCGCGGCGCCGGCGCGCGCCGAGATGGAGCATACGACGCTCGCCTTCCCGGCCATCGCGCTGATCTTCGCCTCCGGCTACATCGCGCAGGATGCCGGCATCTTCAAGGCCGAGGGCCTCGACGTGAAGGAGCAGGTCATCACCGGCATCGCCGCGACCAACGCGGTGATCGCGGGATCGGTCGATTTCGCGCTCGCCTCGGGCGTGACGCTGACCCGCGCGGCGGCGCGGAAGCAGCCGGTCCTCGGCATCGCCGGCACCTATGACCGCACCGGCTTCTGGGTCGTGGTCAGCAAGAAGATCGCCGAGGAGCGCCACTTCGATCCGAAGGCGCCGCTCGCCGAGCGCGCCAAGGTCATGAAGGGCCTGCGCTTCGCGGTGGGCGCGATTCAGGCCATCCCGCACGCCTATCTCAAGCTCATCGCCAAGGCCGGCGGGCTCGATCCCGAGAACGACATCGTGGTCGCCGGCATTTCGCCGCCCGAGCAGGTGCCGGCGCTCGAGCGCGGCGCGATCGACGGGTTTTCGGGCGGCCCGCCGATCCTCGAGCAGGCCATCGATAAAGGCCTTGGCGTCGTCGTCGCCGACGGCACCACCGGCGCGGTGGTCGATCCGCCGTGGTTGTCGCATGTCGCCGCCAACGTGCTGCTGACGCGGCCGCAGACTTGCGTCGAGCACCGCTCGCTCTGCGTCAAGATGGGACACGCCATGGTCCTCGCCAATGCCTACATGCACGAGCACCCGAAAGAGGCAATGGCGCTGCTGGCCAAACGGGTCAACGTCACCGACGAGAAGGTGATGGACCAAGCCTACAAGAACACGCTCTACGCCACGCCCTTGAAGCCGCTGCTCGACGCCAAGGGCCTCTCGGTCGCCGACGATCTCAATGTCGAGGCGGGTTTCATGAAGGCCGAGGAGAAGCTGCCGTCCTACGACGCGATCTTCACCAACGAGTTCGTGCAGTAAGGCGGGCCATGAAAAGGGGCGGCCGCATCATCCTCGCGCTGGCGCTGGCGGCGTGCCTGCCGGCGCAAGCGCAAGCGCCGCCGAGCCCGGGCTACCGGCCGGGGCTCGGCGATCTCATGACCGCGACTGTGCAGCCGCGCCACATCAAGCTCGGTCTCGCCGGCCAGCAGAAGAACTGGGCCTATGCCGACTATGAGCTGCACGAGCTGCAGGAAGCGTTCGAGCGCGCCGCGAGCGTGTGGCCGACCTGGCGCGGCGTGCCGGTGGCGCAGATGATCGAGTTCAACACCAAGGAGCCGATCGCGTCCATCGGCCAGGCGATCAAGGCGGGCGACGCCGAGCGTTTCGACAAGGCCTACAAGCAGCTCACCGAGGCGTGCGACACCTGCCACCAGGGCGCCGGCCGCGCCATGATCGTCATCAAGGTGCCGGACGCCTCGATGTTCCCGGACCAGGATTTCCGCGCCCCGGCGAAGTGAGGGCTACAGCTTCCTGATATGCGGCAGCACCTCGCTCGCGAAGAGCTGCAGGGTGCGCAGCTCCTGCGCGTGGGTGAGGGTGCCGAACGCGAGCTGCAGCAGCGGATAGGTGACGCCGCCCTCATCGATATGGCGCAAGAGCTCGCGCCGCACTGTGTCCGGCGATCCCGCGATGACGCTGCCGATGTGGCGCCGCGCGACCTCGTAATCGCCGGGCACGAAAAGCGCGGCGAAGCCGAAGCTGTGCGCCAGCTTCTCGAGGCTTTGATACCAGCGCTCGTAGGCGGGCTTGGCCAGCGCCTCGGCCTCGGCGTCGCTGTCGGCGATCACCACCATGCGCACCGAGCCGATGATCGGGTCGGCCGGGCGGCCGGCGCGGAACGGCGCGTCCTTGTTGCGCTCCCACGCGGCGCGGTAGGCGTCGGCGGCCTGCCTGACGCGCGCCGATGGCGCCCAGCCGGCGTTCATCGCCGAGCCGAGCGTGGCGATGTAGTCGCGCGTCGCGCCCGACGACGAGCCGTACCAGACGGGCGGGAACGGCTTCTGCAGCGGCTTGATCTCGACCGGCACGTCGTAGAACTGCCAGCGCGCGCCGCGGTGGGTGACGCTGTCCGAGGTGAAATACTGGATCAGCACCTCCATCGCCTCGCGGAAGATCTCGCGCGACTGGCTCGAGGTGATGCCGAGCATGGACAGCTCCCACGGCGAGATGCCGCGGCCGACGCCGAGCTCGAGCCGCCCGTCCGAGAGCTGGTCGAGCATCGCGATCTCCTCGGCCAGGATCAGCGGGTTGTGGAAGGTCAGCACATAGGCGAGCGGCCCCAGGCGGATGCGCTTGGTGCGCGCGGCGACGGCGCCCAGGAACACGCCCGGCAGCGGCGCCATGCCGACCGGATTCCAGTGATGCTCGGCGATGTGATAGCTGTCGATGCCGAGCTGATCGGCGGCGGCGACGAGCTGGATGCGCTCCTCGTAGAAGGGCGCGAGCGCGCCCTCCTTGCGGTCGAGATGGTCGAAGATGCCGACTTTCATGGCGCCCCTCCCCGGCTTTTGGCATTTAGGACCCACGATGATCGGGGCGCAACATCCTGTCCGCCGCGACTGGAACATTACGAAATATTCACGGCGCCGCCGCGCGAGCCGTAGTAGGCTCCTACCCACCAATCAAAGCGACGGCGAATGCCGCGACATCGGGGATCGGGAGGAAGCCATGCGCATGAGACTTCGTGCTCTCGCGGCGCTCGCCGCTTGCGTCGCCGCGTCGCTCGGCATCGCGCGGGCGGGCGAGCCGCTCAACATCCGCCACGGCTGGGTGGTGCTGACTGGCACCTTCTCACCGCTCATCTACGCCAAGCCCGACATTCTCAAGCATTACGGCCAGAGCTACTCGGTCGACGCCATTCACTTCGCCGGCACCTCGCCCGAGCTGATCGCGCTCGCCACCGACCAGATCGAGATCGCCACGCTCGCCTATTCGAGCTTCGCCAACGGCATCGAGAACGGCGATCTCAGCGACATGCGCATCGTCGCCGACGGGTTCCAGGACGGGGCCCAGGGCTACGCCTCGATCGAATACCGGGTGCGCAATGACGGCCCGATCAAAACCATCGAGGACCTCAAGGGCAAGATCGTCGGCGTCAACGTGATCGGCGCCGCCGTGGACATCGGCGCCCGCGCCGTCCTGAAGAAGCACGGGCTCGAATTCAAGCGCGACTACACCATGATCGAGGCGCCGTTCCCGGCGATCGGTGCCATGCTGCTCGACGGCAAGGCCGACATCGTGTCGCTGGTCGCGCCGTTCAACAACGCGCCCAACGTGCAGAGCGGTTCGCACACGCTCTTCACCATGAAGGACGGGATGGGGACATCGCAGATGATCGTGCTGGTGGCGCGCGAGGGCTTCCTCCAGAAGAATCGCGCGGCGCTCGACGACTTCTTCGCGGACATGGTGCGCGGGACCCATTGGATGCTCGATCCCGCCAACCGCGACGCGGCGATCGCGTTCGCCGCCGCCCAGGCCAAGCAGCCGGCGACGCTGTTCACTTCCTACTACCTGACCAAGCAGGACTCCTACCGCAATCCGGACGCCGTCCCGGACCTCGCGGCGTTCCAGCGCAACGTCGACGCGCAGGCGGAGTTCGGCTTCCTGAAGCACAGCTTCGACGTCAAGAAATACGCCGACCTGAGCTTCATCGAGCGCGCCGCCAAGCGCTACGCCTCGGAGCAGTCTGCCTCGGCGAAGTGATGGCCGAGGCAATGCCCTCTCCGCCCCCGTTGCGGGGGGAGAGGGTTTGGGTGAGGTGGGTGCCGACCGCAAACGCGATCATGCCGTGATAAAACACCCTCCCCGTCGCTATGGCGACGGGTCCCCTCCCTCTCCCCGCTTCGCGCGGAGAGGGACATTCCCCAGCGTCTCCATCAATTCGGTCCACTCGCGCCGGCCGAGGCCGCTAACGGCTTGGGTCACGGTCTCGCCCGCAAGCATTCGCTTCACCGCTTCGAGCGCGGCGGCGGAAAGATGCGCGCCGCCCAACCGGTGCTGGCGGAACGCGTCGGCGGTCTGCGGGACCCAACGCTCGAGCGTGCCGATCATCGCCTCGGCATAGACGCGGATTTCGTATTGCGCGTGGGCGTCGGCGCGCAGGCTGAGGAAGTTGAGGAGATTGAACAGGTCGGTCTTCCAATACCACTGCGTATAGAAATTCAGCGACAGGTTCATCCGTGCCAGCTCGCGCGCGAGACCCTGGCGCGCCGGATCGACCACCCGCCCGTCCTCGTCCTCGTTCAGCATGTCGGCGTAGTCGCGATAGGCGCGGGCGGCATCCTCGCGCAGGAGATCGAGGATGCGCGCCGATTCGTCCGCCCCGACCACGTCGCCGCGCCCCTGGCGGTTGCTTTTCGATTGCGCCGCGAGCTGGTCCGGCGCCGGGATGTAGAATTCGTTGTCGAGGATCGAGTAGCGCGCGGAATACTCGTTCACGTTGGCGGTGCGGTGGCGGATCCACTGCCGCGCGACGAAGATAGGCAGCTTGACATGGTACTTGATCTCGCACATCTCGAACGGCGTGGTGTGGCGGTGGCGCATCAGGTAGTGAATGAGGGCGCGGTCCTCGTTCACGCGCTTGGTCCCCTTGCCGTAGGAGACCCGCGCCGCCTGCACCACCGCGGCGTCGTCGCCCATGTAGTCGATCACCCGGACGAAGCCGTGGTCGAGCACCGGAATGGGTTGGTAAAGAATTTCCTCCAGCGCCGGCACGGTGGCGCGCCGGGTCGCCGCGCTGTCGGCGCGCAACCGGGCGATCTCCGCTTCCTGTTCGGGCTTCAGGGGCATGGCGGGACTGTACCCGCCGCCCCCGGCGGCTCCAAGCGCGACTCGGCAGGGGCCTTCTCAAGCCCGCGAAAACGCCTATATTGAGTGGGCCGGGCAACCGGCTATGGCGATACACGGCGCACGGAATAAGCGTTGCGGACCCGGGGGCAGTACCCGGCGCCTCCACCATTTCTCTTATGGGGGCGAAGCAGGATCGACGCACGTGGTAAAAGTGTGGTCGTCGCTCGGCATGGTACCGCCGATATCGGGCCAAACCTAAGGTGCGAACGACAACTTCGCGCAGGAGGCGCTCGCGGCCTAATTCCCTCACGGGAATGAAAGCCTGAGCAACTTCGCGGTTCGGGGGGCACCGGGCAACAGAAGCCCCCCACTTCGCTTCAGGAGCGCGTGCGCCACGTGAAGGACCTCCTCAGATACGACAAGATGGTCGAGGCGGCGCTGCGCGGCGTGGTGCGCGAGGTGCTGGCCCGCGCCGCCGCGAGCGGGCTGCCCGGCACGCATCATTTCTACATCACCTTCCGCACCGGCTTTCCCGGCGTCGCCATCCCCGACTTCCTGGTCGCGCAATATCCCGACCAGATGACGGTCGTGCTCGAGCACCAGTTCTGGGACCTCGAGGTGCAGGAAGAGAAATTCTCGGTCTCGCTCAGCTTCAAGAACAATCCGGAGCGTCTCGTCATCCCGTTCGAGGCGATCACCGCCTTCGCCGATCCCTCGGTCAAGTTCGGGCTCCAGTTCCAGGCGACGCCGGTCGACGCGCCCGCCATCGGCCCCGCGCCCGCCACGGACGCGCCAGCCAAATCCAACGCCAAGACTCCCAGGGAGGGCGAAGTCGTCGCCCTCGACTCCTTCCGCAAGAAATAGGCCGGCCCAGCGCCGCCCGAGGAGCCGCGAGATGAACGATTTCGTCTTCCACGAGCTGTTTCCGCTGGGCGAGGACGAAACGCCGTATCGCCGCCTGACCGGAGACCATGTCGGCACCGTCCCATTCGACGGCGCGAGCATGCTCAAGGTCGAGCTGCCGGCGCTGACCTTGCTGGCGCAGGAGGCGATGGTCGAGTGCCAGCATCTGCTGCGCCCCGGGCATCTGCGCCAGCTCCGCGCCATCCTCGACGACCCCGAGGCGTCGGCCAACGACCGCTTCGTCGCCTTCGATCTCCTCAAGAACGCCAACATCGCCGCCGGCAAGGTGCTGCCGATGTGCCAGGACACCGGCACCGCCATCGTCATGGGCAAGAAGGGGCAGCGCGTATGGACCGGCGGCGGCGACGCCGGCGCGCTCGCGCTCGGCATCAGGCGCACCTACACCGAGACCAATCTGCGCTACAGCCAGTTGGCGCCGCTCTCCATGTTCAAGGAGGTGAACACCGGCGACAATCTCCCGGCGCAGATCGATCTCTTCGCCGACGAGGGCGACGAATATCATTTCCTGTTCATCGCCAAGGGCGGCGGCTCGGCCAACAAGACGTTCCTCTACCAGGCGACGCCTGCGGTGCTCAATCCGGCGGCGCTCTTGAAGTTCATCGACGAGCGCATCCGCACCCTCGGCACCTCGGCCTGCCCGCCCTATCACCTCGCCATCGTCATCGGCGGCACCTCGGCCGAGCTCAACCTCAAGACGGTGAAGCTGGCGAGCTGCCGCTATCTGGACTCCCTCCCCGAGCAGGGCAACGCGCACGGCCAGGCGTTCCGCGACCGCGCGCTCGAGGCGGAGGTGCTGGAGCTCAGCCGCAAGACCGGCATCGGCGCGCAGTTCGGCGGCAAGTATTTCTGCCACGACGTGCGCGTCATCCGCCTGCCCCGCCACGGCGCCAGCGTGCCGATCGGCATCGGCGTGTCGTGCGCGGCCGACCGGCAGATCCTCGGCAAGATCGACCGCGGCGGCGTCTATCTCGAGCAACTCGAAACCAACCCGGCGCAATACCTGCCCGACCTCGCCGATGCGGATTTCGCCGGCGAGGTCGTCCGCATCGACCTGACCCGGCCGATGGCCGAGATCAGGCAAACCTTGTCGCAATACCCGATCAAGACCCGGCTCGCGCTCAGCGGTCCGCTGATCGTCGCCCGCGACCTGGCGCACGCCAAGCTCAAGGAGCGGCTCGACGCCGGCGAGGGCCTGCCGCACTACGTCAAGGACCACCCGATCTATTATGCCGGCCCCGCCAAGACGCCGCAGGGCTATGCCTCGGGTTCGTTCGGTCCGACCACGGCGGGGCGGATGGATTCCTATGTCGAGCAGTTCATGGCGGCGGGCGGCAGCCACGTCACCCTTGCCAAGGGCAATCGCGGCCCCGAGGTGCGCGCCGCGTGCAAGCAGCATGGCGGTTTTTATCTCGGCTCGATCGGCGGCCCCGCCGCCCGGCTGGCCCAGGACTGCATCAAGAAGGTCGAGACCGTCGCCTATGCCGAGCTCGGCATGGAGGCGATCTGGCGCATCGAGGTGGAAGATTTCCCGGCCTTCACCGTTATCGACGACAAGGGAAACGATTTCTTCGCCAAGCTCGTGTGAGAGAGGCGATGGCGGCCTCGAGCGGGTTCGTCGAGTTCGTGTGCGACCAGTTGCGGCCCTGGGCCGGGATCGTCGCGCGGCGCATGTTCGGCGGCCAGGGGATTTTCCGCGACGGAACCATGTTCGCCCTCATCCACGACGACACGCTCTATTTCCGCACCGACGCGCGGAACGAGCCGGATTTCGCCGCCTCGGGCATGGCGCCGTTCCGCTATTCGCGCGCCGGACGCCAGGTCGCGCTCGGCTATCACGAGGTGCCGGCCGAGGTGCTGGACGAGGCCGACCGGCTCGCCGCCTGGGCCGATAAGGCCTATGCTGCAGCGATGCGGCGGGCGAATGGTCGCGCTCCTGCACGCGACAATCATAAGCGGGCATAGAGACGGCGCGTGGCGGTTGCACAGAGCATCGATCTCGGGGCGCTGATCCGGGGCGAGAAATCGGCCTGGGACGCGTTCGTGCGGCGCTATGCCGGGCTTATCCTGTCGGCAGTTCGGGCGGTCGCGCGCGACCGCAGCGACATTGAGGACTTGGTTCAGGAGGTCTTCGCCCGCCTGTGCAAGGACGATTACCGTCTGGTCAAGGCCTACGACCCGGCCCGTGCCGGCCTGACCACATGGCTCACCGTCGTGGCGCGCAGCACCGCCCGCGACGCGCTGCGCCGGCGCCATCCCATGGTCACGCCGATCGACGCCGTGCCGGAGGCCCAGCTCGCCGTCGAGGACCGCCATGTCGAGCCGATCAAGCTCCCCGACGAGCTCCTTTCGCCCCGGCAAAAGCTCGTTTTATCAATGATTTATGACAAGGACATGGATGTTTCCGAGATCGCCCTGGCGCTCAAGATCGACCCGCAGACGGTGCGCAGCACCCACCACAAGGCAATGGTGAAATTGCGCGAGCATTTCGCGGTTAACGATGATGGTTCCCATTCCACCGAGGCTCCGGCGGGGGACGCCGGCGCCAAAGTGGCCAAGCTGGGTCCGCGGGGATGAAACGGCGCCGACCTCCTAAAAATATGACGAGGAGATGAGACCATGACGGGTTTGGGGGAAAGGGCGGAGGACGCAGCGCTCTGGCGGCGCTGGCGTCTCGATGCGCGTCCCGCGCCAAGCCGCGGAGCGCCCGACCCCTTGTTGCTGGCCGCCTATGCCGATGGCCGCCTCGACGAGAGCGAGGCCGAGCCGGTCGAGGATTGGCTCGCAGATCATCCCGAGGCGCTGGCCGATCTGATCGCCGCCCGCGACGCCGGCGCCGCGGCGCCTCCCACGGCACCTGAGTCCCTGATTGCCCGCGCTGCCGCGCTGGTCGCGCCGGCCGACCCTAAGATCGTGTCGTTTGCGGCGGCGGTCGCGGTGCGGCACCGCTCCTGGCGAACTGCGGCGGCGTGGAGCGGGCTCGCGGCGAGCCTGCTGGTGACGAGCCTTGGAGGTTTCGCCCTCGGCAACGACGTCTATCTGCGCATCATCGGCGGCGCCGACATGGCTTCGGTGTCCGACAGCGCCGTCCACGATCTGCTCGATCCGCCGAGCGGCCTGTTCGAGACCGACGAGGAGCCGACGACATGACGGCGGCGGCCGAGGTCCCCGGCCGCGCGGTGTGGCGCGAACGGGGCCTCTGGGCGGCGCTGGCGCTGTCGGTCACGCTCAACGTCTTCGTCGCCGGCGGCCTGGCATGGTCGATGATGCGGGCACCGCCGCCGCGCCTTGCCAACGAGGGGCCGGCGGAACGCCTCCTCGCCGTCGCTCGCACGATGGATCTCACGCCCGATCAGCGCACCGCCTTGCGCACGTTCGGCACCACCGCCCGCGGCCTGTCGCGCGAACTGCGCGAAGCCAATGGGCCGATCATGCGCGAGATGTGGGCGCAAATGGCGACGCTGCAGCCCGATGCGGCGGCGATCCAGGCGCTCAACGACAAGGCGCTCGAGAACCGGCGCACCTATCAGCACGGCATGGCGACGAACTTGATGACCTTCCTCGCCACGCTGACACCCGACCAGCGCAAGACCTTCACCGAGAACGCCATGCCGGGGCCGGGCCGCGCGCGCCCGGAGCGCTGATCCCGAGGTGACTTCGCCCGGTCGCCTCGCCTCCCATATCTAGCCTGTCCCGAACGGGGACAGGCCCGGGGAGACAGGTCATGGAAGAGACCCGCATCGAGCGCGACAGCATGGGCACGGTCGCGGTGCCGGCGGAACGCTGGTGGGGCGCCCAGACGCAGCGCTCGCTCGAGAATTTCCGCATCGGCGGCGAGCGCATGCCGCCAGCGCTGATCCGCGCGCTGGCGCTGCAGAAGAAAGCCGCGGCGCTGACCAACGTCGCATTGGGCGCGCTCGACCGCCGCCTTGGCGAGGCGATCGAAGCCGCCTGCCAGTCGGTGATCGACGGCATGCACGACGACGAATTTCCGTTGGTCGTGTGGCAAACCGGGTCGGGCACGCAGACCAACATGAACATGAACGAGGTCTTGGCCAACCTCGCCAACGAGGCATTGGGCGGCAAGCGCGGCGAGCAGCGCCCGATCCATCCCAACGACCACGTCAATCTCAGCCAGTCCTCGAACGACAGCTTCCCGACCGCGATGCACATCGCGGCGGCGAGCGAGATCCACCGCCGCCTGCTGCCGGCGCTGCAGCATCTGGCGGCGGCGCTCGACGCCAAGGCGCGCGAATTCGCCGGCATCGTCAAGATCGGCCGCACCCATCTCCAGGACGCGACGCCGGTGCCGCTCAGCGCCGAGTTCGGCGCCTATCGCCGCCAGATCGAGCTCGGCATCGCGCGCGTCGCGGCGACGCTGCCGCGGCTCTACGCGGTGGCGCAGGGCGGCACCGCCGTCGGCACCGGTCTCAACGCGCCCAAGGGATTCGCCGAGCGCTTCGCGGTCGAGCTCGAGGGGCTGACCGGGCTTCCCTACGTGCCCGCCGCCGACAAGTTCGAGGCGCTCGCCACGCACGACACGCTGGTCGAGCTGTCGGGCGCGCTCAACGTGCTCGCCGCCTCGCTGATGAAGATCGCCAACGACATCCGCCTCATGGGCTCGGGGCCGCGCTGCGGCTTCGGCGAGCTGAAGCTGCCGGAGAACGAGCCCGGCTCCTCGATCATGCCCGGCAAGGTCAACCCGACCCAGTGCGAGGCGCTCACCATGGTGGCGGCGCAGGTGATGGGAAACCACGTCACCATCACCGTCGCCGGCAGCCTCGGCCAGTTCGAGCTCAACGTGATGAAGCCGGTGATCATCTACAACCTGCTGCAGTCGCTGCGGCTCATCGGCGACGCGTCGTTGAGCTTCGCCGATCATTGCATCGCCGGCATCGAGGCCGACCGCGGCCGCATCGCCGAGCTGGTCGAGCGCTCGCTCATGCTGGTGACCGCGCTCGCGCCGCATATCGGCTACGACAAGGCGGCGGAGATCGCCAAGAAGGCGCATCGCGAGGGCACCACGCTGGCCGAGGCGGCGCTCGCCTCAGGCCATGTCTCGGCCGCGGATTTCGCACGCTGGGTGCGGCCCGAAGCGATGATCGGCACGGCGTGAGCGAGGCACCGAAAAAACGCTCGGTGGCGATCGCCGGCCACCGGACGAGTCTCTCGCTCGAGGAGCCGTTCTGGCGCGACCTCGCCGAGATCGCACGGCTCCGGGGCCTGTCGCTCAATGCGCTGGTGGCATCGGTCGACGTGACGCGCGAGAGCAACCTTTCGAGCGCGCTCCGCCTGTTCGTTCGCGGCTGCTACCGCAGCGGCGAGATCGGCCCGTCGCGCCCCTGAAGCCGCTTCCCTCGCCCGCGCCGCTGCCGTAGCATCGGCCGAGGAGAGACCGGAATGGCCGAACTCGTCAATCTCAACCGCTATCGCAAGGAGCGCGCGCGTGCGGCGGCGGAGCGTCGCGCCGAGGAGAACCGCGCCCGCTTCGGCCGCGCCAAGGACGAGCGCGCGAAGTCCCGCCTCGAGCAGGACAAGTCCGACAAGGACCTCGACGGCAAGCGCCTCGATTAGCGTCCTAGCGTTTCGCGATAAAGCGCGAGCGTCTCGTCGTCGAAGCACATGAACACGACGCGCTCGATCATGACGTCGGCGGCGAGGAAGGCGCGCGTCTCGCCGACCGCGATCTCGGTCGCGCGCGGCTTGGGGAAGCCGTAGATGCCGGTCGAGATCGCGGGAAAGGCTATGGAGCGCGCGCCGTGCGCGACCGCCAGCGCGAGGCAATTGCGGTAGCAGCTCGCCAGCAGCCCCTCCTCGCCCGCGTCGCCGCCGCGCCACACCGGACCGACCGCATGGATGACGTGGCGGGCCTTCAGGCGATAGGCCTTGGTGACGCGCGCCTCGCCGGTGGGACAGAAGCCGATGGTGCGGCATTCGGCGAGGAGTTCGGGCCCGGCCGCGCGATGGATCGCGCCGTCGACGCCGCCGCCGCCCAAGAGCGCCGAATTGGCGGCATTGACGATCGCGTCGACCTCGAGCCGGGTGATGTCGCCCGCCATCGCTTCGATGAGTGCCGCCATGCCTCGCGCGCCTATCCCGTGGCGCGGCGGCCGCTGCGCTCGGGCTTCATGCCGATGGCGCGCAGGTAAGTGTCGAGCAGCGCCTCCTGCTCGTCGCGGTCGTCGTCGTCGATTTTGCGCAAGCGGATGATCTGCCGCATGATCTTGACGTTGAAGCCGCCGCCTTTCGCCTCGGAATAGACTTCCTTGATGTCCTCGGCGAGCGCCCGCTTCTCCTCCTCGAGCCGCTCGATGCGCTCGATGAAGGATTTGAGGCGGTCGCCGGCGACGCCGCCGACCTCCGGCATCTTGGTCTCCCCTGATTTCCTGGGCGAAGGCGCGACCCTAGACGGGCCGCCCGCGCCGCGCAAGGCGCGGCCCTTGCCCTTCTTAGTGCTTGTGGGCGGCAGCGTCCGGCTCCTTGCTGGATTCCTTGAACGCCTCTTTCTGCGCGGCGCTGGCGTCCTTCTGGAACTTGGCGCGCCACTCGTCATAGGGCATGCCGTAGACGATCTCGCGCGCCTGCGGATCGGCGATTTTCAGGCCTTGCGCGTCGCCCGCCTCGCGATACCAGCGCGACAGGCAGTTGCGGCAGAAGCCGGCGAGGTTCATCAGGTCGATGTTCTGCACGTCGGTGCGCTCGCGCAGATGCTGGACGAGGCGCCGGAACGTGGCGGCCTCGAGTTCGATGCGGGTCTTGTCGTCCATGACATCCACTCCAGCGAAAAGTTCTGCCATGATAGTGGGGTCAAGGGGGCGCGCGGTCTAGCCCCTCGCGAAATAGATCTCGGCACGAGCGAGAATGGGTCCGAGCGCGGCCGCGAGACGCTCGGCCCACGCGGCCGCGCCTTGCTGGTCCCCGATCAGGTCCTGGCGCAATTCGATCGCGACATGCGGCAGGCCGCGCGCGACCGCGTGGTGGCGCACCGTGAATCCTGCGGGCTCGCGCGCGGAATAGGGCTGGTTGTCGCCGACGGCGAGCGCCGGATCGGCTCGGAGCGATCCGAGTAGCGGCACCGGGATGCGCGGGTCGTCGTCCCACAATATTCCGACATGCCACGGCCGCGCCTTGCCGGCCATCACCGGCGTGAAGCTGTGGATCGACAGCAGCGCTGGCACCGTGCCGCGCCCCAGCCGCGTCTCGATCCACGCTGCGATCGCGGCGTGATAGGGCGCGAAGATCTCCGCGCGCCGCGCCGCGCGCTGGTGCGGCAAGAGACCGAGATTGCCCGGGATGGCAATGCCGTCGCTTGCCTCGGGGATCGAGGAGGCATCGTCGGGATCGCGGTTGCAGTCGATGACGAGCCGCGAATAGCCCGCCAGGATCGCGGGCACGTCGAGCCGCTCGGCCAGCCCGCACGCGACATTCGCCGCACCGATGTCCCAGCCAATGTGCTGTGCGATCGCGTCGGCCTCGAGGCCGAGACCGCCCAGCGCACGCGGCACCTCCTTGCTGGCATGATCGCAGGTGACGAGCACCGGCGCGGTGCCGTCGCGGCGAAGTGTAATGACGGGCGGCGGATCGCCGGGACCGAGGCAAGCGTTCGTCATGGCGGGCGCGGCACCGAGCCGGGTTGTCTCGCGGTAAGCTGCTATCCTATCTTGGCGGAATGAGGGCAGGCGAGCCCCAACGCAGCGACCGTCCCGGCGCGCTGCTGCGCCAACTGTTCGACGCTGCGCTGGCCGCGGCGGCGCCTGCGCGCGTGGTGCCGCCGCACCTGCCGGCGCCGCCCCGGGGCCGCACCGTCGTGGTCGGCGCTGGCAAGGCGGCGGCGGCGATGGCGCGCGCGGTCGAGGACAACTGGCACGGCGCGCTCGGCGGGCTCGTGGTCACGCGCTATGGCCACGGCGTGCCGTGCCGCAGCATCGAGGTGGTCGAGGCGAGCCATCCCGTGCCGGACGCGTCCGGTGAGGCGGCGGCGCGGCGGATGCTCGATCTGGTGCGCGGGCTCGGGCAGGACGACCTCGTGCTGTGCCTGATGTCGGGCGGCGCGTCGGCGCTGCTGGCGCTGCCGGCGCCGGGTATCGCGCTCGACGACAAGCGCGCCTTGACGCGCGCGCTGCTCCTCTCCGGCGCGACCATTGGCGAGATCAACTGCGTGCGAAAGCACCTTTCCGCGATCAAGGGCGGCCGTCTCACCGCCGCCGCCGCGCCGGCGGAAGTGGTGACCCTGGCGATCTCCGACGTGCCCGGCGACGATCCGGCGGTGATCGGCTCAGGCCCGACCGTGGCCGATCCGACCTGCTTCGCCGAGGCACGCGCCATCCTGGCGCACTACGCGATCGTTCCGCCGCCCGCCGTCGCGCGGCATCTCGCCGCAGCCGCCGACGAGACGCCCAAGCCCGGCGACCCGCGCATCGCCAAGAGCCGTTATGTGCTGGTGGCGACGCCCGAGCGCGCGCTCGCGGCGGCGGCGGCGGCGGCACGCGGGCTGGGATTGACGCCCATCGTGCTGAGCGACCGCATCGAAGGCGAGGCGCGCGAGGTCGCCAAGGTCTACGCCGCGATCGCGCGCCAGGCGGCGGCGGGACGCCTCATCGTCGGCGCAGCGCCGCTGGCGCTGCCGGCGGTCATTCTCTCCGGCGGCGAGCTGACCGTGACGGTGCGGGGCAAGGGGCGCGGCGGACCCAATGCCGAGTTCGTCCTGGCGCTGGCGCTGGCGCTTCAGGGGCAACCGCGCATCCACGCGCTCGCCTGCGACAGCGACGGCATCGATGGCACCGAGGACAATGCCGGTGCCTTCGCCGGACCCGACATTTGCGCGCGCGCGGCAGCGCTCGGGCTCGATCTCGCGGCGCGGCTTGCGGACAACGACGCCCATGGCGCGTTCGCGGCGCTGGGCGATCTCGTCGTCACCGGTCCGACCCTGACCAACGTCAACGATTTTCGCGCGATGCTGGTCGAAGCGGGCTAGGATGCCGATCCCATGCGACGCCAACGCAGCGCCAAGATCGTAGCGACGCTCGGCCCCGCCAGCTCGACGTCGGACATGATCGACGCGCTGTTCGTGGCCGGGGTCGACGTGTTCCGGCTCAATTTCAGCCACGGCAAGCAGGAAGAGCATCGCGCGCGGCTCGATGCGATCCGCGGCGTCGAGCGGCGCCACGGCAGGCCGATCGGCATCATGGCCGACCTGCAGGGGCCGAAGCTTCGCGTCGGCGCCTTCGCACATGGCAAGGTGACGCTCGCCGCGGGCCAGCGCTTCCGGCTCGATCTCGATAAGACGCCGGGCGACGGCGCCCGCGCGCCGCTGCCGCATCCGGAAATCTTCGCCGCGATCGAGCGCGGCACCGACCTCTTGCTCGACGACGGCAATATCCGCCTCACGGTCGAGAAGTGCGGCAAGGATTTCGCCGACACGGTGGTGATCACCGGCGGCGACCTTTCCGACCGCAAGGGCGTCAACGTCCCGAACGCGGTGCTGCCGCTCTCGGCGCTGACGCCGAAGGACCGCTCGGACCTGGCCTTCGCGCTCGAGCTGGGCGTCGACTGGATCGCGCTCTCGTTCGTGCAGCGGCCGGACGACGTGGCCGAGGCGAAGAAGCTGATCGACGGCCGCACCGGCGTGCTGGTGAAACTCGAGAAGCCGGCGGCGATCCGCCGTCTCGACGAGATCGTCGAGCTTGCGGACGCGCTCATGGTCGCGCGCGGCGATCTTGGCGTCGAGATGCCGCCCGAGGACGTGCCGCCGGTGCAGCGCCAGATCATCCATGCCTGCCGCGCCGCCGGCAAGCCGGTGGTGGTGGCGACGCAGATGCTCGAATCGATGGTGCGCAACCCGGTGCCGACCCGCGCCGAGGCCTCCGACGTCGCCACCGCCGTCTACGAGGGCGCCGACGCGGTGATGCTCTCGGCCGAGACCGCGGCCGGCGCTTATCCGCTCGAATCGGTGACGATGATGGACCGCATCATCCGCCGCGTGCAGGCCGACCCGCTTTATTTCCCCGGCCTCAAGGGCGCGGCGACACCCGAGCGCACCACCTCCGACGCGATCTCGAACGCCGCGCGCCAAGTGGCCGAGACGGTCGGGGCCGCCGCGATCCTGTCCTACACCACCTCGGGCGCGACCGCGCTACGCGCCGCGCGCGAACGTCCGAACGTGCCGGTGCTGGTTCTGACCTCGAAGCTCGAGACGGCGCGGCGCCTGGCGGTGGCGTGGGGCCTGCACTGCGTCCATACGCGCGACGTGCACAACTTCAACGACATGGTGCAGAAGGCGACGCGCACCGCGTTCAAGGAAGAGTTCGCCAAGAGCGGCGACCGCATCGTCATCACCGCCGGCGTCCCGTTCGGCACGCCCGGCGCCACCAACGTGCTGCGCATCGCCTGGGTCGACGACAGCTAGCGCGCGATCACCTTGTAGCCGTGCGACGCGAGGCAGTCGGCGAGCGATTGTCGCGTCGGTTGCGGCGGCACGGCAAGCGGCTGGCCGGAGGCGGCGCTGACGCCTGCCCCTGCCGCGGCGCCCGAGGCGGCGCCGATGCCGGACGCGGCAGTCGCCGCCGGCACGGCGGTGATGAAGCCAGCCGCGCCCACGCCAATCGTCGCGCCCATGAGGGCGCCGATAACAACGGGACCCGCCGGAACGCTGCCTTGGGCGACCATCTCGCAATGGTCGAAATCGCGCTGGTAGACCACCGGATCGACATCGGTCATATCGACCAGCGGCGGGCCGGCGCAGCCGGCGAGCGCGAGGGCAGTCAAGAGCCGGACCATTCGCATGAACACCTTCCCTTGCTCCCGAGCCTAGCATGGAACGCGCGCGATTCGCGGCCGCTTCGGGTCGCATGGGCCGGGGAAGTGTGCTAAACGGCACGCCCCATGGATTTGTCGGTGGTCATTCCGGTCCGCAACGAGGCGCCCAACATCGCGCCGCTGGTGGCCGAGATTCGCGCCGCGCTCGATCGCAGGCTCGAGTACGAGATCGTCTATGTCGATGACGGCAGCAGTGACGGCACCGCCGACGCGGTGCGCGCGCTCGCGCGGTCATTCCCGCGCCTCCGCCTGGTGCGCCACCGCGCCAGCGCCGGCCAGAGCGCCGCGATCCGCAGCGGCATCGTCGCGGCGCGCGGCGTCTGGATCGCGACAATCGACGGCGACGGTCAGAACGATCCGGCCGACATCCCGCGCCTCTACGACATCGCCCGCGCGGCGCCGCGCGAGCAACCGATCCTGGTCGCGGGCCTGCGCGCCAAGCGGCGCGACACCATGGTGAAGCGTCTGTCGTCGCGCATCGCCAACGCGGTGCGCGCCTGGCTCCTTGGCGATGCGACCCAGGACACCGGCTGCGGCCTCAAGATCATGCGCCGCACGCTTTATCTCGAGCTGCCGTTCTTCGACCACAATCATCGCTTCCTGCCGGCGCTGGTGATGCGGGCGGGCGGCAGCACCGTCTCGGTCGCGGTCAACCACCGGCCGCGCGAGCGCGGGCAGTCGAACTATGGCGTGTTCGACCGGCTGTGGGTCGGCATCGTGGACCTCGGCGGCATGATGTGGCTGCTGCGCCGCGCCCGGCGGCCCGAGATCGTCGCGGAGGACGGAGCGGCCGAAGCCCCGCCCCTCGCGCGCAGCGCCTCGTCGGTGCCATGAAGGGCGGCGGGTTGGTGCAGGGTTTGCGGCGCCAGGGCCGCGTCGCGGTGCTGGTGATGCTGGCGACGGCGATGCTCTTTGTCCTGCGCCACCGCGCCGCGTTCGACCCGATCGCGCTGTCGGGCGCGATCGCCGTCCATCCGGCCGCGCCGCTCGTGTTCCTCGCGCTTCACGTCGCGGCCAGCCTGCTCTTCATCCCGCGCACGGTGCTCGCGGTGGCGGCGGGCCTCGTGTTCGGCATGGGCTGGGGTCTCGTATGGGCGACGGTGGGGAGCGTGTTCGGCGCGGTCGCCGGGTTTCTGGTCGCGCGCTACGTCAATGGCGGGCTGATCGATCCCGAGACCATGCCTCACATCGGCGCGATGCTGCTCCGCGCCGAGGCCGGCGGCTGGCGCTCTGTCACGGCGCTGCGCCTCATCCCGGTGGTGCCGCACAGCCTCGCCAACTATGCGCTCGGCCTTACCCGCCTGTCGCTCGGGAGCTACACGTTGGGCTCGTTCCTCGGGCAATTGCCGATGACGGTCGCCTATGTCGAGCTCGGCGCCGGCGGCGGCAAGCTGTGGGCGGGAAGCGCGGACTGGCTGGTGCCGACCTTGGTGGGCGCGGCCGCGCTCGCCGTCTCGCTGCTGCTGCCAAGGTTCGCGCGGCTGCGCTCCTAGGCGAGCGCGGACGGCGCCGGCCCGCCGGTCGCCCAATCGAGCAACTCGACCGTGTGCAGCACCGGGAGCGTCGTTCCTGCTGCGATCTGCGTCATGCAGCCGATATTGCCGCAGGCGACGAGGTCGGGCGCGGTGCTCTCGATATGCGCGACCTTGCGCGCGCGCAGGCCCTGCGCGAGCTCCGGCTGGAGCATGTTGTAGGTGCCGGCCGAGCCGCAGCACAGATGCCCCTCGGGGATGTCGAGCACGGTGAAGCCGGCGGCGGCGAGAAGCCGCTTCGGCTGCGCGATGATCTTCTGGCCGTGCTGGAGCGAGCAGGCGGCGTGGTAGGCGACGCGCTGTCCGGTCGCGCGCTGGGTCGGCAAAACGTCAAGCTCGGCCACGAACTCGCACAAATCCTTGGCGAGAGCGGCGATGCGCGAGGCCGGTTCGGCATAGGCGCGGTCCTGGCGCAGCATGTGGCCGTAATCCTTGACCGTGACGCCGCAGCCCGAAGTGTTGACGATCACCGCGTCGAGCCCGCCCTCATCGAGCACCCGCGTCCAGGCGTCTACATTGGCGCGCGCGAAGGCGAGCGCGTCGTGCCCCATGTGATGGACGACGCCGCCGCAGCAGCCCATGCCGGGCGCGATCACCACCTCGCAGCCGTGGCGCGTCAGGAGCCGCACCGTCGCCGCGTTGATCTCGGGCGCCAGGACGCTCTGGACGCAGCCGGTGAGCAGCGCCACGCGGTTCCTGCGCGCACCCTCGGCGGGAAAGATTTGCGGCCGCTCGACCGTGCCCGGCTCGGGCACGTGCGCCGGCACCAGCGCGCCGATCGCGCCCAGCCGCCCCGGCAGCAGGCGCAAAACCGGCTGCGCCGCGCGCGAAGCGACCAGCGCCGCGCGGAACAGCACGGGCCGCGGCAGCACCAGCGCCAGCGCGCGCCGCAGCCAGCGGTCGGCGAAAGGACGCTGGAACGTCTCCTCGATGCGGTGGCGCGCCTGGTCGACCAGGTGCATGTAATGCACGCCCGAGGGACAGGTCGTCATGCAGGCGAGGCAAGAGAGGCATCGGTCGATGTGCTTGACGACGCGCGCCGACGCAGACGCGCCGCGCTCGAGCATGTCCTTGATGAGATAGATGCGGCCGCGCGGCCCGTCGAGCTCGTCGCCCAACAGCGCAAAGGTCGGGCAGGTCGCGTTGCAGAAGCCGCAATGGACGCAGGTGCGCAGGATGGCGTTGGCGTCCTCGAGCTGGGGATCGGCGAGCTGGGCCAGGGTGAAGTTGGTCTGCATCTGTGCCCTAGAGGTCGCGATACATGCGGCCGCGGTTGAGGATGCGGCGCGGGTCGAACTGGGCCTTGACGCGCGACGCGAGCGCGGCAAGCGCGGGCTCCTGCGGCTGGAACGGCGGCACCGAGGTGCGCACAGCATCGCTCGCGCGAATGAGGGTGGCGTAACCCCGGCCCAGCGCGCCGCGGATCGCCGCCGCGCCGCCATCCTCGGCATCCTTGACCGCGAGCCACACGAGGCCGCCGCCCCAATCGAAGAAATGCCGCACAGCGAGCGCTTGCGCGACAAGCGCGGCAAGCGCCGGTCCTTCGCTCGGCGCCACCGAGCAGCGCCACAGCGCGCGATCGCCGAGCGCGGCGAACGGTGCCGCGTCGCGCACTCCCCGCCACAACGCGAGCGACGCCGCGTCGCCCATGAGCTCGGCCGTGCCGAAGGCGGCAAGCTCGTGCCCGAGCGCCTTCGCGCGCGCCTCGACCGAAGTGCCGGGGCCTTCGAGGCGCAAGATGGTGCGCGCCCCGTCCGTCGAAACGCCGGCTGGAAGATGCGCCGCGCCGCTGACCTCGTGCGAGCTCGAAAGCGCCGCGCCCAGCGCGCGCTGAGCAGCCCCATCGTCGAGGCCGGCGAGCGCGAGCGTGCACGTCGCCTCGGGCGCGGGCAGCACCTTCACCGTGACCTCGGTCAGCGCGGCGAGGGTGCCGTAGGAGCCCGCCATCAGCTTCGGCAGATCATAGCCGGTGACGTTCTTGACCACGCGCCCGCCAGCCTTGAACGCCTCGCCGCGCCCGCTCACGGCGTGGAAGCCCAGCACGTGGTCGCGCGCGGCGCCCTGGCGGATGCGGCGCGGCCCGGCGAGATTGCAGGCGATGACGCCGCCGATGG
This sequence comes from Allostellaceae bacterium, assembly GCA_035604615.1. Classification (GTDB taxonomy): domain Bacteria; phylum Pseudomonadota; class Alphaproteobacteria; order ATCC43930; family CGMCC-115725; genus DATJLY01. The sequence continues at coordinate 17,231 of DATNID010000026.1, read as the reverse complement.
TTGGCGCGCACGCGGCACTGCCATGGAGCGCGCGCCAGTCGCAGGGCTCGAAGGCGAGCATCTGGCGCTTCTCGGCGAGCACCGCTTCGATCTCGGCCATCGAAGTCGCCGCGCCCGCGGTCAGCACCAGCTCCTCGGGCTCGTAGGAGCGGATGCCGGCGAAGGCGGACAGGTCGAGCGTGTGCGGATGCTGAAGCGGCCGCCCGAGGCCACGCTTGCTGCCGCCCGCGATCAGCTCCAGCGGCTCCTCGCGCGCGACCGCGTCGGCGACGATCGCCTCGAGCTCGCGGGGGTCACGGGGCGCGAAGCGGCTCACGCAAGGCCTCAGAGGCGCGGCAGGTCGGGGAAGGGCAGCGCGCCGCGATGGACATGCAGCCGTCCCAGCTCGGCGCAGCGATGGAGCTGCGGAAAGACCTTGCCGGGATTGAGCAGCCCATCGGGATCGAAGGCGCATTTCAAGCGCTGTTGATGGTCGAGATCGACCGTGGTGAACATGGTGTCCATCAGATCGCGCTTCTCGACGCCGACGCCGTGCTCGCCGGTGAGCACGCCGCCGACCGCGACGCAGGTACGCAGAATCTCCGCTCCCAGCAATTCCGCCCGCTCCAATTCGCCCTCGCGGTTGGCGTCGTAGAGGATCAAGGGATGGAGGTTGCCGTCGCCGGCATGGAACACGTTGGCCACGCGCAGGCCGAACTCGGAGGCGAGCGCGGTCATCCGGTTCAGCACCTCGGGCAGGCGCCGGCGCGGGATGGTGCCGTCGACGCAGTAATAGTCGGGCGAGATGCGCCCGACCGCCGGGAACGCCGCCTTGCGCCCGGCCCAGAAGCGCAGCCGCTCCTCCTCGCTGGTGCTGGCGCGGCAGGATGTGGCGCCGCAGCTTCGCGCGATCCCCTCGACCCGCTCGATCAGGAGATCGACCTCGGCCGCGGGCCCGTCCAGCTCGACGATGAGCAGCGCCTCGACGTCGAGCGGATATCCCGCATGGATGAAATCCTCGGTGGCGTGGATCGCGGGCCTGTCCATCATCTCCATCCCGCCGGGGATGATGCCGGCGGCGATGATTGATGCCACGCAATCGCCGGCGCTCTCGCAGGACGGGAACCCGACCAGCAGCGCTCGCGCCGTCGTGGGCTTTCTCAGGATGCGCACCGTCACTTCGGTGACGACGCCGAGCAGCCCCTCGGAGCCGACGATGATGCCGAGCAGATCGTAGCCCTCGGCGTCGAGATGCTTGCCGCCCAGCCGCACCACCGTGCCGTCGATCAGCACCAGCTCGACCCCCAGCACGTTGTTGGTGGTGACGCCGTATTTGAGGCAGTGCACGCCGCCCGAATTCTCGGCCACGTTGCCGCCGATCGAGCACGCGATCTGGCTCGACGGATCGGGCGCGTAATAGAACCCGGCATGCTCGACCGCGAGCGAGATGCCGAGATTGGTGACGCCCGGCTGCGCCACCGCGCAGCGGTTGGCGAAATCGATCTCGAGGATACGGTTCAACTTGCCGAGCCCCAGGAGGACGCCGTCGGCGAGCGGCAGCGCGCCGCCCGAAAGCGACGTGCCGGCGCCGCGCGGTACCACCTTGATGTGGCGCTCGTGGCAATAGCGCAGTACCCGCGCGACCTCGTCGGTGGTCGACGGCAGGACGACCACGAGCGGACTCTGGCGATAGGCCGTCAGCGCGTCGGTCTCATAGACGCGGCGCTCGTCCTCCGCGACCATGACGGCGTCGGGCGCGACGATGCGGGCGAGATCGGCGGCGATCTCGGCGCGGCGCGAGATCACGGCGGCGTCGGGCTGCGGCATGCGCATCTGGATCATCCCCACGACGGCAAGAGGAACCCCATCATACAAAAAACCGCGCCTGGGGGCGCGGTTCCTACGGCCGGCGGCGCGGGCGTCTCAGCCCTGGCGCGCCTTGAAGCGGGGGTTCACCTTGTTGATGACATAGACCCGCCCCTTGCGCCGCACGATGCGGCAATTCTTGTCGCGCTTCTTCAGCGTCTTCAACGAGTTCGTGACTTTCATCATGCGCCTCTCGGGGAGGGCGCGACCATAGGCGGCGGCCGAGACGCTGTCAACCGGCGCGGGCGCGGATCAATCGGGATTGCCGCCGCCATGCGTCGCCGCCGGCTGCACGGAGGAGACCGCCAGCCCGACCAGGACAACCGCTAGAGCAAAGGAGATTGGCCCGGTGACGAAGAAGCCCCACAGGCCGCACAAATTGCCGGCCTTGGGGCCGGAACAGGCCTCCGCGATCCCGAACCAAATGCCGAAATAGCCCGCGACGCCGCCGCAGACGATCACGGCGAGGATAAACGCGATGACCGGCACATGGCGCTCCGGCTCGACCCGAGCGCGATGGCGGACGAAAAGGACGATCGCCGACACGATCGCGGCCAAGGGCGATATCAACCCGACCAAGAACAGTACGGGAAAGAGCTTGTCCAGCATCGCGCTCACCTGGGGCCGGTTCCGCCTCGGTTGGCATGCCCAGAGTCAACCCCCCGACACGATGTCCGCAAGCTTCTTGCGTCCGGCGCCGCCACCCTGCGCGGCGTGCGAGAACGGGCTCCATTCCACTTGTCGACTCGGGCACGAGACGCCTAGGCTTGGCGCTCACGCTATTTCGGGAGTGAACATGAAAAAAAGTCCCAAAGAGTCCATCAAGCCACCCACCAAGCGGGAACTCGAGGACGGCAGCAAGGAACTCCGCAAAGGGCATCCGTCGGGCGGCCGTGTGCTGGCCGACAAGTCGGTCTTCGTGCGCCAGAACCCGAAGGGCCGCGGCAAGTAGGACCGCGCCTCGCCCGCCGATGGGCCGCGCTCAGCGCGGATTGGCGTCGGCGTGGATGCGCACGAGCCTGAGCGCGCCGCTCTCCAGCGCCTGCACCAGGCGCAGCGAGCGCTCGGCCTCGTCGACCACCGGGGCGAAGCCGGCGCGCGGGATGCGCCGCAGCTCCTGGCGCTCGACGAAACGGGTCCAGGCGTCGAGCACCAGCGCGCGATAGTTGCTGGTCTCGTCGGCGATGGCGCGCGGTGCAAATCCCAGGCTCTTGAGACAATCCTCGTAGCGCTCGAGCGTCCATAGCTTGGGCGGATGCGGCGCGGTCTCCGCCCACCGCGCCAGCGCGCCGCCATCCTCGGCGCCGCGGTCGAGCACGAATTCGGTGAGCGCCAGCGCGCCCCCTTGCTTCAGGCCCTGCATCAGCACGCGCAGGAAGCGCTCCTTGTCGCGCACCGCATGGGTCGCTTCGCGCGCCAGCACGCAATCGTAGCGTCCGGGAGTCAAATCGAAGGCTTCGGCGTCGTAGACAGTGACCGGCGCCCGCCGCGCGAGGCGCCCGGCGGCCGACATGGCCATGCCGATCCGCGCCAGTTCCGGGTCGCGCTCGAGCCCGTGCGCCTCGATGCGGAAGCGCTCGGCCAGCGCCCGCACCGCGCCGCCGATGCCGGCCGCGACGTCGAGCAGTGCCATCCCGGGTCCGAGCCGCAGCGGCGCCGCCAGCGTCATCACCTGTTCGCGCCCGCCCGGCGTGACGAAGCCCGCGCCCCACAGCGTCTGCCGCAGCGCCACAGGGTCGAGCTCGTGTGCGTCGGGACCCGTCGCAGGATCGATTTCGGCGGCGCGCCGGCGCCAGCGCGCGACGAGGCGCTGGAACGGGCTGTCCCGCGGCGACGCGATCTCCGGTCCGTCGGCCATTCCCGCCCTTTCCCGGGCGTTCATTCACTCGCCCGGCAGCGCAGCCTCCCGGCTCGCCCGCGCCGGAGCGGTCCTGGTGCCGGCGACCGAGCGGCCGCCGAGGAACTGCTTGATGTTGCGCACGGCCTGGCGCAGCCGCTGCCGGTTCTCCACGAGCGCGATGCGGACGTAATTCTCGCCGTACTCGCCGAAGCCGACGCCGGGCGACACCGCGACATTGGCATGCTCGAGCAGCAGCTTGGAGAAGACCAGGCTGCCCTGGTCGCGGAAGGCAGGCGGCAGCGGCGCCCAGGCAAACATGGTGGCGGCGGGGCTGGGCACGTCCCAGCCGGCCTGGCGCAGCCCGTCGATCATCACGTCGCGCCGCAGCCGGTAGCGCTCGCGGATTTCATCGATGCATTCCTGCGGCCCGTTGAGCGCGGCGGTGGCGGCGACCTGGATGGGGGTGAAGGCGCCGTAGTCGAGATAGGATTTGACCCGCGACAGCGCCCCGATGAGGCGCTCGTTGCCGACCGCGAAGCCGATGCGCCAGCCTGCCATGTTGTAGGTCTTGCTGAGCGAGGAGAACTCGACCGCGATGTCGCGCGCGCCCGGCACCTGCAGGATCGAGGGCGGCGGATTGCCGTCGAAATAGATCTCGGCATAGGCCACGTCGGACAGCACGAAGACGCCGCGCTTGCGGCAATAGGCGACCACCTCGGCGAAGAAGTCGAGATCGACCACCTGCGCGGTCGGGTTGGCCGGGAAGTTGAGCAGGAGCGCGGTCGGCGTCGGCACCGAGTGCGTCACCGCCTTTTCCAGCTCGCGCATGAAATCGACGCCCGGCCCCACCGGCACGTGGCGCACCGAGGCGCCCGCCATGATGAAGCCGAAGGCGTGGATCGGGTAGCACGGGTTCGGCACCAACACGATGTCGCCCGGCGCGGTGATCGCCTGCGCCAGGTTGGCGAGCCCCTCCTTCGAGCCCAGGGTCACGATCACCTCGCGCTCGGGATCGAGCTCGACGCCGAAGCGCCGCGCGTAATAGGCCGCCTGGGCGCGGCGCAGGCCGGCGATGCCGCGCGACACCGAATAGCCATGGGTGCGCGGGTTCGCCACGGTCTCGACCAGCTTCTTGACGATGTGCTCGGGGGTGGGGCCGTCGGGGTTGCCCATGCCGAGATCGATGACGTCGCGGCCCGCCGCCCGCGCCTTGGCCTTCAGCGCGTTGACCTCGGCGAAGACGTAGGGCGGGAGTCTCTTGATGCGGTAGAATTCTTCCTGCATGGCGGACCGTCGACGGAGGGTGAAGCCCTCATCTTAAGCCATTGCGCGGCAAGGGCCAAGCCGTACCGGCAAAAATCCTATGGACGGCGTATCCTAAAGGTTCAGCGCAGAGGCCGCGGGCGATGCGCGGAGGGCGCGGAGGTCCAGGTTCACTTTCCGCGTCCCCTGCGCAACCTCTGCGCCCTCTGCGCTAAATTTTTTCACTGGCCTGTTTAGCCCATCCGTTCGTCGTCGGCGACGAGGCGCTCCGGCGCCTCGCCCCGGATCGCGCGCAGGCAGTTCGCCACGGCGTAGCGCAGGACGCCGTCATAGAGTTCCGGGACCATGGCGGAATTGTGGGGCGACCCGATCACGTTGGGGAGATCGAGGAACGGATGATCGAGGCGGAAGGCGCCGTGCCGCATCGGCTCGACCCACCACGCGTCGAGGCATGCCGAGAAGCGCGGATGGACGCAGAGATGACGGTAGAGCGCGTCCTCGTCGACGATCTCGCCGCGCGCGAGATTGACCAGGATGGCGTCCTCCTTCATCAGCGCGAGCTCGCTTGCGGCGATGCTGAGATGGGTCGTCCGCGTCAGCGGCGTGGCGATGACCAGCACGTCCGAAGCGCGCAGCAGCTCGTGGAGCCGGCCGGGCGCGCCGATCCAATCGACATCGTCGCCGGTTCGGCCGCTGCGGTTGAGCGCGTGGATGCGCATGCCGAGGCCGCGCATGCGGCGCGCCGTCGCCGCGCCGATCCCGCCATAGCCGTAAATGCCACAGACGCCGCCCGCGAGCATGCGGTTGCGTGTGAACTGGTTGAATTCGCCGCGCTCGAGATTGCGATGCTCGACGAGAAGGCGCTTGGCGGCCGCGAGCGCCAACGCCACCGCATGCTCGGCCATCGGCTCGGAGAAGCCGCCGCGGTTGCTCGCAATGGTAAGGCCCGGCGGCAGGCCCGCGAGCGGGATGTAGTCGATCCCGGCGGTCATCATCTGCAACAGCCTAGCGCCGGCGATGAGCGGCTTTTCGTCCGCCGTCAGCTCGTTGGTGTGGCGCGCGAGCACCGCGCCCGCGGATCGGAGTGCTGCGGCGCGCGCGGCGGGATCGAGTCCGGCGAGCCAGACGATTTGAGCCTCGGCGCCGGCCGCCTCCTCGACCAGCGCGCGCTGGCGCGGCTCGAGGGCGAAGGTCACGGCCAGGGTCGCGCGCGTCACCGCGCGGCCCCGGCCGTTATCGATCGAACGAGGACGATTATTCCGCCGCGACCTTCGAGCTGGTGATGAACTTCGACACCCACATGTTGCGGCGCTTCAGGTTGTCGCGATACATCGCCTCGAATTCGGCCTCGGGGAAGGAATGCGTCGAGGGCCGCGCCAAGAGCGCCGCGCCCCACGCCTTGAGGCGCGGAAACTTCTCGATGAAGCCCAGGGACTTCACCCGGTCGAGGAAGAAATAGCGCTGCAGGAAGGGCGCGTAGGCCGCGTCCACCAGGGAATATTTGGCGCCGTTGAAGAACGGGCCGGCGCCCTGCTTTTCCAGCGCCCGCTCGAGCCGCTCGAACGGCACCGGAATCTTGGCCGCCGCCTCGTTGTACTTGGCCTCGCTGTCGGCATAGGCGGTCGCGGTGACGACGTCGGCGAAGGTCGGCACGTAGTCGGTCCAGGCGCGGTTGACGGCGCGCTCGATCGGGTCCTCGGGATGGAGCCGCGGCGCGATGGTCTCGTCGAGATACTCGTTGATGGCGTTCGACTCGAACAGCGAGATCTTGTCGTCGATGCGCATCACCGGCACCTTCTTGTGCGGCGATATGGCGAGGAACCAGTCGGGCCGATTGTCGGGCTCGATGTGGCGGAACTCGAAATCGATCTTCTTCTCGCGCAGCACGATCGCCGAGCGCTGCACCCAGGGACAGGTCTTGAAGCTCACGAGCATGTATTTCGGCATGGTGTCCTCCGATGGAATCCGCTGCTTGGCGCCATCATGGCATGGAAGCGGCGGTTTTCACACGCCTTCGACGATGCGCATGTCGCGCTCGGCCGCGCCGCCGAGGCCTTCAAGGCCGCCTGGTATCCCGGGCTGTCATGCGCCGCGGTCGCCTGCTGTACGCTGTCGAACTCGATGATGACGACGCGCTGGGCGAGCCCGGCCTCGTAGGTCTTGGCGGGATTGCCGCGCGCCAGAAAGCGGCCGCCGCCCGCTTGGATCGCCGGACCCGCCAGCTTCGCATAGTCCGCGAGCGCATCGGGGTTCTTGATCGCGCGGTAGCACGCAATCCAATAAGCCTTGGCCATGATCCCTCCTCGGTGCCGGTGTTCTTGCGTTGCGATGGTGGGCGCGGCAGGGATTGAACCTACGACCCCTTCCATGTCAAGGAAGTGCTCTCCCGCTGAGCTACGCGCCCATTTTCGCCCGCGCGATGTAACCCAATTCCGGCGCGCTTACAAGTCACGCGGCGAGGAAGCGATCGACCTCGGCGACGAGACGGCGGAGATGGAAGGGCTTGGCGAGCACGGTCGCCTGGCGCGGCAAGGTGTCGAGCGCGCGCAACGCCACCGCGGCGAAGCCGGTGATGAAGATGACGCGCAGATGGGGCCACATGTCGCCGGCGCGGCGCGCCAGCTCGATCCCGTCGAGGCCCGGCATCACCACGTCGGCGAGCAGCAGATCGACCGGATGCTCGCTGATCCAGTCGAGTGCCGCGGCGCCGTCGGGCATGTCGCACACCTCGTGGCCGGCCTTGCGCAGCGCGCGGGCGAGGAACAGCCGCACGCTGTCGTCGTCTTCGGCCAGCAGAATCCGCGCCATGGTCTTGCCTCGGGGTTTGGCCCGACAAGGGAGGGACCGGCGCCAGTCTAGCCGGCAGGCCTGAATGAAGCGTTATCGGCGGGGATAACAGATTGTTTATGCCGGAAACCCGCCAAACCCCGCGAGTTTCCTCCGGCCACCGTCGGCCTAGGTAGTTTCCGTATCTATCGCCGACGCCGCGCCTGCCGCAAGATTTTGCGACAATCATATGTCGCGGGAAGGGCCACAGATGCCAGCATTCGGTACGCGAACTCGGCCATGCAAGTCCCGTTCGGCATGGACATGGGGCGTCGTGCTCTCTGTCCTCGTCGCGTCCGGTTGCACGACCGGAGAGAAGATGGCGGACATCCACGACGGCATGACCAAGGACCAAGTGGTCGCGACGCTCGGCCCGCCCGATGGCTATTCGCATGAGGGAAACACCGAGGTCTTGAAGTACGCCGACCGGCTGATCTCAGGGTGGGGTTTCGATCGCGCCGATTATCGGGTGGACCTGTCATTCGGGCGTGTCACGGCCTATGGCCCCGGCCCGATCCTGCACGATCCTCCGTTGGATCGGTGACGACGCAGCGCGCAGTGGCGGCCCGTATCGGCCGTCGCTATGCCGCGGCGAAGTGCGGCGTGATTCATCACAAGGGATGACAGGGCCGGGCGGTTGCCCCTAATCTCTTGGCATGGAAGGGCGTATCGAACCCAGCGCGGCGGTCGAACCGCCGATCGAAATCCACGCCGTCCGGCCCCAGGACGTGGCGCTGGTGCTGGCCTCGCCCCATAGCGGCAGCGACTATCCCGCAGCCTTCCTCGCCGCCTCGCGCCTCGACCCCATGACGCTCAGGCGCTCCGAGGACTGCTATGTCGACGAGATCTTCGACCCTCAAGCCGCGATCGCGGCGCCGATGCTGAAGGCGCGCTTCCCGCGCGCATATCTCGATCCCAACCGCGAGGCCTACGAGCTCGATCCGGCGATGTTCGAGGACGCGCTCCCGGCTTACGTCAACAGCCGCTCGCCCAGGGTGCGCGTCGGGCTCGGCACCATCGCCCGCGTGGTCGCCACCGGCGAGGAGATCTATGCGCGCAAGTTGCGCTTCGCGGAAGCCGCCGAGCGGGTCGAGCGGCTCTACCGACCCTATCACCGCGCCTTGAAGCAGATGCTCGCCGCGACGCGCGAGCGCTTCGAGTATTATCTCCTGGTCGATTGCCACTCGATGCCGTCCTCGATCGCACAGGGCGAGCGCGGCAATCCCAAGAGCCGCGCCGACATCGTGCTGGGCGACTGCCACGGCACCGCGTGCCATCCGCTCGTCACCGAGACGGCGCACGAGCTCCTGCGCGCCAAGGGCTATCAGGTCGCGCGCAACACGCCCTATGCCGGCGGCTTCACCACCGCGCATTACGGTCAGCCGCACGAGGGCGGACACGGCATCCAGATCGAGCTCAGCCGCGGCCTCTACATGGACGAGCGCAGTTTCGACCGCAAGCCGTTCCTCGCGCGCCTCGCCGCGGACATGCGCGAGCTGTTGGCCGCGCTCGCCTCGATCGATCCGGCGGTGCTGAGGCGGACGTGAGCGCGACGACCGGCTTCGCACTCCGGGACGCCGCGTCCGACGATTTGCCCGAGATCGCCCGCATCTACGGCCATCACGTGCTGACCGGCCTCGCCTCGTTCGAGGACGAGGCGCCGGGCGAGGCCGAGATGCGCCGCCGTCACCAGGACGTGCTTGCGCGCGGGCTGCCGTGGCTGGTCGCGTGCTATGGCGAAGGAGCGGTCAAGGGCTATGCCTATGCCGCGCCCTACCGCCAGCGCAGCTCCTATCGCTACACGCTCGAGGACTCGATCTATGTCGCGCCCGACGCGATCAGGCGCGGCATCGGGCGCGCGCTGCTCACCGCGTTGATCGAGCGCTGCACGGCGCTGGGCTATCGCCAGTTGGTGGCGGTGATCGGCGACAGCGCCAACGTGCCCTCGATCGCGCTCCATGGCCGGCTCGGCTTCGGCCGCGTCGGCGTGCTGCCCGCGACGGGATGGAAGTTCGGGCGCTGGGTCGACAGCGTGCTGATGCAGCGCGCGCTCGGCGACGGCGACACAACCGATCCCACCCTCTCCGCCCCGTCGGGGCGGAGAGGGCCGGGGTGAGGTGGGGGTTGCGGCCGACGTAGCATCGCGTCGAGAGTCGTCATCGCCTGTGAATTGCGCCGACGCGCCGCGCTTGCGGACGGCCCCACCTCACCCTGCCCTCTCCGCCCCAACGGGGCGGAGAGGGAATTCGTGATCGAGCCGGGCGAGCGCTTCTTTCGCGGCCGCATTGCCGGCCTCGGCCGCCGCCGCGTACCACTGCGCCGCTTCGCCGAGTTCGTCCGCGTCGCGCGCCGACTGCGCCAAGAGATCGCCCAATGCCAATTGCGCCGAGTGCTGGCCCTCCTTGGCCGCGCGCCCATACCAGTGCCGCGCCGCGTCGGCGTCCGGCTGCACGCCGATGCCGACGCGATAGCAGACGCCGAGATTGTATTCGCCGTCGGCGTTGGCCTGCGCGGCGGCCTTCTGGAACAGGGTGAAGGCCGCCTTGGGATCGGGCGGCACGTCGGAGCCGCGCGCGAGCATTGCGCCGAGCAGCACTTGGGCCGCGGCGTTGCCCTGATCGGCGGCGGCCCTGAGCCAGCGCGTAGCATCGGCGGCGGAGCGCTCGGTGCCGATTCCGGTGCGGTAGAAATCGCCGACCACGCGCTGCGCCAGCGCGCTGCCCGCTTCGGCCGCCTTGAGCCAGAGCTGGAACAACGCCGCCATGCGCTCGCCCGCGCCGGCGTCGCCCTGCGTCAGTTCGGTGAGCCGCGCCAGCGCGCCCATGTGGCCTTGCGCGGCCGCCCTGCCGTACCAGGCGCACGCCGTTTCGCGATCGGCGATCACGCCCTTGCCCTGGCTCAGCACGTCGCCGAGCCACGCCTGCGCGAAGGCGTTGCCGCGCTCGGCCGCGCGGCTGAACCAGCGCAGCGCGGCCGCTTCGTTGCGCGCGACGTGGCGCCCGTCATAAAGGAGCCGCGCGAGCGTGGCTTGCGCGGTGGCGTCCTCGGCCTGCGCCGCGCGCTCGAGCAACGCCACGACATGCTCGGAAGCGGGCGCCGCTTCGCGCCCCTGGTCGAGCCATTGCACCAGCCGCGTCAGCGCCGCGGTGACGCCCAGTTCCGCCGCGCGCACGAGCCAACGCATGGCGGCGGCCGCATCGGCGGCGACATAGGCGCCCTCGTCGTGCAGCACGTGGAGCGCCCAAGCCGCGTTGGCGGCGCCCGCGTCGGCGGCATCGGCCAGCATGCGCAAGCCTTGCGCCGCATCGCCCGGCACGCCGAGGCCGCGGATGCGGAGGAAGGCGAGGTTGTAGTTTCCGTCGCCGCTGCCTTGCATGGCAGCCTTTTCGTACCACGCGGCGGCGGCTTCGTAGTCCTGCTCGACGACGCCGCCGGTGGCATAGAGCACGCCGAGCCGGAGGCTGGCCTGGGCGCTGCCCTGCTCGGCCGCGCGGCGATATGACGCCAGCGCGGCGTCCTGATCGCGCTCGAGCCCGAGACCCAGCGCTTGCAGGTTGGCGAGGAGATAGAGTCCATCGGCGCTCCCCGCGGCGGCGGCGCGGTCGAACCAGTCACGCGCGGCGGCGTAGTCCTGCGCCACTCCGCGACCGTCGGCATGGATCGAGCCCAGCGCCGCATAGGCGCCGACATGGTGCTGGTCGGCCGCCTTGGCGAACCACGATGCCGCCTCGACCGGATCGGGCGGAACGCCCTTGCCCGCGAGATAGAGATGGCCGAGAGCGAGCTGGCCTTCGGCGTCGCCGAGATCGGCGGCCTGGCGATAGAGAATGCTGGCGCTGTCGAAGTCGCGCACACCGGGCCCGTCGGTCAGCAGCCGTCCGAGCGCGACCAGCGCGCGCACATAGCCGCGCGAAGCGGCGCGACGCAGCCAAGTCTCGGCCTGGGACGGACTGGGCTCGACGCCGCGTCCGCTGCGCAACATCTCGCCGAGATAGAACATGGCCTCGGCGTGGCCTTGGGCGGCGGCCTCGGCGAACAGCGCGGCGGCGCGGCCCTCGTCGCGCGCGACGCCATTGCCGCGGAGATTGAGCATGGCGAGCCCGGCCTTGGCGGCGGCATTGCCGCGCGCGGCCGCATGCTCGAACCAGGTGACGGCGGCGGCGTAGTCCGCCTCGCGGCCATAGCCGCCGGCATAGAGCATGCCGAGACCGAGCTGGCCGGTCTCCGCGCCCTGTGCCGCCGCCGCGCCGAACCAGCGCTCGGCTTCCTGCCAGTCGGCGTCGAGGCCGCGGCCGGTGGCGAACTGGAAGGCGAGCTGGACCTGGGCCGCGGCGTCGCCCGCTTCGGCGGCGCGCTTGTTCCACGTCGCGGCCTCGGCGAAATCCTGGCGAATCGCGAGGCCCTGCGGGAACAGCAGCCGCAGCGCGCTGTCGCGGCTGCCCTTATCCTCGAGATGGGCGGCGGCGGCCTCGGTGGCGCTGTCGGGCGCGGCACGGCCGGTCAGGTATATCTCGCCGAGCCGCGCCTGGGCCGACACCGAGCCCCGGCCGGCGGCTTCTTTGTACCAACGCACGGCCTCGACGAAATTGCGCGGCACGCCCTGGGCGCGCTCATAGAGCTGGCCGAGACGGAGTTGCGCCCGAGCGTCGCCCGCTTCGGCCGCCGCGCGCATCAGCGCGACGGCGCGCCCGGCGTTGCCGCGCTCCAATTCGCGCTCGGCCCGCTCCAGCGCCGAGCGGCGGCGCGGCAGCAGCCGCGCGAGCCCGCCTCCGCTCAACGCCATGGGCGGAGCGCGCCCGCGGCGGCGCCGGTCACGGTTCCCTCATCGCCTCGGACGCCCTGCGCAGCGCGCCTTCCAGGAGATACGACAGGATCGTGCGCCGCCCCGCCATGATGTCGGCGGTAAGCGTCATGCCCGGCATGAGCGCGAAGGTCGAGGGAACGTCGTGCAGATGGACGTCGGTCAAGGCAACGCGCGCCTTGTAGTAGGGCGGCGCCACCTGGTTGTTGTAGTCGGTGGTGAAGCTGTCGCTGCTGATCGACTTGATCACGCCCTTGGCGGTGCCGTAGCGAATGAATTGGTAGGCCGCGAACTTGACGGTCACCGCGTCGCCGACGCGGATGAAGCCGATATCCTTCGCTTCGACCGCCATCTCGACCTCGAGCGGCGTGCCCACGGGAACGAGCGTGAACAGCGGGTCGCTGCCGGCGTCCACCGCTCCGGTGCCGACGATCCCGCCGACCGAGGCCTTGCCGATCTTCAGCACGTAGGCGTCGGTGGGCGCGGTGATGTTGACGAGGTCGTGGGCCCGGTTCGCCTTGGCCAGATCTTCCTTCACCTGAGCGATCGTGTTGCGGTCGTTGGCGAGCCATTGCGCGATCTCGGAGCTCCAGTTGCCGATGAAGGTCGCGCGCTGCGCCTTCAGCGAATCGACCGTGTGCTGAGTCTCCGCGATTTGATTGGTACTAAAGGATTTGAGCCGCTCGATCTCGAGCCGTGCATCGGTCGCGCTTAGCGCCTCGAGCTTGCTGCCCCAGCCCATCTGCTGCAATTGCGCCCGCATCTTCTCGACGTCGGAGCTCACCTTGAGCCGCTGGTTGTAGGTTTCCGCGTCCTGCTTGAGGCGGGCGATGGCCGACTCGCCGGTGCCGATCTGCGCGTCGAAATTGGCGACCGAGGAACGGTAGAGAGACTGGCGCTGCTGATAGATCGCCTCCTGCAGCAGCTCGTACTGACCGCCGGCGTCGGGATGGTAGGGCTGCCCGGACTGCTCCGCCTCGAGCCGCGCCTTGTCGGCCTCGGCGCTCGCCAGCGTTTGCTCGAACTTGGCGACGTCGGCGCTGGCGAAGGTCGGATCGAGGGTGGCCAGCACCTCGCCTTTCTTCACCACGTCGCCCACCTTGACGTTGATCGCGCGGACGATGCCCTTGTCGAAGGGCTGGACGTAGAACGAGCCCTCGGTGCCGACAGTGCGGCCGTCGCCTGCGACGACGATGTCGAGCTTCGTCACCGACATCAGCACGAGGCCGACGAAGACCATCGCGAGCAGCACGTAAAGCGAGAGGTGCTCGCTCCGCGGGCTGGTGCGCAGGATGACCGCCTGCGTGTCCGACTCGAACGCGCTGACGACGGCATCGACCGAGAGGTCACGCCTCTGGCGGGCGAGCGATGGCAAGTTGGACATTGGACGTGCTTCGATCCATGTGACGGTTCTGCTGCTGCCACAGATGCTTGTAGATGTCGCAGCGATAGAGCAACTCGTCGTGGCTGCCGATGTCGTAGACTTGGCCGCGCTCCATCACCAGGATCGCGTCGGCCGGCACCAGCATGGAGAGTCGGTGCGAGATGCAGACGATGGTGCGGCCCTGGGCGATGCGCCGCAGGTTGGTGTTGATGATGGCCTCGCTCTCGGCGTCGAGCGCGCTCGTCGCCTCGTCAAGCACCAGGACCGGCGGGTCGATGATGAGCGCGCGCGCGATCGCCAAACGCTGGCGCTGCCCGCCCGACAGATTGACCGCCCCTTCCTCGAGCTTGGTGTCGTAGCCCTTCGGCATGCGCTCGATGAACTCTTCCGCGCCGGCCATCTGCGCCGCGCGCACCACCTCGGCGAAGGTCGCGCCCGGCCGCGGCATGGCGATGTTCTCGCGGATCGTGCCGCTGAACAGGAAGTTCTCCTGCGGCACGACGCCGATATGGGTGCGCAGATGGGTGAGGTCGATCTCGCGCAGATCCATCCCGTCGACTTTGATGATGCCTTCGTAGGTCGGGTTCAGGCCCTGGAGCAGCCGGGTTATGGTGGTCTTGCCCGAACCGCTCCGCCCCATGATCCCGAACATCGACCCGCGCGGGATGCGGAACGACACCGCGTCGAGCGCCAAGGGCGAGCCGGACTTGTAGCGGAAACTGACCGCCTGGAAATTGATCTCGCCCCTGATCGGGAGGCGCAGGCCCGAACCCGCGCGCGACTGCTCGGGCGGCGCGTTCATCACGTCGGCGATCACCGAGATCGCGCCCCGCGCCTCGGCGAGGTCGCGCTGCAGGTGCGCCAGTTGGATGAGCGGCGAGACCAGGCGCATCGAGAGAAGCGAGAACGCAAGCAGACTGCCGGGATACATCACCTCCGGCTGCGACAGCAGCAGATAGGCGCCCAGCATCATCGTTCCCGAATAGATCAGGCGCTCGAACGGGAGGCTCAGCGTATGCGGGTAGTTCGAGATCTCGAAGAACCCGTGCTGCGCCGTGGCGGCGTTGGCGATGAGCCCGTCCCATTCGTGCCGCCGCCGCCCCTCGAGCGCCAGCGACTTGATGGTGCGCATGCCGTAGATGCTTTCCACGAGATGCGAGAACTTGGCGTGCTCCGCAGCCGTCACCCGCCGATTATGCTCGGCCATCGGCCGCAGGAATGCGGTCACGACGGCGAAGATGAAGCAAGCGATGACGAACACGATCAGCGCCAGACGCCACTGCAGGATCAGCATCACCGGCACGATGCCGAGGAGCGGCACGCAGTCGAGGAAGGCGCCGAACAGCTGGCCGGTGAGGAAATTGCGGATCTTCCACATCTGCGCCAGGCGCGTCGTCGTCTCGCCGGTGGGGTGGGTCTCGAAATACTCCATCGGCAGATTGAGGAGCTTCTCGAAGATGTAGATGTTGAGGCGCGCGTCGATATGCGTCGTGGCGATGGCGATGAAGCGGCGGCGCAGGAAGCTGAACGCCATCTCGAAACCGATCAGGATCAGCAGGGCGCCGGCGACGACCTCGAGCGTCGAATAGGAATGATTCGCCAGCACGCGGTCGAACACGATCATGAACAGGAACGGCGGCGCGATCGCGAAGAGCGTGGACACGAGCGCGCCCCAGGCGATGTCCCCGAACAGGCGCTTCTCGCGCAGCACCTGGCCGAATAGCCAGCCGAACCCGAACGGCTGCTGCTCGTCGTCGAGACGGAAGCGGCGCTTGACGAGGACGATCTCGCCGTCCCATTGCGACGTCAGCGCCGGTTCGTCGACCGTGACCAGCGCGTCCGACGGCGCGCGCGGATCGCGCAGCACCGGAGCGATGCCCGCCTCGGTCTGCTGCACCGCCTCGAGGATCAGCGCGCTGCCGTCGCGCAGCCGCACGATCGCCGGCAGCGACTTGCGCAGCTTCGCGAGCTCGGCCCAGCGGAAATGGACGACGCGGCCTTCGAGCCCCAGCTCGCGGCCGACCGCGACGAGAATGTCGCTCGAGGGTTCGTGGCCCTTGAAGACATACGACCGGCACAAGTGCTCGACGGTGGTGTCGATACCCGATCGACGCGCGATCTCGGCGAGCGCGTAGAACCCGCTCGGCTCCGACCGGGCGCCCTGGTCCGCCTCCAACCGAAGATCAGGCATCCGCGGAGATCCCAAATATCATTAATTTCGCCAACAACATAATAGCACATTTCCCGATTTGGATTGGATTTATCCGACGATGCGACACATTTTCCGCGGCAAGGACTGCGTTGCCGCGTCTTGCGCCGGTGTTTGATCGGATCGAGGTGGCATATTGGCAGTCCGCAATTTATGAACTGTTAGAACTTGGCCGACGACACTTAACGCTGTCTTAATTCTGCCGCGCTTGTGAAACCGATAACCATTATCTGTTAGAGCTGCGGCGCGATTGTTTCGCGCGCGTCTTTCCATTTTCCGGTCGCCATTGCCCCCGCCGGGCGCCACCGGGTCCACCGTTCCGCCGGAACCGTCGCCGCGACGGTTTATGCCTCAGAGAGCGTCATGGGATCGCTGTTCGACGACTACCAGACGATCGCGAATTCCGGGCTCTTCGACGCGGAGTTCTATCTCCGCAACAATCCCGACCTGGCGGCGCTCAACGTCGATCCGCTGATGCACTACATGGAGACCGGCGCGCGCGAGGGGCGCAACCCGCACGAGAATTTCGATACCGCCTTCTACCTCGAGCAGTGCCGACAGCTCGGCGAGCGCACCGACAACGCGCTGCTGCATTTCATCAGCGACGGCGCGTTCCGCGGCCTGAAGCCGCGGCGCGAGACGCAAATCCCCCCAGCCCGCCTGGCGAATTTCCTCGCCGCGATCGACGAGGCCGTGCTCGATCGCGACGGCGACAGCGGCGTCCTCGCCTTGACGGCGCAAGGATGGGCGCTGGCAGCGACACCGATCGCCGAGATCACGATTGCCGTCGACGGCGCAGGCTCGTGCCGCGCGTCCTACGGCCTGGCGCGGCCGGACGTGGCGCAGATCCATCCGCTCTTTCCCAAGGCGGACCAGTCCGGCTTTGCCTTCTCGCTCGGCCGAATTCCCGACGCCATGGACGGCGCCATCGCGCTCGAGGTGACGGCGCGGACGAGCGACGGGCAAACCCATCGCGTGTCGATACCGATTTCGGCCAAGGCAGCGGAGCGGCGCGGCAACGGCGCCGCGGCGCCGAGCGTCGAGCCCACCGGCCTGCGCCGTC
>DATNID010000025.1:0-16729 GCA_035604615.1 Allostellaceae bacterium | reverse complement strand
ACCGCATCGAGAACGCCTTCTGCCGGCTCAAAGACTTCAGGCGCATTGCCACGCGCTACGATCGGCTGGCAAGAAACTTCCTCGCGTCCGTCTGCCTCGTCGCGGCGATCGTTTGGTGGATTTTATGAGTCTGGACCCTAGAAGATCGGGCCTCTGCATCTCTGCGGTCGCCCACTTAAGCACGCATGAAAGGCAGTAGCGGAAGCAGAGTCCGTACATGCTGTCGGGCTGCGCTTTACCGCCCCACCCACCTTCGCGGTAGAATTTCTGGTAGTCGGCTTTATCGAGACGAACGACAAATCCAAACATCAAATTCTCGTCGGCGATTTTCACACCCTTTAACGCGAAGGGATGGTCGCCGTGTTCCTTCGAGTGGAAATATCCCAACCCAGCTTTGCGGAGCGCCTTCTTCCACTTGTGGTCAAAGCGGTTCCACTCACCGAGGCGCGCGGCATATCCGCCCATCACCATGTAAGGCGTATCATGCGTCCCAGATTCATCAATCTTGGTGATGATTTGCACGAAAATGCTCTCCAGCGCCCATTTGCCGCTAATAGTTAGCACAAGCTCGCCGGTCGGCCCGATGCAACACGGCTCGTCTAAACGCACCCGCTCAAACCATTCGGGTTGGTGACGAGCAAGCCAACGTCCCATCATGGGGCGCCCCCATCATAGGAATGGGGCTTGGGTACGGCAACTTGAACATTGCCCTCGCAAAGGTACTTGATGCACCTTCCATCGCGTAAATGGGAAGCGACTGTATGACAGCAAACCGTCGCCACGCTTCCACTCCGCTCCGCTTTGCGTCGGCCGCTCGATTTCGGCGCGTGGGCGAGCATCCGGCATGCATCAGGCCATGGCTGCGCGTTCATCTGTCCACGCCCTAGGTCGATGATGGAAAAATATGGCATAATCGCCCGGATCAGGACGCCACCGGAACCCGGAGACGATCGATGAAGCTCGGCTTTTTCACCATGCCGGTCCATCCCAAGGAGCGCAACTACACCGAGACGCTCAAGGAGGACCGCGAGGCCTTCATCCTCGCCGACAAGCTCGGGTACGCGGAAGCCTTTTGCGGCGAGCACCTGACCGATCTGTGCGAGAACATCCCCAACAGCATGATGTTCGTGGGATCGCTGATGGACGCGACCAAAGAGATCAAGCTCGGCACCTCGGTCGCGAACCTGCCTTTCAGCCATCCGGTCGTGGTCGCGACCAACGCGGCGATGCTCGACCATCTGCTCGAGGGGCGGCTCATCCTGGGATTCGGCGCCGGCATCCTGCGCTCGGACGCCGAGGCGCTCGAGCTCCTCGAGCACGACCGCGGCGCGATGTTCGTCGAATCGCTGGACCAGGTGATCAAGCTCTGGACCGGCGCCGCGCCCTACGACGTCAAAGGCAAGTTCTGGAACATCAGCACCGCGAAGACGCTGTGGCCCGAGATGGGCGTGGGCGTCATGGTGAAGCCCTACCAGCTTCCGCACCCGCCGATCATGGGCACGGTGACGGACCCCAATTCGCAAGGCGTCGTGGCGCTGGGGCGGCGCGGATTCATTCCCGCGACCGCGCCCTATCTCCATGCCAACTGGGTCAAGAACCATTGGGCGCTCTATGAGAAGGGCGCCGCCGAGGCGGGGCGGAAGGCGGACCGTTCGATCTGGCGCGTCGCGCGCTCCATTTTCGTCGCCGAGGACGACAAGGTCGCGGATGCCTATGGCCGCAGCGACGCCGACAGCCCCTACCGGTTCTACATGCGCCAGCTCTCGACCAAGCTCGCGCGCGCGCGCAAGATGGGCGCCTTCAAGCGCAACGACGCGATGGCGGATGCGGACGTCACCGTCGATTACATCATGCGCGACATCGTCATCGCCGGCAGCCCCAACAAGGTGGCGGACGCGATCCTCGCGCTCCACGAGGCGACCGGCGGGTTCGGCACGCTCCTCTATTGCGGCAAGAACTGGACCGACCCGGCGCTGGGGCGGAAATCGATGGCGCTCATGGCCGAGAAGGTGATGCCCGCGGTCAACGACGCTTTGCGGACGAAAAACGCCGCGGAATAGACAAAATCCGGGGGGGTGCTGACAATCCATAGGCGGCGTCGAAGGCGTCCGATATCGCGTCCTTGCTCTTGCCGGCGCGGCGCGCGTCGCCGATGACGACGATCTCCTGCCCTGGCCGCGCCAGCGCGCGGAAGCCTTCGCCGGTCGCGGCCCGCGCCGTGAAATAAAACCACTCCCGGAACCGCGGCGACGAAAAGATCGTGCGCAGTCCAGGCCAATGCGCCGCGCCGCTTCGGAGCAGCAGCCTCGCCGCCGGCCCCAACCCCCAGCGATAGCACGCCCCGGCCGCCAGCACGATCCGATCGAACGGCTCGAGCAGCTCTGGCGTACTCGCCACCTCGACACCGAATCTGAAAATCACGCCCTTTTGCCTACAAGCCTCGACAAGTTGCGCGATGTAAAGCTCGAACGCGCGCGGATTCGCCTCGACTTCCTGGAACAGCGGCGCATGGCCTGCGAGGCGGAACGCGCCGCCGGGCTTGTCGTCGCGCTCGAATACGGTGACCGCATTGCCCGCGGCCATCAGCGCCGCATAGCTCAATCCAGCGGGGCCGGCGCCGATCACGGCGATGCGCGCGCCCGTCGCCGGCGCCATGGCGAGAAACGCTGTCTCGCGCCCGGCTGCGCCGTTGACGACGCAGCCGATGCGCGCGCCGCCGCGCATCTCGTTGATGCAGGTGTTGCAGGCGAGGCAGCGCCGTGCCGGCTCGCCGCGGCGGAGCTTCTCGACCCATTGCGGCTCGGCCACCGAGCTGCGGCCGAGCGCGATGAAATCGGCCTTGCCGCCTTCGACCGCCGCCGCCGCGACGAGCGGATCGCCAAGCCGTCCGACCGCGATCACCGGCACGGCGACCTCGCGCTTGATTCCGGCCGCGTAGTCGAGCCACAGCCCGTCGGGCAGCGCCATCGGCGGCAGCTGCATCGCGCCCGACGGCAGCGAGCGGTAATGCCCCGCGGCGACATGAAGCGCGTCGGCGCCGGCCTCGGCGGCCCACAGCGCGATCCTCTTGCCCTCGTCGTAGGGCATGCCCTCGGGAAAATAATCCTCGACCGAGATGCGGTAAATGACCGGCATGCCCGGCACCGCGTCCTTCACCGCGTGCAGCACTTCGAGCCCGAAGCGCGCGCGGTTCTCGAGGCTGCCGCCGTATTCGTCGGTGCGGCGGTTCTCAAATGGCGTGTGGAACTGCGAAATGAGATAGCCGTGCGCGGCGTGGATTTCGACGCAATCGAAACCTGCGCTGCGCGCGCGCGCGGCGGCAGCGGCGAAAGCGGCGACAGTCTCGGCGATGCGCGCCTTCGACATCGCCTGCGGCACGATGGTGGCGTTGGTGATCTCGTAGACCGGGTGCGTGATCGCGGACGGCGCGATCGGCGTCTCGCCGCATATGTCCTGGCGCGTGTGGCCGCCGGCATGGCCCAATTGGATCGACGCCTTGGCGCCGCCCATGTGGATCGCCCGCGTCAGGCGCGCGAGACCGGGGACGAAGCGGTCGTCATAGATGCCGAGCTCGTGGAAGCGATGCCGGCCGGCGCGCTCGGGCGCGGCCATCTCGCAGGTAATGAGGCCGACGCCGCCCTCGACCCGCGCGCGGTAATAGTTGATCGTGTCGTCGGTGACGAAGCCCTCGGCGTCGGCGAGCCGTGTCGTCATCGGCGGCATGACGATGCGGTTCCTGATCTCGACCGCGCCGATCCGCGCCGGCGTCAGCAGAATGTTCATCGCACCTGGCGCGCGCGCGCCTCCTCGATGAGCCGCCACACCCGCGGCGGCGACAGCGGCAGCGCGCGCGGCTCGACACCGAGCGAAGCCAGCGCCGAGGCGACCGCGTTGGCGATCACGCCGCCCACCGGAACGATGCCACCCTCGCCTGCCCCCTTGGCGCCAAGCGGATTGACCGGCGACGGCTTCGCCTCGAGCGCGATCGCGATGATCGGCGGGACGTCCGACGCGGTCGGCATGAGATAGTCGGCGAGCGACCCGGTGAGCAGCTGCCCGTCCTCGTCATAGACCAGGTGCTCGAGCAGCGCGCCGCCCAACCCCTGCACGATCGCGCCCACCGTCTGGCCGTGCAGCGTCAGCGGGTTGACGATGCGCCCCACATCCTCGACCGCGACGTATTCCAGTACCTCTACCGCGCCCGTGCCGGGATCGACCGCGACATGGGCCGCGTGCGCGCCATAGGCATAGGTGCGCCGGTTGTTTTTGAACGTCGCCTCGGCCGCAGCGCCGGCAAGATCGGCGAATGACAGCGACACGCCGTCGCGCGCGGCGACCGTGCCGTCCCCGATCGCGAGATCATCCGTGCCGCAGCCGAGCCGCTTCGCGGCCGCCGTCTTGAGCGCGGTCTTGAAGGCGTCTGCGGCGAGGAGGATCGCCGAGCCGCCCATCACCGTAGAGCGCGAGGCGTGCGAGCCCACCCCGTCCGACACGTGCGCCGTCGAGCCGTGGCGCACGCTGGCGATGCGGCTCATCGGTAACTCGAGCGCATCGGCGGCGATCTGCGCGAAGATGGTCTCGATGCCCTGCCCCACCGAGGACGAGCCGACCGCGACCGCCACCGATCCGTCCTCCTCCATCGCGATGCGCGCGGTCTCGTGCGGGCCCGAAGCGCCACCTTCGACATAGCAGCCGATGGCGATGCCGTGGCAACGGCCGTCGATCTCCTTGCCGGCGAGCGCCTGCTTCTCGTCCCAACGGAATTCAGCGAGGCAGCGCTCGAACGTGTCGCGATAATCGCCGCTGTCATACTCGCCGCCGCCATAGGGCGCCATGCCGGCGTGCGTCCACGGCATCTCGCGCTCGGCGATGAGATTGCGGCGGCGGAACTCGACGCGGTCGAGCCCGAGATCGCGCGCTGCCAGGTCGATGAGCCGCTCGCGGAAGAAATCGGCCTCGAACCGGCCAGGGCCGCGATAGGTCCCGATCGGCGTCTTGTTGGTGGCGAGCAGCACCGATTCGACGCGCACGTTCGGCACGCGATAGGGACCCGCGAGCACTTGCGCCACATTGCGCGGCGCGGTCGCGCCGTTGGTGCGGATATATGCGCCCATGTCGGCCCGGACCAAGCCGCGCAGCGCGAGGATGGTGCCGTCCTTGCGGCAGGCGATCGCGATCTCGCCGTGCAAGTCGCGTGCGTGATTGCTGGCGAGGAAATGCTCGCGCCGGCCCTCGATCCATTTGACCGCGCGGCCGGCGCGGATCGCCGCGAAGGGGATGAGGAAATCCTCGGGATAGAATTCGCCGCGCACGCCGAAGCCGCCGCCCACGTCGTTCTCGGCCATCGCGATCGCGCTCTCGGCGAGGTCAAGCTGGCGCGCGAGCATGCGGCGGTTCATGAACGGCGTCTTCGCCGCGCCCGAGACGGTGAGGAGGCCGCGCGCAGCGTCCCATTCGGCGAGCAGGCCGCGCGGCTCCAGCATGACCGCGGTGTGGCGTTGCACCTCGAAGCGCTCGCTGCGGCTGTAGTCAGCCGTGGCGAAGGCGCGCTCGGCATCGCCCAGCACAGCGGTGAGGCGCACCATCTCGTTGGTGCCGGCGGATGCCACGACCAGCGCGGCGCCGCTCGCGGCGGCGTCCCGCTCGACCACCGCGGGCAGCGCCTCTATATCGAGCGCGACCGCGGCGGCCGCGTCCTCGGCCAGCGCGGCGGTGGCGGCCAGCACGACGGCGACCGGCTCGCCGACATAGCGCACTTCGTCGCTGGCGATCACCGGTTGAAGGAACGGCGTGAGCGAGGGCAACGCGTGCTCGGCCCGGAGCGTGATGACCGGGACGGGACGGGCGAGATCGGCGGCGGTGATGACGGAATGGACGCCCGCGAGCGCCAGCGCCGCGCGCGCGTCGATGCCGCGGATGCGGCCATGCGCCACGGGGCTGCGCACGATCGCCGCGTGCAACAACAAGTCGCGCGCGATGTCGTCGACATATTCGCCGGCGCCGCGCAGGAAGCGCCAATCCTCGCGCCGCGCGATCGGACTGCCGACATAGGTGTTGCCCTTGGGACCGCTATGCACCTACGCCTCCGGCACGCCGTAGCTTGCCAGCAGCTCGTCGGCATAGGCATGGAACGCGTCCCACGGCGCCTCGCGGTAATTGTGGTTGCGGATGATGAAGGACGCGCCGGCGTAGAACTTCTCGTATTGCAGGTGACGCCCGGCGAATTCCGAGCCGACCAGGTCCCACACCAGCTTGAACAGCTTGACGCGGTCGACGGCGCCGAGCTGCGGCGTCTGCCAATAGGCCTCGAACAGGCCGCGCAGATGCGGATCGTGCATGACGCTGACGCTCGCCGGCATCTGGAACACGCCGCCGCCCGACAGCTCGCGCAGGATGTCGATGAGCGGCGAGTACATCTCGGTGCACCAGTTGAGCGCTGCGTACATGTAGCGCCGGTTGAAGCAGGCATAACCCTCGGGCCAGCGCTCCCACGCCTCGATCTGGCCGTGGATCATGCCGGCCAAGGTCGCCTCGAGCGCGGCGAGCCGGCCCAACAACTCGCGCACGGCGGGGATTTGGTCAGCGCCCGAGGCCGACGCGACCCGGCTCGCCAGCCCGACGATGAGGCGCAGCTTCGACCAGTAGCGCACGTTCGACTGGTGGTTGCCGTAGCAATGGCCGGGCGTGCGGATATAGATCTCACGCGCGCGCACCGCGTCGTCCATCACGAAGACGCGCTCCCACGGCACCTTGACCTGGTCGCACATCACCATGCAGTCGCTCTCGTCGAAGCGCCAGGCGAGCGGGCTGTCGAACTCGCTATTCGCCGTGAAGGGCTGGCGCGACCACAGCGTGAGTCCCGGTGCGTTGACCGGCACGGCGCAGGTGACGGCCTGCTTCACCTGATCTGGCGCCAGCGGGATCAGGTTGCCGATCCAGATCTCGTCGGCGAACGCGGCCGCCGTGGCGAGCATCTTCATGCCGGAGATGACGATGCCGTCATCCGCCTCGCGCACGACCTGGAGCGTCGGGACAGGGAGGTTCTGCTTCACGTAGAACTCGGGATTGCGCGCGGCTTGCGGGGGGACGACGGCGTAGCTCGCATATATGTCGTTGCGCCGCATGAAGCGATGGTAGGCGACAAGGTTTTCGGCGAAGGGGCGCCCGCCCGCTCCGAACACCGACGGGTCCGTCGCCATGCCGCTAACGAAGCTCGCGACATGGTCGGGCGAGCGGCCGAGAAGACCATAGGTCATGTCGGCGATCGCTTTGTGCGCGCGCATGCGGCGGCGCAAATCCTCCTGCGTTCGAGGCAGCAGGAAATGCATGCTGTAGCGTTCTCCGCCCTCGGCGAACGACATGGTGTCGCGGTTCGCCGGGTCGGCCTTCATGTCGTAGATCGATGCCACGGTGCGCGCGGCGTTGCGGAACAACGGATGGGACGTCACGTCGTCGATCCGCTCGTTCCCGACATAGATGACGCGGCCATCGCGCAGCCGCTCGAGATGCTCCGCCCCCGAGCGCAGCATGGGTCAGGGCGCGATCCGCGCGAGGAGCGCGTCGATGCGGCAGGACGCCAGCGCGGAGGCGGTCGCGTCGTACATCGGCCGCACCGGATTGAAGAACGAATGCCCGGCCCCTTCGTAGCGGTAAACCGTCACGTTGGCATTGCCCGCGACCCCGGCCGCGACCGCGTCGACCTCGACAATCGGCACATGTTCGTCGGCGAGTCCGTAATGGAGCTGCAGCGGACAGGCGATCCGCGCCGCCTCGGCGAGATCGCGCGATATGCCCAGCGCGTAGAACGACACCGCGGCATCGACATCGGTGCGCGCGGCCGCCAGGAAGGCGAGCCGGCCGCTGAAGCAAAAGCCGAGCGCCATGACCTTGCCGTTGCAACGCGGCGAGCGCCGGAGCGCGTCGATCGCGCCCTGCAATCCTGCGACCGCGCCGTGGAAATCGAACGCGGCGATGCGCGCGCCGGCGCGCTCATGTCCGCCGTCATAGGACAGCTCGCCGCTCGGCTCGGAGCGCCAGAACTGATTCGGCACCATCGCCGGCATGCCCCGGCGCGCATACCCCTCGGCGAGCGCGCGAAAGGGCGGCGTGATGCCGAACATGTCGTGCAGCACCAGGAGCCCGGTGCCCTGCCCTGAAGCGGGCAGCGCCGCATAGGCATCGCAACGCAGCGCGCCCTCGACCGCAAGCGTGGTCCATTCCGTCGTGAAAGCGCCGCCGCCGTCCATACCGCAAGCATAACCGCGAAAATTGCGGTTTGACAAAGATTCCGTGGCTCGTTATCGGGCGCGGCGATGGACGGGTCGGCGCTCATTGCCATTGAACGAGACGTGGAACGGTCGCGCGGCGTCTCGGCCGCACTCGCCGTGGCACTGGCGCGCGTCACTCGCGACCGGCGCGACGAGGCGTGGCAGGACGGACTCGATCTGATCGCCGTCATCGCCGGGCTGAAGCCCGCCTGCCTGCTCGGCCGCGGCGCGCGGGACGAGGCGTGGATCGACGGGCTCCATGCGATCGCCGTGCGCGAGGGATTGAGGTCCGTCGCAGCCGCGGCATGGGAGCCCGATGCGCGCGCAGCGGCGCTACCCGGCTGGTATCTGGATGCGACGGCGCGGCGGCGCGCGGCGCTGCCAGTCCTCTATTTGTGCCGCGACGCCGCCACTCTCGCGAAGGTGGCCGCGCTCTCCGCCGCGGGAAGGGTCACTGTCGCGGACGAGGCGGCTTTCCTCGGCTATCCCGCCTGCTGCGTCGCGCAGCATCATGCGCAGACGCTGGAGCTCGAGCGCCTCCTCGCCAAAATGGCCGAGCGCGCGGCGTGGGGCGATCTCACCGGCGCGGCGCGCATGATCGAGGCCGGAGTCGAGCCGCTGCCACGCTCGCGCGAAGAGTGGGCAAGCTTCGAATCCCTGACCGCGATCGCGCCCTCGCGCTTCACCAGCGTCAACATGTGCGACGCTTGTGCTGCCGACGGCGACGCTCCGGCGCAAATTCTGTCGCGGCGCTACGAAACGTTGGCCGCGCGCGCGCAGTATCCCGCGCGCTGAAGCCCCATGCGCGACCAGTCGATCCGTGGCCACATCGCCAATCTCGAGCAGCAGGGCGAGCTCATCCGCTTCACCGCCGAGATCGATCCCGACGAGACCATGTCGGCAGTCGCGCACAAGACCTTCGCTGAACTCGGAAAGAGCTGCCTGTTCGAGAATTTGAAGGGCCATCCCAACTGGCGCGCCGTGGCGCAGATCGTCGCCAACCGGCGCAAATGGGCGATCGCGCTGGGCGTCGGCGAAGGCGCGGTGATGACGACGCTGGCCGAGCGCATGGCCGAGCCTGTCCCCACGACCGAGGTGCCGCGCGAGGACGCGCCGTGCAAGGACATCGTCATGCTCGGCGACGCGGTCGATCTGCGCCGCATCCCGGCGATGTGGACCTCGGAGAAGGACCCCGGCCGCTACATCGCCGCGGGCATGTGCTTCATCAAGGATCCCGAGACCGGCATCCGCAACGTGTCGTTCCACCGTGCGCAGATCGTCGGGCCGGACCGCACCGCCTTCCTCATCTGCCCGCGCCAGGCGCACAAGATCTTTCAGATGTACGGCGCGCGCGGCCAGCCGATGGAGGTCGCAATGGTGGTGGGCGCCCATCCGCTCATTAATTTCGCCGCCGGGTTCGTCGCGCCCTATGGCATGGACGAGATGACCATCGCGGGCGCGCTGCTCGGCGAGCCGGTGCGGATGGTCAAATGCGAGACCATCGACATGGAGGTGCCGGCCGACGCCGAGCTCGTCATCGAGGGCCACATCTTCCCGGGCGAGCGCACCGAGGAGGGACCGTTCGGCGAGGTCACCGGGACCTATGCCCAGGAAGGCTCGACGCCGCTCTTCCGCGTCACCGCGGTGACGCACCGCAAGGACCCGATCTTCTATGCGATGCAATGCGGCCTCGCGCCGAGCGAGGCGCATTCGCTGATCTGCACCACGGTCGAGATGAAGCTCATCGAGCATTTGCGCGGCATTGACGCCGGCGAGCTCGAGCTCCTCGACGTGCGCTGCATCGGCGCAATGTCGCCGATGATGGTGGTCGTGCAGGTGCGCCAGCGTCATCCGGGCCAGGCGCGGGCGGCGCTGATCGCCGCCCTCTCGAGCCCCTATCTCCATCCCAAGTTCGCGGTCGCGGTCGACGAGGATATCGATCCCAGCGACGTCGGCCAGGTGATGTGGGCGATCGCGACCCGCACACACGCGGCGCGCGATGTCGAGCGCGTCGATGCGACGCGGGTCTTCACGCTCGACAACGCCTCGCCGATCGAGCCCGGCATGAGCGCCATGTACCGCGTCGGCACCAAGATGGCGATCGACGCGACGCGGCCGGTGGCGGCGAGCGCCGAAGAACGTCGGTGCTTCGACCGCGCGCTGCCGCCCGGCTACGCCGAGATCGACCTCGACCGCTATCTCGCATGACTGCGCAGGAGCAATCGATCCGCCCGCTGATCGCCGCGCTCGAGGCCAAGGGCCGCCTCAAGCGCATCGCGCGGTCGGTCGATCCACATCACGACATGGCCGCGGTCGCGCTCAAGACCCATCGCGAGCGGAATGGAGCGGTTCTGTTCGAGGATGCGCGAGGGTTTCGCGCCGCGGCACAGATTCTCGCCGGCCGGGCACAATGGGCCGAAGCGCTCGGCGTGCCGGCGGCGGATGTGCTCGGCTTCGTCCAGCAGGGACTGCGCCGCAGCACACCGCCGTCGTTCGAGGGAACGTCCCGGCTCGAGCGGTCGGACATCACGCTCGCGCGCTTGCCGATCGCGCGCGCGAGCGCAGGCGACGCGGCGCCGCAGATGAGCGCAGTCGCGATCGCGCTCGATCCGGCGACTGGGCAAGCATGCCTCGGCCTGACGCGCCATCATGTCACGGCACCGGACCGGCTGAGCGTGATGGACCTCCCGCCGGCACTCCAGCGCGTGCGACGGCATCATGTCGAGTGCAACCAGGTAATGAAGCTGGCGCTGGCGATCGGCGCCGACCCTGCGCTCATTCTCGCCGCGGCGGCTGGGACATGGCGGTCGGCCGATTTGGGGCTGGCGGGCAGTCTCGCCGGCGCGCCGATGCGGCTCGCGCGCGATGCGCCCTCGGGCCTGCCGCTTCCGGCCGAGGCCGAGTTCGTCATCGTCGGTGACGTGCCGCCGGACGAGACGGCGCAAGCGGGGCGTCTTGCGACGCCGTTCGGGACCCACGCCGAAGCGACATCGTGCCCCGTCTTCGTGACGCGCGCGGCGTTCGCGCGGCGCGAGCCGGTCTTTCACGCGATGCAGGCGGGCCCCTTCGGCGACCATGCCGGCGCGCTCAATCTCGCCGCCGCGGCGCTCGTCGCCGAGCATGTCCGCAACATCGAGGGTGGCATCGACTTCCTCGACATCGTCTGCCCTGCGGCGACAGGCGCGCAGATCGTGGTGGTGAAGCTCCGCGCGCGCGTCGAGGGGCAGGCCAAGACCGCGCTCATGGGCGCGCTGTCGGGCCCGGTCAACACGCTGAAGCTCGCGATTGCGGTGGACGAGGATGTCGACCCCGCCGATCTGCGGGACGTGTTCTGGTCCGTTGCGAGCCGCACCCATGCCGAGAAGGATGTCGGCATGATCGACGGGCTGCGCGCCCATCCTTTCGATTTCGCGGCACCCCTTGCCGGTGACGGGATAGGGCGGCTCGGCACGCGCTGGTTCATCGATTCGACCATGCCGCCCCTGACCCAAGGCAAGCGGCGCGAGGATTTCGCGCGCGCCATCCCGAAGAACTTGGCCGCGACCGACCTCGCGCGCTTCCTGCCGGATTAACGGGGCCGGGCGCGCGACACTCTTCCCTCGGCGACCGGGTTCTTCTATAAGGGTGAAGGATTCGAGCGGTCGCTGACCGATAAGTCGACCTGTTCATCCGAGAAAGCCCCGTCCGGCACCCGGGCGGGACTTTTTCTTTGCCGGCGCCTCCGCTAGTCTCGCCGCCCCCAGCCGATCCGGCGCTAGGGAGGGGTGGCCGAGTGGTCTAAGGCGCACGCCTGGAGAGCGTGTATGGGGGCAACTCCATCGCGGGTTCGAATCCCGCTCCCTCCGCCATTTTTCAAGGGCTTACGTCGCTGGGGCTTACGGCATGCCGACCTTCTTGTTGACGAACTGCGTCGTGTAGGCAGCGCGGTAGTCGAGATCGGGCTTGTAGACCCCGGCCTGCACCATGGTCTGAAAGAACGCCTGCCAGCGCGCATCGGTCATGGCGCCGATGCCGAGGGTCTTCGCGTCGCCCGAATCGATGATGCCGTTGGCCTTCAGGGCGCCCAACGTGTCGCTGGCGTTCTGCGGCTGGTAATTCGGATCGCCCTTGATGATGAGCGCGACCGCCTTCTGATTCGGACCGTTGAGGAAGCCGTACCAGCCCTTGATCGAACCGTCGACGAAGCGCTGGATGAGCTGCGGCTTCGCGGCCGCCATTGCCTTCGACACCACCAGCAGATTCGAATAGGGGCTGTAGCCGTAATCCGACAGCAGGAAGACCGTGGGCTTCACGCCGGCCGCCGCGAGCAGGAACGGCTCGACCGTAAGATAGCCTTGCTGGCTCAGCGTCTTGTCGACGATGAAGGGCTGGATGCTGAAGGCATAGGGCCGTGCCTGGTCGTCGCTGAAGCCGTATTTCGACTTGAGGAAGGCCCAGAACGTCTCATGCGCGAAGGTTGCGATCAGAACGGGATGGCCCTTGAGATCGGCGAGCGTCTTGAATCCCATCTCCGCGTGCGACACGAGGATCTGCGGGTCCTTCTGATAGAACGCGGCGACGGCGACATAGGGAATGCCCTGACGCACCATGTTCAACGGATCGAATGAATTGGCGGCCAGCGCCATGTCCAAGGCGCCGGAGACGAGGAGCTGCTGCGTGTTGATCTGCGGCCCGCCCGGCCGGATCGTCACATCGAGGCCAGCGGATTCGTAGATCCCCTCCGCGAGGGCCTGATAGAACCCGCCGAACTCGGCCTGCGGCGTCCATTCGATGCCGAAATTGACCTTGTCGTTCGCCGAGGCGGCGCCGGCCCAAAACGCTAGGGCAAGAACGCCGCAGGCGGCCTCGCGCACGCGCCGGAAGGCGCTCGATCCGAGTGTTCCCAACACCCCCTCCCCGGCGTAGATGGTCTGGAAGACGCGCGCTATTTCGCCGGCGCCATCGCGGCGAGCCGTTCGCGGGTGCGCGCTTTCTCGACCTCCATGTCGCGCTTGCCGGTGGTGAGGTCGTAGCGGTTGCCGTCGATGTCGTGGGCAGCGTGCTCGACGAAAGGCCGGTCGATGGTCGGATTGTCGGCGCGCGGGTCCCGGGGCGGCAGTCCCATCGCCTGGAGCTTGGCGTAGATCCCGGCCTTCGCGTCCTGGCTTATGGTGAAGCCCCAATGGTTGATGCCTGCGCGCGGCGCCTTGGCGTTCTTGCGGCTGATCAGCGCCACGTCGACATAGCCATCGGTGACCCAGACGTCGCCCTGGCTCTCGCCGGTGATCTTGAGGCCGAACACGTCGACATAGAATTTGGAGAGCTTGGCCGGATTCTCGGAGAAGATGGCGATGTGCTTGATCCGGGCCGGCTCGTCGCCGCCGCCGCCATTGCTGAGCGGTGTGCCGGGGGCGTCGGTGCCGGTGCGCACGGCGCGCATCCCGGTCGAGAGGTCGAAGCGGTTGCCGTCGGGATCCTTGACCGCGTCCTCGGCATAGGGACGATGGGCCTCGGGCGAATCGACATAGGGGCTGTAAGGCTCGATGCCGAACGCCTTCATCCGGGCGAGGACATCGTTGCGCTCGGCGGGGTCGATGGTGAAACCCCAGTGATGGATGCCCGCAGGGGGCGCCTTCTCGCTGCGCCGGCGCAAGAGCGCCACGTCCATGTAGCCGTCGGTGACCCAGGCATTGCCGAGCTCGTCCGTGCCGGTGACCTTCATGCCGTAGACATCGCCGTAGAATGCGGCGAGCTTGGTCGGGTTCTCGGAAAAGATCGCGATGTGGCGAATCTTGGCCATGGCTGGTCTCCTGCGGCGAAGGATCGATCATCTTCGCGGGCGCTGCGAAAGTCAATCGGACCCCCGAAGAGGAAGCCGCGTCCTACGGCGCGGGCTTCCACCCCGACGCCTCGATCTCGGCGATCACCTCGCGGATGACCGAGAAATCGAACACGCGTTCAGGAGACGGCACCTTGTCCGGGGCAATGCCGTTGAGCTCGGCGCGCGCGGCGAGTTCGCGCGCGGCCGCATCCATCGACATGGCGCCGTCGCGCTGCACATCCGCCATCCCGCCTTCGACGTCTGGGATCAGGATATCGTCCTTGAGCGACGGATCGCGCTGGCGCAGGAGCGCGGTCACGCCGTCCCGTTGCGTCATGAGATAGAGCGTGCCCTTCCATACGGCGCGCAGCACGCGCTTGGCGCGGTCGCGATGCTCGGCGATTTCCCTGGCGGTTGTGACGAGACCGCCGGTCTGCAGCACGATCTCGTCGTGGAAATTGACAATCATCCGGCCGCGCCCCAGGAGACCTTCGCGCGCGAGTAGACCTTTCTCGGTCCGTGTCACGATGCCGTTTTGCTGCTGGCCCGAGATCAGCGCCGCGACGACATTGGATAGCGAGCCGACCAGAACGGGCAGCAAAAAATCGGGCGGCAGGTTGCGCTGCTTCAGGACCATGCGCAGCGCCAGCTCGTCGGTGCCGCCGCGCGCTGCGAGGGCCACCGACTTGCCCTTGAGGTCGTCGAAGCGCTTGACCGCCGGATCGAACGACCACAGCTCGTAGATCGGCTTCGACTGACCGACCAGGATCGACTTCAAGGCCGCGCCGCGCAGGATCGCGCTCATGGCCGAGGAGGGCGATCCCGAATAGGCGAGATCGCCGGCAATGAGCGCCGGCGTCGCGGTGCCGCCGCCCAATTGCACGATCGTGACGTCGAGCCCTTCCGCAGCGAAATACCCCTTGTCCTCCGCCGCGAAATACTGCGCGAAGTTAGCGTTCGTCGCGGCCACTGAAATCTTGATCTTCTCCGCCGCGGCCGGACCGGCGATGGATAAAAGCACCGCCGCCAGCAGGATCAGACGCGCCATTCCGTCACCCCTCGCATGAGCGAACCTTGCATCCTTGCCTTCCCCGGCAAGGGAATGCATTTTGCGGTGTAGCCGACCAACTGCAAGCGCCCAACCACCGGAGGGAACGGGGATGAAGGCATTTCTGATCGCGGCGGGGCTCCTCGCCGCTGTCGCACAGGGCGCCGCGGCGGAGGAGACCGTGCTGCGCTTCACGCCGCTGGCACAGTCGGGCACGGCGGGTTTCGACCAGTTCTACAAGCCATGGGCGGAGAAAGTGACGGCGGCGTCGCAGGGCGCGCTCAGGATCGATATCCGCGAAGGCACGTCGATCGCGAACATCACCAATGTCTACGAGCGCGTGAAGGGCGACGTGACCCATATCGGCTTCACCCTCTTCAATTACGTCGCCGGAAAGTTCCCGTTTGCCGAGGTCGCGGCGCTCCCCTTCATCGCCGACAATTCCGAGCAGGGCTCGCTCGCGCTGTGGCGCCTCTACAAGACCGGCATTTTCGATGCCGAATTCGACGAGGTCCGGCCGCTGATGCTGGTCGCGCTGCCGCAATCGCTGTTGCATCTCGCCAAGCCGCCCAAGAGCCTCGACAATCTTTCCGGTCTCAGGATCATCGGACCGACCCAGATCACGTCCTTGTCGGCCAAATATCTCGGGATGCAGCCGATCACGCTGTCCTCGCCGGAGGCCTATACCGCAATCCTGCGCGGCACGGCCGACGGCACCATCCTGTCCTGGAATCCCTATTTCTCGTTCAAGATCGGCGAAGTCACGACCTACCACGTCGATGCGCCGCTCGGCACCGCGGCCGGCATGCTGTTCATGTCGAGGAAGGTCTTTGACGGCCTGTCGCCGGAGGCGAAGCACGCGCTCGACGTCAATTCGGGCGAGGAAGCGAGCCGCGCCTGGGGCAAATGGTGGGATGGCGACAACGACATGAGCCGCGCAAGCGCAAAGAGCGATCCGAAGCAGACAGTGGTGACGCTCGACCCGGCGATGCGCGCGAAATGGACGGAAAAGCTCGAGGGAGCGGTCGCGGAATGGTCGAAGAGCCGTCCGGGCATCGACACCGTGATCGCCGAATATCGCCGCCTGAACGCCGAAATGAGGGCGGGGCGCTGAGCCGCCCTGGCATGGAACGACAGGCAAAGGGAGAGACGTCATGGCAATGAGCAGCAAGGCCGAGAATCGCGTCCGCCGCTGGCGGGAACAGCGCTGGATGCTCGATACCGTCGTGAGCCAGGTCGGCGTCGAATTCGATCAGGCGCGTATCGCCTATACCGCGGGTCCGGCCGGACCCGAGGCGCTTGCCGAGTTCCGCCTCACGGCAACGCGGGTCAAGAAGATCAACGACATCGACCGCGAATTCGCGCAAGCCGCGGGGCGCCGCGAAGCCAAGGCGGCCGCTTTCGAGAAGGAGGGGCGAGAGGTCGCTGCGCGCGAGAGCTACATGATCGCGGCGCTGCTGTGGTCGATCGCGCGCTGGCCCATCTTCGAGCTCAACGACGAACTCGAGCATCTCGAGGCGAAGATGAACGAGTGCTACGCCAAATACATCAAATACGCGGCGCACCCGATCGAGCGTATCGAGGTTCCTTTTGGCGGGCGGTCCCTGCCCGCCT
>DATNID010000024.1:0-16645 GCA_035604615.1 Allostellaceae bacterium | reverse complement strand
GGCCTCAAGGGCCGTCCGCCCGCCTTCTTAACGCGATGCTAACCACGACGGCCTAGAACGCCGCTGGACAAGAAGGAGAGCAGTAGAATGCCGCTCACCATCAACCTCAAGACCAAAGAACGGCTCATCGTCAACGGCGTGGTGGTGGAGAATTCGGGTCCGCCCGCGAAGCTTCTCATCCACAACACGGCTGCGCTCCTGCGCGAGAAGGACATCCTCACCGAGGAAGAGGCGCAAACGCCGGCGCGGCGCATCTATTTCGCCGTCCAGTGCCAGTATCTCTTTCCCGGCAAGGAAGAGCTGTTTTTACCGATAATTTATGCGTTTCTCAGAGAGTTTGCCGAAGCCGCGCCGAGCGCCGTGACGTTGGTGCGGGACATCCACGACCATGTCGAGGCCCGCGAATGGTATCGCGCCCTGAAATCGGCGAGACAGCTGATCGCAAGAGAGCAGGAGATCCTGAATGACCGTGAAGCCGAACCGGTACCAGAGGGCGCCGGAGCTGGGTAATCCGTCGCGGACCGAGGCTTGGGCGCTGCTCGAAGCGGCGCGCGAACTCCATCGCTCGAAAGATGCGTCGCTCGACCAGAGGCGCGCCGCGCTCAGGCGCAACTGGCGGCTGTGGACCATTTTTCAGGCCAACCTGCTCGACCCGGAATGCCAGGTGCCGAACGAGATCCGCCGCAACCTCCTAGGCCTCGCCAATTTCATCGACCGCCACACAGCGGAACTGCTGGGCAGCGGCGAGCCGGCGAAGATCGACGTGCTGGTGAACATCAACCGGCAGATCAGCGAGGGACTGCTCGACGGTCAGCGCGCGACGACCGCGCGCGCATCGGCGCCGGCCGCGTCCGCCTCGCTGAGCCACAACATCTGATCTCGGCCGCGATGTCGCTGGCGGAGACCGGGGATGATCGCGCGTTCGAGGCGCCGGTACGCGCGGCCGCCCTGCGGCTCGCCGCGGGCGACACGGGCGCCGCGGTCGAGCTTCTCTCGCCGCTGATCGCAAGCGGCGATCCGTCGCTTCCGGCGCGCTTCCTGCTCGCCATGACAGCGTGGAAGATGGGGCGCCTCGATTGGGCGCTCGACCTGGCGCGCGCATGCCACGAGCGCGACCCCATGGACGGAACCGTGGCCGAGACGCTCGCCTCGCTCTATGCGCAGTCCGGCAATCTCGTCGACTGTCTTTATGTCGGCAAGCTCGCCACCGCGCTCGGCGGCCACGGCAGCCTCGGCGCGCTCGTGCCGGCGGGATTTCCCTCCTTCGAGCGCGCCTTTGCCACCATCAAGGAACAACCGCGGCTGGCGCGGGCCAAGCTCGATCTCGCCGCCGGCCGGATCGAGGATGCGCTCGAGAACGCACGCCAGCACATCGCGCTCGAAAGCGGCAGCGTCGAGGGCCGCGCCTTCTACGCCGCGACGCTTCTGCGCGCCGGCCGCGCCGCCGACGCCGCCGACCAGTTGCGCGAAATCGAGGACGCGGCGCGAACCGCAGCACCTCTCGCCAGCCTTTACGCGCGCAGCCTTGCCGCATCCGGCGGCGTTGCCGCCGCGCGCGACTGGCACGAGACCGCATGCACGCTCGCGCCCGACGACGCCGCCATCGCCGCGGCGCGGATCGCCGACGGGCCGTTTCTCGACGATCGACGCGCGCTGGCCGAGCGCGGTGCGGATTGGGTGCGCCGCTTCTGCCCGGCGCCGAAGCCGCGCACGATATGCGCGCCGGACCGGAAGCTCGTCATTGCCTATCTCGTGACAGCGATGGGCGACCCCGGCGACGCGGGGTCCGTCGCCGAGGTCGCGCGCGCGCATGATCGCGCCCGCTGCACCGTGCTCGCCTATGGCAGCGGGGCGCAGAGCTGGCCCGAGAAC
Source organism: Allostellaceae bacterium (assembly GCA_035604615.1). Lineage (GTDB taxonomy): Bacteria > Pseudomonadota > Alphaproteobacteria > ATCC43930 > CGMCC-115725 > DATJLY01. Next base: position 14,773 of record DATNID010000024.1, on the reverse strand, counting down.
GCGCCTTTGAGCGGCGCTTTCGACCGCTGGCAGGACGTGGCCGGACTCGATGCGGCGACGGTTGCGCGGTACTTCATGCATGACGGCGTCGATGTCGCGGTCGACGCGTCCGGATTCGCCGCGCCGCAGGGGCTTCTTGCGCTCGCCCGCGCGCACGGGGTGCTGCGCGTCTCGTGGCTCGGCAACGCGGCCGGACTGGTTGCGCCGGTCTTCGATGCACACATCGCCGCCGCACCCGCCGCCGCGAGCGATACGACATGGCCCATCGCCGGCGGCTATCCGGTGCCGCGGCCGCAGCTTGCGCTCGATCGCCGCGGCCGCACGACGTGCCAATTCGGCGCCGATCTCGCGCTGTCCCAGCTCAACGACGAGACGGTGGCGGCGTGGCGCGCGATTCTCGCCGCCAGGCCCGACGCCAAGCTGCTGCTGCGCATCGCGGACAAGGGGAGGGGGACCGTCAACCGCCTCGTCGCGCGGCTCGGCGTGGCGCTTGCCGCGCGCGTCGATCTGGTCGCGGCGGCACGGTTCGAGGACTTCTATGCGCTCGTCGACGTGGCGCTAGCCCCGCGCCGCGGCCTGTCGCCGCGCATGGCGGCGGAAGCGTCATCGTGCGGCGTTCCCACCGTTTCATTTCCGGAATCGGGCGCGATCGAGCCCTATAGCGAATTCCTGCGGGCCCATGGGCTCGCATCGGACGGCGCCGATTATGCCGCGCGCGCATTGGCGCTCGCCGCCGCACCCAAACCGGCTTCCGCCGCGCCCGACGCCGCCCTGTTCGCGCGGGCGATCGAGGATCATGCGCTGCACGCGCTTTGCGCCGGTGTCGCCGCGTGAGACAGGACGAGATCGCGACACGGCGCGCCTTCTTCGCGGAACGGTTTCCGGCGGTCGCCGCGCGCTTGGCGCAAGGCGCCGCCGACCAGTTTGCGGTGGTGAAAAAGGACGGCGAGCCCGTCGACATCCGCGTCAACGACCAGCAGATGTATGGCGGCGACGCGCGCGCCTTCACCGCGGAGCAGCTCGCGGCTTACATGGCCAAGCCGCTGCGGGTCTTCATGAACCGCCTCGACCATTCCGGGCTGGTCAGCCCGGTCTGCATTCGCCTCGTCCGCGCGCTCAACGCGCAGCTCCTCGGCGACGGTCACGACAGCATGGCCGCCTATCCGATCGACAATCCGACCTTCCTCATCGTGTTCGGCGTCGGGCTTGGCCACCATCTCGAGACCCTCATGCGCAGCACCGAGGCGCGTTGGCTCGTTCTGGTGGAGCCGATCATCGGTTTCTTCGAGCATTCGTTCGGCGTAGTCGATTGGCCTGTGCTCGTCGCCGAGTTCGAGCGTCGCGGCGGCAGGGTCCACATCGTCACGGCGATCGACCCCGGAGTCATCGCGGCCGAGATCGGCCGCTTCATGAACGAGCACGGCATCGCCTATGCCGACGGGAGCTGGGTCTTTACCCACTATCCGCTGTGGGCCTTCTCCGAGGCGCGCAAGCGTCTCTTCGAAGGAATTGAATTCGCGTTCGTCAATCGCGGCTTCTTCGAGGACGAGTTGCGCATGATGGGGAACGCGGTGGCGAATTTCGCGCAGCGCTCGTTCGGCCTGCTCGAAGGGAAGCCGCGACTGGCGCGGCCCGAGACCGCCGTCATCGTCGGCGCGGGACCGTCGCTCGATGAGGCGCTCGAGACCCTGCGCCGCGTCCGTGACCGCGTGGTCCTGTTCTCGTGCGGGACCTCGCTGCGGCCGTTGCTGCGCAACGGGTTCTTGCCCGATTTCCACTGCGAGCTGGAAAATGTCCCGGAGGTGGAGGGCATCATCGCCGAGGCCGCGACGTACGGCGATCTTTCCAAGATCACGCTCATCGCGTCGGCGACGGTCGATCCGCGCGTGCCGGACTTCTTCGGCGACACGATCTTCTTCTTTCGCGAGCAGGTCAGCTCGACCCAGATCCTGGGGCGAGACTACCGCGTGCTGCCCGGCACGGCGCCAACTTGCGTCAATCTCGGCGTGGCGGCGGCTTCGTTCATGGGCATCGGCAACCTCGTCCTTTTTGGCACCGATTGCGGCGTCCGTGCCGGCGGCAAACGGCACGCCGACGGCACCATCTACCACGATATCGGGGTGTGGCAGAAAACCGACCGCGCGCGCGGCCATGCGATCGAGGTGGAAGGGAACTTCGGCGGCGTGATCGTGACCGATTGGGTCTATGACGCGTGCCGCCTCATGCTGGCGAACGTGATCGGGCGGCATCGCTTCAACGTCGTCAATTGCAGCGACGGCGCGCTCATCCCCGGGGCGCGGCCCTGCGTGCCGGATGCGCTCGAGATCAAGGCTCCGCCGGTCGACCGCGACGAATTCATGCGCGTGCTCGATCGCGGCATGCGTCACTTCGAGCGCGGCGCCATGGTTGCAAGCGTGGATTTCGCCGATCTCAGCGCGCAAGCCGACCTGCTGCTGGAACGGCTCGACTTGCTGCTGGCGGAGCTTGGCGAGGGCGAACCGGATTTCGGCGCCGCCTATGCGCGGATCGTCCAATTCGCGTCCGAGGCCGAAGGACAATATTCGTACTGCGGTTCGTTCGTGGCCGGCACGCTCAACGCGCTGCCGCGGATCTCCATGTTCTATGGCTTCCGCGTTGGCGATCCGGCGGTGCGGCGCCGATTGTTCGATCGCTTCATTGCCGAGGCCCGCGCCATCATCGCGGGAATTGCCGAGCGCTTGCGCGCGCTGTTTGTCGAAATGAACGAGTGTGTCGTCGCGGCGCGCGAGAAGCTTGCGGCCGGCGCCGACCGAGGCCCTAGGCGAGCAGCGACATGATCGCCGGCGCCGACTGCGACGCCGAATAGGTGCCGGCGGTCGCGCCCGCGGAATTCTGCAGCGCCTCGAACGGAGAGTTGACCGGCTGCGGCGGGTTTTCGGCCAGCGCAAGAGCGTTCGCGAGCGTGTTGGTGCTGCCGAGCGACAGCTCGATGAGATGCTCTTCGTTCTGCGCCTGTTGCGTCAATTGCTGGATTTTCGCGTCGGTCGCGGCCTGGTCCGACTGCTGCGACTGCTGCTGCTGACTGGTGAGGCCGTTGATCCGCGACGACAGCGACTCCGAAAGGTCGGTGCCGAGCAGCTGGTTCGTGGTCGTGAACGAAAAGATCTGCCCGATCATGTCCTGGGCGGTCTTCACGGCTTGGGCCGCCGCTGCTTGGCCCGCCGGCGTCGAAAGATCGTAGGACGCGCTGGAGCCGATGCCGAGCCCGGTTCCCTTCAAGCCACCGACACGGTCCGGCTGGAACGGGGCCGGGGCGGCGATCGTGTCGAGGTTCAGGATATCGGTGCCCGCACCCGACAGATCGGCGTCGAAGCCGGCGGAATCGCCGTTCGTGATCGCCGTCTGCATGTTGGCGAGGCGGGTCTGTATATCGGACAGTTCGTTGGCGTTGTGGCCGTATTTGGGGGAAAGCGCGGTGATGGCCTCGCGCTGCTTCTCGAGCGCGGTGATCTGCGACTGAAGCACGGCATTGATTTCGGGATCGATCGTTTGTTGCAGCGCCGCGATCTTGTTGTTGAGCTGGTTCTGGATCTGGCTGTTGATCTGCGCCAGCTCGCGCGTGTTCGCGAGTTGCGTCGCGTTGGACGCGGCTTGGGCCAGCGTCGTCAGCAGCGACGGAACCGTGATCTGCGTGTTGGTCGAAGACGACGTCGACGAGACGGACACGAACGGGCTCCGTGAGGATCGGCCATTCTCGGTCCGGCCCGGTTTAGATGACGTTAAGGCATTCGCCCTCAACAGATCTTCACCGTTTGGTAAGCATGAGCCGTGTAGAAGCGATGATCTCCACGGCAGGTGAAGCCCCGCGCATGGCGATCCTTCTTTTCGGCGCCACCGGCATGTTGGGCCAGGCGATCGCGGCTGAAGCCGGACGCCGCGGCCGGCGCGTCATCGGCGTCTCGCGCCAGGGTGCCGACCGCCAAGCCGATCTTTCGCGGCTCGATGCACTGGCCGGTCTGCTTGAGGGGATCGCGCCCGATCTCGTCGTCAACGCGGCGGCGATCACCGCGCTCGACGAATGCGAGCATGACCCCGGGATGGCCTACGAAGTCAACGCGCGCGCGGTCGCCGTCATGGCGGACTGCTGCGCGAGCCAGGCGGTTCCCTTCGTCCATGTCTCGACCGATCATTTCTTCACCGGCGACGGCGACCGGCTGCATGGCGAGACGGCGCCGGTCACGCTGGTCAACGAATATGCGCGCACCAAGTTCGCGGCCGAGGCTTTCGCCCGGCTCGCGCCTGGGGCGCTCGTGCTCCGCACCAACGTCACCGGCATGCGCGGCTGGCGCGGCCGGCCGACTTTCGCTGAGTGGGCGTTCGATGCGCTGCTGCGGCGCACGCCGCTGCGCCTGTTCGAGGATTTCTATACCTCGACCATCGACACACGCAGCTTTGCCCGCGCCCTGTTCGACCTCGTCGAGCTGGGCGCTTCCGGGACGTTCAACCTCGCGTCGCGCACCGTCGCCAGCAAGCGAAGTTTCGTCCAGGTGCTCGCACGCGTGCTGTGCGTGACGCTCGACTGGGACGAGCCGGCGAGCGTCGGCGAGCTCGGCATTCGCCGCGCCGAGAGCCTTGGCCTCGATGTCGCGAACGCCGAGCGTCTTCTCGGCTACGCCCTCCCGGACACGATCCAGGTGTGCCGCAATCTCGTCTCGCAATGGGAACAAGAGCGATGCGCTATTCTACTCGCTTCATGATAGGGGAGCGCGAGATCGCGCTCGACCGGCCCAGTTATTTCGTCGCCGACGTCGCGGCCAACCACGACGGCGACCTGGAGCGCGCCAAGGACCTGATCTGGCGCGCCAAGGAGGCCGGCGCGGACGCGGTGAAGTTCCAGCATTTCCTCGCCCACAAGATCGTCAGCGATCACGGCTTCCGTCAGCTCGGCGGCCAGATCGCGCATCAGGCGAACTGGCAGAAATCGGTATTCGAGGTCTATCGCCAATACAGCCTCAACCGCGACTGGGACGGGCCTCTCGTCGAGACCGCCCGCGCCGCCGGCATCGATTGGATGACGACGCCCTATGACCGCGAGGCGACCGACGCCGTCGCGGGCCTCGTTCCGGCCTTCAAGATCGGCTCCGGCGACGTGACCTGGCTCGAGTCGGTCGAGCATATCGCCGCGAAGGGCAAGCCCGTGCTGCTCGCCACCGGCGCCTCGCGCTTGCACGAGGTCGAGCAGGCGGTGGCGGCGGTGCTGAAGCACAATCCGCAACTGTGCCTTCTCCAGTGCAACACCAACTACACCGGCTCGCTCGAGAATCTGCGCTTCGTCAATCTGCGCGTGCTGCAGAGCTATGCCGTCCATTGGCCGGGGCTGCCGCTCGGCCTGTCGGATCACACGCCCGGCCACGCGACCGTGCTGGGCGCGATCGCGCTCGGCGCGCGGGTGGTGGAAAAGCATTTCACCGACGACGCCATGCGGGTCGGCCCGGATCACGGGTTCTCGATGACCCCGGCGACCTGGCGCGAGATGGTGACGCGCGCACGCGAACTCGAAGCCGCACTCGGCGACGGCATCAAGCGCATCGAGGAGAACGAGCGCGAGGCATCGGTGGTGCAGCGGCGCTGCTTGCGCCTGGCGCGCGATCTCGGCGCCGGCGCGGTCATCGCGGCACAGGATCTCGTCGCCTTGCGGCCGGCGCCCGAAGGCTCGCTCGCGCCCTCCGAGCTTGGCCGCGTCGTCGGCCAGCGCCTGCGCGCGGCCAAGCCAGGCGGAGCGGAGCTGCGCTGGGACGATGTCGCGCCGGCATCCGAGGTGGCGGCATGATCGAGGGGGTCTTCACCGGCCTCCGCGCCGTCGAGCGCCGCGATCTCGCGCAACTGCTCGAGTGGCGCAACCGTCCCGCGTTCCGGCGCAATTTCCGCGAGGTGCGGGAGCTCGGCATGGCGCAACAGGAGCGCTGGTTCGAGCGCACCGTGCTGGACGATCCCGGGACCCACATGTTCGCGATCGTCGAGCGCGCAGGGGGCGCGCTGATCGGCGCGTGCGGCCTGTGCTACATCGACTGGGTCAACCGCACCGCCGATTTCTCGATCTATATCGGCCATCAGGGCCTCTATATCGACGATCATTACGCGCCCGACGCCGGACGCGCGTTGCTCGGCTACGGCTTCGGCGAGCTCAATCTCCACCGCATCTGGTGCGAGATCTATGGCCTCGACCAGGCGAAGCAGCGCCTGCTGCCGCGCCTCGGCTTCACCCTCGACGGCAGGCACCGCGAAACCCATTGGGCCGAGGGGGCGTGGCACGATTCTCTTTTCTTCGGCATTCTCGACCGCGAATTCGCCGCGCGAAGGGACGACATCGAGCGGGCGGCATGACGAGCGCGGTCATCGTCCAGGCGCGCTTCGCGTCGACGCGGCTGCCCGGCAAGGTGCTGCTGCCGCTCGGAGCGCGGCCGGAGCTTGCCGTGGTGCTCGAGCGCTGCGCCCGCATTCCCGGTATCGACGTCGTGGTCTGCGCCGTGCCGGACGACCGCGCCAGCGATGCGGTGGCCGAGGTCGCGCGCGCCTGCGGCGCCGTGGTGTTTCGCGGTTCCGAGCGCGACGTGCTCGCGCGCTATGACGGCGCGGCCCGCGCAGTGGGCGCCGCCATCGTCATGCGCGTCACCAGCGATTGCCCGCTGATCGATCCGGCGCTGTGTGGCGCGGTGCTGGCGGCGCTCGAGGATCGAGATACCGACTACGCCTGCAACACCATGCCGCCGCTGTGGCCGCACGGGCTCGATTGCGAGGCGTTCCGCGCCGAACATCTGGCCCGCGCCGCCGCCTGGACGCAGCGGCCCTACGATCGCGAGCACGTGACGCCGTGGCTCAGGCGCAATCCCGATCTGCGCCGCGTCAATTGCGACGGACCGGGCGGCGGGCTGGAGCGCCACCGCTGGACCCTCGATCATCCCGCTGACTACGCATTCTTCGTCGCCCTGTGGCAGGCGATGGGCGAGCGGGCAGCGACGGCGTCGACGGCGGAGATTCTCGCGGCACTCTCCGCGCGTCCCGAGATCGTGGACATCAACCGCGCGCACTTCGACGAGAAGCGCCTCGCCGACCGTTCGGTGCTGGCCGATCTCAGGATCGCGGCCTGACGCTCAGGCGGCGTCGAGCAGCGCCGCGAGCCGTTCCTCGTCGAGCCAGTCGGTGTTGGTGTCGGAGGCGAAGCGGAAGCCCTGCGCCACCGGCACCGCGCCGGTCGAGACATAGGAATCGCGCCGCCACCAGGCGAAGGCGGGCTCGATGATGTAGCGGTCGGAAAGGTCGAGCGTTTGCCGGCTGTCGTCCTCGGTGACCATGACCTCGTGCAGCTTCTCGCCCGGCCGGATGCCGACGATCTTGAGCGGCAGGCCGGGGCCCATGGCGCGGGCGAGATCGGAGATGCGCATGCTCGGGATCTTGGGCACGAAGAGTTCGCCGCCCCGCATCATGGCGAGCGAGGTGACGACGAATTCCACTCCCTGCTGCAGCGTGATCCAGAACCGCGTCATGCGGTCGTCCGTCACCGGCAGGTATTCGGCGCCCTCGGCCACGAGCTTGCGGTAGAGCGGGATGACGCTGCCGCGCGAGCCGACCACGTTGCCGTAGCGCACCACCGCGAAGCGGGTCTCGCTCTTGCCGGCCAGGTTGTTGGCGGCGATGAAGATCTTGTCGGAGGCGAGCTTCGAAGCGCCGTAGAGGTTGATCGGGTTGGCGGCCTTGTCGGTCGAGAGCGCGATCACGCGGCGCACATTGTTGCGCAGCGCCGCCCGCACCACGTTCTCGGCGCCGGAGACGTTGGTGCGAATGCACTCGAACGGGTTGTATTCGGCGGCCGGCACCTGCTTCAAGGCGGCGGCATGGACGATCACGTCGACCTCGCGCGTCGCCAGCTCGAGCCGCTCGGCGTCGCGCACGTCGCCGATGAAGAACCGCATGCGGTCGCTGAATTCGCGGTCGAGATGCTGTTGCATCTCGTACTGCTTGTACTCGTCGCGCGAGAACACGATGAGGCGGCGCACCGCGCTGCGGTGAAGCAGCATGTCGATGAAGCGCCGCCCGAACGAGCCGGTGCCGCCGGTCACCAGGACCGACTTGTCGTCGAACTGGCGCATCGCCTCCTCCATCCCGCCGGAGAAGGTGCGCACGCGCACCGAGCCGGGCTTGGCGGAAGGCCGCGCGGGGCGGGGATGCAGCAGGGCAACGGTATCGCGCGCCGGCGCGGTACGGGTCTTGGTCTTGATCATTTTTCGCTTTCAGCGGGTTCGGTTGGGATCATCGCGCGATTTGGTTAACGGGGTCTTTGCAAACCGGTCCGGCGTCTATTTGAGATAGTTCGCCAGGGTCAGGTTTTGCAGGATGTTCACGGTCTGGTAGGACGCTTCCATCTGCGTTTGCAGCGTGTCGAGCTGGGTGATGGCGGTCGCCGGATCGACATTCTCGATGTCGCCGATGCTTGACTTGGCCAGGCTCAGGCTCTGCTGATGGACCTGCAGGGTGTTGTTGAGTTCCGACTGCTGCATGCCGACCTGGGCGGTGAGCTGCTGGATCTGGGTCCCGGCGTTGTTCAGCATGGTTTGGGCTTGGTTGACGTTTGCCACGTCGGCCGGGTTGTTCGAGCTGAAGGGCGGCGCGTTGGCGATGAAATTGAGCGCCCGGATGGCCTGCTCGAAGGCGGGATTGTCGGCAGTGATGCCGTATTGGACCGAGAGATTGGTGTCGACCTGGGCCTGGGAGATGTCGTCGTTGCCGGCATAGTAGCCGGCCGGCGGCGCACCGCTCACGGAGGTGACAAGGTCGCCGGGGCTGGGCAGCCCGCCCTGGACGAAGGGCGCCGTCGCCGACGCGCTGCCGGAAAAGATATAGCCTTCGCCGTCCGTCGAGTTGAGATAGTCGCCGACATCGGCGAGCAGCGCTTGTGCCTGGCTCTGGACGGTGGTGCCCGTGGTGTTGTAGGCGTTGGTTTGCAGCTCGGTGCCGAACTGCTGCACCAGGCTCGCGATGGTCGAGGTCGCGAGGCTCATGGTCTGGAGCCGCGTGCCCACCGTGTTGATCGTGTCGATGAAGCCCTGCTGCTGCGACTGCGTCGCGTTGAGGCTGACCACCTGCGCCGCCTGGGGCGCGATGCCGGCGAAACTCTGACTCTTGAGTCCGGTCGAGATCTGCTGCTCGAGCGTATTGCCCTTGGTTTGGAGCGCGAGCAGGTTCTGGATGACCTGCTGCGTCTGGGCGAGGCTGCTGATCGGCATGGCGGCTCCTAGGCGTTCATCAGCGCGTCGAACATGGTCTGGATCGTCGAGATCACGCGCGCCGACGCGCTATAGGCGTTCTGGTAGACCACCAGCGTGCTGAGCTCGCTGTCGAGGTTGACGCCGGTGGCCGACGAATACTGGCTCTGCATCTGGTTGAGGACGGCCGACTGGTCCTGGGCGTTGGACGTGGCGGCTGCGGCGGTGGTCGCGGCGTTGCCGATGACTTGCCCGATATAGGAGCTGAGCGGCGTCACGGTGGCGGGCAGCCCGCCGCCGGCGGAGAACGCCGCAGCGGCCTGGAGGTTCTGCAACATCGACGCGGTGATGGTCGAGTCCGGACCCAATGCGCCGTTCTCGAGCAAGGCCGGATTGGTCAGCAGATCGGGGTTCACCTGGATGGTGGCGGCATTGTCGAGGCCGGCCCCGATGTCGACATTGGCGAAGAAATGGTTGGCGTCGTTGGTCGCGCCGAGCCCGCTGTTGGTGGTCTGGAGGTTGGCGGTCGCGGTCTGGTTGAACAGCGTGTTGGTGAACTGGTTGATCTGCGCGGTGACATTGGGAAGTTGGGTGTCGCGCAGCTGCAGCAGCGCGCCGACTTCGCCCGTCGTGGTCGCGGCGGTCACGTCGGTGCCGTCGAGCGTGAGCGCGGAGAGCGGGGTCGCGGCGGTGACGGTTCCGGCCTGGATGAAGCCGAATTGCCGCACGTTGGAGCCGTCGACCAGCGTCCGGCCCTGCGACGTCATCACCACCATGGTGCCGTCGGGGCGGGTGTAGCTCTGAATGCCGATGAGCTGCGCGACCTGAGCGACCGCCTGATCGCGCTGATCCTCGAGGGTCGCGGTCGGTTGGTTCAGCGCCTGGAGCTTGCTGATCTGCGTGTTGAGCTGGCCGATCGTGTCGAGTGACGAATTGAGCGTGGCGACGTCGGTGGCGATCTGCGAGTCCGCGGTCTGGCGCAGGGTCTGGATGCCGCTCGACATGTCGTTGAGCTTGGTGGCGAGCTGCTGCCCGGCATTGACCGCGCCGAGCTGCGCCACGGGGTCCTGCGGCGTGGTCGCGGCCGCCTGCATCGCGGTGGTGAAAGTGTTGAACGAATCTGCGATCGTATTGCCGCTGCCGACCTGGCCGATCAGGTTCTGGATCTGCTGCTGATAGCTGTCGATGGTGGCGGCGCCGCTCGAGGCCGTGGTCTGGTTCAGGAGCGCCGCCTGCAGGCCGGTGTCCGTGACGCGCTGGACCTCGCCGGTGAGAACACCTGAGCCGCCGGTCGTCGCGGCATCCGAGGTCTGCGGCAGGGTCTCCTCGGAATAGCCGGGCGTCTGTGCGTTGGCGATGTTGCCGGAAACGACCTGGATTTGCGCTTGCGTGGCGCGCAGACCCGAAACGGCATTTTGGAGGGCGACGTCGAGGCTCATGGCGGGTTCCTACAGCCTGCGGTCTAGCGCGACGCCCGCGATCCGCGGCTCGCTCGAGATATTGCGGCGCGGCGCATAGACGGTGAGCGGCCGGCGGCTCAGCTTGACCGCGTTGACGATGGCGGCGATGAGGCGCTCGGTCGCGGCGCGGCCGGCGCGCAGCGCGCGCTCGTTCTCCACCGCCGCGTCGGCCAGGCGCCGCCCCGCAAGGAGCCATTGCGATTTGGCTGCCGCCGGCAGCTGCGTCGGGCTGCCGAGCTGCTTCAGCGCCTTTTGGAAGAGGTTGGTCAACCGGGCTTTCTCGCTTTGCAGCGGCGCGATCTCGGCGATCTTCAGCGCGCGCACCAGACCGGTTTCGCGCTCGAGCAGGCCGGCAAGCTGGCCTGCCAGCGCGACGATGGCGGGGACCATCGCGGCACCGCCCGGAGCGGCGGAAGGAACGGCGGCCAAGGTCATTTTGCCTCCTGCTGCCGCAGGATTTCGCGCTGCACCGCATCGGCGATGCCGACGCCGCCGCTTTTCGCCGCGACCTTGCTGTATTCCTGGAGCAGGAGCGAGCGGTAGATGTTCTCGCCTTCGCCGCCGCCGAACAGGCCCTTGGTGTCGACGCCGTCGAACATGGACTCGAAGCTCTGCGACAGGAAGAAGGATTCAAAATCCTGCGCCGCCTTGCGCGCGGCCGTCGGGTCGGCGGTGGTCGCGGGCGCCGTAACGGCAGGACCGGCGAGCGTCGCGGTCGCGGCCGGCGTGAGGGTGAGCGAGGCCGGGTCCATCACATCAGCCCGATATCGGCCTGGAGCGCGCCTGCGGCCTTGATCGCCTGGAGGATGTTGATCATGTCGCGCGGACCGACGCCGAGCGCGTTCAGGCCGTTGACCAGCTCCTGCAGGCTGACGCCGGCATGCACCACGCCGATGCGGTGCTCCTGTTGCTCGTCGACCTGGACGTTGGTGCGGGGGACGACGACGGTCTGCGCGCCGCCCGAGGGCGCGAACTGGACGCCGCCGCGGGTCGGGACCTGCGGCGCGCCGTTGGCGCCGACGGTGGGCGCGGTGGTGCCGGCGGCCGAGAAGGGGCTGGGCTGCGACACCTGCGGCGTCTCGGTGACGCGCACTGTGAGATTGCCCTGCGCCACCGCGACCGTGCTGATCCGCACGTTCTCGCCCATGACGATGATGCCGTTGGCCTCGTCGATCATGACGCGTGCGACCTCGTCGGGCTCGACATCGAGCTGCTCGATGTCGGTCAGGAGATCGACCACGTCGCTCTTGGCCTTGGCCGGAAAGGTGACGGCGACGGTCGAGGGATCGACCGCGTGCGCGGAATCGCCTTGTAGATGCGCGTTGATGACTTCGGCGACGCGGCGCGCCGTCGTCAGGTCCGGGTTGCGCAGCATGAGATTCATGCTGTGCAGCTTGGACAGCTCGAAGCCGACCTCGCGCTCGACGATCGCGCCTTCGGCGACGCGGCCGGCGGTGGGGACGCCCTTCGTGACCGACGCGCCTTCGCCCTTGGCGCTGACGCCGCCCGTGGAGACGCTGCCCTGGGCCACGGCATAGACCTCGCCGTCGGCGCCAAGCAGCGGCGTCACCAGAAGCGTACCGCCAAGCAGACTCTTGGCATTGCCCAGGGTCGAGACGGTGACGTCGATGCGCCCGCCCTGGCGCGAAAAAGGGGGAAGCGTCGCGGTCACCATCACGGCGGCGACGTTGTTGGTGCGCAGCGCGGCGTCGCGCGCGTTGACGCCGAGGCGCTCGAGCATGCCGATCAAACTCTCGCGCGTGAAGATCGCCTGGTTGAGCGTGTCGCCGGTGCCGTTCAACCCGACCACCAGCCCATAGCCCACCAGCATGTTGTCGCGGATGCCTTCGAAATCGACGATGTCCTTGATGCGCGACATGGACTGGGCCTGGCGCGGCGGACCGAAAATCAGCGCGACGGCGCAAAGCGCGAATGCGGCGAGGCGGGCGAGGCGTTTGATGATGGCCATGAATATGGTCTTTGAAACCGTGAGCTCGGGTCTTCCTATGCCAGACCCGTGCCACGACCTAAGTCTTTGTCGTGGCGCAAAAATCCGCAGCCGGAGCGGGGCGCGAGCGGCAATACGTTCCGCCCGGGCGGCAAGTTTTGCCGCGCTCTTAAGCGGCTCTTAACCCTGTGCTTGCGATGCTTCGGGCCATGAGGATCGAATGGACTCCACCCTTGCGTGCCGCCTCTCAGCGTCGCGACGACAAGGGCACGGTTGCGGATCGATCATTCACCACTAATTTCGGCGGCGACGCCGGCGCGCCGGCCGCGCTCACCGCGACCGGCGCGATGACGGCGGTCGAGGGGCTGCTGTCGCTCCAGGAAATCTCCGACGGCCAGGGCGGACGGCGCCGGGCGATCGCGCGCGGCGAGGATCTGCTCGAGGCGCTCGACGAGCTGCGCCATGCGCTCCTCGTCGGCGTGCTGCCGCGCGCGCGCCTCGCGGCGCTGGTGCGGCTCGCGGGCGAGACCGCGCCGCTGGTCGACGACCCGCGCCTTGCCGAAATCCTGTCCGAGATCGAGCTGCGCGCCGCGGTCGAGCTGGCGAAGCTCGGCGACGAGGTCTAGCACGCGTCTCGCTTGCGGAGCGCAAACGCGATTCATATACTCCCCGCCGTTTCGTGGTGTGGCGCTTTGTGGAGCGGGGAATGCGTCCGACACTTCCGCCAGATTATCGCCCGTCGGAAGACGAAGAGTTCATGAATCCTCTGCAGCTCGAGTTTTTCAGGCAGAAGCTGCTGCAATGGCGCGCGGAGCTGTTGGCGGAATCGTCCGGGACCTTGCAGCACCTCAAGGAAGAAAGTCTCGCCGAGGCCGACATCGCCGACCGCGCCTCGCTCGAGACCGACCGCGGCATCGAGCTCAGGACCCGCGATCGCGAGCGCAAGCTCATCTCCAAGATCGACGAGGCGCTGATGCGCATCGAGGACGGCAGCTACGGCTATTGCGAGGAAGCCGACGAGCCCATCGGCGTGCGCCGGCTCGAGGCCCGTCCCATCGCCACCTTGAGCCTCGAGGCGCAGGAGCGTCACGAGCGCCTGGAGCGCACCCAGCGCGAGGAATAGCGCTCAGAACGGCGCCACGATGTCCAGAAGCTGCGAGCCGTAGCGCGGCTGCTGCACGCCCGTCAGCGTGCCGCGCCCGCCGTAGGACACTCGCGCCTCGGCCAGCTTGTCGAGCGTCGTCGTGTTGACGGCGCTGATGTCCTGCTGGCGCAGCACGCCGGTGATCTGCAGGTCGCGCACCTCGTTGTTGACGCGGATCTCCTGGTGCCCCTGAACCACCAGATTGCCGTTGGGCAGCACCTGCATCACCAGCGCCGCGACCTCGAGGGTGACCTGCTCCTCGCGCGTGATCGCCGCCTTGCCGTCGTTGTTGGTGCTGCCGTTGATGTTGACGAGGCTCGCCGGATTGGCGGCGTGGGGCAGGAATTTCGGGATCTGCTGCTCGAGGCCGAACAGGTTGCTGATGCCGTCGTTCTCGGCGGTGGTGCGCTGCGTCTGGGTCTCGTTGTTGAACTGGGCCTTGTCGTCGAAGCTGATGTCGATGGTGAGGATGTCGCCGACCTGGCTCGCGCGCTGATCCTTGAAGAAGGCGCGGCTGCCGGACTGCCACAGCGAATTCGGGCGGCGCTCGGACAGGAGCGGCTGCGGCATCGGCAGCGACACGGGCTGGTAGCCCGGCTGCGCCTTGGGGTTCTGGATCGTGGTGAGCGGCGGCGCCGCGCCGATCTGCGTCATGCGCGTGAACGCATCGCAGCCGCCAAGCGTCAGCGCCAGCGCGAGGAGCGGCGCCGCGCGCAGCATCCGGGCTTGGTTGGTCGTCGTCATCTCTCGTCCTTCCTAGCGCTGCGCCACGGCGGAGGATGCGCCGCGCATTGCCACCGTCACCTTGCCTGGGCCGGCCACGGCGGCGTCGATCACCCGGTTCGTTTTCGTGTTGGCGACGCGGACCTGCGCCCCTTGCGCGCCGTCGTCGAGCGCCCTCCCTTGCATGGTGAGCTGCAGGTCCTCGGTCTCGAGCACGACGGTCACGAGTTCGTTCTTGTGGACCAGGATCGGCGGCTCG
>DATNID010000023.1:0-36537 GCA_035604615.1 Allostellaceae bacterium | reverse complement strand
TTGCGAGGCGCGGGCGTTCTTTTTCTTCTCCGCCTCCGCTGCCGCTTCCGGGTCCGCGGCACGGGCGAGCGCCATGCAACGGCGGCAGTCCCTTTCGCTGCGCTCTGCATAGTGGGCCACAAATTCGGGCCATGTGTTGGCTTTGAGATTGCCGGGAAAGGGCGCCCGTCCTACCGTGGCGCACTCCACAAGCCAAGCGTCGAAGTCGGCGCGGAGCTTCAATAGCAGCTTGCCAGCTTTGACTCGTGCCGACGCGCCTTGCGCTGCCGCCAACGGTATCATCTTGTCGCGCGTGTCTTTGATGCGAGTTTTTAGGGTAGCGATGATTTTGTCCGCTTTCGTTGCGAGCGCAAATTGTTCCCGTATTAGCTCGCCGGCAGCAATGAAGTCCGTCATCGGTCGAGGGTACTTTTCCAAATGCTCGGCAAGCCTTTTGAGTCGCTCCGGCTCCGCTGCCGCCGCCGCCGCGATATCTTCCTCTTTTGTGGTCGCCTTGCGCCCGCCCATCCTTTGCACATGATCGGCTTTGACGCGCTCCGCCTCCGCCGGGTCCGCGCCTGCCGCGTCAATCTCCGCTTTCACGTCGGCAAGTTCGGCAACGGGAATCTCACTGGTACGCGTGGCGCCATGCTTCGCCACGATTCCTTTGATCGTAGCGCTTGTGACTTTGCGGCCCTGTACCTGCCGCCTGATATAGTTCGCTAGGTCGTCATGATCCATCGTCCGATTCCTTGTCCAGGTCTTGCGCGGAGATAGGACGCGACAGGCGAGGAAGCAAGAGCTTCACCGTTCATTAACCATAGGAAAATTCCGACATACTTTAACCCCTTCTTAATCCGTGCCGTGGCATAGTCCGCGCGTCAACGGGAAGGGTTGCGACATGAAAGCCAAGGTCCTGACGCCAGCCGAACTAGACCAAGCGCTCGCCGGCTTGAGCCTTGATGATCGCGCCCTGTTGCTGGTTTCGCACAAGGCGGCGCTGCGCTCATGCGAACTGGCGGCGCTTGACTGGTCTATGCTGACGACGGCGAGCGGCGAGCTTAGCGACTCAATCGACCTGCCCGCGATTGCCAGCAAGGGCCGCACCGGAGCCGGCCGGCTGCCGCTAAGTTCCGAAACGCTGCGCTCGACTCTTCTATCGCTTTGGATTGAGCGGCATTGCCCGCGGAGCGGCGCCGTATTCGGCAAGCCGGGTCACGGCACCGTCAATGCGGAGGCGCTGGCCCGTCGCATCGGTCGCATCTATGATCGCGCCGGGCTCAAGGGTGCGACTTCACACTCCGGCCGGCGCACCGCTTTGACGACGTTGATTCGCTCCGGCATGAACCTTGCGGATGCAAAGAAGTTCGCCCGCCATGCCGACGAAAAGACGACGCTGCGCTATTGCGATGCCAGCGACTCGGATATCATTTGCGCGGCAGTCGGGGCGCTAGGCTAGTAGGGGCACGTTGTAGGGGCATCAAAACGCAAGGAGTCCAGTAATGCCGATGGATTATGACGAAATCAGCGATTCAGGCTCCCCCCTTGAGGGGCAGGGAAGGGTGGGGGGTACAGGCCGCTGTTACTTCCGCTTCTCGAGCGGGATGTAGGAGCGCCGGGTCTCGCCGGTATAGAGCTGGCGCGGTCGGCCGATCTTCGGGTCGACGATCATCTCGTTCCACTGCGCTACCCAGCCGACCGTGCGGGCGATGGCGAAGAGCACGGTGAACATCGAGGTCGGGAAGCCCATCGCCCTCAGGATGATGCCGGAATAGAAATCGACGTTGGGATAGAGCTTGCGCTGGATGAAGTAATCGTCCTGCAGCGCGATGCGCTCCAGCTCCATGGCGAGATCGAGCAACGGCTCGTCGCGCACGCCCAGTTCGTCGAGCACCTCATGGCACGAGCGGCGCAGCACTGCGGCGCGCGGATCGTAGTTCTTGTAGACGCGGTGACCGAACCCCATGAGCTTGAAGGAATCGTTGGGGTCGCGGGCGCGCTTGACGAACTCGGGCACGCGGTCCTTGCTGCCGATCTGCATCAGCATCTTGAGCACCGCCTCGTTGGCGCCGCCATGCGCCGGCCCCCACAGCGAGGCGATGCCGGCGGCGATGCAGGCGAAGGGATTGGCGCCCGACGACCCCGCCAGCCTCACCGTCGAGGTCGAGGCGTTCTGCTCGTGGTCGGCGTGCAGGATGAAGATGCGGTCCATGGCGCGGGCGAGCACCGGGTTCACCTTGTAGGGCTCGCACGGCACCGCGTTGATCATGTGCAGGAAGTTCTCGGCGTAGCGCAGATCGTTGCGTGGATACATGAACGGCTGGCCGAGCGTGTATTTGTACGCCATCGCCGCCATCGTCGGCATCTTGGCGATGAGCCGGTACGACGCGACCATGCGCTGGTGCGGGTCGGAGATGTCGGTCGAATCATGATAGAACGCCGACAGCGCGCCCACCACGCCGCACATCACCGCCATCGGATGCGCGTCGCGGCGGAAGCCGCGATAGAACGCAGTGAGCTGTTCGTGGACCATGGTGTGGAGCGTGATGTCGCGCTCGAACTTCACCTTCTCGGCGGCAGTCGGAAGCTGGCCGTAGAGCAGGAGATACGAGATCTCCATGAAGTCGCTGTGCTCGGCCAATTCCTCGATCGGATAGCCGCGATAGAGCAGGATGCCCTCGTCGCCGTCGATATAGGTGATCTTCGATTCGCAGCTTCCGGTCGCGGTGTAGCCGGGATCGAAGGTGAAGACGCCGAGGTCGCTGTAAAGCTTTCGGATGTCCACCACCTTGGGGCCGACTGTGCCGGAAAGGAGCGGCATCTCGAGCGACTTGCCGGTGGAATTGTCGGTGATCGTCATGGTTTCGCGGGGCGCGTTCGACAGGGAAGGGGCCTTCGTGTCGGTCTTGGTGGTGGCCATCGGTCCGCGTCCTTACCGGGATGTTGCGCTGCAATAGGAGACCATAAAGCGGCGTCGCGAAATTGTAAAATGGTCCTCTAGCCGGGCGCGGCGTCGGCAATGCGGGCCAGCGTTTCGGCCCGGCCCAGCACTTCCATCACCTGGAAAATGCCCGGCGAGGCGGTCGCGCCGACCAGCGCCGCCCGCAGCGGCTGGGCCACGTCGCCGAGCTTCACCCCCTTGGCCTCGGCGGCGGCGCGGATCGCCTCCTCGAGCGACGTCTCGGTCCAGGGCGCGGAAGCAAGCGAAGCAGGCAGCGCGCGCAGCAACTCTCGCGCCGGCTCGTCGAGATGCGCCTTCGCCTTGTCGTCGATCGGGATGGGGCGCGGCGCGACATAGAACTGCGCCCGGTCAGCCAGCTCGGGGAGGGTCTTCGCGCGCGGCTTCAGGCCCGGCATGGCGCGGACCAGGCGGTCCTTTGCCTCGTCGTCGAGCGGCCGGCCGAGGGCGCGCTCGAGCAGCGGCGCGATCAGGCGCGCGAGCCGCAAATCATCGGCCTCGCGGATGTAATGGCCGTTGAGATTGGCGAGCTTCGCCATGTCGAATCGGGCAGGGCCTCGCCCCACCGTGTCGAGGTCGAACCAATGGATCGCCTCGCGCGTCGAGATGGTCTCGGCGTCGCCATGGCTCCAACCGAGACGAAGCAGATAGTTTCTGAGCGCCTCGGGCAGAAAGCCCATCTCGCGATAGGCGTCGACGCCGAGCGCGCCGTGCCTCTTCGACAGCTTCGCCCCGTCCGCGCCGTGGATCAGCGGGATATGCGCGAACTCCGGCACATCCCAGCCGAGGCCGCGATAGATCTGGGTCTGGCGGAAGGCGTTGGTGAGGTGGTCGTCGCCGCGGATCACGTGCGTGATCGCCATGTCGTGGTCGTCGACCACGACGGAGAGATTGTAGGTCGGCGTGCCGTCGGCGCGCAGGATGATGAGATCGTCGAGCTGCTGGTTCGCGACCGTGACCGTGCCCTGGACGCGATCATGGATCACGGTCTCGCCCTCGCGCGGCGCCTTCAGGCGCAGCGCCGGCGCGCGTCCCGCCGGAACGTCGCCTGCGGCGAGATCGCGGCAGCGTCCGTCATAGAGCAAGGTGCGCCCCTCGGCGCGGGCGCGCACGCGCGACGCCTCCAGCTCCTCCGGCGTGCAGTAGCAGCGATAGGCGTGGCCCGCCTCGAGCAGTTGCCGCGCCGCCGCTGCGTGGCTCATGGCGCGCGATGATTGCATCACGATGTCGTCGTCCCAGTCGAGCTCGAGCCAGCGCAGCCCGTCGACGATCGCCGCGACCGCCGCCTCGGTCGAGCGCGCGCGGTCGGTGTCCTCGATCCGGAGGCGGAACACGCCGCCGTGATGGCGCGCGAAGAGCCAATTGAAGAGCGCGGTGCGCGCGCCGCCGATATGGAGGAACCCGGTGGGCGAGGGGGCGAAGCGGACGACGACGCTCATGGCGGCGGCTTAGCACAGAGTCGGTGGTCCCGCGACAGGCCCGCGAACGCCGCGATGGGAGACGGCGCCGGCTTGATCTAGACTGAAGTGATGGCGTCGCAAGAAGGCGATTTCGCCGCCGAGAACGCGCCCCCGGGCGACGGCGCCGATCGCGCGCGCGCGATTTTGCGCCACTTGGGGGCGTGCTTCGTCGCGGAGCGCGAACGCTGGCCGCTGTGGCTCCCGGTGTTGGTGGGCACCGGCATCGGCATCTATTTCTGGCTCCCGAGCGAGCCCGCATCGTGGCTCGGCGCGGCCGTGCTCGCGCTCGCGGTTTCGGTCGCGCTATGGGCGCGGCGCGGCGAGCGCGACGTCGCTGGACCGGCGGCGCTGCTGGCGCTGGCGCTCGGCTTCGCCGCGGCGCAATTCCAGTCGGCGCTGGTTGCGGCGCCGGTGCTGGAGCGGCGGCTCGCCGCGGTCACGGTCGAGGGGCGGCTCGAGGCGGTCGATCCGCTCCCCGACGGCGCGCGCCTGGTGATCGCGCCATCGCACATCGACCGGCTCGAGGCGAGCGCGACGCCGGCTCTGGTGCGGGTGCGGCTGCGTCACGGCGACGCTGCCGCGATCCCCGGCGCGTGGCTGCGTGTGAAAGCGGTGCTGATGCCGCCGCCCGCGCCGGCCATGCCCGGCGCGTTCGATTTCCAGCGCCGCGCCTGGTTCGACCGGCTCGGCGCGGTGGGCTACGCCTTGGGCGGGCCGCACTGGATCGACGCGCCCGAGGGCAGCGGCGCCGCCATGGGCTGGCGCGTGCCGCTCCAGACGGTGCGCACGAGCGTGACCCAGCGCATTCGCGCGGCGCTGCCCGACGAGACAGGTGCCATCGCCGCGGCGCTCATCACCGGCGACACGCATGCGATCCCGCCCGCCGACGCCGACGCGTTCCGCAACGCCGGCCTCGCGCACATCCTGGTGATCGCCGGGCTGCACATGGGCATGGTGGCGGGGATCGCGTTCTTCGCCGCGCGCGCGCTGATGGCGCTGATCCCGCGCCTCGCGCTCTATCACCCGACCAAGAAATACGCTGCCGCCACCGCGCTTGCGGTGACGTTCGGGTACATGCTGCTGTCGGGGGCGACGGTGTCGTCGCGGCGCGCGTTCCTGATGATCGGGCTCGCGCTTCTCGCCGTGCTGGTGGACCGCGCCAGCGTGTCGGCGCGCGCGGTGGCGCTGGCCGCGGCCGCGATCATGCTGATGACGCCCGAGAGCGCGACCGGGCCGAGCTTCCAGATGTCGTTCGCCGCGGTCGCCGCGTTGATCGCCTGCTACGAAGCGATGCGGCCGCGTCTCGCCACATGGCGCGCGCATGCCGGCGCGGCGCGGCGCTTCGTTCTCTACCTCTTCGGCATCGCGCTCACCACCATCGTCACCACGCTCGCGACCATGCCGTTCACGATCTATCACTTCAACCGCTTCGCCGTTTATTCGGTAGTGGCGAACGCAATCGCGGTGCCGATCACCGGCTTCTGGGTGATGCCGTGGGCAATCGTCGCGGTGCTGCTGATGCCGCTCCATCTCGAGGCGCTGGCGCTCCAGCCGATGAGCGGCGGCATCGCAGCGATCATGGCGGTCGCGCGCGCCGTCACGTCATGGCCCGGCGCGGTCATGAACGTGCCGAGCATGCCGGCGGCGTCGCTGGTGCTGCTGGGCCTCGGCGGGGTGTGGCTGTGCATCTGGCAGGGGCGGTGGCGCTGGCTCGGCCTCGCGCCGATGGCGGCGTGCTACCTCGCGATCCTGTTCGAGCGCCCGCCCGATCTCCTGGTGGCGGCGGACGGCCGCGTGGTCGCGGCGCGCGCGCCGGGCGGAGCTTATCTTCCTTCGACCGAACAGGGCGGCCGCGTCGTCGAAGGCGCGGTGCGCCGGGCGGGCGCGTCGCTGGGCGCGGCCTGGCCCGAGACCGGCAGCGCCGCCGGCGGAGCGCTCGCGTGCGATGCCTCCGCGTGCCTCTACCGCGCGCAGGGGCGGGTGGTGGCACTCGAGCGCGGCGGCGACGCTCTCGCCGAGGATTGCCGCGTCGCCGATCTCGTGGTGAGCCCGGTGGCGGCGCATCGCCCGTGTCGCGGCACTCGGGTCATCGACCGCATCGACACCTGGCGCAAGGGCGGCCACGCGGTATGGCTCGATCCCCACCGCATCCGCATCGAGACAGTGCGCGAATGGCAGGGCGCGCGGCCGTGGGTGCCGCGGGCGGTAACAGGACCCGCCCCTCAGTAGCGCCGCATCAACCCCACCAGCTTGCCTTGGACCTTGACCCTGTCAGGGCCGAATATGCGGGTCTCGTAGGTCTTGTTGGCGGGCTCGAGCGCGATCGAATCGCCGCGCCGGCGCAGGCGCTTTAAGGTCACCTCGTTGTTGTCGACCAGGGCCACGACGATGGCGCCGCTCTCGGCCGTGTCGCAGCGCTGGATCAGCACCGTGTCGCCCTCGATGATGCCGGCGTCGATCATGCTGTCGCCCGCGACCTCGAGCGCGTAATGCTCGCCGTTGCCAAGGAGGCTCGCCGGGATATTGATCAGGTTGGACTGGTCGCGCAGCGCCTCGATCGGCGTGCCGGCGGCGATCCGGCCATAGAGCGGAAGCTGCACGCTTTCGCCGGTGCCGAGCGCGGTGCCGGGCAGCGCCGACTTGAAGTCGCCGTGGATAACCGTGGGCGAGAAGCGGCCGCGATCGCCAGAGGCCGCCGGAGCTGGGGCGCGGGCCTTGGTCGCCACCGCCGTGTCTTCCGGCAGCCGCACCACCTCGAGCGCGCGGGCGCGGTGCGCCAGGCGGCGGATGAAGCCGCGCTCCTCGAGCCCGCTGATCAGCCGGTGGATGCCGGATTTCGACTTGAGCGACAGCGCCTCTTTCATCTCCTCGAACGAGGGCGAGACGCCGGTGTCCTGGAGCCGCCGGTTGATGAACATCAGCAGCTCGAATTGCTTCCTGGTCAGCATGGCGCCTCCAGCCTGGCCGTCATTCGGAACAAACCGACAACCGAGGGGATGTTCTAGTTTGGTTCCAACGTGGCGTCAAGCAAGAGTTGAAGTCAAATGCCGCCCGTTGACCCTGCGAGCGGAATGATGTCGACCCAGTCGCCCGGCTCCGCCGCCGGCACGTGCGGCGCGCGGATGACGAGACAGTCGGCCGCCGCCATCAGCGACATCACCGAACTGTCCTGCACCTTGAACGGCGCCGTCTCGAGCACGCCGTCGGCGGCGCGCGTCAGGCTGGCGCGGAGGTAATCCTGGCGCTGGTCGTTGGCGCGCAGCTTGACCGCGAGCCGTGCCTTGAGCGTCGGCTCCTCCGCAGCGGCGAGGCCGAGCAGATGCTCGAGCGCCGGCTTGACGAACAGCAGCCCGCACACCAGCGTCGACACCGGATTGCCGGGCAGCCCGATCATCAGGGTATCGCGAAAGCGCCCGACCATCAGGGGCTTGCCCGGGCGCATCGCCACCGTCCAGAAATCGATCGTGAGCCCGGTCTGGCCCAGCGCGTCGCGCACCAGATCGTGGTCCCCGACCGAGGCGCCGCCGGTGGTCAACAACAGGTCCGCGCCGGACGCGCCCTCGGCGATGCGCTGCAGCGCGGCGCTGTCGTCGGGCGCGATCGGCAACTGCACCGCGACCGCGCCCAGACCCTCGACCAGCGCGCCCAATGCCAGCGCGTTGGAACTGACGATCTGGTTGGGCCCCACGGGGTCGCCGGGCATCACGACTTCGTCGCCGGTCGGCAGGATGGCGACGCGCGGGCGGCGGTGGACCAAGAGCCAGGGCCGATTCATCGCCGCGGCGAGCCCGACATCCCGCGCGGTGAGGCGCCGTCCGGCAGCGATTCCGACCGCGCCCTCGCGAAAATCGAGTCCCGCGGGGCGCACGTAGCGGCCCTCGGGCGCGCCTTCCTTGACCACGACAATGTCGCCGCGCCGCTCGGTGTCTTCCTGGATGACGATGCAGTCGGCGCCGTCCGGTACCGGCGCGCCGGTGAAAATGCGCACTGCCTGGCGCGGTCCGACCGCGCCGTCATAGCGCTGCCCCGCCGGCACCGAGCCGATCACCGACAGTTCCGCCGGCACCCGTGCCACGTCGGCAGCACGCACGGCGTAACCGTCCATGGCCGAGACCGCGAAAGGCGGCTGGCTGCGGCGCGCGCGCAATTGCTCTGCGAGCACACGCCCATGCGCCTCGGAGAGCGAGACATACTCGGTCCCGAGCGGCCTGAGCGGCGTCAGCAGCCGCTCCCGCGCTTCCTCGACCGAGATCATGGCGGCGCCTCGTAGGTCCCTGATTTGCCGCCCGATTTGTGGAGCAGTCGGATATCGGTGATGCGCATGCCGCGATCGACCGCCTTGCACATGTCGTAGATCGTCAGCGCGGCCACCGACGCTGCCGTCAGCGCCTCCATCTCGACGCCGGTGCGGCCGGTGACGCGGCAGGTCGCCTCGATCTCGACGCTCGAGCGCGCGCGGTCGCAAGTGAGCTCGACCGCGACCGAGGCGAGCGGCAGCGGGTGGCATAGCGGAATGAGATCGGGAGTGCGCTTGGCCGCCATGATGCCGGCGATCCGCGCCGTCGCCAGCACGTCGCCCTTGGCGATGCCGCCGGCCATTATCAGGTCGAGCGTTGTCGCCTCCATGACGACGCGCGCAGCCGCGATGGCAACGCGCTCGGTCTCGTCCTTGGCCGAGACATCGACCATGCGGGCGCTTCCGTGCTTGTCGAGATGGGTGAGGCCGCTCATGTCCGGGCCGGCTCGTGAATGGCAAGGAGCGCTCGTGTCGCCGCTTCGACATCCGGCTGCCGCATCAGCGCCTCGCCGACCAGGAAGCAGCGCACGCCGACATTGGCCATGCGGCGCAAGTCGCCTGGTGTCGCCAGGCCGCTCTCGCACACCAGGATGCGGTCGCCGGGAACCGCCGACACGAGTTTCTCCGTTGTCGCAAGATCGGTTTTCAAGGTCTTGAGATCACGGTTGTTTATGCCGATAAGCCTGGTCTTGAGATGGAGCGCGCGGCGAAGCTCGTCGATGTTATGCACCTCGGCCAGAACGTCCAGGCCCCAGGCGATGGCCGCCTTTTCCAAGCCGCGCGCCTCGATGTCGTCGAGCCCGGCCAAAATCAGCAGGATGCAGTCCGCGCCTGCCGCGCGGGCTTCGGGCACCTGATAAGGATCGAGCATGAAATCCTTGCGCAATAACGGCAAATCGACGGCCTTTCGGGCGTCGTCGAGGTGCCGCAGGGCGCCCTGGAAATGCGCCTCCTCGGTCAGGACGGAAAGGCACGCGGCGCCGCCGCGCGCATAGGCGCGGGCCAGCGCTGGCGGATCGAAATCGGCACGGATCAGACCGGCGCTGGGCGAGGCCTTCTTGATCTCGGCGATGAGTCCGTATCCGCCCGCGGCGACCCGCCGCTCCAGCGCCGCGACGAAGCCGCGCGGCTTTGCCGCCGCCGCTGCCGCCCGCTCGACCGAGGCAGGCGGGCGCGCCTCCTTGGCGCGTGCTACCGCCGCGCGCGTCGTGGCCCAGATCTGGGTCAGCGCGTCGCTCATTCCGGCAGCTTCTCGTTGGTGACGGCGACGAGCTTGGCCAGCGCGCGGCGCGCGCCGCCGTCGCTGATCGCCTGGGCGGCGCGCGCCACGCCGGCCTTGAGGTTGGCCGCCTTGTCCGCCACGATCAGCGCCGCGGCGGCGTTCAAGAGCACGATGTCGCGCAGCGGCCCCGTCTCTCCTTCGAGCAGCGCCCGAAGCCGCGCCGCGTTCTCGGCCGGATCGCCGCCCTTCAGGTCCGCGAGCCGCGCGCGCGGCAGGCCGGCATCCTCGGGCGTCACCTCGAAGGTCGTGACCTTGCCGTCCGCGAGCGACGCGACAATCGTCGTGCCCGCAGTGGTGATTTCGTCGATGCCGTCGCCGTGGACGACCCAGGCGCGCTCGCTGCCGAGCTTGCCCAGCACCTCGGCGATCGGCTTCACCCACTCGGGCGAGAACACGCCGACCAGCTGGCGCTTGGCGCCGGCCGGGTTCGATACCGGACCCAGCAGGTTGAAGATGGTCCGCGTGCCCAGCTCGATGCGGGTGGGTCCCACGTGGCGCGTCGCGCTGTGGTGGCGCGGCGCCATCATGAAGCCGATGCCGGCCTCGAACATGGATCGGCGCACCAGGCTCATGTCGGCGTCGATATTGACACCCAGCGCGGCGAGGATGTCGGCCGAGCCGGATTTGGAGGAGAAATTGCGGTTGCCGTGCTTCGCCACCGGCACGCCGCATCCGGCCACCACCAGCGCCGCCGCGGTCGAGATGTTGAAGGTGCCGGCGTTGTCGCCGCCGGTGCCGACCGTGTCGATCGCGCCCGGCGGCGCGTCGATGGTCAGCGCCTTGGCGCGCATGGTTCGCGCCGCGCCGGTGATTTCGGCCACCGTCTCGCCGCGCACCCGCAGCGCCATCAGGAAGCCGCCCATCTGCGCCGGCGTCGCGTTGCCAGACATCATCGCATCGAACGCGGCGGCGGCATCCTCCTCGTCGAGACGCTCGCCCGCAGCGACGCGCCCGAGCAGGACCTTGAAGTCGGTCACGTCGGTCATGCCGGGACGCTCTCGACCGCCGCGAGGGCGAGGAAATTCTTGAGCAGCGCGTGGCCGCATTCCGAGGCGATGCTCTCGGGATGGAACTGTACGCCGTGGATGGGTCGGTCGCGATGGGCGATCCCCATCACCAGCCCGTCCTCGGTCCAGGCGGTGAGGCGCAACGACGGCGGCAGGCTCGCCCGCTCGACCACCAGCGAATGGTAGCGCGTCGCCAGGAACGGATTGGCGAGGCCGGCAAAAACGCCGCTGCCGTCGTGGTGGATGGCGGAGAGCTTGCCGTGCATCGGCATCGGCGCGCGCACGATACGGCCGCCGCAGGCCTGGCCCACGGCCTGATGGCCGAGGCACACGCCGAGGATCGGCACCGAGCCGGCGCGCCGCACCAGCTCGAGGCAGATGCCGGCGCGGTCGGGATCGCTCGGCCCGGGCGAGATCACGATGCCGCTCGGACGCATCGCCAGCGCCTCGGCCACGGTGACGACGTCATTGCGCTTCACCACCACCTCGGCCCCGAGCTCGCCCAGGTAATGCCAGAGGTTGTAGGTGAAACTGTCGTAGTTATCGATCAGCAGAAACATCGTGGTGCCATCGCCATTCTCGCATTGTGTTTATACAGGCCGCGGGGCGGCAACGAAAGCGGCCCCCATGTCAAGGCGCAACGGATAAACTCGGCCGATGGCGCGGAAACGATCGAAGCCCAGATCAAGCTCTCAGTGGCGCGCGGCCGCTTGGGGCGGCGGGTCGGCGGTCGCCGTTCTGGCGGTCGCTCTGGCGCTGGCGCCCCGGCACGAGCCGCCGCGGCCGCGCGCATTCGTCGCGGTGCCGCCGGCCCCATCGGCGGCCCGGCCCGTGCCGGCGGTTCCGACACCCTTGCCGCAACCGGCCGAGACGCCGGCATGGCAGCGCTTCGCCGCTGTCGCGCCCGACGCCGCCGGGCGCCCGCGCATCGCCATCGTGATCGACGATCTCGGACCCGACCGCGCGCGCACCGCGCGCGCCATCGCGCTGGTGCCGCAAGTGACGCTGTCCTTCATGCCTTATGCGAGCGATGTCCGGGCCGAGGCCGAGGCGGCGCGGCGCGCCGGGCACGAGCTGCTGGCGCACGTGCCGATGGAGCCGCTCGAGGGCGCCGCAGCGATGGGCCCGCACGGCTTGACGGTCAAGGCGGTGCCTGCCGAGACAATGGCCGAGCTGCGCTGGGACCTCGAGCGCTTCGACGCCTATGTCGGCGTCAACAACCACATGGGCAGCCGCTTCACCGCCGACGAGAACGCAATGGCGCCGGTGCTCGAGGAGCTGAAGGCGCGCGGCCTCATGTTCCTTGACTCGCGCACCACCGGCGCGACCGTGGCCGCGCTTCTGGCGCAGCGTCTGGGCATGAAATTCGCCGAGCGCGACGTGTTCCTCGACGACGAGGTCAACGCTTCTGCCATCGCGGCGCGGCTGGCCGAGACCGAGGCGAGGGCGCGGCGCGGCGGCACCGCGGTGGCGATCGGCCATCCGCACGACGCGACCTTGGCGGCGCTGGCGCTATGGATCGAGACTTTGCCGCGCAAGGGATTGGCGCTGGTGCCGCTCACGGACGTCGTCGCGGCGCGCGCCGGCGCGCTCACCCATCCCCAGCCGCCGCGCGCGGCGGCGCGGTGATCAGCTTCGCGCGAACGTCACCGCCTCTTCCGCCGCGCGGAACAGGGCGCGGGCCTTGTCGAGGATTTCCTGGTGCTCGGAGGCGGGATCGCTGTCGGCGACCACGCCGCAGCCGGCCTGCACGATCATGCGCCCGTCCTTGACGATCGCGGTGCGCAAAACGATACAGGTGTCGAGGCTGCCATCGCCGGCGAAGTAGCCGATCGCGCCGCCATAGAGGTTGCGCCGCTCGGGCTCGAGCTCGTCGATGATCTCCATCGCCCTGACCTTGGGCGCGCCCGACAGCGTGCCGGCGGGAAAGCCCGCGCACAGCGCGTCCATCGCGTCGTGGCGCGGGTCGATCCTGCCCTCGACGTGAGAGACGATGTGCATGACGTGGCTGTAGCGCTCGATCGCCATCTGCTCGGTGACCTTGACGGTGCCGATCTGGGCGACGCGTCCCACGTCGTTGCGCGCGAGGTCGAGCAGCATGAGATGCTCGGCGCGCTCCTTGGGATCGGCGAGCAGTTCCTCCGCGAGACGCTGGTCCTCGGCGAAGGTGGCGCCGCGCCGCCGCGTGCCGGCGAGCGGGCGGATGCTGACCGTGCTGTCGCGCAGGCGCAC
Organism: Allostellaceae bacterium; assembly: GCA_035604615.1. Taxonomy (GTDB): domain Bacteria; phylum Pseudomonadota; class Alphaproteobacteria; order ATCC43930; family CGMCC-115725; genus DATJLY01. Next base: position 23,321 of record DATNID010000023.1, on the reverse strand, counting down.
CAGGATTTCCGGGCTCGAGCCCACCGCCGCGAACGCGCCCAAATCGAGGAAGAACAGGAACGGCGAGGGATTGAGCCGGCGCAGCGCGCGGTAGAGCGCGAAGGGCGGCAGGCGGAACGGCACCGAGAAGCGCATCGACGGCACCACCTGGAAGATCTCGCCGGCGCGGATATACTCCTTCGCGGTTTCCACCATCTCCATGCAGCGCTCGCGCGTCATGTTGGCGGCGGGCGCGGGGAGTTCCTGCACCGCCTCGGCCGCCTCGCGCCGGTGGGGCAGGTTGCGGTCGAGATCGCCGACCGCGTCGGCGAGGCGCTCGCGCGCGAGTTCATAGGAAGCGCTCGCCGCCATCGCCGCGCCCGGCCACACCGGCGTGACGATGGTGATGCTGTCGGCGATGTTGTCGAAGATCGCCACCACGCTGGGGCGCAGGAACATGCCGTCAGGGATGCCGAGCGTGTCGGGATTGGCGTCGGGCAACCGCTCGATGAGCCCGATCATGCCGTAGCCCATGTAGCCGAAGAGCCCGGCCGCCATCGGCGGCAGCGGCGCCGGCGTCTCGACCCGGCACTCGGCGACGAGGGCGCGCAACGAAGCGAGCGCGCCGGGCCCGGCGGGGGCGAAGGCGTCGGGATCGATGCGCGCGCTGCGGTTCACCTCGGCGCGGTCGCCGAAGCAGCGCCACACCAGGTCGGGTTTGATGCCGATCACCGAATAGCGGCCGATCTTCTCGCCGCCCTCGACCGATTCCAGAAGAAAGCTCAGCGGTCGACCGTCGGCGAGCTTGAGCATGGCCGAGACCGGCGTCTCGAGATCGGCGACCAGGGTCGTCCACACCAGCACCGGCCGGCCCAGCGCGTGGCGGCGGTTGAACTCGTCGAAACCCGGCTGAACCTGCATCGCGCTAGAGCAGACGATCGACGTTCGTTTGGTCGACCTTGACGGGGAAGGTCTGGCGTAAGGCCTGGCCATACTCGCTCAGCACGTCGCTCTGCATCACCGTGCCCAGTTCCTGCGACAATTGCTTCACCGCGCTCTGGTCCTGGGCGGGATCGGCCGGCTCGACGCCGCCAAGCTGCGCGACGATGACGCTGTCGCCCGCTTCCTCGGTGACGGCCGCCCCGGGCTTGGCATCGAACAGCTTCGCGACCAGCGAGGGAGGCACCTTGTCGTCGCCGCCGGTGCGCTGCAAGGGTGGCGTGGTCGTGACCGCGAGTTTGCGCGACGCCGCCGCGTCCTTGAGGCTGCGGCCGCCATTCACCTCCTGGGCGATCGTATCGGCGACCTTCTGCAGCGCCTGCTGCCGCGCGTCCGCCAGCCACGCCTGCGCCGCCTCGTCATGGACCTCGGCGAGCGGCTTGGCGGCGGCCGGCGTCACCGCTTCGACCTGGACCATGTAATAGCCGTCGTCGCCCATCTCGGAGAGCGCGCTGGTTTGGCCGCGGTCGGTGCCGAAAGCGGTCTTGAGGATTGCATCCCGCCCTTCGGGCAGATCGATCGCCGTGCCGGCTGCGGTCTTGCCTTCGGCATCGACATCGGCGGCGGTCGCGGTCTTGAGCGCGAATTTCTTCGCCACGTCGTCGAAGCCCGCGCCGCCGGCGATGGCGTCGTCGAGCGAATTGGCCATGTCGGCCATGTGGTCGGCGGCGCGGTCGCGCGCGACCTCTTTTTTCAGGCTGTCCTTGACCTGGTCGAAGGTCTTGTCCTCGCCGGGCCTGATCCCGGACACGTGCAGGATGTGCCAGCCGAAGGTGCTGTTGACGGGTGCGCTGTTGGTCCCTTCCTTGAGATCGAACACGGCGTTGGCGAGATCCTCGGGCAGGTCGTCGTGCTTGACCCAGCCGAGATCGAGCGCGGCGGGATCGTCCATCTTGGCCACGGTCTTGGCGACCACGTCGAAGTCGCTGCCGGCGGCGAGCTGCTCCGCGGCCACCTTCGCGGTCGCCTCGTCGGGCAGCAGCATCTGCAGCACCTGGCGCTGCTCCGGGGTGTGGAACTCGCCTTGGCGCTTCTGGAACTCCTCTTTGAGCTGATCGTCGCTCAGCTCGATGCCGGCGGCGACGTCGTCGAGCCGCAGCATCGCCACCTTGAAGCTGCGCCGCTCCGGCGCTTGGAAGCGGTCCTGATGCGCGCGATAGAACTCGTCGATCTGGCTCTCGGTCGGCGCCGGGATCGCGCCGGCGGCGCTCGCCGGCAATGTCACCATGTCGGCGATGCGGCGCTCGGCACGGGCGCGGTAGAGCGCGTCGACCAGCGCCCCCGGCGGGGTGATGCCGGCCGCGAGCGCGCCCTGGAGCTGCGCCTTCAGCAGCGCGCCGCGCTGCAGCGCCTCGAACTGCGGCTCGCTCATCTGGTTCGCGAGCAGCACCTGGGCATAGACGCGGCGGTCGAACGCGCCTGCCTGGTTGTGGAAGGCCGGATTGGCCATGATCGAATCGCGCACCGCCTCGTCGCCCACCGCGAGTCCGAGCCGGTCGATCTCGAGCTCGACCAAGTCGCCGTCGATGAGGCCCTGGAGCGCCTGGTCGACGACGCCAAGCTGCTTCGCCTGCTGCGCGTCGATCGAGCCGCCGAACAGGCCGCGCATGCGTTCGAGCTGCGACTGCACCTGCCGGCTGAGCTGCTCGGCGGTGATGGCGCGGCCGCCGACCTTCGCCACCGTGGTGTCGGGGCCGGCGCTGCGGAAGATGTCGCCGATGCCCCAGATGCCGAAGGTGACGATGAGCAGGCCGAACAGGATCTTGACGACGAACGACGTGGCCTTGGAGCGGATCGCTTGCAGCATGGGCGTGCCTGAAGGCAAAAGCCGGACGGGAAGGGCGCGGATGATAGGAGCGCGCCCCGGCCCGCGGCAATGACTAAAGGAAAATCCGGCCCCGATGCCCGGCACGAACACATGGGCTGGCTGCGCCGAGTCCGCGGCCGCGCTGGACAGGCGGCCCGACGCGCGGGGATGAAGCGGGCCTGGACGCCCTAAAAATTGCCGCGGGAACGCATAAGAGGGGGGATGCCTCTATGAACGCGGACGGTCCTGCCGAGGCGCACGCCGTTGCCACGGAGAGTCGAAGGTTTTTCATCGTCACCGCCGCCCGCACCGGCTCTACCCTTCTTTCCGCCATCCTCGCCGATGCCGGCGCCGAATTCGGCATGACGCCGCCGCGGCGATGGAATCGGGCCGGCGGCGACCTCGAGCATCCGGACCTGTGGCGGGCCCTGCGCTATTTCTCCGACGCCGAGACCCTGTCGATGATGGGGCGTCCCCCTTTCGGCATCGCGCGCATGCGCTGGAACATCTATCGCTCGCTCGGCAAGAAGCGGCTGCGCGAAGGCCTCCGCCGGGCGCGCTTTGCCAAGGTCTACGGCGCGCACAAACTGGTGCGGCCGGCCTTCAAGATCGGCTATTTCCCGACCGTCATCCTGAGCTATCGGCGGATCGAGGACCAGGCGCTGAGCCTTGGCCTGAAATACCCCCACGCCAACTGGGAATTCCTGCGCGACAATTATCTGCACGTTTATCGCAACGGCCTTCTGCTCCTAAACATGTTCGGCGGCTGCGTCGTGGGCTACGACGACATCCTCGATCCCGCCGATACGTCGTGGCGGAAACGCTGGCTCGTGCGGCGGGGCTGCCGGCGGCAAAGCTGATCGAGTCGCGCAACCGTAGGATCGAGGCCGCTTCGCCGCCGGCCGAGGCGGCTTGGGTCGATCAAACTTCCGTGCCGATGTTCGAGGCAGTCCAGGCGTTGCGCGGCAAGGTGATTCCTCCGAGCGTGCAGGCGTTGCGCCTGTGGGATACATCGCGCGCGTCCGATCCGGATGGCGCGGCAAGCGAGTCGATCTTCATCAACCGACCGCACGCGGCGATGAGCGCGCGCCTTCACCCGTAAACCGCCAACGGCAAGCTCGACTTTACGCCGAGCGGCGGCCGCGCGCGTTCGAGCGGCACCACGCCACCATGTCGCGCACCGCCTCGTCGATGCCGAAGCGCGGCGCATAGCCAAGCACGTCGCGGGCGAGCGTCAAATCGCTGGTGTGGCGCATGTCCATGAGCGAGACGCCCGCGCCCGGCGGATCGGCGATGCGGATTTTGGCACCGGGGACCGCGTCCTTGAGCGCGCGGGCGAATTCCTGCGGCGACGTGACGCTGCCCATGGTGATGTTGAAGACGCGCTGCGGCAGCGCCTTGGCGCCGAGCGCCAGCGCCGTGCCCGCGGCCGCGTCCTTGCTATAGACCCATTCCATCGCGCCCGGCGGTACCACCGCCTCCTCGCCTTTGACGGCGTTGATGACGGCGTCACGGAAGGCGTTGCTGGGGCCGCCGCCGCCGCGCCCGCTCCACGGTCCCGCCACCGCGCCATAACGCACCGCCGCGAAATCGACGCCGCACCAGCGCGCGTAGTTGAGGCCGAGATTCTCGATCGCCTGCTTGGTCGTGGCATAGAAGGTCTGCGGCCGCGGCAGCGCTTCCTCCTTGGCGAGGTCGCCCTTGCCCTCGCCGCCGGCGAGATAATGCGACAGCACGTTCGAGCTCGACACCACGACGCGGCGCAGCTTCATCACCCGCGCCGCCTCGAGCACGTTGACGGTGCCCATGATGTTCAGCTGGATCGCGGCGAAGGGGTCGCGCTGCGCCCCCGTCGTGAGCAGCGGATTGGCGGCGGTGTGGACGATCTCGGTCACGTCGTTGTCGCGCACGATCTGCAGCAGCGCGAAGGGCCGCAGCACGTCGCCCTCGACCAGCGTCACGCGCGCGAGATCGACGATCTCGCCGAGCGCGTCCGGCTGCGGCGCAGCGTCCATAACCACCGTCGTCTCGCCGCGCTCGACCAGAAGCCGCGCCACCTGCGAGCCCACCAGACCCGCCCCGATCACCAGCGTCGCCATGCCAGCCTCCCTCGCTTGCGTCGCTCAGGATGGCATAAATGCAGGATGATCGCATATGATGCAGCAGCGGCATCCTGCGTCCTTCGACTTCGCTTCGCTCCGCTCAGGATGAGGCGAAAATTTTACCTCATCCTGAGCGGAGCCCGCAGGGCGTAGTCGAAGGACGCACGGCCGCATTCCAGCCAAGGGCATGTGCCCGGCGAAATCGGGAACGCGATGCGAAAACTGTGCGCCGGCAACTGGAAGATGAACGGGCTGCGGCGCGACGCGGTGGCGCTGGCATCCGCGCTTGCGGTGCGCGCCAAGGCCGAGCCCGTCGCGTGCGACCTGCTGGTCTGTCCGCCGGCGACGGCGCTCGCATGGGTGGCGGACGCGCTCGCGGGCAGCGGAATCGTGCTGGGCGGGCAGGATTGCCATGCGGCGGAGAAGGGCGCGCATACCGGCGATGTGAGTGCGGCAATGCTGAAGGATGCGGGCTGCGGCGTCGTCATCCTCGGCCATTCCGAGCGCCGCGCCGGCCACGGCGAGAGCGACGCCGAGGTGCGCGCCAAGTGCGAGGCGGCGGGGCGCGCCGGTCTCGGCGTTATCCTCTGCATCGGCGAGACCCTGGCCGAGCGCGACGCGGGGCGGACCTTGGCAGTGGTCTCGCGCCAGCTCGAATTCTCGCTTCCCGACGGGTTCGGCGCGCCCGATTTGGCGATCGCCTACGAGCCGGTTTGGGCGATCGGCACCGGGCGGACGCCTACCGTGGCCCAGGTCGAGGAGGTTCACACCCATATCCGCGCGACGCTGGCGGCGCGGCTTGGCGATGCGGGTTCGGTGCGCGTCCTCTATGGCGGCTCGGTCAAGCCGGACAATGCGGGTGCGTTGATGGCGGCCGCCAATGTCGACGGCGCGCTGGTCGGCGGAGCGAGCCTGGTGGCCGCGGATTTCTGGGCCATCGCGCGCGCCTGCGCCTGACCGGCTGGCAATCGCGGGCCGGACCGGCTAAAACGCGACGCCATGATCACGGTCATTCTGGTCGCCCATCTGATGCTCGCCATCTCGCTGGTCGGCGTGGTGCTTTTGCAGAAAAGCGAGGGCGGCGCGCTCGGCATGGGCGGCGGCGGCATGTCGGGCTTCATGTCGGGCCGCAGCACCGCCAATCTCCTGACGCGCACCACCGCGGTGGTGGCGGCGTGCTTCTTCGCCACCTCGATTGCGCTGGCCGTGCTCGCCGCGCACCAGCGCGCGCCCACATCCGTGGTCGACCAGCCGGGCACTGCGGCGCCGCAATCGACGCCCACGCCCCAGCCCGCGATCCCCGCAGTACCTCAGGCACCCAGCGCGCCGCTGGCGAAATAGCACGCGCTCAACCCGAGTCGCGGCGTCGCGTGGCGCGTGCCATTGTGCCCGCCTTGCGCCATCCTGTAGATTAGAGGTCCATGACGCGGTTCATCTTCATCACCGGCGGCGTGGTCTCCTCCTTGGGCAAGGGTCTGTCGGCGGCGTCGCTGGGCGCGCTGTTGCAGGCGCGCGGCTTCCGCGTACGGCTCAGGAAGCTCGACCCCTATCTCAACGTCGATCCCGGCACCATGAGCCCCTATCAGCACGGCGAGGTCTATGTCACCGACGACGGCGCCGAGACCGACCTCGATCTCGGCCATTACGAGCGTTTCACCGGCATCGCCGCGCGCCGCTCCGACAGCGTCACCACCGGGCGCATCTATTCGTCGGTGATCGGGCGCGAGCGGCGCGGCGAGTATCTCGGCGCCACGGTCCAGGTGATCCCGCACGTCACCGACTCGATCAAGGAATTCATCCAGGCCGATCTCGACGGCGAGGATTTCGTGCTCATAGAGATCGGCGGCACGGTTGGCGACATCGAGAGCCTGCCGTTCCTCGAGGCGATCCGCCAGCTCGGCAACGAAGTGGGGCGCGAGCGCGCGCTCTATGCGCACCTGACCCTGGTCCCGTTCATCCCGGCGGCGCACGAATTGAAGACCAAGCCGACGCAGCACTCGGCCAAGGAGCTCTTGGGCCTCGGCATCCAGCCCGACATCCTGCTGTGCCGCTGCGACCGGCCCATTCCCGAGAGCGCGCGCAAGAAGATCGCGCTCTTCTGCAACCTGCGCGAACAGCGGGTGATCCCGGCGCTCGACGTCGCGACCATCTACGAGGTCCCCAACGCCTATCACGCCGAGGGCTTCGACCGCGAGGTGTGCAGCCATTTCGGGCTCGACACGTCCGAGCCCGACCTGTCGCGCTGGAACGAGATCGTCGACCGCATCAAGCGACCCGAGGGCGAGGTCAAGATCGCCATCATCGGCAAGTACACGCATCTCCTCGACAGCTACAAGTCGCTGGCCGAGGCGCTGGCGCATGGCGGCATCGCCAACAACGTCCATGTCGACCTCGACTGGCTCGACAGCGAGATCTTCGAGCAGCCAGACGCGGTGCAGCGCCTCGAGGGCGTGCACGGCATCCTCGTGCCGGGCGGGTTCGGCGAGCGCGGCGCCGAGGGCAAGATCGAGGCGGCGCGCTTCGCGCGCGAGCGCGGCGTCCCCTATTTCGGCATCTGCTTCGGCATGCAGATGGCGGTGATCGAGGCGGCGCGCCACCTGGCGGGCTTGAACGGCGCCGGCACCACCGAGTTCGGGCCGTGCCCCGAGCCGGTGATCGGGCTCATGACCGAATGGATGCGCGGCAACAGCCTCGAGCGGCGCGTGGCGGGCGGCGATCTCGGCGGCACCATGCGGCTGGGGGCCTACGACGCGGTGCTGGAGCGCGGCAGCCGCGTCGCCGCGATCTACGGCGCCGACCGCATCAGCGAGCGCCATCGCCACCGCTACGAGGTCAATGTCTCGTACAAGGAGCGCCTCGAGCGTACCGGCTTGCGCTTTTCCGGCATGTCGCCCGACGGCATCCTGCCCGAGATCGTGGAAATCCCCGATCATCCCTGGTTCGTCGGCGTGCAGTATCATCCCGAGCTGAAGTCGCGGCCGTTCGAGCCGCATCCGCTGTTCACCTCGTTCATCAAGGCGGCGCTCGACAAGTCTCGGTTGTTGTAGGAAGGCGGCAAGGCATGAGCGACCGCGCGGTCCAGATCGGCAAGCTCACGCTCGGCAACGACCGGCCGCTCGCGCTCATCGCCGGCCCGTGTGCGCTCGAGAGCCGCCAGCACGCGCTCGAGATGAGTCACGCGCTGGTCGAGCTGACCGGACGTCTCGGCATCGGGCTCATCTACAAGACCTCGTTCGACAAGGCCAACCGCACCGCGCTCGACAGCCCGCGCGGCATCGGGCTCGAGGACAGCCTGCCGATCCTCGCCGAGGTGCGCGAGCGCTGGGGCTGCCCGGTGCTGACCGACGTGCATCTGCCCGACCAGTGCGCGATCGTCGCTCAGGCCGTGGACGTGCTGCAGATCCCGGCCTTCCTGTGCCGCCAGACCGACCTCCTGGTCGCCGCCGCGCTCACCGGCCGCGCGATCAACATCAAGAAGGGACAATTCCTCGCGCCCTGGGACATGAAGAACGTTGCCGCCAAGGTGGCGCAGTCCGGCAACCACAATATCCTGCTGTGCGAGCGCGGCGCGAGCTTCGGCTACAACACGTTGGTCTCCGACATGCGCGCGCTGCCCGAGCTGCGCGCGACAGGCTATCCCGTGGTGTTCGACGCGACCCATTCGGTGCAGCAGCCGGGCGGCCAGGGCAGCACCAGCGGCGGCGAGCGCGCCCAGGTCCCGGTGCTGGCGCGCGCCGCGGTTGCGGTCGGCGTCGCGGCGGTGTTCATGGAGACGCATCAGGACCCCGACCACGCGCCTTCCGACGGACCCAACATGGTGCGGCTCAAGGACATGCCTTCGCTGCTCGAGACGCTGATGGAGTTCGACCGCATCGCCAAGGCGCGGCCCCTTGCGATCGAGGCAAGGCGATGACCGCGATCATCGACATCCACGCGCGCGAGATTCTCGACAGCCGCGGCAATCCCACGGTCGAGGTCGACGTCGCGCTCGAGAGCGGCGCCATGGGCCGCGCCGCAGTGCCTTCGGGCGCCTCGACCGGCGCGCACGAGGCGATCGAATTGCGCGACGGCGACAAGTCGCGCTACCAGGGCAAGGGGGTGCGCCGCGCCGTGGAGGCCGTCAACGGCGAGATCTTCGACGCGCTTTCGGGCTTCGATGCATCGGCGCAAGCGGCGCTCGACCGCGCCTTGATCGCGCTCGACGGCACGCCGGCCAAGGGGCGGCTCGGCGCCAACGCCATCCTGGGCGTGAGCCTCGCCGCCGCGCGCGCGTCGGCCGCGGATTTGGGCTTGCCGCTCTACCGCTATGTCGGCGGCATCGACGCGCGCACCCTGCCGGTTCCGATGATGAACATCGTCAATGGCGGCGTCCACGCCAACAATCCGATCGACCTGCAGGAATTCATGATCGTGCCGGTGGGCGCAAGCTCGCTCGCCGAGGCAGTGCGGATCGGCGCCGAGATTTTCCACACCCTGAAGCAGCGCTTGCACGACGCTGGACACAACACCAATGTCGGCGACGAGGGCGGGTTCGCGCCCAACCTCGCTTCCGCCGACGCGGCGCTCGCCTTCATCGTCGCGGCGATCGAGGCGGCGGGCTATCGCCCCGGCGACCAGGTCGCGCTCGCGCTCGATCCCGCTGCCAGCGAGTTCTTTAAGGACGGACGCTACGTGCTCGCGGGCGAGGGGCGGACGCTTGACGCCGGCGGCATGGTGCGGTTCTACGAGGATCTGGTCCAGCGCTACCCGATCGTCTCGATCGAGGACGGCATGGCCGAGGACGACTGGGCCGGATGGGTCGAGCTCACGCGCGCGCTGGGGTCGCGGATACAGCTCGTGGGCGACGACATCTTCGTCACCAACCGCGCGCGCCTCCTCGAGGGCATCGGCAAGGGCGTCGCCAACGCCATCCTGATCAAGGTCAACCAGATCGGGACGCTGACCGAGACGCTCGACGCGGTCGCGACGGCGCACCGCTCGGCCTATCGCGCGGTGATGTCGCACCGTTCCGGCGAGACCGAGGATTCCACCATCGCCGATCTCGCCGTCGCGACCAATTGCGGGCAGATCAAGACCGGCTCGCTCGCGCGCTCCGACCGGCTCGCCAAATACAACCAGCTCATCCGCATCGAGGAGCAGCTCGGCCCCTCGGCGCGCTATCCCGGCCGCGCCGCGCTCGCGCGGTGACGTTGAAGGAGAGGTGGGAAGCGGCGCACGCTCTGGAATCCCTCGCCTCACCCTGCCTCTCCGCTCCCAGGAGCGGAGAGGAGTTCACCGGAAGAAATCGTCGCGTCACTTCAAATATCGGTCCGTGTAGAGCCCGTCGAAATCCTTGAGCCGGTCCGCGGGCGCGAGGAGTCCGGACTCGATGCTGAAAATCTCGTCGTTCTCGAGCGCGGCCAAGGTCGGCGCCGGCGGGTTGGGCGCCGATTTGAGCGATGCCGCGAGCGAGGCGGCCAGCAGCTTCGGCGCGAAGGTGGGGAGCCGCTTGGCGAGATCGGCGAGCGCGTCGTCGGTGTGGTCGTGCAGGAAGGCGGCGGCGGCGGCGAAGCTGCGCCCCATCTTGCCGCACAGATCGCCCGGCCGCGCGCAGGTCTCGGGCCTGGTCACCAGGACAAGGCTCGCGAACGGGATGGCTTCCGGCGGATCGCCGTCGGGTCCGCTCGCGACCATGACCGCGTCGCCGTCGAGCACCGGCTTTTGCGGCCAGGGCGGGCCCGAGGCGAAGCCGTCGATCGCCTTGCTCTCGAACGCCGCGAGCGCACTGGGCGAGGGCAGCACGGCGATGCGGATCGCGTCCGGATCGAAGCCGCCGCGCTTGGCGAGGAGCCGCACATAGGCGTGGTTGATCGAATTCACCGCATCGACCGCGATGGTGCGGCCCTTGAGTCCCTGGACGCGCGCGGCGAGCGGCGCGGCGGGATCGAATCCCGCGGCTTCGGCGACGCTCTTGCGCAGCGCGACCTGGATGCTCGGCCGGTCGGCAAGCTCGGCGATCGCCAGCAGGCGCTGTCCCTTGGCAGCGGCGCGGGTGAAGGACGGGCCCGAGGATTCCGAGAATTCGACGCTGCCGGCGATGACCGCGTTGATCGCGCCGACCCCGGCGATCTCGACCAGGGTCACGTCGAGCCCGTTGGCGCGATAGAACCCGCGGTCGGAGGCGAGATAGCTCACCGCGAATGACAGGCTCACTGCGGGATTGGCGAGCGTGACATGGATCGGCGCCTCGTCGGCGCGCGCCGCGGAAGCTGGGGCACAGAGGGCGCACGCGAGACAGGTCGCCAGGAGCTTCATGCACCGCCTCCGAGTCGCGGGAAGCGCGAGTGTGCGGCGCAAATCCCGGTCCCACAAGCGGGCCGCTTTCGCGCCATCGGAATCACATTCCGTTTGACCTCGCGACTCGGGCGTGATTCTCTCATCCGCAATGATCATCGTTGCCGAAATACGCCGCCGCGCGCGCCTTATCGCGGGTCCCGTCGCCGGGATCAGCCTGGTGGTCTATTTCTCCTACCATCTCATCGCCGGCGACCGCGGATTCCTGGCTTGGCGTCATCTCAGCGACGAGATCAGGATCGCCCAGGTCCAGCTCGGCGAGGCGCAGGCCGCGCGCGACGCGCTCGATCGCCGCGTCAATCTGCTGCGGCCTAATCACCTCGATCGCGACATGCTCGACGAGCGCGCGCGCGCCGCGCTGAACCTCGCCGGACCCAACGAGCGCGTCATTTTCGACGCCCGACCGCCGCAATAACAATAGCGATCCGGCGCCTCATCGCTATCGGCTTGCGGCTTGCCAGCGGCGCGCGGACATGCTTACGCTGCGGCGGCCGCACACTTTTGGGCGTGGCCTTAGGGAGGGAATATGGAATTCTCACGTCGTCGTCTGTGTCGGGATGTGGTCCTTTCATTGACTGGGCTCGTCCTGCTTGGCGGAGGTCGGGCGCTGGCCCAGTCGGAAGAAGAGCGCCGCCGCCGCGAGGAGGAGGAACGCCGCCGCCGCGAGCAGGAAGAGGGGCGCCGCCGCCAGCAGGAAGAAGCGCGCCGTCGTCAGCAGGAAGAAGCGCGCCGTCGTCAGGAAGAGGGACGCAAACGGCAGGAAGAGGCGCGCAAGCGCCAGGAGGACGAGCGTCACCGCCAGGCCGAGCGTGGCCGCCCCCAGCCGGGACGCCCGCAGCCGGGTCGCGCGCAGCAGCAGGCACGCGGCGGCGGCGGGCCCAAGGGTCCTGCCCCCAAGGGTCCGGCGGCCAAGGCGCCGCCGAAGCCGCAGGGCAAGAAGCCGACGACCTGAGCCGCTGCCGTGTTCGGGCGGGTCGGCACGGGTTGCCGGCCCGGCCCGGTATCGCAGGGCCTATTTCCAATCGCTGAACTGCCGCCGCCGCGGGCAATCCTGTCCCGCAGCGGCGGTGTCGCGCGTGGCCGAGACCAGCACGACGCACCGCCTCGCGCCCGCCGGCGCGGAATAAGAATCATCTCGTCGCGGCCGCCTTCGCGCCTGCGTCACGATGGGTCGCGAGCCTTATCAGCCCCCTTAACTGAAATTCAGTTAGTTTCCATTTTGTGTTGCAAAACAATGAATTGTCAATCGATGGCTTGCAAACTCCGGGCGTTCCGTCCATGCTCCAGCGAACCGCCCCCCGGCCGGAGCGGAGCACGATAGGGAGGTGCCATGGCGCTCGCGAAACGCAGGCCCAAGCCGGTGAAGCTCGCGGAGCCGGCGCTCGATCCCGCCGAACTCACGGGGTTCTATCGCACCATGCTGCTGATCCGCCGCTTCGAGGAGAAGGCAGGCCAGATGTACGGCATGGGGCTGATCGGCGGCTTCTGCCATCTCTATATCGGCGAGGAGGCGGTGGTGGTCGGCTGCATGGCCGCCGTCGAGGAGGGCGACAGCATCGTCACCTCGTACCGCGACCATGGCCACATGCTCGCCTGCGGCATGGACCCCAAGGGAGTGATGTCCGAGCTGACCGGGCGCCGCGGCGGCTATTCGCGCGGCAAGGGCGGCTCGATGCACATGTTCTCGCGCGAGAAGAACTTCTTCGGCGGGCACGGCATCGTCGCCGCCCAGGTGCCGATCGGCACCGGCCTCGCCTTCGCGCACAAATACCGCGACAACGGCCGGGTCAGCCTCACCTTCCTCGGCGACGGCGCGATGAACCAGGGCCAGGTCTACGAGAGCTTCAACATGGCGGCGCTGTGGAAGCTGCCGATCGTCTATGTCATCGAGAACAACAAGTACGGCATGGGCACGTCGGTGAGCCGCGCCTCCGCGTCGCACGATTTGTTCGGGCGCGGCGCGCCGTTCGGCATTCCTGGTCACCAGGTCGACGGCATGAACGTCGTCGCCGTGCGCCAGGCGGCCGAGGAGGCGGTCGAATACGCGCGCTCGGGCAAGGGTCCCTACATCCTGGAGATGCTGACCTACCGCTATCGCGGCCATTCCATGTCCGACCCCGCCAAGTACCGCACCCGCGACGAAGTGAGCCGCATGCGCGAGGAGCACGATCCGATCGACCAGGTGAAGAAGCGCCTCATCGACGGCAACCTCGCCGACGAGGCCAAGCTGCGCGACATCGACAAGGAGGTGAAGGACCTCGTCACCGCCGCGGCCGAGTTCGCGCAGGACAGTCCCGAGCCCGATCCCGCCGAGCTGTGGACCGACGTCTACGCCGCGGCGTCTTGAGCGGATCGCGGAGGGTCGCCCCATGCCGTTCGATGTGTTGATGCCGGCCCTGTCGCCGACCATGACCGAGGGCAAGATCGCCAAGTGGCTGAAGCACCCCGGCGACAAGGTCAAGGCCGGCGACGTGCTCGCCGAGATCGAGACCGACAAGGCGACCATGGAAGTGGAGGCGGTCGACGAGGGCACGCTGGTCCGCATTCTGGTCCCCGAGGGCACCGAGAACGTCGCCGTCAACCTGCCGATCGCGGTGATCGCCGGCGAGGGCGAGAGCGTCGATGCGGCCAAGGCGCCGCCGCCGCGTCCTGCCGCAGCTGTCGCACCCGCGCCCGCGCCGGCTGCCACGCCGGTTCCCGCGCCCGCCAACGATCGACTGTCGCGACCCTTGCCTCAGCCAATCGCGAAGGCGCCTGCGGCCGAGCCGGAATGGACCGGCGCCACCGTCACCACCACCGTGCGCGAGGCGCTGCGCGACGCCATCGCCGAGGAGATGCGGCGCGACGGCGACGTGTTCCTCATGGGCGAGGAAGTCGCCGAGTATCAGGGCGCCTACAAGGTCAGCCAGGGGCTGCTGCAGGAATTCGGCGCGCGCCGCGTCATCGACACGCCGATCTCGGAGCACGGCTTCGCCGGGCTCGGCATCGGCGCGGCCATGGCGGGCTTGCGCCCGATCGTCGAGTTCATGACCTGGAACTTCGCCATGCAGGCGATGGATCAGCTCGTCAACTCCGCCGCCAAGACGCGCTACATGTCGGGCGGGCAGATGAGCTGCCCCATCGTCTTCCGCGGCCCCAACGGCGCGGCCTCGCGGGTCGCGGCCCAGCATTCCCAGGACTATGCGAGCTGGTACGCCCATGTCCCCGGCCTCACCGTGATCGCGCCCGCCACCGCCGCCGACCACAAGGGCCTGCTCAAATCCGCGATCCGCGATCCCAACCCGGTGATCTTCCTCGAGAACGAGCTGGTCTACGGCCAGAGCGCGCCAGTGCCGGATCATCCCGACTTCCTGGTGCCGATCGGCAAGGCGCGCATCGCGCGGCCTGGCGAGCACGTCACCATCGTTGCTTACTCGCGCATGGTGCAGGTGGCGCTCGAGGCCGCCGAGCTGCTCGCCGCCGCCGGCATTTCCGCCGAAGTGATCGATCTGCGTACCTTGCGCCCCCTTGACGTCGACGCAGTCGTCGCCTCGGTCAAGAAGACCAACCGTATCGTCAGCGTCGAGGAAGGCTGGCCCTATGCCGGCATCGGCAGCGAGATCGCGGCGCTCATCATGGAGCACGCGTTCGATTGGCTCGACGCGCCGCTGGCGCGCGTCACCGGCAAGGACGTGCCGCTCCCTTATGCCGCCAATCTCGAGCGCCTCGCGCTGCCGCAACCCGAGGACGTCGCCGCCGCCGCGCGCGCGGTTACCTACCGCTAGGAGGGCACCATGCCGATCGAGGTGCTGATGCCCGCCCTGTCGCCCACGATGACCGAGGGCAACCTCGCCAAGTGGCACAAGAAGGAAGGCGAGAAGGTCCGCGCCGGCGACGTGCTCGCCGAGATCGAGACCGACAAGGCGACCATGGAAATGGAGGCGGTGGACGAGGGCGTGCTCGGCCGCATCCTCGTCCCCGAGGGCACGCAAGGCGTCAAGGTCAACCAGCCCATCGCCGTCATCCTCGGCGAGGACGAGGACGCGAAGGCGCTCGACGTGAAGCGGCCAGCCGCGCCGGCGGCGGCACATGCTCCGCAGCCCCCACCCCAACCCTCGCCCGCGACGCGGGGGAGGGAGGGACCCGCGCAGCGGGAGGGTGGGGGCACGGCTGCCGCGTCGCTTCCCGCAGGGAACGGACACGCGGCCAGCGATCGCATCATCGTGAGCCCGCTGGCACGGCGTCTCGCGGTGGAAGCGGGGCTCGATCTCGCGACGCTTGCGGGCACGGGTCCGCATGGGCGCATCGTCAAGGCCGATGTCGAGGCCGCGATGGGTGGTGCCGCCCGCCCGCGCCCGCCCGCGCCGGCGCCGCGCGCGGCAACGCCCGCCGCTTCTCCCGGGGCCGCGCCCGCGCAGGGCAGGGATCAAGTCGTGGCGCTCTCGGGCAATGCGCCCCACACCGAAGTGCCGATCAGCGCCATGCGCCGCGTTATCGCAAGGCGGCTCAGCGAATCGAAGCAGACAATCCCGCACTATTACCTCACCGTCGATTGCGAGATCGACCGCCTCCTCGCCATGCGCGCCGAGGCCAACGCGGCGGCGGACGCCAAGATCTCGGTCAACGACTTCGTCATCAAGGCGGTGGCGCTCGCGCTGCGGAAGGTGCCCGAGGCGAACGCATCGTGGAGCGAGGACGCGATCCTGCGCTGGACCTCGGTCGACATCGCGGTCGCGGTCGCTCTCGATGACGGGCTCATCACGCCGATCATCAAGAGCGCCGATACCAAGGGGCTCGCCGCGATCTCGGCCGAGATGAAGGACCTCGCCGCGCGCGCCCGCGCCGGCAAGCTGAAGCTCACGGAATTCCAGGGCGGGACTTTCTCGGTTTCCAATCTCGGCATGTTCGGCATGAAGGAATTCGCCGCCGTGATCAACCCGCCCCAGGGCGGCATTCTCGCCATCGGCGTCGGCGAGCAGCGCCCGGTGGTGAAGAACGGCGCGCTCGCGGTCGCGACGGTGATGAGCTGCACGCTCTCGGCCGATCACCGCGTCGTCGACGGCGCGACCGGCGCGCGCTGGCTCCAGACCTTCAAGACGATCATCGAGGCGCCGGCGCTGATGGCGCTGTGAGAGGGGTCATGCCGGAAACGAATTACGACATCGTCGTCGTCGGCACGGGGCCGGGGGGATATGTCGCGGCGATCCGCGCGGCGCAACTTGGCATGAAGGCCTGCGTCGTCGAGCGCGAGAATCTGGGCGGCATCTGCCTCAACTGGGGCTGCATTCCGACCAAGGCGCTGCTGCGCGCATCCGAGATCAACCATCTCCTCCACTCGCTCGACCAGTTCGGATTCTCGGCCAAGGACGTGACCTTCGACATCAAGAAGGTGGTCGAGCGCTCGCGCAAGGTGGCGAAGCAGCTCTCCGACGGCGTTCGCTTCCTAATGCGCAAGAACAAAATCGACGTCATCGATGGCGTCGGGAAGCTTGCGGGCAAGGGCAAGGTCGCCGTGACCAAGGACGGCAAGCCCGTCGCCGAGCTTGCCGCCAAGCACATCATCCTCGCGACCGGCGCACGGGCGCGCAGCCTGCCCGGGCTCGAGCCCGACGGCAAGCTGATCTGGACCTACCGGGAGGCGATGCTGCCCGAACGCATGCCGAAATCGCTGCTGGTGGTCGGCTCGGGCGCGATCGGCATCGAGTTCGCCAGCTTCTATCGCGATCTCGGCGCCGAGGTGACGGTGGTCGAGGTGCTGGACCGCGTGCTTCCGGTGGAGGACGAGGAGATCTCGGCTTTCGCCCGGAAGGCGTTTGAGAAGCAGGGCATGAAGATCCACACCGGCACCACGGTGAAGGCGCTCAAGAAGTCGGGCGACGGCGTCACCGCGACCTTGGCCGCCGGCGACAAGAGCGCCAGCGTGTCGGCCGAGCGGGTCGTGCTTGCGGTCGGCATCGTCGGCAACGTCGAAAATCTCGGGCTCGAAGGCACCAAGGTCAAAGTCGACCGCAGCCACATCGTAGTCGACGAATGGCTCGCCACCGGCGAGCCCGGCATCTACGCGATCGGCGACGTGGTCGGCCCGCCCTGGCTCGCGCACAAGGCGATGCACGAGGGCGTCCTATGCGTCGAGCGCATCGCCGGACTCAACACGGTCCATCCGCTCGATGTCTCGAACGTGCCCGGCTGCACCTATTGCCGGCCACAGGTGGCGAGCGTCGGTCTCACCGAGAAGGCGGCGAAGGAGCGCGGCTTCACGGTGCGGGTCGGACACTTCCCCTTCATCGGCAACGGCAAGGCGATCGCGCTCGGCGAATCCGAGGGCATGGTCAAGACCGTGTTCGACGCCAAGACCGGCGCGCTCCTCGGCGCGCACATGATCGGCGCCGAGGTGACCGAGCTGATCCAGGGCTACACCATCGCCCGCACGCTCGAGAGCACCGAGCAGGAGCTGATGGAGACCATCTTCCCTCATCCGACCATATCGGAGGCGATGCACGAAGCCGTGCTTGACGCCTATGGCCGTGCCCTCCACTTCTAGCGCATGAGCGATCCGCACCTGCGCCATCCCGAAAAGGCGTCGAAGCCCGACAATCCGGCGCCGCGCAAGCCGCCGTGGATTCGCGTCAAGGCCCCGGTCTCGCCCGAATATCACGAGACGCGGCGCCTTATGCGCGAGCTGAAGCTCAACACGGTGTGCGAGGAAGCCGCCTGCCCCAATATCGGCGAGTGCTGGAAGGAGCGCCACGCGACGGTGATGATCCTGGGCGCCGTCTGCACCCGCGCCTGCACCTTCTGCAACGTCGCGACCGGCCGGCCCGACCTCGTCGATCCGCACGAGCCCGATCATGTCGGCGAGGCGGTGGCGCGACTCGGCCTCGCGCACATCGTCGTGACCTCCGTGGACCGTGACGACCTCGATGACGGCGGCGCGCAGCAGTTCGTGCGCACCATCAAGGCGATCCGCAGCCAGGCGCCCGGCACCACGATCGAGGTGCTGACGCCCGATTTCCTGCGCAAGGACGGCGCGGTCGAGGCGGTGGTTGCGGCGCGGCCGGACGTCTACAACCACAATCTCGAGACGGTGCCGCGGCTTTACGCCGAGGTGCGGCCGGGGGCGCGCTATTTCGCCTCGCTCCGGCTCCTCGACCGGGTGAAGCAGCTCGACCCCGCCATGTTCACCAAGTCGGGCCTCATGGTGGGGCTGGGCGAGGAGAAATCCGAGGTATCGCAGGTGATGGACGATCTGCGCGCGGCGCAGGTCGATTTTCTCACCATCGGCCAATATCTCCAGCCGACGCCCAAGCATCACGGCGTCGCTCGCTTCGTTCCGCCCGACGAGTTCGCCAGCTTGCGCGCGCTCGCCTACGGCAAGGGCTTTCTCATGGTCGCGGCGACGCCGCTGACGCGGTCCTCATATCTCGCTGGCGACGATTTCGCGAAGCTGCGCGCCGCGCGTGCCGAGAGCCTCGCCGCAGGACCCTGAGCGCGATGCCGACTCATGCCGAGCGGCGCACGCTCCCCTACAGCCCGGAACAGCTCTTCGCGCTGGTCGCCGATGTCGAGCGCTATCCCGAGTTCCTGCCCTGGTGCGTCGGCGCGCGTATCCGCGAGCGCAAGCCTAACCTCATCGTCGCCGATCTTCTCATCGGCTACCGCATGGTGCGCGAGCGCTTCACCTCGCGCGTCGCGCTCGACCGGCCGCGCCGCATCGACGTGAGCTACAGCGAAGGGCCGTTCCGCTATCTCGACAATCACTGGCTGTTCGAGCCCGAGCCGGGCGGCGGCTGCACGCTCGACTTCTACGTCGATTTCGAGTTCCGCTCGCGCGTGCTGCAGAAAATCATCGAGCTCTTGTTCAACGAGGCGGTGCGCCGCATGGTCGGCGCGTTCGAGGCCCGCGCGCACCGGCTCTATCGCGAGGACCAATCGACCGCCGCCATGAAGCCGGTGTAGCCGGAGGACGACGCTAGGCGTCTCGCGACAGCGGCAAGGTAGTGCCGATAACGTGGGCAACCGTCTCCGGCGCGTCGACGAAGCGCAGGCCCATATGGCCCTTGCGCGCCCACACCACCTCCGCGCGGAGCGCGCCGAAGCGGTCGATGACCAGCATCACCGGCTGGTTCGCGCTGACCTCGACCGGCGCGCGCAGCTTGGCGCCGCCCAAGGACAGATCGAGGATGATGCAATCCGCCGGGCCATTGCGCGTCTCGACGCGCGCGGCCCACAGGACGGGCTTGCGCTTGTGAGTGCGCCGCTCCTCGGGCGAGAGCTCGAGGACGGCGTGCCCGTTCACCGCTGGCATGGACTGCATGGAAAACCGCGTGCTCGAAATTGGGGAAAGACTGTCCGGACGCGGGCGATCTTAGGCGGGAGAAGTTGACCGAGCCTTACGAAACCGGCGCAATTGCTGAAAATTGGGTTAACTTCGGCCGCGGAGGACGGCGCCTCAGGATGCCTCGCTCTCGTCCGGCGGCGGCAGGCCCGGCTCGTGGCGGGCGAAGCTCGAGCGGTCGAGCGCCACGGTCTTGACCAGGGCGTGGACTTGGCTGCCGACGGCGAGGCCCAGCTCCTTGAGCGCGCGCTGCGTGATCCGCGCCCACAGCATCACGGGCTGTCCCGGCGCGCCGACATCGAGCCGAAGATCGACCGCGGGGCCATATGCCGGCGCGATCTCCACCACCCGCGCGGGAAAGGAATTGCGGATCGAGAGCGAAACGGGTGGCTCCAGCGCCAGAACCACGTCGCGGGCGCGCACCCGCACCCGCACCTTCGCGCCCAGCGGCAGATCGAGCTGCGCGACATTGAGCCGGCCGCCCGGAAATGCCAGGCGCGTGAGGCCGTATTCCGCGTCCTGGCCCGCCACCTCGGTGCGGATGACGGCGCCGCCCTCGAACCGCCCGGTCAGCGGCCGCAAATCGAGCCGGCTGGTCAGGTCCTCGACGGTGCCGACCGCGGCGACCCGCCCTTCCGACATCAGGACCAGCATGTCGGCGAGCCGGACGATCTCCTCCATCGCGTGGGTAACATAGACGATCGGGATGTGCAGCTCGTCCCTGAGCCGCTCGATGAAGGGAAGGATCTCGGCCTTGCGCGATGCGTCGAGCGCGGCCAGCGGCTCGTCCATCAGCAGAAGGCGTGGTCCCGCCAGCAACGCGCGGCCCAGCGCAACGCGCTGCTTCTCGCCGCCCGACAGCGCGCCGGGCCGCCGCTCGAGCAGCGGCTCCAGGCCCAACAGCGCCACCACCGCGTCGAAGCCGACGCCGCCGTCGCGGTGGCCGTAGAGAAGGTTGCCGCGCACCGAGTAGTGCGGGAAGAGCAATCCGTCCTGGAACACGTAGCCGAGGCGGCGGCGCTCGGTCGGCAAATTGATCGCTTTGGCGGAATCGAACAGCACCTCGCCGTCGACGACGATGCGGCCGCGGTCGGGTTGCAGCAGCCCGGCGAGGGCATTGACGAGGCTCGTCTTGCCGGCCCCGGAACGGCCATAAAGAGCAATTATACCAGTCTCTTCCGATCTGAACTTCGCGTCGAGAACGAAGCTGCCGAGCCGCTTCTCGACGGCCACCTCGATCATGCGCCGAGCCGCTTGAACCCGGCCTCGAGGTCGGCGATGAGGTCGCCCAGGTCCTCGAGCCCGGCATGGAGGCGCAGCACTGTCCCTTCGCGCCACGGCACCGCGGTGCGCAGCCGCTCCGGCGCCACCGGCAGGATCAGGCTCTCGAACCCGCCCCAGCTCGCCCCCATGCCGAAAAGTTCCATGCCGTCGAGCATCGCCGCGAGCGACTGCTTGGCGAAGCCGGGCCGCAGCACGATGGCGAAGAGGCCGCTGGCGCCGCTGAAATCGCGCCGCCACAGCGCATGGTCCTGGCTTTTGGCCAGACCGGGATGGAGCACCTGCCTCACCTCGGGCCGGTCCGCGAGCCAGTTCGCCAGCGCCAGCCCCTGCGCCTGGTGTTGCCGGAGCCGCACCCCGGCGCTGCGCAGGCCGCGCAGCGCCAGGTAGCAATCGTCCGGCGCCGCGTGGTTGCCGAGCTGGGTGGCGGCAGTGCGCACCGGCAGGAAACTCTCCTCGGTGCAAACCGCGACGCCCATCATCGCATCGGAATGGCCGACGATGTATTTCGTCGCCGAGATCACCTCGACATCGACGCCCAGCGCCATCGGCTTGAAGAAAAGCGGCGCGGCCCAAGTGTTGTCGATGATTGCGCGGATGCCGCGCGCCTTGGCCACGGCGACGATCGCCGGCACGTCCTGCACCTCGAAGGTGAGCGAGCCGGGACTCTCCATGTAGACGAGCCGCGTCTCCGGCCGCACCAGCCGGTCGATGCCGGCGCCGATGCGCGGGTCATAGAACGTGGCGGCGACCCCGAACCGCTCGAGGAAGCCGGTGCAGAAGCCGCGCACCGGCCCGTAGACCGAATCGGTCACCAGCACATGGTCGCCCGCCTTGACGAAGGCCAGGATGGCGGCGAAGCAGGCGGCGGCGCCGGAGCAGAACGCGACCGCGCGATGCCCGCCTTCGACCGCGGCCACCGCCTCCTCGAGGGCCATGCTGGTGGGCGTGCCGTGGCGGCCATATGTGACCATGGTGTAGCGCTCGCGCTGCGCCCGCTCGAGCGCGGCGACCGTGGGAAAGAGCACGGTCGAGGCGTGATAGACCGGCGGATTGACGATGCCGAAATTCTCCTCGGGCTTGCGCCCGGCATGGGCAAGAAGCGTGTCGAGCTTGCGGGACTTGGAGCGCATGAGGGCCTCGGCGGTGACGCCGCGCATCATGCAGCGCGAGGAGGGCGGGGGAAAGGTGGTTGGGGGGCGGGTGCTCGATCAATCCTCATCGCTTGATGTTGGCTGACAACATGCGGCACCGCGTCGTTATCCCGGGATCAAGCGGCCTTCTCCTTCCGCGACGGGCGGATCAGCACCTCGGCGGAAATTCCCCGGCGGTCGTGTAGCCGCTGGATCATTCCGATCGACAGGCTGCGTTTGCGATTGAGCACCTCCGCGACGTGCGTTCGCGTGCCAATGATGGGTTCCAGGTCTTTTCGCGTGAGGCCTTGCTGCTCCATGCGGAATCGGATCGCCTCGACTGGATCGGGCGGGTCCATCGGAAAGTGTTCGGTCTCGTAAGCATCGATCAGCGTCGCCAGCACGTCGAGGCGGTCGCCCGCCGGCGTTCCCCTTTTCGCGCCCCAAAGACGTTCAACCTCGGCGAGGGCCTTCTTGTGGTCCGCCTTCGTAAGAATCGGCTTCAGTTCACCCGCCATGCTTCACCTCGTCAAACATTCAAGGCGATCTTCACCGCCGGCCGATCTTCGTTCCCGTCACCTGCCGCGACTTCACGAACGCTCGCAGCACGTTGTTCATGCGCGTTTGGTAGCCCTTGCCGGTGCGGCGAAACCATTGGAGCACGTCGCTGTCGATGCGCAGCTTCACGGCTTCCTTGCCGGGCGGAAGGCCGAGAACGACCGTCTTTTCCCAACCATCGGGGAGGGGGCCGTCGTCCTCGTCCGCTTGGCGTTCGACATCCTTTCGGGTCACGGCGTCGACCTTCGCCCAATCCGTCTCGCTCTTCAGCTTCGCCAGCGCATCAGCCGAGTAGCGCTTGATAGGCTCTTTCTTCGCCATGTCTTGCCCTTCTCATCGAGATGATCCGCAGTGCGCCGTCCCGTTCCATCCAGACCACCGCAACGAAGCGATGTTCAAGCAATCCGACGCTGACAAACCGATCTTCGCCTTCGCGCGACGACGGGTAGGTGTAGATCGGCCGGCCGTCGAAGAGGTGGCGAGCGTCGCGAAAATCGAGGCCACGTTCCTTCAGCGTCCGTAACCGCTTACTCTCGAACCATTCGAAATCCATGATCCGATGTACCCCCAAGTGTACCTATCGTCGACCAAAAGGCCAAGGCAGAAATCATGAAGTAGCTTCATCGTCCGTGGGACACGACCCGCGGCTACAGCCAAATATCAAATTGACCTACTAGTGCGCCAGAAAGCTGGCGTGATCCGGCCGGTGGAAGTCCGGTCCAGGTAAGGGGTAGCTCCCGCCTGGTAGTGAGTGTTGCGTTGTGGGCGGTGACGCCCATGGCGAAGCGTACACAGCGATCGTGCAGGGTGGGCGA
>DATNID010000022.1:0-65524 GCA_035604615.1 Allostellaceae bacterium | reverse complement strand
CGAAGGCGGTGGATACGGTCCCGGTGACCCGCGACTACATGATCGACTGGGAGCGTACCCACAGCGCACCGGCCCGGCAACCGGCCGGACGCGCCGCCTGATTCGCCCACTCACTCCGTAGGGCGGAAAAGCGCAGCGCATTTCGCCGCGCGGTCTCTCGGCAGCATTGGCGGAAGACGCTTCGCTCTTCCGCCCTACACCTCCCTCTCCGTCGTTCGTCCCCGGGTTCCACAGCCTGTGAACCGAATAGGCGCGCCGAGCGCCAGCGCGGCGGTGGTATCCTTTGCGGGCATGGAAACGAGCACCCCGATTTCGCGGGTCACGCCGCTGCGCGAGCCCGATCTGGACCGGGTCCCGCAACCGCCCTCCAATACCGAGGCCGAACAGGCGCTGCTGGGCGCCATCCTGATCAACAACACGGCCTATGGCCGGGTTGTCGAGTTTCTCGCGCCTGAGCATTTCGGCAACGCGGTGCACGGCCGGATCTATGCCGCGATCGGCAAGCTTTTGGATCGCGGCCAGATCGCCAACCCGATCACCCTGAAAAACCTGTTCGACCAGGACGGCGCGCTCGCCGAGATCGGCGGGGCACAGTATCTCGCGCGACTCGCGGCCTCGGTCGTCACCATCATCAACGCCGAAGATTACGGCCGCACCATCCACGATTTGCATCTGCGCCGCCAGCTCATCGCGATCGGCGAGGACGTGGTCAACGACGCCTTCGCCTACGACCTCGACCGCGCCGCGCCGCAGCAGATCGAGGAGGCCGAGCGGCGCCTGTTCGAGCTCGCCACCACTGGCGAGTTCGAGGGCGGGTTCCAGCCCTTCAAGTCGTCGCTCGCCGAAGCCATCGCGATGGCCGAGTCGGCGTTCAAGCGCAGCGGCAGCACCACCGGCGTCTCGACCGGATTCATCGATCTCGACAAGCTCCTGGGCGGGCTCCATCCGTCGGACCTCGTGGTGATCGCCGGCCGGCCCTCGATGGGCAAGACCGCGATCGCCACCAATATCGGCTTCAGCGCCGCGCGCAGTTTCAAGCCCGAGCGGCGCGCCGACGGCGCCGTCGTCGCCGAGGACGGCGCGCGGGTCGGGTTCTTCTCGCTCGAGATGTCGTCGGAGCAGCTCGCGACCCGCATCCTGGCCGAGGAATCGGGCGTCTCCTCGAACGACATCCGCAAGGGCGAGGTGTCGCGCGAGGACCTTTACCGCTTCATCGAATCGAGCCAGCGCCTTTCGGCGGCGCCGTTCTTCATCGACGACACGCCGTCGCTGTCGATCGCGGGGTTGCGCACGCGCGCGCGCCGTCTCAAGCGCATCCACGGGCTCGACCTCGTCATCATCGACTATCTCCAGCTCATCCGCGGCAGCGGCGACGGGCGACAGGACAACCGGGTGCAGGAAATCTCCGAGATCACCCGCGGCCTCAAGGCGCTGGCCAAGGAGTTGGAGCTGCCAGTGATCGCGCTGTCGCAGCTCTCGCGCGCGGTCGAGGCGCGCGAGGACAAGCGGCCGATGCTGTCCGATCTGCGCGAATCGGGCTCGATCGAGCAGGACGCGGACGTCGTCATGTTCGTCTATCGCGAGGAATATTACCTCTCGCGCGGCGAACCCGGCCGCCGACCGGAAGAAAGCGACGAGAAATACAATGACCGCTACGAGCGCTGGCACAAGCGTCTCGAGGAAGTGAGCGGCACGGCGGAGCTCTTGGTGGCGAAGCAGCGCCACGGCCCGATCGGCCGCGTGACATTGCGCTTCAACCACGAGACCACGCGCTTCGAGAACTACGTGAGCGACGAACGCCTGCCGGATGAGCGGTTCTAGTCCCTCTGCGCGTGCGCTGGCGCAGGCGTCGTCGCTGCTCGAGATCGATCTCGACGCCATCGTCGCGAACTGGCGTCAGCTCGCCGGCGTGACCGGGGGAACGGAGCGCTGCGCCGCAGTGGTCAAGGCCGACGCCTATGGGCTGGGCGCTTCCCGCGTGGTGCCGGCGCTGGCGCGCGCCGGCTGCGCGCTGTTCTTCGTCGCGACGCTCGAGGAAGGAGTGGCGCTCAGGCGCGGGTTGCCGGCGGCGGAGATCGCGGTGCTGAACGGGCTCGTGCCCGCCGCGCCCGGTGCCTTCGCGCGCGCACGGCTCATCCCGGTGCTCAACGATCTCGGCCAGATCGAGCGCTGGCGCCGCTTCGCGCGCGGCCGCGCGCTGCCCGCGATGCTGCATCTCGACACCGGCATGAACCGTCTCGGCCTGCCGAGGCAGGAATTCGAGCGTCTCGCGGCCGAGCCGGCGCGGCTCGAGGGCGTGTCGCTCGCCGCCATCCTTTCCCACCTCGCCTGCTCCGACGCGCCGGACCACCCCATGAACGAGGCCCAGCGAGGCGACTTTGCCGCCGCGCTCGCCCGTTTGCCGCGCGCGCGGGCAAGCCTCGCGGGTTCCGGCGGCATCTTTCTGGGGTCGACCTTTCACTTCGATTTCGTCCGTCCCGGGGCCGCGCTCTATGGCGTGAATCCGCGCCCCGGCGTGCCCAATCCGATGCGACAAGTCGTTCATCTCAAAGGTAGAATCCTCCAGGTCCGTGACATTGACTCAGGTGACAGCGTGGGATACGGTGCCGCGCACCGCATGGCGGGGGCGGGCCGCATCGCCACCATCGCGGTGGGATATGCCGACGGCTGGCTTCGCTCCTCGAGCCACCGCGGCAGCGCCGGCATCGCCGGTCAGCGGATTCCCGTCGTCGGACGCATCTCCATGGACCTCATGACGCTCGATGTGACGGGGATCGACCCGGATGCGGCGCGGCCCGGCGCATTGGTCGACCTGCTCGACGATCATTGGGGCGTCGACGACGCGGCCGCTTCGGCCGGCACCATCGGCTACGAAATCCTGACCTCGATCGGCCGGCGCGCGTTGCGGCTCTATCGCGGCGGGACGGACTGATGGAAGGGTTTCTCGACTTCCTCGCCTCGATCGGCCGAGTGGTGCTGGGCTTCCTGGTCGCCACCGGCCGCTTCGCGCTTTTCGCGGTGACCGCGGTCAGCCATTGCGTGCGCCCGCCGATCTATCCCCGCCTGATCCTGAAGCAAGTGATCGATATCGGCTATTACTCGCTGCCGGTGGTCGGCTTGACCGCGATCTTCACAGGCATGGTGCTGGCGCTCCAAACGCATACCGGCTTCTCGCGCTTTTCCGCCCAGGGCGCGGTCGCGACCGTGGTGCTGCTGTCGATGACGCGCGAGCTGGGGCCGGTGATCGCGGCGCTGATGGTGGCCGGCCGGATCGGCGCCGCCATCGCCGCCGAGATCGGCACCATGCGCGTCACCGACCAGATCGACGCGCTGACCACGCTCTCGACCAACCCGTTCAAGTACCTGGTCGCGCCGCGCATCCTCGCCGGCGTGGCGACCCTGCCGGTCCTGGTGCTGGTGGCCGACGTAATCGGCGTGTTCGGCGGCTTCATCGTCAGCACCTACAAGCTCGGCTTCAATGCCGCCGGCTATATCGGCCAGACCGCCGACAATCTTCGCTCCGAGGACGTGATAAGCGGCCTGATCAAGGCCGCGGTGTTCGGCTTCATCGTCACCATGATGGGCTGCTATTTCGGCTACCACTCGCGCGGCGGCGCGCAGGGGGTGGGCGCGGCGACGACCTATGCCGTCGTCTCGGCCTCGATCCTGGTGCTGCTGGTCGACTACATGCTCACCAGCGTGCTGTTCTGACCATGAGCGACACCGTCAAAATCAAGGTGCGCGGCCTCAAGAAGTCGTTCGGACGCAAGCTCGTGCTCGACGGCGTCGATCTCGATGTCGGCGTCGGCGAGAGCGTCGTGGTGATCGGCGGCTCGGGCTCGGGCAAGTCGGTGATGGTGAAGTGCATCCTCGGCCTGATGGAGCCCGACGGCGGCTCGATCGTGATCGACGGCGTCGAGACCAACGCTCTCCGCACGTCCGAGCGCGAGCGGGTGCTGCAGAAATTCGGCATGCTGTTCCAGGGCGCGGCCTTGTTCGACTCGCTTCCGGTGTGGGAGAATGTCGCCTTCGGGCTCATCCAAGGCCGCGGCATGGAACGCCAGCACGCCAAAGAGATCGCCCTCGGGAAGCTCGCCGCCGTGGGGCTCGGTCCCGAGGTCGGCGAGCTACGCCCGGCCGAGCTGTCGGGCGGCATGCAGAAGCGCGTGGCGTTGGCCCGCGCCATCGCCGCCGAGCCCGAGATCATCATCTTCGACGAGCCCACCACCGGGCTCGACCCGATCATGGCCGACGTGATCAACGATCTCATCATCAAATGCGTACACGATCTCGGCGCGACCGCGATCTCGATCACCCACGACATGGCCTCGACGCGCAAGATCGCCGACCGGGTGGCGATGATCTACAAGGGCAAGATCATCTGGGACGGCGCGGTGGCGGCGATGGAGAAATCCGGCAACCCCTTCGTCGACCAGTTCATCCACGGCCGCGCCGAGGGACCGATCCAAATGGAGGTCCGCGCGCTTTAGGCGCGCGGGACCGGGGCTCCCCTTGGCACGCGACCAGACCCGCTATGTGTGCCAGCAATGCGGCGCTGCGCATTCCAAATGGGGCGGCAAGTGCGAGGCCTGCGGCGGCTGGAACACGCTGGTCGAGGAGGCGGTGCGCACCGCGCCCAAGGGCTTGGGCGGCACGCGCGGCAAGCTCGCCTTCGTCGCGCTCGAGGGTGCGCACGAGGCGGCGCCGCGGCGTCTGACCGGCATCCCCGAGTTCGACCGCGTGTGCGGCGGCGGGCTGGTGGCGGGCTCGGCGCTGCTGGTGGGCGGCGATCCCGGGATCGGCAAGTCCACCCTGCTGCTCCAGGTCGCGGCAGCGCTGGCGCTGGGCAAGGGCGGCCCGGCGCTCGACTGCGCCTACATTTCGGGCGAGGAATCGCTCGACCAGGTGCGTCTCCGCGCCGAGCGGCTCGGGATCAAGGCGGCGCCGGTGCAGCTCGCCGCCGCGACCAGCGTGCGCGACATCGCCGGAGCGCTCGACCGAGCCGACGCGCCCAGTTTCGTGGTCGTCGATTCGATCCAGACCATGTATCTCGACCAGCTCGACAGCGCGCCCGGCACGGTGGCGCAGGTGCGGGCCTCGGCGCAGGAGCTGATCCGCATCGCCAAGGCGCGCGGCTTCATCCTGATGCTGGTGGGCCATGTCACCAAGGACGGGCTCATCGCCGGCCCGCGCGTGCTCGAGCACATGGTCGACACGGTGCTCTATTTCGAGGGCGAGCGCGGCCACCAGTTCCGCATCCTGCGCGCGGTCAAGAACCGCTTCGGCCCGACCGACGAGATCGGCGTCTTTGAGATGACTGATTCGGGCCTGGCCGAGGTGCCGAATCCGTCGGCCCTCTTCCTCGGCGACCGCCAGGCGCCGGTGAGCGGCGCCGCGATCTTCGCCGGAGTCGAGGGCACGCGGCCGATGCTGGTCGAGATCCAGGCGCTGGTCGCGCCGACCTCCTACGGCACGCCGCGCCGCGCCGTGGTGGGTTGGGACGGCAGCCGGCTCGCCATGGTGCTGGCGGTGCTGGAGACGCGCTGCGGCGTCGAGTTCGGCACGCGCGACATCTATCTCAGCGTCGCCGGCGGGCTGCGCATCGCCGAGCCCGCGGCCGACCTCGCGGTGGCGGCGGCGCTGGTCTCGGCCCAGAGCTTCGAGCCGGTGCCGGCCGACACGGTGGTGTTCGGCGAGATCGGGCTCTCGGGCGAGATCAGGCCGGTGGGCCAGGCCGACGCGCGATTGAAGGAGGCGGCGAAGCTCGGCTTCGCCTCTGCACTGGTGCCGCCGCGCCGCGGCCGCGGCGCTGCCGATTTGGGCCTCGCCATCCACGAGATCGCCCATCTCAAGGATTTGGTGGCGCGCTTCGAGACGAGCGCGCGCCGGCCGCAACGTCTTGGCGGAGCCCGGCCATGAACGCGCTCGACATCTGCGTCGTCGGCATCATCATCTTGTCCGGGCTGTTCGCGTTCGCGCGGGGATTCGTGCGCGAGTGCCTGTCGATCGCGGCCTGGCTCGCGGCCACCGCGGTGGCGCTGTGGACGCTCCCATATCTGCGCCCCTTTGCCGAGCGTTTCGTGCCGCGGGGCGCCATCGCCGACGCGGCGGCATCTGGCGCGGCCTTCCTGGTCACGCTCATCGTGCTGTCGATCGCCGCGGGGTTCGTGTCCAGGCGCGTGAAGCGCAGTTCGCTGTCGGCGCTCGACCGCACGCTCGGGCTGGTGTTCGGGTTGATGCGCGGCGTCATCGTCGTCGGCGTCGGCTTCGTCGCGCTGTCGTTCGCGCTGCCGGCGAGCGGCGCGCGGCCGCAATGGATCGCCGAGTCGCGCACCGCGCCGCTGTTCGTCGGCGCGGCCAACGAGATGGCCCGCTTCGTCCCCGACTCGATCCGCCAGCGCATCGCGCAATTCGCCCCGCAGCAGCGCATTCAGGGCCAGTTCGAGAACGCGATCCGGGCCTATTCGGTGCCGGCGCCGCACACCGCGCCGGGCGGCGGCTCGCTCACCCCCGAGGAGCAACAGCGCCTCAACGAGCTGTTCCAGCGCTACGGCACCACCGCTCCCCAGGGCCGCGCGCCCCAGGGGCAATGAGCGCTCAAAACAGCGCGCCCAGTTCGAGGGTGCCGAGATAGGCGCACACTGCCGTGCTGGCGGTGGCCAGCACGATGTAGAACCAGAACATCGCCGGATTGTCCGAGCGTGTCAGGGTCACGGCCCGGCGCGCCCGCGTTCCGCTGCGCAATTGACCGGTCCGGAGCGCGCTCGCGACCGTCCAGGCGCCGAGGCCGGCGATCCCCCAAAAGGCCGCGGCCAGGAGTAGCGCGATGCCGGTTTTGCTCACTCTTTCCTTCCCTCGATGGGCGCGGCTGGCGCGGCGCGGGCCGACCGTGTAGAAAGGGGCGGCCTCGACGTTGGACGATAGCTCCCCATCTATAGCGCGAGGCAAGGCTCCGGGGCCGGTCCATGCTGACGACCAATCCGCTCGACGACGACCATCTGCACGAGGAATGCGGCGTGTTCGGCGTCTATGGCCACGCCGAGGCGGCGGCCCTAGTGGCGCTCGGGCTGCACGCGCTGCAACATCGCGGCCAGGAGGCGGCCGGCATCGTCACCTATGACGGCGAGCAGTTCCACGCCCACCGCGCGGCCGGCCACGTGGGCGAGAATTTCAGCTCCAAGGAAGTGATCGGGCGGCTCGGCGGGCACACCGCGATCGGCCATGTGCGCTATGCCACCACCGGCGAGGTCGCGCTCCGCAACGTGCAGCCCCTCTTCGCCGATTTCGAGTTCGGAGGGCTCGCCATCTGCCACAACGGCAACCTCACCAATTCCTATCACGTGCGCCGGCAACTGGTGCGGCGCGGCAGCCTGTTCCAATCGACGAGCGACACCGAAGTCATCGTCCATCTCATCGCCACCAGCCTCAAGGAAAGCGTCGAGGAGCGCATGATCGACGCGCTGCGCCAGGTCGAGGGCGCCTATTCGCTGGTGGCGCTCACGCAGGAAGGCGTCATCGGCGTGCGCGACCCGCTGGGCGTGCGGCCCTTGGTGCTGGGGCGCCTCGGCGAGGCGTGGATCCTGTCGTCGGAGACCTGCGCGCTCGACATCATCGGCGCCGATTTCGTGCGCGACATCGAGCCCGGCGAGATGGTGACGATCGGCGCCCACGGCGTGCGCTCCTTAAAGCCGTTCGACCGCGCGCGGAAGCGCCTGTGCATCTTCGAGTACATCTATTTCGCGCGGCCCGACAGCCTGGTCGACGGCATCAGCGTCTACGAGGCGAGGAAGCGCATCGGCGCCGAATTGGCGCGCGAGAGCCACGTCGCCGCCGACGTCGTCATTCCGGTGCCCGATTCGGGCGTGCCGGCGGCCATCGGCTATGCCGCGGAATGCAAGCTCCCGTTCGAGCTCGGCATCATCCGCAACCATTATGTCGGCCGCACCTTCATCGAGCCGACCGACCAGATCCGCAATCTCGGCGTCAAGCTCAAGCACAACGCCAACCCCAACCTGCAAGGCAAGCGCATCATCCTGGTCGACGATTCGATCGTGCGCGGCACCACTTCGACCAAGATCGTGGCCATGGTGCGGCACGCCGGCGCGCGCGAGGTGCACATGCGCATCTCCAGCCCGCCGACCACCCATTCCTGCTTCTACGGCATCGCCACGCCGACGCGCGACCAGCTCCTCGCGTCTCGCATGTCGGTCGAGGAGATGGGACGCTTCATCGGCGCCGACAGCATCGCCTTCGTCTCGATCGACGGGCTCTACCGCGCCATGGGCGAGAAGCGGCGCGAGCCCAAGGCGCCGCAATATTGCGACGCGTGCTTCACCGGCGAATACGCGATTCCGCTGGTCGATCACGACGCCGGCAAGGTCCAGACCCAGCTCTCGCTGCTGGCCGAGACGGCTTGAAGCCGAAATTCAGGGAGGCGATCGATGATCTGGTGCCGCTTTCAAGCCGGAGGAACCGTGTCCTACGGCACGGTCGAGGGCGAGACCATCACGGCCTACGAGGGTGTCCCGTGGGCCGAGCCTCGCGCCACCGCGCGCAGGTACAAGCTCAATGCGGTGAAGCTCTTGGCGCCGCTGGTGCCGGGCACGTTTTATTGCGCCGGCGTCAACTACCGCAGCCACGTGATCCGGATGGCGGCAAAGCGCAACGCCGAGCCGAAATTCCCCGACAAGGCCGATATCGGCTACCGCTCGCCCAACGCCATCATCGCCCAGGGCGAAGCCATCGTGAAGCCGAGGGATGCGGGCGACGAGTTCCAATACGAGGCCGAGCTGGTCGCCGTCATCGGCAAGAAGGGCAAGAACATCCCCAAGGAGAAGGCGCTCGACTACGTCTTCGGCTGGACCATCGGCAACGACGTGAGCGAGCGCGTCTGGCAGCGCGGCGACCGCACCCTGTGGCGCGCCAAGGACAGCGACACGTTCAAGCCGATGGGTCCGTGGATCGTCACCGGCCTCGACTATAGGAAAATGCGCACGGTGGTGCGCCTCAACGGCAAGGTGGTCGAGGATTTCGCCACCGGCGACATGATCTTCGATGTCGGCGACTTCATCGCGGCCATGACCAAATACGTCACCATCCATCCCGGCGACGTAATCTGGATGGGGACGGACGGCGTGCCGTCGGACATGAAGGTCGGCGACGTGTGCGAGATCGACATCACCGGCCTCGGCACCCTGCGCAACCCGATCGTGGCGGAGGCTTAAGCGGCCCCTCAGCGCTTATTGATCGCGCGCCACACGCGCTCGTCGGTGGCGGGCATCTCGACATCGGCGACGCCCAAGGGCGCCAGCGCGTCGATGATCGCGTTCATCACCGCCGGCAACGCGCCGACCGTGCCCGCCTCGCCCGCGCCCTTGGCGCCGAGCGGATTGAGCTTGGTCGGCACCGGGTTGCTCTCGACCGCGATATCGGGGAAGTCGTCGGCGCGCGGCATGGCGTAGTCCATGAACGACGCGGTCAGGAGCTGCCCCGAGCCCGGCTCGTACACCACCTGCTCCATCAGCACCTGCCCCGCGCCCTGTGCCACGCCGCCGTGGATCTGGCCCTTCAGGGTCTTGGGATTGATCACCGTGCCGACATCGTCGACCACGGCATAGGCGACGATGGCGACGTGGCCGGTGTCGGGATCGATTTCGACCTCGCATACGTGGCAACCGTTGGGATAGGTGTCCTGGGTCGGCGCGAAGGTGCCGGTCTCGTAGAGACCCGGCTCCATGCCTTTGGGCAGGCGCTGCGCGTTATAGGACGCACGCGCGACCTCCTTGAGACCCATGCCCTTGTCGGTGCCCGCGACGACAAATCTTCCGTCGGCGAAGGCGAGATCGGCCTCGCTCGCCTCGAGCAAGTGGGCCGCGAGCTTTTTCGCCTTGGTCACGATCTTCGCCGCCGCGATGGTGATGGCGGTGCCGCCGATCACGGTCGAGCGCGAGCCGTTGGTGCCGATCCCGAAAGCGACGATGTCGGTGTCGCCGTCGGTGAAGCGGATGTCCTCGGGCGCGAGGCCGAGCCGGTCGATCAGGATCTGGCGGAACACGGTGGGATGTCCCTGCCCCTGGTTCTTGGTGCCCATCAGCAGGCTGGCGCCGCCGCTGGTATCGAAGCGCACCTCGGCAAATTCTGCACCCGGGCCGGCGGCGCGCTCGATCGCGTTGACGATGGCGAGGCCGCGCAGCAGGCCGCGCGCGCGCGATGCCTCGCGCCGCTTGGCGAAGCCCGCGACATCGGCGAGCGTCACCGCCATGTCCATGCCGCGCGCGAACTCGCCGCAATCGTAGGTGAGGCCGCCGAGCGGGGTCTTGTACGGCATCGCGGCGGGGGCGATCAGGTTGTCGCGGCGCAATGCGACCCGGTCGAGGCCCAGCTCACGCGCGGCATCGTCGATGATGCGCTCGATGATGTAGATCGCCTCGGGCCGCCCGGCGCCGCGATAGGGCGCGGTCGCGCTCTGGTTGCTGAAGGCGACGGTGAGATGGGCATAAGCCGCCGGCACCGCGTAGGTTCCGACCACCGCGCCGAGGCTGCCGAAGGTCGCCAGCAGGTTGCGGTCGGACGAGAGATAAGCGCCGATATTGCTGATGGTGCGGACGCGAATGGCGAGGAACTTGCCGGCCCGGTCGAGCGCAAGCTCGACGTCCGCCACCACGTCGCGGCCGTGCTCGTCGGCGAGCAGCGCTTCGCTGCGCTCGCAGCGCCACTTCACCGGCCGGCCGAGCTTGCGCGCCGCCCACAGCACCAGGCGATGCTCGGCATATTGCCAGCCCTTGGTGCCGAAGCCGCCGCCGACGTCTCCGGCGACGACGCGGATCTGCTGCTCCGGCAGCTTGAAGATCGAATTGGCGAGCATCTGGCGGACGCGGTGGGGATACTGCACGTCGGCGTGGAGCGTGAAGCGCTCCTCGCGCGGCTCCCACGCGCCGATGGCGCCGCGCGGCTCCATGTACTGCGCGTGGACGCGGCTGATGACATAGCGCCGCTTGACCACATGCGCGGCCTTGGCGAAGGCGGCTTCGGTCGCGGCCTTGTTGCCGGTCTCGAACACGTGGCTCACATTGTCGGGGCATTCGTCCCACACCGCGGGCGCGCCCGGCGCCACCGCGCCGGCGGTCGAGGTGACGGCGGGCAGCGGCTCGAAGTCGATGGCGATGGCTTCGGCCGCGTCCTTCGCCTGGTCGAGACTCTCCGCCACGACAAGCGCGATCGGATCGCCGACATAGCGCACCCGGTCCTTGGCGAGGCCGGGATGCGGCCGCGAGAACAAGGGCGAGCCGTCGGCGCGCTTGCGCGGGATCTGCACCTGCGTGGTGCCGAGCCCGTCGGCGGCGAGGTCGGCCTGGGTGAAGATGCCGAGCACGCCCGGCATCGCCTTGGCAGCGGCGAGATCGATGCGCGCGAGCCGCGCATGCGCGTGCGGCGAGCGCACCAGCACCGCATAGGCCTGGCCCGGGAGGTTGACGTCGTCGATGAACCGCCCGCCGCCTTGCAACAGCCGCGGGTCCTCGAAGCGGCTCACCGCCTGACCGATGCCGTATGGGCCCATGATGCTCCCCGTTCTTCTTGCGCCGCGCATTTAAGGGCGCGGCCGTGACTCGCTCAAGCGCCGTTGACTGGAATGCGGCCCGTGCGTCCTTTGATTTCGCTCAGGATGAGGTGAAAATCCTACCTCACCCTGAGCGGAGCGAAGCGAAGTCGAATGGGCGCAGAATGCCCGCTACTTCGCTTCCGCGTAGGGATTGCGGCCCTTGCGCAGCATCATGCGGATGGGCACGCCGGGAAGATCGAACGCCTCGCGCAGCAGGTTGGTGAGATAGCGGCGGTAGCTGTCGGGCAGCTCGCCGGGCTTGGAGGCGAAGAGCGCGAAGGTCGGCGGGCGCACATTGACCTGCGTCGCGAAGCGCAGCTTGAGCCGCCTGCCGCCCACCAGCGGCGGCGGATGCCGCTCCTGGATGTCGGCGAGGAAGCGGTTGAGGCGCGGCGTGGGAATGCGCTTGTTCCATGCGGCGTCGGCGGCGACGACGGCGGGCATGAGACGCTGCACGCCGGCGCCGGTGAGCGCCGAGATCGTCACCGCGCCCAAGCCCGCGAGCTGCGGCAGCGAGGTCTCGAGCGTGTCCTTCAAATCTTCCAGCGCCTTGCGCTTGTCCTCGATCAGGTCCCACTTGTTGACCGCCAGCACCAGCGCGCGGCCCTCGTCGGCGACGAGCCGCGCGATGGTGAGGTCCTGGCGCTCGAGCATCTGGGTCGCGTCGACCACCAGCACGACCACCTCGGCGAAGCGGATGGTGCGCAGCGTGTCCGCGACCGAAAGCTGTTCGAGTTTCTCCTCGATCCTGGGCCGGCGCCGCATGCCAGCCGTGTCGACGAGCCGTACCGCGCGCCCGTGCCAGCGCCACAGGCTCGCGATCGCGTCGCGGGTGATGCCGGGCTCCGGCCCGACCAGCATGCGCTCCTCGCCGAGCAGGCGGTTGACCAAGGTCGACTTGCCGACATTGGGGCGGCCGACGATGGCGAGCTGGAGCGGGCGCTTGTCCTCGTCCGGCACCGGCGCCGCGGCTTCGGCGCGGTCGGCATAGGGCGCCAGCGCCTGAAAGAGCGCGTCGAGCCCCTCGCCATGCTCGGCAGAGATTGCCACCGGATCGCCGAGGCCCAGCGCGAAGGCTTCGAGCGCGCCGGCAAAGGCGCTGCCCTCGGCCTTGTTGGCGACCACGATCACCGGCGTCTTCAAGCGGCGCAAACGATCGGCGAAGTCGCGGTCAAGCGGCGTCACGCCCTCGCGCGCATCGACCAGGAACAGCGCCACATCGGCCTCTTCGAGCGCGCGCGCGGTTTGTTCCTGCATGCGCGCGCCAAGCTCGTCAGGCTCGGCGTCCTCGAGCCCCGCCGTGTCGATGATGCGGAAGCGCAGATCGCCGAGCGACGCCTCCGCCATGCGCCGGTCGCGGGTCACGCCCGGCGTGTCGTCGACCAGCGCCAGGCGCTTGCCGGCGAGCCTGTTGAACAGGGTCGACTTGCCGACATTGGGCCGGCCGACGATGGCGACGGTCAGCGTCATGCGTGCTTCATAGCGGACTTCGCGCGGCGGCGCCTCAGGCAATGCCGGCGCGGCGCAGCAGCATGGCGCGGCAGGCGTCGAGGATGCGCGCGACGGGAGCGCGGCGGTAATCCCAGATCGGGTCCGGCTCGGGCGGATTGACCACCATGGTCGCGTTGGCCTCGAACAGCAGCACCTCGCCCTGGCGCGTGAGGCCGAAATCGACCCCGGCATAGTCGAGGCCGAGCGCGTCGCGGATGCGTTCGAGCGCAGCGACCGCGCCCGCCCCGAGCGCGCCCGTCATGTCGGAGAGGAACAGCGCTTCTTCCGCGCGGTGCGCGGGCTCGTTGGCCATGGCGGACGTGAAGTAATGCACCTTCCAGCCGGGCGAGATGGCGAGATGGAGCGGATAGAGCGCGCCGTCGATCATCATCACGCGGTACTTGCGCGCGAGCCCGTCGCCGGCGGTCGAATCGAGGAACTCGATCGCCGCCAGCGCCGCGCCCGGCAGCGAAGCGACGGCTTGCGCGAGGTCCGAAGCGCTCTCGACGCGCGCGAAATGCCGGCCGGTGTGAAAACCGGGGCTGCGCAGCAAGAGCGGAAAGCCCAGGCCCTCGCGCGCCAAGAGCGCCGGCGCGCCGGGCGCGGCCAGCGCCTCGCGCGCGACCATCGCCATGCGCGGCGCGATCACCCCCGGCAGCGCGCCGAGGCGGCGCGCGTTGGCGAGCCGCGCCGTGGCGCGCACGCGCTCGGGCGGGTTGATCACCGGCGCGGCGCAGCGGGCGACGAACGCGGCGGCCGCGTCGAGCGAGGGACCGGCCCGGTCCGCATCGCCGATCGCGTTGAACACCAGGCGGTGTGGCGGCAGCACCGCATCGTCCGGGCAGAATTCCGGCACCACGGCCCAGCCTCGGAACAGCGCGTCGTCGATGAGGCCGCGCGTCGGCACGTCGCCGCCCCGCGCCGACACCAGGCGCAGGACCGGAATGCCCTCGCCCGCGCCGCGAAACGGCAGCGCCATGACCGGGCGGTCGCGGAAGCCTTTCGCGCGGTGGCGCTCGGCCTCGTCCGGCGCCTCGCCCAGCTCGTCCAGGACATGAGCCATCCCCTGATGCGCCGCGGCGAGACCGGGCTCGTGCACCAGCGCCATCGCGTAATGGCGCCGCGCCGCGTCGAATGCGCCATCCTCGAACAGGAGATTGGCCAGGTTCACGTGCGCCACCGGATTGGCGGGATGCCTGACGACGGCTTCGGCATAGAGCGTGCGCGCGGCGCTGCGATAGCCTTCGGCATGAAGCAGGGTCGCGAAGTCGTTGAGCGCGCCGAAATGCGTGGGCGCGCGCGCCAGCACGGCGAGATAGTCCTGCTTGGCCTCCTCGACGCGGCCCAATGATGCCAGCAATCCGGCGCGCCGGAAGCGCGGCTCGACGGCATCGGGCGTGGCCGCAAGCTCGCGTTCGATGGCGGCGAGCGCCGTGTCGCGGGCGCTAGGCCCCGTCATCGCGCGCTCCTAGCGCAACGCGATGAGGTCGGCTTCGTCGGTCAAGACGTAGAGCGTCTTGTCCGCCACCGTCGGCGCGACGAAGACGGGATCGTCGAACTCGGTGCGCCCGAGCGGCTGGCCGTTATAGGGCGAGATCGACAGCGCCTCGCCCTTGGACGAGATCGCGATGAGCCGGTCGCCCGCCAGCACCGGCCCGGTCCAGGTGAGCGCATCCTTCTTTTTCTCCTCATCGTCGAAACGGGGCAATTCGCGTACCCACGCCACCTTGCCGTCCTGGCGGCGCAGGCAGACGATGTTGAGGTCGTTGGCGAGCACGTAGACGAAATCGCCGGCCACCCAGGGCGCGTGAGTGCTGCCGATATCCTGCTCCCAAACGCGGTCGCCGGTGCGCAGGTCGATTGCGACCATGAGGCCGCTGTTGCTCACCGCGAAGACGCGGTCGCGATCGATCACCGGCTGGCCGCGCACGTCGGCGATCGAGTTGAGCGCGCCCAAGGGCTGCGCGGTCGCGAGATTGTCCGACCACAGCACGCGGCCGTTCTCGACCCGGAGCCCGAACAGCTCGCCCGAGCTGTAGGGCACGACCACCACGTCGCCCTCGACCGCCGGGCTCGCCGCGCCCAGGAGGCTCGCCGGCTCCGGCAGGCCGTTATGGGTCCACAGCACCCTGCCGTCGTCGGCCGCCAGGACCTGGAGCTGGTTGTCGACGGTGACGGCGAAGACGCGGCCATCGGTGACGGTGGGAGCGCCGTGCGAAGGGCCGCTCAGTGATTTGCGCCAGAGCTCCTTGCCTTTCGCCGCGTCGAGCGCCAGCACCTCGCCATAGCCGGTGGTGACGAAGACGCGGTCGGCGGCGGCGGCGACGCCGCCGCCATAGGTCTGGTCGCGAGCGTGCTCAGGCGCCGGATCGAGCCGCCACAGCCGCTTTCCGGTCGTGGCGTCGAAGGCCGAGACGACATCGAGCGCGTCCATGGTGAAGACGCGGCCGCCCGCGACAACCGGCTGCGCCGCAATGCGGCCATAGTCGTTGGCGCCGTCGCCGATATCCGACTTCCAGACCTGCTTGATCGCGTCGCCGAGCGCGAGATGGTACATCGCATGACTGGGATAGCCGCCGGCGTCAGGCCAGGAATCGTTCTGATAGGGCGCGGGGAGGCGCACCGGCGCGGCGCTCGCGCTGCGGTCGGGCGCCAGGGACTTCTCAAGATTCAGCGCCGAGATGCGCCGGCCGGGCAAGGGATCCTTCGATTCCTTGAACATGCTGTCGAACAGGCTGCAGCCCGAGAGCAAGGTCGCAGACAGCGCGAGCGCGAACGCGGCGCCGCGGGGGAGATGTTTCATTGGCCGAGCGCCGCGACCATCTCGGCGGCGCGAGCGCGCGCGCCTTGCGGCGCGGCAAGATCGTCGGCGAGGCGCTGATACAGGGCGCGCGCGCCGGCCTTGTCGCCCTGCTGCAGTGCGGCGACGGCGCTCAGCTCGAGCGCGGTCGCATGCCAGGGATTGGCGGCATCGGTAAGCGGCTGCAGCCGGTCGGCCGCGCCCTTCGGATTCTTGGTCATCTCGATCCGCGCGGCCAGCAGAGTCGCGAGGTCGCGATAGGTGCGATCGGCCGCGCCGTCCTTGGCGATCGCGTCATAGATCGCAAGCGCGCTGTCGCCATCGCCGCTCTTGGTGTCGAGCGCCGCTTCCTCGAAGCGCGCGAGGATGGCGCGGCCTGCCTTGGAATTCTGCGCCACGGCGGCAAAGGCGTCGGCTGCGTCCTTGTCCTTGCCGCGCTGGGCGAGATCGAGCGCGGCGGCATAGCGCACGCCCTCCGCCTGGCGCTGGCGCAGCTGGTATTCACGCCAGCCGACGACGAGCGCGGTCGCCGCCACCGCCACGACCGCCAGCGCTATTACATACTTGCCGTAGCGCTGCCACAGCTTGAGCCAATTGTCGCGCCGCAGCTCCTCGTCGATTTCGCGGAAGATGTCGCTCAATAACTGACTCCGGTGCGGCCCTCGACGCGGGGGCCGCTACCATAGCGGCCATGATACGGCGCGCCAAGCCTCGCCGGCCGCCGCTTCTTCCCGTCACCTTGCCCCTGGACCTCGTGACGGAAATGAGAAAAACTGGCGCCGATGAGCACGCTGGTCCGCCTCGCAGATTATCGCCGCAGGCACAGGCGCATCTTTTTCACCCGGCCCGAGCTCAACCAGCTCCTGTCGCTCTATAGCCGCCAGGTGGCGCGCGGCGAATGGCGCGACTACGCCATCGGCCAGCACGAATCGGGGGCGCTGTTTTCGGTCTTCCGCGACACCAACGAGAGCCCGCTCTACACCGTCGTCAAGGCCGCGCCCGGCACCGCGCGGCAAGGCGATTATGCACTGCTGCAGGGGCGGCGGCGCCTCGCCAGCGGCGCGTCGCTGGGCGAGGTCATGCCGACCCTGCTGCGTGCGCTGGGGCCAATAACGGTCGTGCTCGACGGCGAGGGCCGCCATTAATGTTCATGTTATGTTCGCGTCGGTGAGCGCTGTCTCGAGGCCGCGTGCGATGGCGAGAAGCCGCCGGTCCTCGCCGTTGCGGCCCACCACCATGAGCCCGACCGGCGCCTCGCCGTCGCGCTCGATCGGCACCGTGGCGGCGCAGCGGTCGAGGAAATTCACGATCGACGGGTTGCGCAGGATCAGCAGGTTGAGGCGCGCATAATCGGCGTCCGCGGCGAAGGCGGCGAGCAGCGGCGCGGCGATCGGCACGGTGGGGCAGATCAGCGCGTCGAACGCGGATGTACGCAGATTGATCGTTTCGATGAAACGCGTTCGCTCGGCGGTGAGCGCGACATAATCGGCGGCGGACATGGCGCTGCCGCGCTCGATCCGGACCCGGACGCGCGGGTCGTAGTCGGCGCCGCGGCGCGCCAGCAGAGCGCGATGCCAGGCGAAAGCCTCGGCCGCGGAGAAGCCGCCGGTCGCGTTGATCGCGGCGTACTCGGCCAGTTCGGCGAGCGGCAGCTCGGTGATGCGCGCGCCGTGGCGCGACAGCGTCGTGAGCGCGCGGGCGAAGGCGCTTGCGACGGTCTCGTCCATGGCGTCGAGCATCACCGTCTGCGGCACGGCGAGCCGCAGCCCCGCGGCCGCGATCGCCGGCGGCAACACCGGCTCCTCGCCCGCAAGCACGGCATCGGCGATGGCGCAGCAGGCGACGCTGCGGGCGAGTGGGCCCACGGAGTCGAGCGTCGTCGAGAGCGGCAGCGCGCCGTCGCGCGGCACGCGGGCCTGCGTCGGCTTGAACCCGGCGAGACCGCACAGCGCCGCCGGGATGCGCACCGAGCCGCCGGTGTCGGTGCCGATCGCGACGACGCAGGAGCCGGTCCTGGCCGCCACCGCCGCGCCCGACGACGAGCCGCCGGGGATGCGCGCCTTGTCGAAGGGATTGCCGGGCGTGCCGTAATGCGGGTTGATGCCGACCCCGGAGAAGGCGAACTCGGTCATGTTGGTGCGGCCCACCAGCACCGCGCCGGCGCGCTTCAGGCGGGCGACGATGGCGGCGTCGCGCGCCGCCGGCGGCGCGTCGTCCAAGGCCTTGGAGCCCGCGCGCGTGCGCTCGCCCGCGACGTCGAACAGGTCCTTGATCGAGACCGGAAGGCCCGCCAGCGGCGAGGCGACGTATCCCGCGCGACGCAGCGTGTCCTGCGCGTCGGCGGCATCGCGCGCGTGATCGTAGATCTCGATATAGGTCGCCGGATCGTCGATCCGGGCGAGCGCCTCCTCGACCAGCGCGCGGCTCGAAGTGCGGCCCTCGGCAAGCGCGGCGGCAAGCTCGAGCACGGTGCCGGTCGCCGCGCTGATGGATGGCATGGCGTCTCCTCCCTTTCTCACCGCTTCGGCAGGAACGCCTCGGTGTAGAGCGGCGCCATGTCGGGCTCGGACTCGAGCAGCTTCATGTCGACGAACGAGCGCTGCAGCACGGCGAGGCCCTTGGCGTCGAAGCGGCCGTCGTCGGTATACATCGGCATGACGAGGTCGTATTCGCGGCTCTCGACGCTCTCGTCGACGCCGCTAAGGCCGCGCGCGATCCGCGTCGTCTCGTCCTTGTGGGCGCGCATATAGGCGATCGTCTCGAACCAGGCGGCGATGAAGCGCCGCACCGCGCCGGGATCGTCATGCACCAGCTTGTTCGACGCGAACAGCGCGCCGGTGACGAAGTCCTTGATGTAGTCCGAGACCGGAATGAGCAGCCGCCCCTCGTGCTTCTCCTCGAGCTGGAATCCCTCCACCGTTGCATCGACGCTGGCCGCGACCGCGCCGATCTTGAGGGCAGCGATGCGCGCCGCGAAATTGCCGCCGAGCGACACGGGCGTGATGCCGTCGGCGCCCCAGCCCTTGGCGCGCGCCAGTTCCACCGCCACCCAATAGCTGATCGAGCCGACGCTCGAGACGCCGATCTTCTGCCCGCGCAGCGCCTCGACCGTCTGGGCCGGGCCGTCCTTGAGCACGACGATGCCGAGATAGAGCGGCGGTCCGGCGACTTCGGCGACCGCGATCTCGGGCGCGCCCTTGGCGACGAAGGCCAGCTCGGGCCCGCTGCCGACGGCGATGTCGACGGCGCCCGCGGCCACGCCCTGGTGCAGCCGCGCGCCGCCCTGGAAGTTGACGATCTCGATGTCGAGCCCGTTACGCGCGAAGATGCCGGAAGCGACACCGACATCGACCGGCACCAGCGAGAAGGATTGCGGCGAGCCCTTGCCGACCCGCAGCGGCTCGGCCCCAACCCCGCCCGAGACCAAGACTCCGAGCGCGGCCGCTGCGGCGAGCGCGACCGGCAGAAGCCGCATGCGCCGCTATTGCTCCGCGACCGACAGCATCACGCCGTCGATATCGGCGAGATGGTGCTGGCATAAGGGACAGCTGCGCCGCGCCAGCTCGAGCCGCGCCTTGCCTTCGGGCCCGGTTCCGACCGGCTGGGGCGCGAGCGACGGGTTGGCGGAGACCACGCGCTCCATGTCGGCGTTGAACTTGGCCACGCTCTCGACCGTGAAACCGATATGCTCGAGCGCAGGCGAGGAGATGCCGGTGTCGGCATAGTCGGTGATGTGCCAGGGCATGATCACCAGCGTGATGTGGCCGTCGCTGAGATAATGATTGCGGTCGCCCTCGGCCCGGTTGCGCGGCTCGAGCTCGAGCACGTCGCGATAGAATTCGGCGAGCGCGTCGGGGTTCATGGTGCGGAGCGCGAAATGATTGATGTGCCGCTCGTGCGCGCCGTCCATCTCGACATAGACGTCGCGCCGGTTGTCCATGTCGCGCTGCGACAGGTCGAACAAATTGCCGTCCGGGTCATGCGTGGTGATGCCGGCGAAGGGCCGGTTCGAGGGCCGCTTCAGCCACTCGACCTTGGGATATTTCTTGCGCATGCGGTCGTACACGGTTTCGACATCCGCGACCTCGACGCCGAAATGGTCGAGCCTGGCGGCCCGGCCGGCGCGGCGCGGATTGATGTTGAGCCCGAGATAGCCGTCCGCCACGACGACGGCGCTTTCGGGGCGGGCGCGCGACGAGGTCGTCATGCCGAACATCGCCTCGTAGAAGCGGCCGCTCAAGGCATAGTTCTCGCTGACGATGGCGAGATGGTTGAGCTTGGCGAACATCGCTCTCTCCTCGGGGGTTGCACGTGGATTATCGCACCGCCGCGCTCCCGCGACAATGGCGCTGCCATCCTGCGCCCATTCGACTACGCCCTCCGGGCTCCGCTCAGGGTGAGGACTTTTCTTCATGCCACAAAGGATTTTCCTCATCCTGAGCGCAGTCGAAGGACGCAGGATGCCGGTGCAGCGACAGCGACACCGCCGCGCTGCCCCTTTGTGCCTGGACGGGTCCGGCGGGGACGGTTAACAATGGCGCAAATTCCGGGGAGAAACGCCATGAACCGCGCCTTGCTCGCGTCCACCGCCGCTCTCGTCGCGCTGGCCGCAAACGCGCACGCGGCCGACCGCATCAAGCTCGGCTTCGAGGC
This sequence comes from Allostellaceae bacterium, assembly GCA_035604615.1. GTDB lineage: Bacteria > Pseudomonadota > Alphaproteobacteria > ATCC43930 > CGMCC-115725 > DATJLY01. Next base: position 44,981 of record DATNID010000022.1, on the reverse strand, counting down.
CGGCATGAGCGGCAGCCTCGGCATCGTCGGCGAGGAGATGAAGCGCGGTCTCGACCTGGCGCTCGAGCTGCACGGCCAGAAGCTCGGCGGCGTGCCGGTCACGATCTACGCGGTCGACGACAAGACCGATCCGGCGCAGGCGGTGCAGCAGGCCTCGAAGCTCATCGACGAGGACAAGGTCGACATCGTCACCGGCCTGATGTCGTCGAACACGACCGTCGCGGTGCGCAGCCTCTATCTCGACGCCGGCATCACGGTGGTGGGCGCGCTCGCGGGCCTGCAGCAATTCGCCGGCAAGGAATGCCGCGCCGGCGCCTACTTCGTGTCGTTCGAGAACGAGGACTGGGACGACGCGGTCGGCCAGGCGATGAACAACGCGGGCGTCAAGTCCGCCTACTTCATGGGCGCCGACTACCAGGCCGGCTGGGAAAAGATCCAGGGCGCCATGCGCACCTACAAGGGCAAGGGCATCGGCCCCGTCTACACGCCGCTGACGCAGCTCGATTTCTCGGCCGAGATCGCGCAGGTGCGCGACGCCAAGCCGGACGCGCTGTTCATCTTCTATCCGGGCGGGCTCGGCATCGCCTTCATGAAGCAGTTCGCGCAGGCCGGACTGCAAGGCAAGATCCCGATCTATTCCGAGGACGCGACCGCGAACGACATGAGCTTTCCCGCTCTCGGCGACGCGGCGCTGGGCATCCAGCAGACCGGAAGCTGGGCCTATTCGGTCCACAATCCCGCCAACGACGCGTTCGTCGCCGAATTCATCAAGAAGTTCGGGCGGCGGCCCACGGTGTTCTCGGCGCTGCAATTCGATGCCTACAGCCTGCTCGACAGCGCCGTGGCCGCAATCCACGGCAAGATCGAGGACAAGGACGCGCTCCATGCCGCGCTCAAGAAGGCCGATTTCCAGTCGGTGCGCGGACCCTTCAAGTTCAACAACAACAACTTCCCGATCGTGAACATGTACACGACCGTGGTCGAGAAGGACGACAAGGGACAGCTCTACCAGAAGCTGATCGCGACCGCGGCGGAGAATTGGCAGGACCTCTATCACCAGGAGTGCCCGCTGAAATAGCGGCGGCGATGCTCAAGGAGCTTCAGTTCGCGGGCGACCCGGTGCTGGTCACCGGCGGCGGCAGCGGGATCGGCCAGGCCTGCTGCGCCGCGCTCGCGGAGTTGGGCGCGAGCCTGATGATCGTCGGCCGCACCGAAGCGAAGCTGCGCGAGACCGAGGCGCTGGTGCGCGAGAAGGGCGCGAGCGCCGCGGTCTTCGTGGCCGACGTGTCGGACGAGAATCAGGTCGCCGCCCTGCGCGACGACGTCGAGCGAAAGTGGGGGCGGTTGCGCGGCCTCGTCAACAACGCCGGCGACAATTTCGTCAAGTCGATCGACGAGCTTTCGACCGAGAAATGGCGCGAGATCGTCGCGGTCGATCTCGACAGCGTGTTCTTCATGTGCCGCGCCTTCATCCCGCTGCTCTTGAAGGCGAAGAAGCCGGCGATCGTCAACGTCGCCTCGACCTTCGGGGTCATCGGCCATCCGCGCATGCCGGTCTATTGCGCGGCCAAGGGCGGCGTCGTGAATCTCAGCCGCCAGCTCGCGGTCGATTACGGCGCCAACGATTTGCGCGTGAATTCGCTGTGCCCCGGTCCCACCTTGTCGCCGCGGGTCAAATCCTATTTCGACCGCGGCATCGTGCCGCGCGCGCCGACCGAGGACATGGTAATGCTGAAGCGGCTCGCCGAATGCGACGAGATCGCCAACGTCGCCGCGTTCCTTTTGTCGGAAGCCGCGTCCTTCGTCCACGGCGCCACCATCATCGTCGACGGCGGCCAGACGATTCACTGAGGCGCAAACGCCGTGCGTCCTTCGACTACGCCCCTTCGGGGCTCCGCTCAGGATGAGGTCGAATTTTTTTCCTCATCCTGAGCGGAGCGAAGCGCAGTCGAAGGACGCACGGCGTTTCAGCCTGACGATTACAGCACCAGCTCAACGAGGCTCGGCCCGCCCGACGCCAACCCCGCGCTGACGTGGCGCGCCAAATCGTCGAGCGTGTCGGCGCGGACGGCGGGCACGCCCATCGCGCGGGCGAGACCGACCCAGTCGAGATCGGGCCGGCCGATCTCCAGCATGTCGAGCGCGCGGCGGCCCGGATTGCCCGCGCCAACCTGCGCCAGCTCGTTCTTGAGGATGGCGTAGCTGCGGTTGGCGAACAGCACGGTCGTCACTTTCAGCCCCTCGCGCGCCATGGTCCACAGCGCCTGGAGCGTGTACATGCCGCTGCCGTCGCCCTCGAGGCACAGAACCTTGCGGTCGGGGCAGGCGATCGCGGCGCCAACCGCGACCGGCATCGCCATGCCGATCGAGCCGCCGGTATTGGCCAGCCAGTCGTGCGGCGGCGCCGCGCGCGTCATCGGCAGCAGCGCCCGGCCGGAGGTGATCGATTCGTCGACCACGATCACGTTCTCGGGCAGGAGCGACGCGATCACCGCGCCGAGCCCGGGCAAGGTGACGGCGCCCGCGGGCGCCGATGTGCGCTCGCGCTTTTGCAGCGCGGGCTCGGCATGGCGCGCGTCCAGCGCCGCGCACAGCGCCTCGAGCGCGCCGACCAGATCCTCCTCGGGCCGCGCCAGCACGTGGATGGTGCAGCCTTCCGGCGTCACCACGCTCGGCTTGTCGGGATAGGCGAAGAACGCGACCGGCGCCGGCGCCCCCACCAGGATCACGTTGGCCAGATGCTTGAGGCGCTCGACCGCCTGGTCCACCGGGTAGGGGATGCGCTCCACCGGCACCAGGCCCGCGCCGCGCTCGATGCGGCCCACGGAATAGGGCGCGAGCAGCTCGGCGCCCGTGGCCGCGGCGATGCGGCCGGCGAGGGTCAATCCTTGCCGCAGCAACGAAGCGCCGCCGAGCACGATCGCCGTCTTTCTGCCGCCGCGCAGCAGCGCCGCCGCGCGCGCCACCGCCTCGGAGGGGGCGGCAGCGGTCGGCGGCACCGTCACCGGCGGCGCGGCGCCCGTGCCTTCGTTCCAGGCGGTGTCGGCGGGCAGGATCAGGGTCGCGATCTGGCCGTTATTGGCGCGGGCGGCGGCGATCGCCTCGGCGCCGTCGGCGGCCACCTCGCGCGCGCTCTTCGAGGTGCGCAGCCACTTGGAATAGGCCTTCGCGATGCCCTCGATGTCGGCGTTGAGCGGCGCGTCGTATTGCTTGTGATAGGTCGCATGGTCGCCGATGATGTTGACCAGGGCTGAGCGCGCGCGGCTGGCGTTGTGGAGATTGGAGAGCCCGTTGCCCAAGCCCGGCGCGAGATGAAGAAGCGTCGAGGCGGGCTTGCCGGTCATGCGCGCATAGCCGTCGGCCGCGCCCGTCACCACGCCCTCGTAGAGCGCCAGGATGCAGCGAATGCCCTCGACCCGGTCGAGCGCGGCGACGAAATGCATCTCCGACGTGCCGGGGTTGGTGAAGCACACATTCACGCCGCTCGCCACCAGCGTGCGCGCCAGGCTTTCGGCTCCGTTCACTTGACGCCTCCTCAAGTTCGGCGGCGGATGTTATGAGTTGGCTCGCGCCGCCAGAAAAGGGAGCATGCCATGATCATCGCGGTCACGCACGAGGGAACCGTCGATCTCAGGGAGAAGAGCGATTTCAAAGGCTTCAAGATCGCGGTCGAGCGTCCGGGCGCGCGGCGCGACTTCATCGTCGGCGCGCTCCTAGGCGTCGCCGCGCTCGAGCCCGACGGCAAGACGGCGTGGGTTTCGCCCGAAGCGCTGCGCCACTGGCAGGGCCAAACGCAGCCGGCCGAGTGGCAGGCCGCCTTCGACAAGATGGTGGACTCGGTGCGCAAATACGGCTGGGTGCGCGACGACGGCGCCGTCCGCGCCCATGTCGAGGCGGCGTGAGGAAGGGCTAGAGCGGCTCGGCGTCGATGAGGACGAAGGCGACGGTGGCGGGCGCGTCGGTGCGGACGCTCCAGGCGTGGCTGGTGCCGCGCTGGATTAGCACGTCGCCCGTTTTGAGCAGCACCTCGCCCTCGTCCATCAGCGCCCAGATCTCGCCCGAGAGCACGATCGCGTAGTCGACCGTATTGGTCTTGTGGAAGCCGGGATGGCGCTTGTTGGCGAGATCGCGCTGATAGCCTTCGATCATCGTATTGTGCGCGGCGCCGGGCTGGCCCTTGAGGGCGGCGACGCGCTGCTTGTCCGGCAGATATTCGATGACGCGGAAATTCGAGCCGTTCTTGGGCGGCATCAGGCGGAAGGCGTGCTTGGTCGGGTCGTCCGCGCCGGCGTTGCTCGCGGGCGTCGCGCGCGTTTCCCACAGCTCGGTCACGGTGACGCCGGCATTGTTCTCGTTCACCATGGTGGCGGCCGCATCCTCGACGAAGATCGACTTGCCGGCGGCGTTGTGGCCGGTGACGACGCGGCGGACGGGCTTTGCCATGGGGTCCTCCCGAAGTTTGTCAGTTCCGCGCCAGGAAGCGCTCGATCGCGGCGGCGGTGTCGGCGGTCTTCTCGTAGGGCACCATGTGCCCCGCGCCCTTGAGGACGAGGGACTCGGAAGCCGCGATCCCGGCAGCGAAATCGGCGGCATAGCGCGCCGGCACGAACTTGTCCTCGGCGCCGAAGAGTATCAGCGTCGGCGCCGCAATGCGCCGCAAACGACGGCGCAGCCCCTTGTCGGGGATGGGCCACAGGAACTTGGTCAGCGAGGTGAGATTGCGCGTCAAGGCCAGCATCTGTTCGACCTGGTCCTGGGTCGAGGCGGCGACCGCGAGCCGCGCGGCATAGGCGTCGCGCGCGGCCACGTCGTGCCACAGCACCTGGTCCATCTCGCCGACCGGCACGGCGAAGAGATCGGCGACGGGATAGGCGTCGTTCCACAATCCCACCGGCGCGATCAGCACGAGCCGCGTCGGGCGGTCGGGGAAATGCGCCGCGAGCTCGGCCGCGATCATGGCGCCGAAGGAGTGCCCGACGATCGGCAGCGAGCCGAGCTTCAGGCTGCGCAGCAGATCGTCGTAATCGAGCGCCAGCTCGGGGATCGAGTCAATCTCGCCGAGCTCGTCGAGGTCGGCGAAGCCGGGAGCGAGCGGCGCCACGATGCGGTGCCGCGCCGCCAGCGCCTCGAGCAGCGGATCGCTGGCATCGACGCCGCGCGGCCCGTGCAGCCACAGGAGCGGCTGGCCCGCGCCGCCGCCGAAGACATGCCAAGTCCGTCCGCTCCTTGGGAGGCGGACCGTTTCACTCGTCAGCATCGCCCTGCCCGCTCATTCGGCTGCGACGGGTTGCGGCTTGGCCGGCGCGGCGAGCGTGTCGCGCGGCCACCATTTGTCTTCCCAGTCGCTGAAGCGGTCGCGCAGGCGCGGGATGATCTCCTTGGCAAAGCGCGTGGTGTTGTAGAGGGTGGTCTCGCGCGACATGTTGCCGAAGTGCAGCAGCACCATGAGATGGCCGATATTGAGCTTGGTCGCCAGCTCGGTGAGCTTGTCCACCACCGTGTCCGGGCTGCCGGCCACGACATAGCCGCGATCGATGAAATCCTTCCAGCCCAAGGTCGCCAGCTCGGCGCGCGAGCCGGCGCGCCGCGTGATGCGCGCGACCTGTCCCTCGATGCCGGCGCGGATGGTGGCGAGCGAGGTGTAGCCCGGCGGATTGACGTAGCCCGCCCCGACATGGAGGCAGTTGCGGTAGAAATACTTGGCGGGCTCGGCATAGAGCCGCTCGGCCTCGGCATCGCTGTCGGCGACGCCGACGAATTGCAGGAATCCCGCGTGGTAGGGATTGGGCTCGACATCGTGGCGCTTGACCGAGGCCCAGAACCCGTCCATCACCTTCTGCGCCTCGAGGTACCCGAAATATGAGAGGTTGGCGTAGAGAAAATCGTTCTCGACGCACCAGTCCCAGGTCTCGACGCTGGCGCCGCCGGGGACCCATACCGGCGGACGCGGCTTCTGCACCGGGCGCGGCCACACATTAACATAGCGCAGCTGCGTGTACTTGCCGTTGAACGAGAACACGCCAGGCTCCTGCCAGGCGCGCAGCACCAGCCCCACGCCCTCGCGATATTTCTCGCGCAAGGTCGCCGGCGACTGGCCATAGGCGAAGACGGTGTCCTGCGGCGTCCCCACCGGGAAGCCCGCGACCAGGCGCCCGCCCGACATCACGTCGAGCATCGCCATCTCCTCGGCGACGCGGGTCGGCGGGTTGTAGAGCGCGACCGAATTCCCCATCACCACCAGCTTGGCGTGCGACGTGCGCCGCGCCAGCGCCGCCGCCATCAGGTTGGGCGACGGCATCAGGCCATAGGCATTCTGGTGATGCTCGTTGACGCAGATGCCGTCGAAGCCGACCTGGTCGGCATATTCGAGCTCGTCGAGATAGTCGCCGTAGCTGCGGTTGGCGACCGCGGGGTCGTAGAGCGACACCGGCACATCCACCCACACCGAGGAGTACTTGTCGCGGAAATCGGCCGGCAGGTCGGGATAGGGCATGAGGTGGAAGAAGTGGAACTTCATCGGCGTCTCCCCGGAGCGTGTGCGTCCCTAGTTCAATCGCTCGGGCGCGCCGGGGCAAGCGAAAAAACCGCGCGCTTCACGGAGCCGCGCGCGGGGCCGCGCGATGGCCGCTGACCTCGGCCCCAGCGTCGGGCGCGAGCGGGATGAACAGGAACACCGAGCAAACCGAGATAAGCGCCACCAGGACGAACGTGTAGGGAAAATCGCTCGCGCCCAGCGCCGCCTCGCCGCGCGCCAGGAGGGTGAGATGCAGCGACAAGGCGGCGATACCGACGCCGAAGCTCACCGACAATTGCTGTGCCATGCTGGCAAGGCTGGTGGCGCGGCTCATCAGCGCCGGCGGCACGTCGGCATAGGCGATGGTGTTGACGCAGGTGAACTGCATCGAGCGGAAGAACCCGCCCACCAGCAGCGCCACGAAGATCACGACATGCGGCGTCCCCGGCCGGAACAGGCTGTAGCCCAGCATGAACACGCTGCTGATTATCGAACCGGCGATCAGCACGCGGCGGAATCCGACGCGGCGGATCACCGGCGTGGCCGACACCCGCATGGTCATGGCGCCGGCGGCGCTGGCGAAGGTGAGGAGGCCCGAGCCCAGCGCGTTCATGCCGAAGCCCACCTGCAACATCATCGGCAGCAGGAAAGGCAGCGAGCCGATGCCGACGCGGAACAGCGACCCGCCCAGGATCGAGGCGAAGAAGGTCGGTATCCGCATCAGCGCGAGGTCGATGATCGGATAGGACGCATGCCGCGCGTGGAGGACATAGAGCGCGGCGCAGATGGCGCCACCGACGATGAGCCCGCCCACCACCATGATCGGGAGCGCGCCGCGCCCCACCGCCTCCATGCCGAAGGTGAGCCCGGCGAGCCCGAAGCCGGCGAGCACGAAGCCGCGCAGATCGAGCGGGCCGGCCTCGGGCTCCTTGATGTCGGCGATGAAGGCCAGCGCCAGCGCGATGCCGAGCACCCCCACCGGCAGGTTGATGTAGAAGATCCAGCGCCACGAACTGTAGGTCACGATGAAGCCGCCGAGCGGCGGCCCGATCACCGGCCCGAGCAGCGCCGGCATCGACAGGAACGCCAAGGCGCGCACCAGGTCGGACTTGGCCACGGTGCGAAGCAGCACCAGCCGCCCGACCGGGACCATCATCGATCCGCCCATCCCCTGCACGATGCGGGACGCCACGAGCTCCGGCAGGTTATGCGCCAGCCCGCACCCGGCCGAGCCCAGGGTGAAGACGGCGATGGCGCAGCAGAACACCGGCCGCGCCCCGAATCGGTCCGCCATCCAGCCCGACAGCGGGATGAACACGGCCAAGCTCAGGAGATAGGACGTGATCGCGAGGTTGAGGCGCAGCGGGTCCTCGCCGAGCGAGGCCGCGATCGAGGGCAGCGCGGTCGCGATCACGGTCGAGTCGAGGTTTTGCATGAACAGAGCGCACGCGACGATCAGCGGTACGATGATCTGGCGCGGCGGGCGAGGCCACATCTCAAACGGCCCGTCTCGGCATCCGTTTCATGCTCGGCACCTTGGCCGGCGCCGGCGCATTTGTCGATTGCCGGTGCGGGCGGAATGAAACTACTCTTGCCGGCAAGGTCAGGTGAAGGGGTCCGATGGCTCTCACGCTCGAGAAGCTCGCCGAGGCGCTCGACACGACGCCGCAGGGACCGTGGGCGAGGCCCATTCGCATGGTCCACGAAGCCGCCATCGTCGCCGGCGTCACCTGCGTCGTGCTGGCGACGCAGCCCAACATCGACCGCGATTGGGACTGGCTGTTCGCGCCGGTGATCTGGTTCGTCGCGCTGGTCTTCGCGATCGAATACGCGCTGAGGCTGGCGATCGCGCCATGGGCGCACTGGGCGCACAAGGACGAGCCGTGGCGCGCGCGCTTCCACTGGGCGACCAATTTCGCCGGCATCGTCGACCTGGCCGGAATCATGCCGCTCATCGAGCGCGCGGTCGGCGTGCCGGCCGCGACGGCGCAGCTGTTCGGCGCGCTGTGGCTTCTGAAGCTGGTCGCCTATGCGCCGGGGCTGGACCTTCTGGGCCGCGTCCTGCGCAACGCGCGGCGGACCCTGTTCGGCCTGCTGCTCGCCTTCATCATGGTGCTGGTGATCGCCGCGACGCTCGCCTATGTGGTCGAGGGCGAAGCCCAGCCCGATACGTTCGGCAGCATCCCGCGCGCGCTATGGTGGGCGGCGACCACCCTCACCACGGTGGGCTACGGCGACGAGATCCCGGTCACGGTTCTGGGCCGGTTCCTGGCCGGCGCGGTGATGCTGTGCGGCATCGGCGTGTGCGCGCTGTGGACGGCGATCCTGGTGACCGGATTCAGCCACGAGATGCGGCGCAGCGAGTTCCTGCGCACCTGGGACCTGGTGGCGCGGGTGCCGTTCCTGCGCGGCCTGGGCGCCGGCACCATCGCCGAGGTGGCGCAGCTCCTGCGGCCGGGCGACGTCTCCGCCGGCGACGTCATCATCCGCCGCGGTCAGCCCGGCGACTGCATGTATTTCATCGTCTCGGGCGAGGTCGCGATCGACATCAAGCCGCAGCCGTTGATCCTGGGCCCGGGCCATTTCTTCGGCGAGCTGGCGCTCATCACCGGCGAGCCGCGCAGCGCCACGGCGACGGCGCTCACCAATTGCGAGCTGCTGCATCTCGACCTCGCCGATTTCCGCCAGATCGAGGCACGCCACCCCGAGCTGGCGCAGCTGATCGACGCCGAATCGAAGCGCCGCCGGCAAGCGCCGGTCGGCATGCGCGAGGTCGGCACCGCCTGATCCTTGGCCTTTCGGGAGCACATGAATGGCTGCGAGCGCCCTCGACTCCGCGGTTTTCCGCGATCTCTTCGGCAGCGCCGAGATGCGCCAAGTGTTCTCGGACGAGAACCGCGTGCAATGTTATCTCGACATCGAGGCGGCGCTGGCGCGGGTCGAGGCGCGGCTCGGCATCATTCCCGAAGCGGCAGCGCAGGAGATCTGCCGCCACTGCCGCGCCGAGGAGTTCGACATGGCGCTCTTGAAGCGCCAGACCGAGCGCATCGGCTATCCGGTGCTGCCGGTGGTGCAGCAGCTCGTGGCGCTGTGCCGCGACGGGCTCGGCGAGTGGTGCCATTGGGGCGCCACCACGCAGGACATCACCGACACCGCGACGGTAATGCAAATCCGCGCCGCTCTCGTCATCGTCGAGAGGGAGCTCGACGCGATCGCCGGATCGCTTGCCGATCTCGCCCGGCGCTATCGCGACACGCCGATGGCGGGGCGCAGCAACCTGCAGCAGGCGGTACCGATCACCTTCGGCTACAAGATGGCGGTGCTGCTCGCCGGGATCGACCGCCATCGCGCACGCCTCAAGGAGCTGCGCCCGCGCGTGCTGGTCGGCGAGTTCGGCGGCGCCGCCGGAAACTTGAGCTCGCTCGGCACGCGCGGCCTCGAGGTGCAGGAAGGGCTGATGGCGGAGCTGGGCCTCGGCGAGCCCGAGATCGCCTGGCACACCATGCGGGACCGCATCGCCGAGGCCGGCTGCTTCCTCGGCCTCGTCACCGGCACGCTCGGCAAGATCGCGACCGACGTGAAGCTGATGATGCAGACCGAGGTCGAGGAAGTGTACGAGCCTTTCGCCGAGGGGCGCGGCTCGAGCAGCACCATGCCGCAGAAGCGCAACCCGATCTCGTCCAACTACATCACCGCCTGCGTCGCGATGGTGCGGCAGAACGTGGCGGCGCTGCTCGACGCCATGGTCGAGGACCACGAGCGCGCCACCGGACCGTGGGAGATCGAATGGATCGCGGTGCCCGAGATCTTCCTGCTTTCGGCCGGGGCCTTGGCGCAGGCCCGTTTCCTGGTCGCGGGGCTCGAGGTCGATCCCGTGCGCATGCGCGCCAATCTTGACCTGACGCGCGGCCTCATCGTGTCGGAGGCCGTGATGATGGGGCTGGGGCCCCATCTCGGCCGCCAGCGCGCGCACGATCTCGTCTACGACATCTGCCGCAAGGTGATCGCCACGGGCCGGCCGTTCCTCGACCTCCTCGCCGAGGACCGCGAGATATCGGCGCACATGGACCGCGCCGCGTTGGCGAAGCTGGTCGATCCGGCGAACTATCTCGGCCTCGCCGGCGAGATGGTGGACCGCGTGCTGGCGCGGCGCGGCGCGTGACCGGATCGACTCGGTTGCGCCCTTCGACTACGCTTCGCTCCGCTCAACGATGAGGTAGAGTTTTCGCCTCATCCTGAGCGGAGCGGTGCGTAGCGCCGCGTAGTCGAAGGACGCACGATCCATGAAAATGCCGCGTGAATTTCTTGCTGCAACGATCCTCGCGGCGCTGGCACTGGCGTCGCCCTTAGCGGCGCAGGAGCCCATTCGCATCGGCTTCTCGATGGCGCTCACGGGCGGCGGCGCGGCCAACGGCAAGGTGGCGCTCCTGGCGCTCAAGATCTGGGAGGCGGACCAGAACGCCAAGGGCGGCCTTCTGGGCCGGCCGGTGAAGCTCGTCTATTACGACGACCAGACCGCGCCGGCGCAGGTCCCGGGCATCTACACGAAGCTGCTCGAGGTGGACAAGGTCGAGCTTATCCTCGGGCCCTATTCGACCGTCATGAACGCGCCGCTGATGCCGATCGCGATGGCGCACAACATGGTGCTGGTCAGCCTCACGGCCTTGGGCGTCAACGAGCAGTTCCACTATCCGAAATATTTCTCGACGGTGCAGACCGGGCCCGATCCGACCGTGGTGTTCTCGCGCGGCTTCTTCAACGTCGCGGCGGCGCAGAACCCGAAGCCGCAGACGGTGGCGATGGCCTCGAGCGACCAGGAATTCTCGCGCAACGCCTCGGACGGCGCGCGCGAGAATGCCAAGGCGCACGGCATCAAGGTGGTCTACGACAAGTCCTACCCGCCGACCACGACCGATTTCTCGCCCATCGTGCGCGCGGTCCAGGCGACCAACCCCGACATCTTCTACATCGCCTCATATCCGCCGGACTCGGTGGGCATGATCAAATCCTTGAGCGAGATCGGCTTCAAGCCGAAGATGTTCGGCGGCTCGATGGTGGGCTTGAACAACACCACCATCAAGATGCAGCTTGGCCCGCTCTTGAACGGCATCGTCGGCTACGAGAACTGGCTGCCGCTGAAGCCGCTGCTGTTCCCCGGCGTCGAGGACATGCTGAAGAAGTACCAGGCCCAGGCACCGGGCGAGGGCGTCGACCCACTGGGCTACAACACCGCGACCTCGGCCTACGCCTATGCCCAGGTCCTGGCCGAGGGCGTCGCGGGCGCGAAGAGCCTCGATCAGGACAAGATCGCCGAGTGGCTCCACAGCAACGAACTTCACACCGTCCTGGGAAATTTCCGCTACGGGCCGGACGGCGAGTGGAACAAGTCGCGCTTCCTCACCGTGCAGTACCGCAACATCTCCGGCAAGACGCTCGACCAGTTCAGCGACCCGGCCAAGGTCGCGGTCGTCGACCCGCCGGAATACAAGACCGGCGATCTGATCTATCCCTATGAGAATGCGTTGAAGTAGGGGGCGCGATGCCGCACCGGAACGCCACGCCCCTCGCCGGCCTGTCCGCCGCCGAGGCGCGCGCGCGCATCCGCCGCGGCGAATACACCGGCCAGACGGCGGGCGTAGGGCCGGGCATGGCGCAGGGCAACATCGCCATCCTGCCGGCCGACTGGGCCGAGGATTTCCTGCGCTTCTGCCTGAAGAACCCGAAGCCCTGCCCGCTCCTCGCCGTGGGCGAGCCGGGGCGCGCCGACCTGCCGGCGCTCGGGCACGACATCGACATCCGCACCGACGTGCCGCGCTATCGCGTGTTTCGCGACGGCGTGGCGATCGACGCGCCCGGCGACGTGCGGGACTATTGGCGCAACGACCTTGTCACCTTCGTGCTCGGCTGCTCGCTGTCGTTCGAGTGGCCGTTGATCGAAGCCGGGCTCACGATCCGCCACATCGAGGCCGGCACCACCGTGCCGATGTACCGCACCAACGTCGCGACCGCGCCCGCCGGGCGCTTTCATGGCCCGCTCGTCGTTTCGATGCGCCCGTTCCGCCCGGCCGACGCGATCCGCGCGGTGCAGGTGACCTCGCGCTTTCCCGGCGTCCACGGCGCGCCGGTGCATCTGGGTCTGCCGGGCGATCTTGGCATCGCCGATCTGGCGCGGCCCGATTACGGCGATCCGGTCGAGATCAGGGCCGACGAGCTGCCCGTGTTCTGGGCCTGCGGCGTCACGCCGCAAGCCGTGGTGGAGGCGGTGAAGCCGCCCTTTTTCATCTCGCACTATCCGGGCGCGATGCTGATTACCGACGTGCCCAACGCGACGCTCGCGGTGATGTAAGGCGCTAGCCCTCGCCGGATATCACGCCGCTGATGAGATTGGCGCCGAGCAACATCTCGCTGTCGAGCAGGCCCAGCGGCACGAGACGCGCCGGAAGACCGTCGAGCCAATCCGCCAGAAGCCGCCGCGCCTCGACCGCGGCCTCGAGCGTCACCGCCTCGAAGCGCAACCGTTCGCCCGGGCGCATCTGGCCCAGCGCGGGAAGATCGGCGCCGATCACGGTGGCGATCTTGGGATAGCCGCCGGTGGTCTGGCGATCGGCGAGCAGGATGATCGGCTGGCTGCCGCCGGGGACCTGGATCGAGCCGGGCGCGATCGCGTCGGACACGATGTTAAATCCCTTGGCGTGCTCGAGACGCGGGCCGGCGAGGCGGCAGCCCATGCGGTCGGAGCGCGCGGTGACGGTGTATTCGCCCTGAAGCAGCGTCTCGATCGCGCCCGGCGTGAAATGATCGTCCTGGGACCCGAGCACGACGCGCACGCGCGGATGGGTCGGCGGGGGCGCGGCGGTCAGACGCAGCTCCGGCCCCTGCGGCGCCGCGCCGGCGAGCGGCAGCGCGTCGCCTGCTTCCAGCGCGCGCCCGTGAAAGCCACCGATCCCCGAGCGCACATGGGTGGCCACGCTGCCGAACACCGGCGTCACCGCGAAGCCGCCGGCAATGGCGAGATAGGCGCGCACACCGCTCCTGGCGCTGCCAATGCGCAAGGTCGCGCCCGGCGCCAGCGTGTGGCTGCGCTCGCGCGCGGCGGCGCAGCCGTCGATGGTCATGTCCATGTCGGCGCCGGCCAGCGCTACGCGCGCCGCGCCGCCCTCGACCGCGAACGCGCCCCCGGCGAGGGTGAATTCAAGCGCGCCCGCGTCGCGGCGATTGCCGACCAGCAGGTTCGCAACCGCCAACGCGCACGGATCGAGCGCGCCCGAAGGCGGCACGCCGAGCCTGAGCCAGCCGAAGCGCCCGCCGTCCTGCAAGGTCGTCAGCGGGCCCGGCGCCAGAACGCGGAGCGCCGCGCTCACGGCACCGCCTCCGCGACGATCTCTCCGGCTTGCGCGCGCGCCTCGAGCGCGGTCCAGGCATCGTGCGGGACGGGCCGGAACCGCACCCGGTCGCCCGGCGCCAGGAGGAACGGCTCGCCGCGGCCGAGATCGAACAGGCGCACCGGCGTCCGGCCGATGAGCTGCCAGCCGCTTGGCGCGGCGACCGAGTTGATCACCGTCTGCACGCCGGCGATCGAGACGGTTCCGGACGGGACCAATGCGCGCGGCTCGGCGTGGCGGGAGACCGCCAGCGCCGGATCGAGCTCGCCGAGATAGGCGAAGCCGGGCTGGAACCCGATCATGAAGACGCGGTAGTCGCGCGCCGCGTGACGCGCGACCACATCCGCCTCGCTCATCGACAGCATCGCCGCGACCGGAGCGAGATCGATGCCGTGCGCGCCGCCATAGACGCAAGGCACGATCCACGACCGCCCGCCGCGCTCTTCCGGCGCCTCGGGCAAGTGCGCGAGCAGCGCCGTGATGCGACTGCACAGCTCGCGATGCGGCAGGGTCAGCGGCTCGTAGCGGATGAAGAGCGAACGGTTGGTCGGCAGCGTCTCGAGCAATCCCGCGATCGCGGCCTCCGTCACCAGCCGGTCGAGCGCCCGCACCCGCGCGTTGACCGCGAGCGAGACGTGTTCGCCCAGCTCGACCACCAGCCCCGCATCGCCGGCCGGCAGCAGGCGCGGGTAATCGGTCATCGCGCTTGTACCGCTTGGAGGGACAGGCCGGCGCGTTCCATAATGGCGCGACGGGAGTGCGCGCCATGACGGCAATTGTCGATCTCAACTGCGACATGGGCGAGAGTTTCGGCGCCTACACGATCGGCGACGACCGGGCGATGCTCGACATCGTCTCGTCGGCCAACATCGCCTGCGGCTTCCATGGCGGCGATCCGCTGGTCATGCACCGCGCGGTCGCGACCGCCAAGGACAAGGGCGTCGCCATCGGCGCCCATCCGAGCTTTCTCGACCTGTGGGGCTTCGGCCGCCGGCCGATCCTCGGCGACACGCCCGACGAGGTGGGAAAGTTCGTGATCTACCAGGTGGGCGCGCTCCAGGCGCTCGCGGCGGCCGCCGGCCATCGCGTCACGCACGTCAAGCTGCACGGCGCGCTCGCCAACATGGCGCAGGTCGAGGACGATCTCGCCGACGGCGTCGCCCGCGCCATCCGCGCGCTCGACCGCGATCTCGTGTTCGTGGTCATGCCCGGGCTTGCGACCGAGCGCGCGGGTGCGCGGGCGGGCTTGCGCATGGCGCGCGAGATCTACGCCGACCGCGCCTATGGCGAGGACGGCAATCTCGCGCCGCGCAAGGAGGATGGCGCGGTCATCCACGACGCGGATGAAGCGGTGAAGCGGGTGCTGCAGATGCTCGACGAGCAGGCGATCCGCACGATCGGCGGGACGCGCATGCCAGTAAGGGTCGATTCGATTTGCGTTCACAGCGACACGCCGGATGCGGTGGCGATGGCGCGGGCGCTGCGCCTTGCGCTCGAGGGCCGGGGTACGCGGATTGCTCCCTTTGCCGGATTCGTGTGAGAGATGGTTAGCCGCGGCCAACGAATGGCATCTTGGTCGCCATGATGGTCATGAACTGGACGTTGGTGTCGAGCGGCAGGTTGGCCATGAACACGACGGCGCGGCCCACGTCCTTCACGTCCATGCGCGGCTCGACCATGACGGTGCCGTTGGCCTGGACGATGCCGTTGGCCATGCGCTCGGTCATCTCGGTGGCGGCGTTGCCGATGTCGATCTGGCCGCAGGCGATGTCGTACTTGCGGCAATCGAGCGACACGGTCTTGGTGAGGCCGGTGATCGCGTGCTTGGTGGCGGTGTAGGCGATCGAGCCCGGCCGCGGCGCGTGCGCGGAAATCGAGCCGTTATTGACGATGCGGCCGCCGCGCGGCTCCTGCGCCTTCATGATCTTGATCGCTTCCTGGGTGCACAGGAAGGTGCCGGTGAGGTTGGTGTCGACCACCGCCTTCCAGCGCTCGAACGGCAGGTCCTCGATCGCGCCGCCGGCGCCGAACCCGGCGTTGTTGAAGAGGAGGTCGAGGCGGCCATAGGTCTCCTTGGTCCTGGCGAACAACGTACGCACGGATTCGGGCACCGAGATGTCGGTCGGCACCACCAAGGAACGCCCGTCAAGGGCCTTGATCTGCTGGTGGGTCCCGTCGAGCGGTTCCTTGCGGCGGCCGGCCAGCACCACGGCGTACCCGTCGCCCACCAGTGCCAGCGACACGGCCCGCCCGATCCCCGTCCCGGCCCCGGTGACGAGCGCGATCTTGTTCGGCTTGTCCGGCATGTCCCTCACTCCCTCCGCATGATGCGCGGACGCGAGTTTCAGGCCGGACGGAGGCGATTGCAACGATGGCGAGCGACGTCAGCGCGGCGCGACGGCGAAGCCGGCGGCCGGTTCGCCCCTTTGGCAGCGCTCCCACATCGTCTCATAGGCGCTCTCGATGTGGCGGCGGAAGCGGTCCGTGTCGAACAGCGGGAAACTCTGCCGGTTTCGCGCGAGTTCTGCCGTGGTCGCCGCGAGCCTGTCCTTGTCGCGCGCCAGTTTGAGCGCCAGCGCCTCGTAATCCGCGAGATTGTCCGTGATCAGTTCCCGCAAGCCCACGGCATCGAGCAGGCTCCCCGCCACGCGTCCCGCAAAGCCGGAGCCGAGACACGTCACCACCGGCAGCCCCGCCCACAAGGCATCGCTTGCCGTCGTGTGCGCGTTGTAGGGCAGCGTATCGAGGAAGATATCGGCGAGACGGTGACGCGCGAGATGATCTTCCAGCGGCATGTGGGGAGCGAAGACGAGCCTTTCCGGGGCGACGCCTCGCTGCTGCGCCTCCCGCCGCAAGTTGCGAGAAGCCGCCGCATTGGTCGCCACCAACCACAGCACGCTGCCCTCGACCGCGCGCAACAGGCGCATCCAGACATCGAACACGGCCGGCGCGATCTTGTAATTGTTGTTGAAGGAGCAGAACACGAATCCCGTCTCCGGCAACCCTGCCTCCGCCCGTGTCGGCGTGCGCTCGCCGATGCGCCGCTTACTATCGTTCGGCTGATAGGCATCCGGCAGGTAGGCGACTTTCTCCGCGTAAAGGCCTTGCTGGTCCTCGGGGATCACGGTCCGGTCGGCGAGGATGTAGTCGATATAAGGGGCGCCCATCGTGCCGGGATAACCCAGATAGTTCACCTGAATCGGCGCCGGGCGAAACGCCAATATCCCGGCACGGCAGTACGTCGTGTACCCCTGCAGATCCACCGCTATGTCGATCCCCAGCTCTTTCACCGCAAGCGCCGCGTCGCGATCGCTTTTGTTCCGGACGTCGACGAAACGGTCGAACGAGCGCTCCAGCCGTTTTCTCATGTCGTCCTTGCTGTCGGGACCGATTGATATCGCCGTCGTTTCGAAGCGGGATTTGTCGTGCGCCTCGAACAGTTCGGCTATCAAGTAAGCCACGGCGTGACTGCGAAAATCGGCCGACAGATAGGCGAGACGAATCCGGTCATGGCGATACCGTTCGCCCTGCCACAAGGCGCGCTTCGCGGGCGGGTATTTGTCGCGGTTATAGATCTGGGCGCAGCGCAGTTGGTCGCCGGGCGATCCGGACACCGACAAGAATATGAACGGGTCGGACGCTCGCTTGCCCGCAACGACATCCTTGACGATCGATTCGACCGTCTTGTCGTAGCCGGTCCAATCGCAGCAATGGAGGTGCGCGAACAGGACATTGCCTTTCGTATAGCCGTAATCGGGGCTTACGCTCAGCAATCGCTCGAATTCCCTGGCCGCCTCGTCGTGACGCTTGAGATCGAGCAAGGCCATGCCGCGATGGTAAAGCGCGTCGGCGAAATCGGGGTTTGACGCCAGCGCACGGTCATAGCTGGCGAGCGCCTCGTCGTGACGCTTGAGCACGATCAAGGTGTTGCCGCGATTGATCAGCGCCTCGGCATAGCCGGGCCTCGACACAAGCGCACGGTCATAGGAGGCGAGCGCCTGCTCATGGCGCTTGAGGTCGCGCAAGGCATTGCCGCGATTGTTGAGCGCCTCGACATAGCCGGGCCTCACCGCCAGCGCGCGGTCGAAGCTCGCGAGCGCGTCCTCGTGACGCGCGAGTTGGAGCAAGACGTTGCCGCGATTGTAGTGGGCCTCGGCAGAGTCGGGCTTCAACGCCAGCGCACGGTCGTAGGTCGCGAGCGACTCCTCGGGGCGCTCGAGGCCGCTCAAGGCGAGGCCGCGATTGATCAGGGCATCGACGAATTCGGGCCGCAACGCCAGCGCGCGGTCACAGGCGGCGAGCGCCTCCGCATAGCGCCCGAGGTCGAGGAGCGCAAAGCCGCGATAGTAGAACGCCTCGGCATAGTCGGGCTTCAACGCCAGCGCACGGTCATAACTCGCGACCGCCTCCTCCTGGCGCTTGAGGACGCGCAGGGCATTGCCGAAGTTCAGATGCGCCGAAGCGTCCTTCGGATTGGCCTTCAAGGCCCGGCCGATGAGCTGCAAGCCGGCCGCGAAATTCTGCCGCTGGCACTCGATCACGCCAAGCCCATGGAGCGCGAGAAAGTGATCCGGCGCCTCGGCGATGACCCTGCGGTACAAGGGTTCGGCCTCGGCCAGACGCCCCTGTTGATGAAGCGCCTGGGCTTGCCGAAGCGCGCTCGCGATTTCAGGCGATAGCGACGGCCTCGCCCCCTTGAGCCCAGGGATCAAGCGGCGCCACAGGGCGTTACTCATGTTTGCCGGCGTGTATCACGAAGAGGCCGTGCGAGTGCGGAGCGGTCATGGACAGCGGGATTTTCGGGCCGGACGGCGGCGAATGCAACGATGCGCGCGCAATCGCCGGCTCGGACGGAGCCGCGTCGTGAAGCTATTCTGAAGCCGCATGTGGGGCCGGCCGCGGGAGGGGCCGCGCCGGGGACAGCCGGCCAGGATAGGGCGACCATCGGCACCATCGAGGCGAGGCTAAACCGGTTTCAGCCGCAGATGCTGAGTATCCTGCGGATCATGTTCGGCCTCTTGTACCTGCAGCATGGCTTGATGAAGTGGTTCGGTTTTCCGGCGCCGAGTCCGAGTTTCGCCAATATCCATTTGTTCACCAAGATAGGCATCGCCGGCGTGATCGAGTGCGTCGGCAGTGCGCTGGTCACGGCCGGTTTGTTCACCCGCTTTACCGCGTTCATCATGTCGGGCGAAATGGCGGTCGCGTATTTCGTGGTCAGGACGGGGGCGGGAACGGCGTTTGCGCCGATCATCAACGGCGGCAACCTGGAAGTCGCCTATTGTTTCGTCTTTCTCTATTTGGCCTTCGCGGGCGCGGGTCCGTGGAGTCTCGACGCGGCGCTGCGCCGGCGCGCATGACGGAAAGACCGCGATCTTCACGACGCATGGAGAAAGTCCGTCCAACGTCCGCTCCGCTCCACACCAATGAGCTGACGTGAGCTGATGTCATTCGCAAGTCTGTTCTGCCATAACCAGACCTACCCGATCACTTCGTCCGCGCGCATCAGAAGGTTCGGCGGGAGAGCCATACCGATCGTGTCAGCCGTGTTAAATGCTGCGCATGCGCTGCGGGCGGCCATGCCACGGCCGCGCCGCCGAGCATCGCGATCAGATCGCGCCGCCTCATCATTCGATCACCTCGTCGGCTCTCGCCTGTAAAATTAGCGGCACCTTCAGGCCGAGCGCCCTCGCGGTCTTGAGGTTGATCACCAGTTCGGCCTTCATGGCCTGCTGGACCGGCATATCGGCAGGGTTCTCGCCTTTGAGGATACGCCCCGTATAGAGGCCGAGCTGACGGTATGCGTCCGTTAAACTGTCGCCGTAGCTCATTACACCGCCCGCCGCGGCGAAGTCGCGATACTGATAGATCGCGGGTATCCCGTGGCGAAGCGCCAATGCGCCGAGCTCTTCTCTCCGTCCCGTGAAGAACGAATCGACGGCGATCACGAGCCCGCTGACTCTCGGTTGGACGAAGGTTGCAAAGACCGCATCGAAGTCGCGCTCGGTGCCGGCGTTCAGGATGTGGAGTTGCAGGCCCAGGGTGTGGGCCGCGGCCTGCACGTCTCTTACGGTGGACTCGGTAAGAGCGGGATTGGTCGGATTGACGAGCAGGGCCATGCCGGTCGCATCGGGCATCAGCTGGTGCAGAAGCTCGAGCCGCTTCGGCGCAAGCTCGCCGCCCAATGAGGTCCTGCCCGTTACGTTGCCGCCCGGTCGGTTGAGGCTGGCGACAAGTCCAAGCGCAACCGGATCGCCTCCTGTAAAAACGACGACTGGAATCGTCGCGGTTGCCTGCTTTGCCGCCAGCGCCCCAGGAGTGCTGGCAGGCACGACAATCACGCTCACCTGACGGCGAACCAAATCGGCCGCAAGGGCGGGCAAACGATCGTTTTGGCCCTCGGCCCAGCGGTATTCGAACGCGACGTTCTTGCCCTCGACATAGCCGGCGTCGCTCAAGCCTTGGCGGAAAATACGCAGAGGGCTTGCGAACAGGGCCAGCGACTCGCTGCTGAGGAATCCGATCACTGGCATCGCCGGCTGCTGAGCGCGCGCCGCGAGCGGCCACGAGGCGGCGGCACTGGTCAGAACACCGAGAAATTGCCGTCGCCTCATGTCCGCTACCAGACTTGAACGACACATTCTATCGGCACGGCCTACGTTCTCAAAGGGGTCGGGATTGGCTACGGGGACGGTCCGGTTTAGCGTGCACCGATGTCGCAGTTGGGTCAATCGCACCAGTCCAGCGGCGGGCTCGCTAGGTCCGAACATGCACCGAAAGCGGCCGCAAATCGGCAATCGCGACGCGTCGCATTCGTGCCAAGAGAACGCTCTCGGGTAGGCTTGCTGCACGACTTTTCGACGGCGCTGGAGCGTCAGCGCCGAAATCGATTCGCCGGCGCCTCCAACAACGTTGCAATGCCGGATTGACCCTTTCCAACCGGTACCTTTCGTGCAAGCATAAAACGATGTGCGACGGTTGGATCGCAGGCGCTGCCCTTGGCAGATTCGTGGAAAGCGCAAGGATGGCGATGAACTGCCGCCGGAGGAGCAGCAGCGGTCGCGTTGGATGGGATTCGGCATGAGCCTCCTCACCGTTCGCCACGTCACCGTCTATCGCTATTCGGATCCGGTCGGGCTGGGCGAGCATCGCATGATGTTCCGGCCGCGCGAGAGCCACGACCTTCGCCTCATAGAGGCGCGACTCGACATCGTGCCCAAACCGGCACAGCTGCATTGGGTGCACGACGTGTTCGACAACTCGGTCGCCGTCGCGACGTTCTCCGGGCGGACCAGGGAGCTGCGCTTCGACAGCACCGTCACGCTCGAGCATTTCGAAACCCATCCGCCCGATTATGCCCTCGAGCCCGATGCGGCGCGCTATCCCTTTTCCTATGCCAGCGACGACCTGCCCGACCTCGCGCCGGCGCTGCGGCGGCAATCGCCCGACCCCGAGATTGATCGTTGGGCGATGAGCTTCCTGGCGCCCGCCACGTCGACCGACACCCTCGCAATGCTGCGCCAGATGACGGTCGGCATGCGCGAGCAGCTCGCCTATACGCGCCGCACCGAGCGCGGCGTGCAGACTCCGAGCGAAACCCTGCGGCGCGGCAGCGGCTCGTGTCGCGACTTCGCCCTTCTCATGATCGATGGCGTGCGCTCGCTCGGCCTCGCCGCGCGCTTCGTCAGCGGTTACATCTTCGTGCCGGGCGCGGAGGCTTCGGACACGCTCGGCGGCGGCGCGACCCATGCCTGGCTCCAGGTCTACCTGCCCGGCGCGGGATGGATCGATTTCGATCCGACCAACCGCATCGTCGGAAACCGCAACCTCATTCGCGTCGCCGTCGCCTGGGAACCGGCGCAGGCCTTGCCGCTGTGGGGCAGCTTCATCGGCTACGCCTCTTCCTTTCTCGGCATGGAGGTGGCGGTCAGCGTCGTCGAGGGAACGCGCCCGGCTCAAGGGCGCTCGAACGGGAGAAAACGGCTGCGGACGTCATCGGGCACCTAGGCGGCGCCGTGGCCGCCCCATTCCAGGAGGCTGATGATGCAGATCCGGGTCGGCTATGACTTGCTCTACGAATGTCCCCAGCCGACGCCCATGATCCTGACGCTGAACGTTCACTACACGCGCGCTTCGGATATCGTCTTTCCCGACCATCTGAAAACCGACCCCGCGGTGCCGCTCGCGGCTTATCGCGACAGCTTCGGCAATTGGTGCACCAGGATCGTGGCTCCGAGAGGCCGGATTCGCCTCTCGAGCAGCGCCGTGGTCAATGACAGCGGCGCGCCCGACCCGGTCGTCGCCTCGGCCTGGCAGCATCAAGTCCAGGACCTGCCGCAGGAGACCCTGCTGTTTCTCCTGGGCAGCCGGTACTGCGAGACCGACCGGATGTCGCAAA
Organism: Allostellaceae bacterium; assembly: GCA_035604615.1. Classification (GTDB taxonomy): domain Bacteria; phylum Pseudomonadota; class Alphaproteobacteria; order ATCC43930; family CGMCC-115725; genus DATJLY01. The sequence continues at coordinate 22,687 of DATNID010000022.1, read as the reverse complement.
CGGCGTGGGACCTGTTCGGCAACGCGCCCATGGGCTGGGGCCGGGTTCAGGCGATCTGCGATTTCGTTCACAACCATATCCGCTTCGACTATCGGCGTGCGCGTCCCACCATGACCGCCTTCGACGTGTTCAGCGAGCGCACCGGCGTGTGCCGCGACTTCGCGCATCTCGCGATCGCATTCTGCCGTTGCATGAACATCCCGGCGCGCTATTGCACCGGCTATCTCGGCGACATCGGCGTCCCGCCGCCCTATGGGCCGATGGATTTCGCCGGCTGGATGGAGGTCTATCTCGGCGGCGCGTGGCACGTTTTCGACCCCCGCAACAACGTGCCGCGGATCGGCCGGGTGCTGATCGCGCGCGGCCGCGACGCGGCGGACGTCGCGATCAGCAACACGTTCGGCCCGGCCACGCTGCTGAATTTCGCGGTGGTCTGCGACGAGATCGTCGGCGCCGGTTCAGCGTGACCGCCAGCGAGCCAGCTCGGCCTGATAGACCGGCGGCAAGCCTGCGGCGGCGGCGGCGGCGAGAACCGCTTCGAGATAGGCGGGACGCGGCGTTCCCGGCGTCGCATCGGCCGCGATATAGATCAATGCCGCGCCATGCTCCGGGAGGATCACCGCCTCCTTGCGATAGTCTCCGTCGGCGACGCCCTCGTAGCCGTCAAGGCTGCGCTCGTCCTCGACGCCGAGCCTCCAGATCAGGCCATAAGCCCGCGCGGCGGGCGCCGCGACCAGGGTGGCGAAGCCCGGGCGGTTGATCAGAAAGCGCCGCCCCGGCAAAGACGCCACACCGAGCGGCCGGGCAGCGGGGCAGCGCTTGGCCATCTGAATTCGGCACATGTTGGAGCCGTACGCGACGTAAAGGCGATGGACCTGCAGCACGCGTCGACCCCGCAACAGCCGGCGCTCGCCGGCGGCGACATATAGGTCCCGCATCCTTAGATCATCAAGCGGAAAGCGGTTCTGCGATGCCCGCGCGGCGCGGCCGAGCAGCGGCGGCGGACCGGCGAGGCCCAGCGCCTTCGCGGTCTCGAGCCTTCGCGGTCTTGAGATTGATCGCCAGGCGGACTTGGTCGGAAACTCGATCGGCAGGTCGTCGGCGATGAGGAAGGCGTCGGCGGCTTCGAGTACATCTTCTACATCCAGGACGGGGCCGGGAAGGGTTGCTGAAGGCGAAGTAGAGACCTAGTTCTGCAATCAATCCAGGTTCGTGCCAATATTTCGCGCGTGGGTATGTACAGACTCGCGGTCGCTGACGTAGAATTAATGGCATGGTAGACGACTCGCCTGATAAGTACGCAGCCTCGGCCGAAGAGGCCAAGCGCATCCATGAAATCGTGAGAAGCCGCGCTATTGGTCTAGGCTTCGAAACATTCGAGGTTCACTTCGGGAAAGATTCAACCGGTGAACCGGCTGTATGGATTTCATTCATTCTTGATCGGCGCTTTCCGACAGATAAGGAAAGTGTGCGCCGCTTGTCCAAGCTTGGACGTACGGTCAAAGCCGCCCTCTTCGAAACCAACATAAGTCGAATACCCTATGTCCGATTTCGCGAGCGACAAGAGGCGGCGAGCTAGATCTTGGCGCTACCAGAAGACCTACTTGCTCAGGCGAAGCACCTTGCGTCAAAGGAGCCCAAAAAGCCAAAGCAAGCCAGTCTTCGCCGCGCCATTTCAGCAGCGTATTACGCACTGTTCCATCTATTGGTAGCTGACGCCGCGCGGGTCATGTCGCCTGCGCAACCTCCGGCTTTACGCGCGCGCGTCCGGCGCGCGTTCACTCATGAGGACATGAAGAAGGCCTGCATTCAGTTCCGCCCCGGAAAAGTGGAGAACCTCACAGAAGCGCTGAAGGCATTAGTAAGCGAGCCCATTCAGAGCGAACTTTCTTTGATCGCGGACGCTTTCGTCGAACTTCAGGAAGCGCGCCACGATGCCGACTACGACACGACGCAGGTTTTCGCTCGAGCCGATACCCTAGAAAAGGTCGAGCAAGCGAACGAGGCATTCGCGGCCTGGAAACTCGTCAGAAACGAGCCCAACGCGACTGCGTTCCTTGCCGCTCTATTGCTCAACCGGCTTTGGCGCTAGGCTCCCGCGCCATGGCCGACCCCGCTGCGAACCTGCCGCTCTTCTTCCGCGAGATCGTTCCGGTCGACGGCGCGCGTCACGGCGCGCTCCATCTCGACCGCGGCCGGAATTATCGCTTCGCGCGCGAGACCAACGCGATCCCGATCACGCTCCAGGAGTTGGCCGCGGTGGTGGGCGACTACCCGATTGTGTTCGGGGGCCTGGCGCAACCGACGATGCTGGCGATCGTGGGATATCGCGACCGCGAGAACCTCTATATCGACGCGGCCGGCGCCTGGCGCCGCGGCGCCTATGTGCCGGCCTATGTCCGCAACTATCCCTTCGCCCTCATCGAGGCGCCGGACAAGAAGGCGCTGCTGCTGGGATTCGACCCGAGGGCCGCGTCCGTGGGCATGACCGGCCCCGCGCTCTTCGCCGAGGCGCAGCCCACCGCGGCCTTGAGCGAGGCGGCGGAATTGTGCAAATCGCTGCACCAGGCGCTGCAGGAGACCGCGTCGTTCTGCGCCGCGCTCGAGGCCAAGGGGCTGCTGGTCGAGAACAACGCCGTCATCGACTTCAAGCAGGGCGGCCAGGCGGTGCTGCGCGGCTTCCGCGTAATCGATTCGGGGAAGTTCGCCGCGCTCGACGACGCGAGCGTGCTGGACTGGCGCAAGCGCGGCTGGCTCGCCGCGGTCTATGCGCATTTCCACGCCGCGGCGCGGTGGGGGCGGATCGTCGATCTCGCCGCCGCCGCGCGGGCATAGCTGCCTCGCGCAAAGGGCGCGGCCGGGCCTGGGAATCGACCCCGCGCATGAGTATCTTAAGCGTCGCGAGGAGGCACAAATGAGCGCCATTTCCGTCGATCCCGCGTCGCTGCCGTCGGTCCAGGCCGCGTTGAATTATGTCGCTCCGATGACGGAGAAGCCGTTCAACTACACCTACGGGCCGCCGCCGGGCATGCCGCGCACCAACGCGGTCCAGGACCCGCGCACCGTGGCGATCCATTCGCTGCGCCCCGTCGAGCGCGAGCTGTCGCTCGACGGCGAAGGCTTCGCCATCGCGCACCACAAAAGCGCGGTCGCCGATTTCTACGACGAGGACGAACTGACCCGCGTCTATTACCCCGAGATCGAGGCGCTGGTCATGTCCCAGACCGGCGCGCGGCGGGTCAAGGTGTTCGACCACACGGTGCGGCGGCGGGAATGGGACACGCAGGACCGCGTTCCCGGCGTGGCGCGCGGGCCGGTGATGCGCGTCCATAACGACTTCACCGAATGGTCCGGGCCGCAGCGCGTGCGCGACCTGATGGGCGGCGAGGCCGATTCGCTGCTGCGCCGCCGCGTCGCCTTCATCAATGTGTGGCGGCCTATCCGCGGGCCGCTCTTGGACCATCCGCTCGCGGTGTGCGACGCGCGCAGCACGAATCCGGAGGATTTCGTCGGCTCGGAGCAGCGCTACGAGGACCGCAACGGCGAGATCTACATCGTGCGCTACAATCCCGCGCACCGCTGGTTCTACGCGCCGGCGATGCGCAAGGACGAGGCCATGCTGATCAAATGCTACGACAGCGACCGCACGGTCGCGCGCTTCGTCGCGCACTCGGCTTTCGACGACCCGACGATGCAAGCCGACGCCCCGCCGCGCGAGAGCATCGAAATCCGCACCATCGCCTTCTTCGCATGATCGATCGTCGGATTTGGGCGCCGGAGCGCGCGCGGCGGCAGCGCGAAGGGGGCTTCACGCTGGTCGAGCTCCTGGTGGTGCTGGCGATCCTCGGCATGCTGGTCGGGATCGCGGTGCCGCAGCTCTTCAAGTATTTCTCGCGCGCCAAGGAAGACGCGGCCAAGATCCAGATGCAGACGATCGCCACGGGCCTCGATCTCTTCCTGCTCGATGTCGGGCGCTATCCGAGCGACCAGGAGGGCTTACACGCGCTGGTGGAGAAACCGCCGGCCATCGACCGCTGGCTCGGCCCCTATGTGAGCCAGGCGAGCATCCTCAACGATCCGTGGGGCCGGCCTTACGTCTATCGCGTGCCCGGGCGCAACCGCACCGCCTACGATCTCTACACGCTCGGCCCCGACGGCAACGCCACCGGCCCGCCGGAAAGCGGCGTGCAGCATTCCGACGCGACGCGCTGACGCCTCAGCGCTTGCACGGCGCGGGCAGGTATTGCTCGGTGTAGATCTTGCTCATGTCGGGCTCGGCCTCGAGCAGGCCCATGTCGACATAGGAGCGGCGCAGCACCGCGACCGCCTTGGGATCGAAGCAGCCGTCGGTCGAAAGGTCCGGCATCACCTCGTCATAGGTGCGCGCGGCGAGCGCATCCGACACGCCCATCACCTGGCCCGAGAGCTTCACCGTCTCGTCCTTGTGGGCGCGCATGAAGGCGATCGTCTCGAACCACGCGGCGAGAAAGCGGCGCACGCCCTCGGGATCGCGCGCGATCATGGCGTTGCTGGCGTGGATCACGTGCATGTGGAAGGACGGCACGATCTGGCCGAACTTGAGCAGCACGTGGACCGCGCCCTCGCCCTCGAGCCGGTAGGCGGCGGTGACGTCCATCACCATCGCGTCCATTTGATGGGTGCGGAGCGCCGCGATTTGCGTCGTCTGGCCGCCGATCGCCTCGACATCGACGCCGTTCTCGCCCCAGCCCTGCTGGCGCGACACCTCGTGCGCGAGCCAGTTGGTGAGCGAGCCCGCGCTGGTGACGCTGATCTTCTTGCCCTTGAGGTCGGCGGCGCTGGCGATCGGCGAGCCGGCCAGCACCACGAGCGCCATCATGTCGGGCCGCCCCGCCATCGCCGCCACCGTGGTCACCGGCGAGCCCTTGGCGATGAACGCCATGTCCGGCCCGGAGGCGAGCGCGATGTCGATGTCGCCCGAGGCCATTGCCTGGTGCACCTTGGTCGCGCCGTCGAAATTGGACAGCTTGAGGTCGAGCCCGCGCTTCTGGAAGAAGCCCTCGGCGAGGCCGATATCGGCGGGCGAGAACGAGAAGGATTGCGGCCCGCCCTTGGCGACGTTGAGCGTCTCGGCCCTGGCGCCGGCAGCGAGCACCAGCGCGAAGAGCGCGAGAAAGATTCGCGCTGCAAAAGCAACCTGCACCCTTCGACTACGCTGCGCTCCGCTCAGGGTGAGGAAGGTTGTATAACGCCCCTCATCCTGAGCGGAGCCCGAAGGGCGCAGTCGAAGGACGCACGGCGTCATCGTGCCTTCGCCTTTTTGGCGGCTTTCTTGGCGCGGGGGGCGGCGGGCGCCGCCTCGCGCTCGGCGGCGGCGAGGCTGGTCACGCCGGCGATCTGCAAGGTCCAATAGACTTCCTCGTTGTAGAGCCGGTGGGCGTGGCCCGAGAAGCGCTGTTCGTTCAAGCGCTCGCCGCGCCGCCGGCTGGCATCGCCGAGCTGGGTCGCGAGCTTGCGTCCGGCCTCGGCGAGCCGGACATACTCGCGCAGCCAGGACTCGTAGGCCTCGATGGCGGTGCCCGGCGCGGCCATGCGTCGGGCGCTATTGGCGCAGCTCGTCGCGCAGATAGTCGAGGCGGCGCAAGGTCTCACGGTCGGTGATCTGGAAGATGCGCGCCGGCGCGGTCCTGGCCTTGTGGCTGATCCACTGGTCGTGCGGCAGCGAGAAGATGTCCTTGGGCCCCCAGGTCACGGTCTCGTCGCCGATGCGGGTGCTGCCCTCGCCTTCCATCACCACGCAGACGCAGTTGCTGTTGGTGCGGTAGGCGCGCGTCTCCTGGTCCTTGCCGAGGCCGAGGAGATAGCAGTCGATGGTCGACAGCACCGCGCCCCCCGTCACCGGGTTGGTGTAGCGCAGCCGGCGCGAGCCGTCCGACGCGGGCGGCAGCGCCTCGAGCGCCTTGACCGCGGCGTCCCAGGGATAGCGGAACAGCGGCGAATAGCGCTGCGCCGCCGCCGGCGTGTCGGGCGTGAAGCCGGGCGCGAAGGCGGCATCGGGCGGCAGCACGACTGAGTCCCGCGCCGGGCCGGGCTCGAACACGCCGGTCTCCATGTAGGTGTGCATCGGCACGTCGAGCGCATCGACCCAGACCGAGCGGGTCTTGCCCTCGTGCCGGTGCTCGTGCCAGGTCCAGCCGGGGGTCAGGATCATGTCGCCCGGCAGCATCTTGCATACCTTGCCGTCGACGATGGTCTCGGCGCCGTCGCCCTCGAGCGCGAAGCGCAGCGCGTGCATGGTGTGGCGGTGCGGGCGCGCCTTCTCGCCCGGCATCAGCACCTGGAGATTGACCGTGAGGTTGATCGCGGCGCCGGTGCGGCCGACGCTGGCGAGGTTGGGGTTCTGCAGGATCAGCACCCGGCGCTCGGCATTGGTCATGTCGGTCTGCTTGACGGCTTCGTCGATCAGCGGGTTCATCGCGTCCCAGTGCCAGATCTGCGCCGTCTCGGGCGGGCGATTATGCCGGTTCTCCTGCTCCCACAGGGCCGCCACGCTCACCGCCGCCATCTTGGTATGGAATTCGTCCATCGCCCGGTCCTTCGTGTTGATGCTTGGCCCCGCTGAGCGGCATTTTCCCGCGTCCCGCGCCCGGGCGCAATGGCTGCGCTCGGACCGGGAGCGTCTCAGCTTGACGGTCCGTTATGTGCCGACATCTGCCTGCCTATTCGATCACTTCGTCCGCGCGGGCGAGGAGCATAGGCGGAATAGTCAGGCTTGCACCATAGCTCATAACATTTCCAGCCTCGGTCTGGTCGCGAGAGCCGAATTGGGTCGGAATGCCGTATTTCATTGCCAGCGACAGGATTCGACTGCGCGTGGGAATCGAAATGAAGAATGGAAGCACGGCGATGAGGACCCCGCCGAGCCGGTCATTGGCAAAAGCCGCAAATGCCTGGTCCAACTCTGCCAGCGTGCTTGCGCTCTGGGTTCTCAGCTCGAGGCCGAGGAGCCGCGCAGCCTCAATCGGAGGCGGCGCGTGTCCAGGATAATTCAGATCGGTGAGATCCGCGATCTGCTTCGCATTTGGCACCAGCTGGTGCAACAGCTCCAAGCGCTTTGCTATCAGCGACTGGAGGAACACGGTGACGCCCGTCGCGTTGGCACCCGGTCGCGCAAGACTCTCAACGAGCCCCAGTTTCACCGGGTCGGCACCGGTGACGAAGGCCACGGGCGTTATGGGACGCGCCGCCACATGTGTCCCCCAAGGCGTATCCGAGTCCGAAATCTACCATGTCGTGGTGATGGAAAGTGAACCTCAATACGCACGTCCGCATCGGGTCAACAGCGCCAGTCCTGCGGCGTGCTCATCACGTCCGCTCAAGCACCGAAAGCGGCTGCGAAGTGGACATGCCAGCGCTTCGCATTTGTGCCATCACCGGAAATAGCTTTTCGCTTAACGGGGTTTGCGCGGCCAACTCGCTCGCCGTCTCGAACCACGCCTACGAGAATGAAACTCGGAGAGCGCAAATTTTCTCAAATGAGCATGTGCGGAAGCCGGCCTAAATCTTGAGCCAGGGGAATGCGCCGCGGCGGTGAACCATGCTATGATCGCATTCCGAATAAAGCGGTGAGCCGAGGGCTCCGAGGGGGAACGCATGCCGTGCCGGACGACGGGACTACGCGAATCGGCCTTGTCGCTGCTGGTTCTTCTCATATTGGTGCCACTTTCGGCGGCGCGGGCCGAAACCATCGATCAGCTATACGAGAAAGCGAAGCTCGAAAAGGCGCTGGTGATCTACACCGGCGCCGGGCCGGCGGGGGCGAAGGCGGCGGCGGACGCGTTCGAGAAGCGCTTCCCCGGCATCGCCGTCACGCCCCATGGCGGGTTCAGCAACGTCCTCGACAATGAGATCGACCAGCAGCTCAAGGACAACAAAGTCACCGCGGATTTCGTGCAGTTCCAAACGATCCAGGATTATCACCGCTGGGACAAAGCGGGCGCACTCATGCACTTCAAACCGGAGGGCTTCGACCAGGTTCTCGACGCCATGAAGGACAAGAACGGCGCCTGGGTGGCCGTGAATGCGATCCCGATGTTGTACGGCTATAATCCCGACAAGGTGCAGGAGGCCGACGTGCCCAAGTCGGCGCTCGATTTCCTCAAGCCGCAGTTCCGCGGCAAGATCGTCACCGTCTATCCGACCGACGACGATGCGACGCTCTATAATTTCGACCTGATCGTGCGGAAATACGGCTGGGACTACATGAAGAAGTACATGGCGAACGAGCCCTATTTCATCCAAGGGCATCGCGACGTCGCGGCCCGCGTCAAATCCGGCACGGACTTCGTCAGCTTCGACATCACCAACGGCTCGCAGACCAGCGGTCCCGGCCCCGGCGGCAACCTGAAGATCGCGATGCCGGCGAAGGACAAGACGCCGGTCTTCTTCACCGCCGGCGGCATCCTCAAGAACGCGCCCCATCCCAATGCCGCAAAGCTCTTTCTGAGCTGGAGCTTGAGCAAGGAGCAGCAGAGCCGCGTGCCGATTCTCTATTCATCGCGCAAGGACGTGCCGCCGCCCGCGGGCCTGCCGCCGCTGACCAGCCCCCGGTTCGCGAACGGATATCGCGATTTTCTCGGCGATGGAACACGGCCCGCTTCGCTCCGGAAGCGCTTCGAGGCCCTCATCGGGCCGGTCACGAACAAGGCCACCGTGCAGTAGGCCGTCCCGCGCGGCAGGCCTGCGCGGGGCAGGCGAAATGTCCAAAAACGAGTCAGACGCGGAAGTCCAAACCGCGACGCGGCCCTCGGTCCTTACAAATAGCCGCGCTCGCGCCAGTAGCGTTCCGCGGCCGGGTGGTAGGGGACGAGCTGCGGCGTGTCCTCGGCCTCGCGGCACATGCGCTCGACCGGGAGCGGTCCCGCGCCCTGCCACAGGATGAGATGCTTGCGCCGGTCGAGCGCCTCGCAAATGGCGCGCACGCGCTCCTCATGCAGCTCGGCGTGGCAGAAGATCGGCCAGCCGCTGAAGTCGATGGTCGGATAATCGCGCGGCAGCTTGGGGTACATGCTCTTCTTCATCACGCCGCCGCGATAGCCCCGCGCCTCGAGCTTGGCGACCGTTTCCGCCGCCATCGGCAGCATGACGAGGCCGGCATCGATCGCCTCGTTGGTCCACACGTCCGCCGCCTCGTCGATGAGCGCGTTGGTCTCGCCCTTGACCGCGGCGGCGAATTTGGGCCCGTCGGGGAACGGCAGGGTGCCGTCGTAGCGCACCTCCCCGCCCCACGAATTGATGTCCTCGAGCGCGAAGCCCGCGGCCTTGCACAAATCGCGCAGGATCACATTCATGCAATGCTCGCGCTGCCCGCGCAGCGCGAAGACGAGGCGCGGCTTCTTCACGGCGATGTCCTCGAAGCAGGCCAGGCCGAGCTCGGGCCTGACCGCGAAGGCATAGGTGTCGTAGGACGGGATCACCGCGATCTGCCGCACCGGCTGCGGGCTGGCATAGGGGCCGAGGCCGCGATGGGCCATCATCAGCCCCTGGGCGGGATTGATGGTGGCGAGATCGGCCTCGCGCCGCAGCACCGCGTCGATCCCGTCGAACGCGCCCGAGCCGAACAGGCGCAGATTCCAGCCGCCGCTGCCCTGCTGCTTCAATTGCACCTGCGCCTGTTGCAGGGTGACGTCGTCGCCGGCGACCAGCGCGGCGGCGATCTCGAGCATGACGAGCGAGCGCGTGGTGACGGGATTGGCCCAATGCTCGGGCTGCGCCATCAGGGGCTCTCCTTATGTCACGATGTCGGGCTTGGGCGGATCGATCCCGCGCAGCAGGGTGAAGGCGACGGTGACGACGCCGAAGCGGGTCCTGAGCTTGGTGGGCGCGCCCCCCGCGAATCCCGGCGGCAGCACGGCGTCGACCGCGAACGACCAGGCCTCGCCGCGCGCCGGCGTGCCGACCACGAGCGCCACGTTCTCCGGCACCGTCACGGTCATGTGCATCTGCACGGCGCCCGTCATATCGTCCTCGCCGTACTCGCCGTCATAGCGCACGCCGGCCTCGTCCAAGCCCACGATCGCGCCATTGAAGAAGGCGAGCATGCCGAAGCCCGACCCGGTCGCGCCGCCGTAAGTGACCTTGTAGAACCCGTTCGTGATCATCCGGTGGAGAGTAGCACGGATGGGAGGCGCGACTAGAGCGGCAGCGCACCGCACAGGACGCGCGCGACCTTCTGCGGCGGATCGACGAAGCGCAGGCCGATCTTGCCCTCGTGCGGAAGGTGCCAGACGATGTTGGCGTTGAGCGTGCCGAAGCGCTCGATCATCAAGGTCGCGCGACGCGTCGACGCGAGCGGCGCCGAGAGCTGCACCATGGCGCCACCCTGCGAGATGTTGAGGACGACGCAGGCGAAGGCGCCGACATCGGTGTCGAGGCGTCCCTCCCACAGCGTCGGCTTGCGGCGATGCGCGCGGCGCTCGTGCGCGCTCGCCGCGGGCGTTGCTTCGCGGCGCGTTTGGGGGACGGCGTCCTCGATCGACACGGGATACGACCTTGCTCGAGCTGACGATGCGGAACCTTACGCCCATCGCATTTACGGAGCTTTACCGCTCGCTACAATTTTACGCGTATTCGAGTCGCGTGCGCTTCGATACCATCGCTGCCATGGCCCTACCGGACGAGGACCTGGCGCTCTCCGCGCCCTTGGCTTGGGCGTGGTCGCAGCGCCTGTGCCGCCAACTTGACCGCCGCGGCCGGAGCTGCGCGTGGTTCCACGGCGGCTGGCAATATCTGCGCCAGCTCGATCTCGTCACCACGCCGGGCGATCACGCGCCGTTCTACGGGGATGCGTTCCGCACGCTGATCCGCGCGGGCGCGCGCCGCGTGCTGGTGGCGGGCTGCGCGGATTATGCGATGCCGGCGCACGCGCTCCACGCCTTCGCGCGCGCCGGCGAGAGCGCCGATCTCGTCGTCATCGATCTGTGCGAAACGCCGCTGCGTCTCGCTTCGTGGTATGGCGCGCGCGTCGGCGCGGCAATCGCGACCGAGGTCGCGGACATGGTGTCCTACCGGCCGTCCAAGCCGTTCGACATCGTCTGCACCCATTCCATCCTCGGCCATTTCGCGCCGGAGACGCGCGCCGGCCTCATCGCCCATTGGCACAGTCTGCTCGCGCCGGGCGGCCGCGTCGTCACCGTCAACCGCATCCGACCCGACGCGCCGGCGACGGTCGCGCTCGGCGCCGAGCATGCACGCCTCTTCAAGGAGCGCCTGCTGCGCGACGGCGGCGGGCTCGGCCTCGAGCGGGCGGAGCTCGAGGCCTTGGCCGACGGGTTCATCGCCACGCGGTCCTCCTATCCGGTGCGCTCGGCCGAGGAGCTGCGGGATCTGTTCGAGCGCGGCGGCTTCCGCGTCGAGGCGCTCGACCTCGCGTCGGTCGAAGGCCGCGGCACCAGCGGGCTCAAGCTCGCCAACATGGCGGGCAGCGCCTGGTTCGCGTCGCTCGTCGCGGTGCGCGCGTGAGCCTTGCGCCTCAGTCGCCGATCTCGCACAGGAACTCGAAGAACTTGCCGCTCGGCGCGCGCGGGATGTCGTCGAGATGGGTGAACGTGACGGCGTAGGACGCGCCCAGCGCCTGATGCAGCATGTGCCGCAGCCGGTCCTCGTCGCCCGCGCCGAAGGGCGGCCGCGTCACCAGGCGCAGCTCCAAGGCATCGAGACTCCGCTGCACGAGCTGGAACTGGACCAGCCCGTCGACGCGGGAAAAGTTGCGGAACCATCCGGTCGGATAGCGCCGCGCCCCCGATGCCAGCACCAGCATCGCCCGCGCCCGCCCCAGGATGCGCGTCAGCACCGGCAGGGAGCGGCCGCACGCGCACGGCGCGCCCGGCTCGGCGATGTCGCCGATGGCATAGCGCAACAGCGGCATGGCGAAATTATGGAGCGGCGTCACCACCACCCGCCCCGGCACGCCGGTCGGACAGGGATCGCCGGCGTCGTCGACGATCTCGACCAGCGCGGATTCGGACTGCACGTGGTAGTGCTCGTAGAGCGGACATTGCAGCGCGATGTAGCCGACCTCGGACGCGCTGTAGAGATCGGCGATGGCGACGCCCCAGGTGTCGCGGCACTCCCGCCGCAATTCGGCATCGACCGCCTCGCCCACGGTGCGCAAGCCCCTGAGCGCCGGGAGCGCCGGCCCGTGCGCGCCGAAGTGCCGCGCCAGCGCGCGCAGGGCCGACGGCACGGTCAGGAGATAGGCCGGGTTCTCGCGCGCCAGCCACGCCGCCTGCTCCGCGGTGGTGGTGATGGCAAGATCGAGCACCGCCATCTTCCCGGTCGGATAGAGCGTCGCCATCGGCGCGCCCCAGTTGTCCAACAGCGCGCCGGCCGATGTTGGCGCGATCTCGCGCAGGCCGGCGCGCAGCACCGCGAGCTTGAGGCTGAGATCGCGGCGCTGCCACAGCTCCTCGCGCACGGTGAAGGCCTGCCAGAACAGCCGGTCGAGCGCGGTCATCGCCACCTTGACCGGCGTTCCGGTCGAGCCCGACGACACCTCGAGCGCGCGCGGGCCGTGCGCATCGATGGCTTCGCCGCTCGACAGCGCGTCGAAATTCGCGCCGACCTCGCGCCGGGTCAGGATCGGCACCCGGCGCCAGATTTCGCGCGTCAGCGCCTGGCCTTCCCGATAGCCCGCCGCAGCGAGCCGCGCGCGGTAGAACGGGACGCTGCGCCAGGCGTGCGCAGCGATGAGGCCGAGCTGGCGGAACTGCTGCTCCTCGAGCGCGGCTTGCGGCCACCATTGCGTCTCCTCGAGCTGCTGCACAAGGGCGAGCAGACCCGCGTTCCGGTCCGGGACGATGGCGGGCCAGGCGATGCCCGGCAGGGCGGAATGAGGAACCGAGGTCACTTCCCACCGATGGTAGGGCAGACGCGAATGCTGCGCTACGCCTGGGGCGATGCCATCATTAACTCACACCCGCCGCCCGACGAATCGGCAATTCTGGCTGTTCGTGCAATGGCATATGGAGGCTCCCATGGCGACGCCTCGCGATCCGCGCGAAGACCTCGATTACCGCCGCGGCTATCTCGACGGACGCATGGACGCGCTGATCGAACGGGTGGTCATGCGCGTATCGGACGGCGCCAGCGCCGCCTATCGCGTCGGCTATCGCGAAGGACGGCATTCGATCCGCTCGGATCGCAGCGCCGCCGCTTAGGAGACGCCGCGCGGGCGCGCTTCGGCGCGCGCCAGACCCTGTTCGAGCGCGATGCCGAGGACGACAGTGCCCGCCACCATCGTCCACGCGGCAGCCGATCCGTCCGGACCAGCCGCGCTCATGCGGAAATATGCGATCCACGCCGCGGTGGCGAGCACGCCGAAGCAGGCTGCGACGGCGCGCGGGGCTGCGCAGCCTCAGGCTTCCCGCGCAGACCGCGCGGAAGACCAGCGCGAACGGCACCGCCACCACCAGATCGATGACGTAATGCTGGCCGAGGCCCAGGGTCGCGACCAGTGTCAAGGCCAGGAAAATCGACACCGCGGCGCGCACGGCGAGCGCAGCGCCGCGCGCATAGATCAGCACGAGATAGGCCCACGCCGCGTGCAATGACGGCATCGCATTGCGGTCATAGGGCAGCACGGTTGGCGCCGGCGCGCCCGAAAGCGGCGCCGGCGGGACGAGCGCGTCGCCGAAGGCGCCGAGCGGCCCGGTCGCCGGCACGACGAAATAGAGCATGAAGCCGAACACGGCCGCGATCATGCACAAGGTCGCGAGCCGCGCGCGGTGCTCGAGCGCCGGCTTGCGGTTCATCACCACGACGGCGAGTGGCAGGGCGAGATAGACGATCCGGCATCCGTTCAGGAGCCACGGATCGCGATTGCACAGGGCGGCCGCGAGACGGGCGAAGCGCCCCACGCCCAAGGCTTCGTCGAACTCATAAAGCCGCCCGTCGAGCGTCAAGGGAAGGATGCGCTGCGTCGTCCACAGGAAGAAGGGAATCGCGACGATCGCCAGCAGGAACGGCAGCACGGCCATCATGTCGTCGCGGCGCCGGATGCGCTCGGCGCTGAAGCGGTCGGCGCGCAGCGCCCGCGTCAGCGTCACCGCCAGCGCCGCGAGGCCGAAGCCGGGACCGAGCGAGAGCAGCATGATCCCGGGCGTGAAGTCGGCCCACCGGTGCGCGACGCCGATCGCATAGAGGAGCGCCAACCGCGCCAGCTCGAGCGCCACGCCCAGGCGGCAGACGATGTCGCGGTCGCCCGGCTCGTTCATGAGATGGACGATGAACACGCCCATCATCGCGAACGAGAAGAACAGCGCCGGCTGAATCAGCAGCAGGATCGCGTGCGGCGGCGGGCCGCCGGTCAAATCCGCGGCGACCTCGACCGCGGCCACGAAGAGCGCCACGCCGGCCAGAACGGCCACAGGCTCAACGCGGACCGGATGGGTCGATGGAATTGGCGTCCCCTACCGGATTCGAACCGGTGTTGCCGCCGTGAGAGGGCGGTGTCCTGGGCCTCTAGACGAAGGGGACCTCGGCCCTTGTCTAGCCGTTCGCGCGGCCGCGATCAAGCGCCCGCCTCACTCGCGGAAGTTCACGAATTGCAGCGGCTGCTCGATCTTCAAGGCGCGGATCATCGCCATCGCCGCCTGGAGATCGTCGCGCTTCTTGCCGGAGACGCGCACCTCCTCGCCCTGGATCGAGGCCTGCACCTTGAGCTTGCTGTCCTTCACTTCGCGCGCCAGGCGCTTGGCGAGATCGGTGCCGACGCCCTGGCGCAGCTCGACGCTCTGGCGCAGGCTCTGGCCCGCCGCCTTCTCGGGCGGCTTGAACTCGAGCGCGCCGGCATCGACCTTGCGCCTGGTCATGTGAACCTTGAGCAGCTCGTGCAGCTGCTTCAATTTGAGCTCGTCGTCGGCGAGGATGACGAGCGCGCCCTCCTCGCGCCGGATCGAGGACTTGGCTCCCTTGAAGTCGAACCGCGTGGCGATCTCGCGCGCGAGGCCGGCGAGCGCGTTGTCGACCTCGGCGAGTTCGAGCCGCGAGACGATGTCGAAGCTCGGCATGGCGCTCCTCTTGACCCCGACGATGGCGCTGCGGCTTATAGCGCGCATCCGCCTGGGCCGCCACAGCGCGAGGTCCCATGGAGCGACTCTTCGCAGGTGTCGCCGCGCTCTCCGGCGCCGCCGCCGTCATCGCCGACGCCGCCGCGCGCCATCTCCTCGCCGGCGACGAAGCCCGCGTCGAGCTGGCCGCGACGGCGGCGCGCTATGGCCTCGTTCACGCCGCCGCGCTGCTGGCGCTGGCGGCGCTGCTGCGCGACGCGCCTCCGGGACCGCCGCGCGCGTGGCTCGCCGCATCGGGATGGTGCTTCGCGGCGGCGCTCCTGCTGTTCTGCGGCGGGCTTTACCTCCGCGCCGCAGGCGCCGGGCCGGCCGTCACGCCGCTCGTTCCGGCGGGCGGCACGCTTTTCATCGCCGGCTGGGCGGCGCTCCTGGTCGCCGCGTTGTGGCCGCGCCCGCCGGGCTAGCGCAACGCCTTCGGCACCGGGATGCCGGCGTCGCGATAGTAGCGCAGCGCCCCCTTGTGGAGCTGGACGCCGAGCGTCGCCAGCTCGGCGATGTTCACCGCCCGCCAAGGCGGGTTGCGCTTGATGAGCGCGTCGTGCCGCGACCAGAACGCCTTGACCAGGGCATAGGCGGTGGCGTCCTTCATGCGCGTCGTGGTGTAGACGCCGACCGGGAGCGCCAGCGTGACCGCGTCGTCGTCGAGCCCGGGATAGGCCCCCTTGGGCACGATCTCGGCGGCGATGCTGTCGTCGGCGGCGAGCGCGCGGCCCAATTGCGGCTGCGGCAGGCTCAAAAGCCGGATCGGTGTCGCGGTCGCGAGATCGAGCAGCGCCGGCAAGGGCCACGCGCCGGCGATCGCAAACCCGGCCACCTGCTGCGCCTTCAAGGCCGCGGGCGCGGCGGCGGCGTCGATGTCCATGATCTGCACCTCGCGGTCGACGCCGAGCGCGCCCAGCGCCTCGGCCGTCACGCGCTCGCTGACGCTGCCTTTGCCGCCGGAGATGAAGCTCTTGCCGGCGAGGTCATAGAGCGACTTGATGGCGCTGTCCTTGCGCACCACCCAATGCACCGTCTGCGACGGGATCGGGAAGAGGGCGCGGATGGCGCGATAGGAGCGGTCGGGCGCGAACGGCTTCTGGCCGCGCCGCGCCGCGTCGATGACGTTGGGGCCGGCGGTGAAGAGATAGTTCGCCTGCGCCTTGCCCGCATCCATGACGTTGCGGATCGAACCCTGGCTCTCCTGCACGTCGAGCGTGTAAGCGCCGTTGAGCGCGACCGCCAGCGCCTCGGCGAACTGCACCGCGAGCGCGTGATTGGGGCTGTCGGACTTGCCGGCGCGGATGATGATGGAGGCGGTCTGGTCCTTCGCCTCGGCCGCGGCCCCGAGGACCAGCATGACGACGCAGCAGCAGATTGCCCAAGCCCGCCTTGTCACGCCGCCGCCCGTTCTGTCGCCGCTCCGCGCGCCGCCCTATAGTGCCGGCGGCGGCGCGCGGCAAGCCCGCCGCGGCCTGCGGAGGGGACATGACGACTCTGCTTTTGACGCACGAGGACTGCCTCGCGCACGATCCCGGCCGCCATCATCCCGAATCGCCGGCGCGGCTCCAGGCCGTGCTCGACGGGCTCGCCGGTCCGGAATTCGCCGCGCTCGAGCGCCGCCTCGCGCCCAAGGCCGCGCGCGCGGATTTGGCGCGGGCGCATTCGCCGGACTTCGTCGATGGCATTCTCGCCGCGATCCCGGCCCGGGGCCATGCCGCGCTCGACGCCGACACCATCGTGTCGCCCGGCTCGGGCAATGCGGCGCTGCGCGCGGCGGGCGCCGTGTGCGCCGCGGTCGATGCGGTGATCGCGGGCGAGGCGGAGAACGGCTTCTGCGCCGTGCGCCCGCCCGGCCACCATGCCGAGCGCGAGCGCGCGATGGGCTTCTGCCTCTTCAACAATGTCGCGGTCGGCGCCCTCCACGCGCGCGCTTCGCATGGGCTCCAGCGCATCGCCGCCATCGACTTCGACGTCCATCACGGCAACGGCACGCAGGCGATCTTCGAGGACGATGCCGATCTCTTCTACGGCTCGACCCACCAGTACCCGCTCTATCCCGGCACCGGCGCGCGCGAGGAGCGCGGCCTCGGCAACATCGTCAACGCGCCGCTCCGCCCCAACGCCGGCTCGAGCGAGTTCCGCGCCGCGATGAGCGAACTGATCCTGCCGGCGCTCGACGCGTTCCAGCCCGAGCTGGTGCTGGTCTCGGCCGGGTTCGACGCCCATCGCAGCGATCCCCTGGCGCAGCTTCGCCTGGTCGAGGCCGACTTCGCCTGGGCGACGGAGCGACTCGTCGCGCTGGCCCGGCGCCATTGCCGCGGGCGCGTCGTTTCCTCGCTCGAAGGGGGCTACGACCTCGCGGCGCTGGCGGCCTCGGCGGCGGCCCACGTGGCGGCGTTGATGGCTAATTGATCAGGAACAAATCCGGCCCTTGCCCCGTCGCGGACGGGTTAATAGATTGGCGGATGGAGAAGATGATGGCGGAACCCTCGCCGTCCCCGGAGATCGCGGCCATGAGCTTCGAGGACGCGCTCGGCGAGCTCGAGCAGATCGTACGGCGTCTGGAGACGGGCAACGCGAAGCTCGACGAGGCGATCGCGGCCTACGAGCGCGGCGCGCTCTTGAAGCGCCATTGCGAGGCCAAGCTGCGCGAGGCGCAGTCGCGCGTCGACAAGATCGTGGTGAGCGCCGACGGCTCGATCGCGGCGGAGCCCCAGTCCGTTGACTGAGGCGACGGCCTGGACGGCCGGCACTTCGTTCGAGGCGGCGCTGACCGAGACCGCGCAGCTCACCGACGCGCTGCTCGACAAGCTGATCGCGGTGCCGACGGGACTCGAGGCGCGCGTCTTTGAGGCGATGCGCTATGCCTCGCTCGCGCCCGGCAAGCGCCTGCGTCCGTTTCTCGTGCTCGCCAGCGCGCAGCTCTTCTCCGTGGTGCGCCGCAGCGCCTTGCAGGCCGCCGCGGCGGTCGAGCTGGTGCATTCCTATTCGCTGGTCCATGACGACCTGCCGGCGATGGACAACAGCGACCTGCGCCGCGGCCGGCCGACCTGCCACAAGGCGTTCGACGAGGCGACCGCGGTGCTGGCCGGCGACGCGCTCCTCACCCTCGCCTTCGAGGTTCTGGCCGACCCCGACACACACGGCGATCCAGGCGTGCGGTGCGAGCTGGTTTCGGCGCTGGCGCAGGCGGCAGGCGCCGCCGGCATGGTCGGCGGCCAGATGATCGATCTCATCGCCGAGCACCGGCCCGATCTCGACATGGGCGCGATCACGCGCCTCCAGCGCCTCAAGACCGGCGCGCTCATCGCCTTCTCGTGCGAGGCCGGCGCCATTCTCGGCAAGTCGCCGGGCGAGCCGCGCTCGGCGCTCAGGGGCTATGCCCACGATCTCGGGCTCGCGTTCCAGATTGCCGACGATCTCCTCGATGTCGTGGGCTCGGCCGGCGAGACCGGCAAGCCGGTGGGCCAGGACGCGGCTGCGGGCAAGGCCACCTTTGTCTCGATCCTCGGCGTGGAGCGCGCGCGCGCCCAGGCCGAACTTCTGGTCGGTCAGGCCATCCGACATCTTGAATTGTTCGGCGAGAAGGCTGACCTTCTACGTCAAGCGGCGCGTTTCGTCATAAACCGCCGAACATGAGGAGTCCGCGTGGAATTCAGCGAGGGGACGGCAGCGCGCCGGGTCGGAGCATGATCGCTCGGCGTAGCCTCATCGCGCTTTTGGGCGTGCTGGCCGTGGCGCGCGCGCCGCGCGCGGGCGAGACCGCGGCGTCTGCGCTCGAGCCCATTCACGCCTTCTATGACGTGCTGCTCGGCGTCATGAAAGAGGGCCAGCAGCTTGGCTTCGCGGGACGGCGCGACCGGCTCGCGCCGACGATTCGCCGGACCTTCGACTTTCCGCTGATGACGCGGCTCATGGTCGGACAGCAATGGGCCGGACTCTCGCCCGAGCAGCAGCAGCAGCTGGTCGCGAGCTTCAGCGCGTTCAGCATCGCGACTTATGCCAACCGCTTCGACGATTATTCCGGCGAGGAGTTCAAGACGGCCGACGAGCCGACGCCGGTCGCCACCGGCGACACTATCGTCAAGACCCAACTCGTCCTCAACACCGGCGAGACGGTCGAGCTCGATTATCTCATGCGCGTCGATGGTGGCCGCTGGCAGGCGATCGACGTCTATCTCAGCGGCACGGTGAGCGAACTGGCGACTCGGCGCTCGGAATTCTCCTCGATCATGCGCCGCAGCGGCCCCGACGCGCTGGTCGAGATGCTGCAGCGCAAGGTCGCCGAGCTCAGCAGCTAGGCGCGCCCACGATCAGGACTTGCTGTCGCCGCTGTCGAGGTTGGGCAGCGGCGCCGAGCGGCCATGGCGCAGGTCGCTGGCGCGATGCTGGCGGAACAGGCTGCGCAGCTCGGCATAGAAGTCGATCGCATTGCGCTGCAGATCGTCGAGCGTCTCGATGTTGCGCGAGCGCAGATCGACGCCGCTGGCGGCCATGCGCGAAATCGTCACGGTGTTGGCCACACCGTAGGCGCCGGCGAGATAGCCGAACGGGTCCATGACGCCGTCGACCCCCATCCCGATCGCGTCGCGCGGATTGGACGGGCCGAAGATCGGCAGCACCAGATAGAACCCTTCGGGCGCGCCCCAGGCATAGAGCGTCTGGCCGAAATCGCCGGTCTGGCGCGGCACCCCTGTCTTGCCCGCGAAATCGATGAGACCGCCCACGCCGAACGTGCTGTTGATGAAGAAGCGCGCCGCGCTGAGATTGGCGATCGCCCATTCGCCCTGCATCATGTCGTTGGCGAAGATCACCGGCTCGCCGAGATTGTTGAGGAAGTTGCGCATGGCGTCGCGGCTGAACTGGGGAAAGACGTTTCGGTAGCCCTGCGCCACCGGCTTGATCAAGTAGCGGTCGAGGAACAGGTTCACGTCGAAGATCTTGCGGTTCATCGGCTCGAGCGGATCGTTGGTCGCCTCGAACTCGGCGCGGGCGGCGGGATCGCTCGGCGGCGTCGCGCACGCGGACAGCGCAGCCACCGCACCGATGACCAGGACCATCGGGAGGCGCCGTGCCAGTGCGGAGAGATACAAGGTCACTGAACCCCCTTTTTCGAGGTCATTGTCGGCCGCCGGAGTCCCTGAGGGCGCCGCATGGTTTACAATGACGCGCGTCAATGCAACAGCATTTTTCCTTAATGGGGCCTTAAAGGCGCCGAAAGGAGCATCGCTCGGACCATGATATGGCGCTGAACGGCATGGATATTCTGGCCTTGGCGTTGGTTTTGGCGAGCGCCGGGGGCTGTGTCTATCTCGGGCTCAGCCTGTGGGCGGTTCGCCGCCTGGTCCGGGCCCGCGCGCGCGCGGCGGTCGAGCGCCCCGCGGTCAGCGTGCTGAAACCGCTGTGCGGCGAAGATGCCGATCTTGCCGCCAATCTCGCTTCGTTCTGCCGCCAGGACTATCCCGAGTTCCAGATCGTCTTCGGCGTCAGCGACGGAAACGATCCCGCCATTCCAGTGGTCCGCCGCCTCATGGCCGCGTTCCCCGCTGCCGATCTCACGCTGGTGATCGACCCGAAACGGCGCGGCCGCAACCTCAAGGTCGCCAATCTCCACAACATGCTGCCGGCGGCACGGCACGGGATACTGGTGCTGGCCGACAGCGACATGAGCGTCGGCCCTGGCTATCTCGACGCCGTGACCGCGCCGCTCGCCGACCGCGCGGTCGGCATCGTCACCTGCCTCTATCGCGGCGTGCCGGCGGGCGGAGTGTGGTCGCGCCTGGCGTGCCTTCACGTCAATCACGGCTTCCTGCCGCAAGCCGCGCTGGCCGAGGCGATCGGCGCCGGCGCCGGCTGTTTCGGCGCCACCATTGCGCTCCGCCGCGACATGCTGGAGCGGATCGGCGGGCTGGCCGCGATCGAGGACGCGCTCGCCGACGACTATGCGCTGGGCGCGGCGGTGCGGCGCCAAGGCGGGCGGATCGAGCTGTCGTCCCATCTCGTCGACAATGTCATCGCCGAGCCGAGCCTCACTGCCCTGTTCCGGCACGAGCTGCGCTGGGCGCGCACCATCCGCCTGGTGGCGCCCCGCGGTTTCGCCGGCTCGGTCGTGACCCAGCCGGTGATGCTGGCGGCCTTGGCCGCCGCGCTGGGGGCGCTGCCGTGGGTGACCTTGCCGATGCTGGCTGCGGCGCTGGCGTGGCGTTGTGTCACTGTTCGGGCACTCGACCGGATTCTCGGCCTGGCGCCGTCGCCGCTCCATCTCGTGCCGGCCCGGGACCTGTTGTCGTTCGCGGTGTTTGTCGCTAGCTTCTTCGCCCGCCGGGTGGCTTGGCGGGACCGCACCTTCCGCGTCGGTCGGGGCGGAGAGTTGACCTTGGACGGAGATAGTCCGGCATGATGAAGACCCTTTTCCTGCAACCGCCGTCCTTCGAAGGGTTCGATGGCGGGGCGGGGTCACGCTATCAGGCGCGCCGGGAGATCCGCTCGTTCTGGTATCCGACCTGGCTGGCGCAGCCGGCCGCGCTGGTCGAGGGCAGCCGCCTGATCGACGCGCCCCCGGCGCGCATCACGCTGGCCCAGGTCCTGCCGCTGGCGCGGTCCTACGATCTCATGGTGCTGCACACCTCGGCCCCGTCCTTCGCCAATGACGTGCGCGTGGCCGAGGCGATGAAGGAGGTCAATCCGGCGCTCAAGGTGGGATTCGTCGGCGCCAAGGTCGCGGTCGAGCCGGACCAGAGTCTCAAGGCCTCCGCCGCCATAGATTTCGTCGGCCGCAACGAGTTCGACTTCACCATCAAGGAATATGCCGAGGGCCGCGCGCCCGAGCGCATCGACGGGCTGAGCTGGCGCAACGAAGCGGGCGCGATCACCCACAATCCCGAGCGCGCCATCCTCGAGGACATGGACCAGCTTCCGTTCGTCACCGAGGTCTACAATCGCGACTTGCACATCGAGGACTATTTCATCGGCTATCTCAAGCATCCCTACGTCTCGCTCTACACCGGCCGCGGCTGCAAGTCGCGCTGCACCTTCTGCTTGTGGCCGCAGACAGTGGGCGGCCACCGCTATCGCGTGCGCTCGGTCGACCACGTGATCGAGGAAATCCGCCTCGCCAAGCATTATTTCCCGCAGGTGAAGGAGTTCTTCTTCGACGACGACACCTTCACCGACGCCGGCCCCCGCGCCGAGGCGATCGCGCGCGAGCTCGGCAAGCTCGGCGTCACCTGGTCGTGCAACGCCAAGGCGAATGTGCCGCGGGAAACCCTCAAGGTGATGCGCGATAATGGCCTGCGGCTGCTGCTGGTCGGCTATGAAAGCGGCAATCAGCAGATTCTGTACAACATCAGGAAGGGCATGCGCATCGACGTGGCGCGGCGCTTTACCAAGGATTGCCATGAGCTCGGCATCACCATCCACGGCACCTTTATCCTCGGGCTTCCCGGCGAGACCAGGGAGACGATCGAGGAGACCATCAGGTTTGCCACCGAGATCAATCCGCACACCATCCAGGTCTCGCTCGCGGCTCCCTATCCGGGCACCGAGCTTTATCGCGATGCGCTGGAGCACGGCTGGCTCGACGAGGCGCGTGCCGAGCT
>DATNID010000021.1:0-93711 GCA_035604615.1 Allostellaceae bacterium | reverse complement strand
GGCGCCCGCCGGCGGGCCGCCGCCGGGCGGGCCGCCCAGCAATGTCCGCGGCACGGTCGAGAAATTCGGCGACGGGATGCTGACCGTGAAATCGCGCGAGGGGCCGAGCGTGACGGTCAAGGTCGCGGCCAACGTGCCAATCTCCGGCATGGTCAAGCGCAGCCTGTCCGAGATCAAGGCGGGCGACTTTATCGCCTCGACCTCGGTCAAGGGCAGCGACGGCAAGCTGCACGCTCTCGAGGTCCACATCTTCAGCGAGGCACAGCGCAACGTCGTGCCGCAGGGCCAGACGCCCTACGACTTGGCGCCGCAGAGCCTGATGACCAACGCCATCGTCGAAGGCATCGCCAGCGCGCCCCAGGGCCAGACCTTCAAGGTGACCTACAAGGGCGAGACCACCGAGGTCGTGGTGGCGCCGGATACGCCGGTGGTCTCGGCCGTGCCGGGCGACGCCAGCCTGCTGAAGCCCGGCGCGGCGGTGGTCGTCGCCGCGCGCAAGGGCGATGACGGCAGCCTCACGGCCATGCGCATCAGCGCGGAGAAGGACGGCGTCAAGCCGCCGATGTAGGCGTCACCAAAGGGGGAGGGACATCGCATGCGATCAACGGCACTCATCGCTTTCGGCGCGGCGCTCGTGCTCGCGTCCGCGTTCGCCGAGGCCCAGGCGCCGGCGGGCGGACCGCCGCCGGGACCGCCGCAAGGCACGCGGACGACGGTACGCGGAACGGTCGAGAAGCTCGACGGCAACACGCTCATGGTGAAGTCGCGCGACGGCACCGACGTCAAGGTCACGCTGACCGACAAATCCGCGGTCCGCACCCTGACCAAGAAGACCCTCGCCGACATCAAGGAAGGCGATTACGTCGCCTCGACCGGGCGGCCCGGCCCCGACGGCAAGCTCCACGCCGTCGAGGTGCGCATCTTCCCCGAGGCGCTGCGCGGCGTCGGCGAGGGCCAGAACCCCTGGGACCTCACGCCCGACAGCAAGATGACCAACGCCACCGTCACCGGCATCGTCGCGATGGGCAAGGGCGCGACCTTCAAGGTCAAGTACAAGGGCACCGAGTCCGAATTCATCGTCGATCCCGAGACCCCGATCCAGGCGTTCGGGCCGGGCGACCGGGACCTGCTCAAGCCCAACGTCTATGTCGTCGTGCTCGGGCTGAAGCAGGAGGACGGCACCATCATCGGCGGCAACGTGACCGCCGAGGCCAACGGCGTCAAACCGGAAATGTGACCGGCTCGCGGCCCCGCTTGCGGACAAAAAAGGGCCGCGCGCGATTGACTTGCGTACGTTCCTTGCTAGGGTGCGTACATGACGCGGGATCCGGTGATCATCGTGGGCGCCGGACCGGCCGGACTTGCCTTGGCGACCAGCCTGGTGCTGCGCGACGTCGCCGTGATCGTGATCGAGTCCGAGCCCAAGCTGCCGCACGATCTGCGCGCCGGCACGTTCCATCCGCCCACCCTCGAGATGCTCGAGGAGTTGGGCATCGTCGACGCGTTCCTCGCCATCGGCATTCGCGTGCCGCGCTGGCAGATCCGCGGCCGCCGCGAGGGCGTGATCGTCGAATGGGATCTGGGCCTTATCGCCGACGAGACGCGCTATCCGTTCCGCTTCCATTGCGAGCAGTTCAAGCTCACCCCGTTGCTGCTGCGCCGGTTTCAGGCGCTGGGCGGCGCGGTGCGGTTCTCCCACACCTTCCTCGACGCGACCCAGGACGGGGACGGGGTCGCGGCGCGGGTCGAGACGCCGGGCGGGATCGAGACCCTGCGCGGCAGCTACCTCGTGGGCTGCGACGGCGCCCGCAGCCCGGTGCGCCAGACCATGGGCGTCGCGTTCGACGGCTTCACCTGGCCGGAGCGGTTCCTGGTGGTCGGGACCGAGTACGACCTCGCCCCGCACGGCTTCACCGCCAACGCCTATATCGCCGACCCGGTCGATTGGGGGGCCCTCTTCAAGATGCCGGGTGAGGGCTCTAAGGGCTTGTG
Source organism: Allostellaceae bacterium (assembly GCA_035604615.1). Lineage (GTDB taxonomy): Bacteria > Pseudomonadota > Alphaproteobacteria > ATCC43930 > CGMCC-115725 > DATJLY01. Next base: position 91,719 of record DATNID010000021.1, on the reverse strand, counting down.
GCGCATACTCTTTCCGACCGATGCCGAGCTCCCCGAGGAGGCCGTCCTCGACCCCGCCAACGTGGAGCGGCTGCTGCAGAACTTTCTGCCCAAGCCCGAGCCCTGGCCGATCGCCGCAAAAAGCACCTATCGCGTACACCAGCGCGTCGCCGGGGACTTCCGCACCGGCCGCATGCTGATCGTCGGCGACGCTGCGCACATCAACAATCCGCTCGGTGCCTTCGGCCTCAACGGCGCGCTCCACGGCGCCTTCAACCTCTCGCCCAAACTCGCCGCCGTGTGGCGCGGCGAGGCCGAGGACAGCCGGCTCGACCTCTACACGCGTCAGCGCCGCGCCGCCAATGTCGAATTCGTCCAGGCCCAGTCGATTCACAACAAACGCCTGCTCGAGGAGCGCGACCCCGCCACCCGCGCCAAGCATTTCGACGAATTGCGCCGCATCGCTAGCGACCGTGCCAGCGCCAAGGACTATCTCATGCGCAGCTCGATGATCTGGAGCGTGCGCCGCGCCGCCAGCATCGATTGATGCCATGGCCGCCGCGCCGCCGCGTCTCGTTCTCGCCCTCGCCGCGCTGTGGATGCTCGCCTTCACGTGGAAGCTCTACCCGCATTTCCGCGACACGATCCGCGTCGACGGGCGGTTGACCACGGTGGCGAGCCATCTCGACGATGTCTGCGGCCAGCGCGTCGGGCCGGCCGCGGTCACCTGCCTCGCCGAGACCGGCGAGCAGGCGCAGCTCATGCTGCGGCAGGAGCAGGCGAAATCCGTGCTCACAATCGTCGCGCCGCCGTTCGCCGTCCTGGCGCTGTGGTGGGCCGCGGGGTCGCTGCGCCGCCGCGTCCGCGCCGCGCGGACCTAAGAAGCTGCGAGCGCGGCCTCGATCGCGGCGAGCTCGTCCTCGAGCGCGATGTCGAGCGCAGAGGTCACTTCCAGCCGGCGATCCTCGAACACGTGGACCTTGCCGCGCCGGCGCCGCCGCCAGCCCATCACCGCCTCGTCGCGCGCCGCCGCGAGCGCCTCGATCTGCGGTCGGTAGAAGCCGATCATCGCCGCGATCCAGCGGTTGAGGAGCGGCGCCGGCCCGACCGTGCCGAGCGCGAAGCGGCCGAGCATCGCCGCCACGTCGGATGCCCGATACCAGGTCTCGCCGGTGACCCACCGGTTGGTGGTGAAAAGGCGGATGGGACGCCCGGCCACGTCCATGGCGATCGCGACGAGATGGCACCATTCGCCATCTTCGCCGGCATGGGGCTGAGGCGCGGACGGCGCGGCGGGGGCGGCCGGGGTCCCGGCGATCGCAAGTTCGGGCAGCACCAGCGGCCGAACTCCCGGCGGCATGCCGCGTGCGCGCAGAAAGGTATGGAAATGGCCGTGTTCGGCGGCGCCGCGCTCGCCCGGCGGATGGGCGTGATAGAAGAACTGCGCATGAGTCTCGGCATCGAACACGTCGCCGGCGGGATAATGCTGCCAATCGACGCACGGCACGGCGCCCTCAAGCGCCACCGCCAGGACGCCGCCCTGTGCTGCCAGTGCCGCCGCGCACGCGACCGCCCGGCGCCCCTCGGCCGCGCGCGCTTCAAGTTCGGCGCGGCTCAAGCGGGCGAGATCGGCCATCGCGCTCACTTCCGCATGGCGGCGAGCGTTTGCGCGGTCCACGGCGCCAACGCACGCATCGCTGCATGGAAAGCGTCGTCGAAGGCGGCGACGATCTGCGGCGTATCGTTGGCGGCGGCGCGGCCGGTGCCCTCGAATGTGCGGACCGCCAGCACGGTGCGATCGGAGGCCCGCACCAGCCGGCAATCGAGCTGCACACGGATTTCCGGCCGGTCGCCGGCGCCGTAATCGGCCTCGAAGCGGCGCACGTCCGTCAGCAGCACCGCATCCGGCCGCAGCTCGCCCGACGGGCGCGAAACGACACGGATCTGGCCTTCATTCTCCAGCGATTCGATCATCAGGAACTGGAGGAGGGCGGGCGCGTGGTCAGACCACGCGGCGTTGGCGAAATAATCGACGCGCAGCGGCCCGCGGGTCAGCGCGATGCGCTCGGTGTCGAGCGCCGCCGGCGCCGCCGGGATCTCGACCACGAGCTGCGCGTCGACCGAAGGCGCGGGCGCGGCAGGCTCGCTCAGCGCGGTGAGACGGTAAAGGGGCGGCGGCGGCGCCGGCGGCGGCAGAACGCTGCCGCATGATGAAAGCGCGAGCGCGAGCGCGGCGGGCAGGAGGCGGCCCCGTCTCATTTCGGGCGGTATCCTTCGCGGCGGTCGCCATAGAGGAAGCGCGAGGGATCGCGCTCGACCGATTCGGCGATACGTGAAAGCTGCGCCACCAGCTGCTGCGTTTGCTGCACGAGCTGCTGAAGCTGGCCGAGGCCGCCGTGAGAGAAGTCGCGGAGCTGCGGCTCGTTCTCGGCGACGACGGTATTGAGCCGCTGAGCCAGCTCGGCGAATTTTCGCGAGGCGTCGTTGACCGATTGCGCAGCGGCCTGCACGTTGCCTTGCGGCCCGATCAGCGTCTTGAACGACTCGAGGATGGCGTTCGCCTGCTCGATCGTGCCGCGCAGCTCGTGCATGGTCTGGGCGCTGTCGGCAAGCGCGCTGTCGATGTCGCCGCTGTGCGAAGCCGCGGTTGCAGTGACGCGGCGCAGATTCTCGAACGTCTCGCCCAGGGCCTGGCGGTTCTGCGGGTTGAGGATGTCGCCGAGCTGGTCGGCCAGCGCGATGAGGCGCGCCAACGCCTCGGGCGCGTCGGTGACGACGCGCTGCAGCCCCGAGGGACGCGAGGCGATCACGGGATAGCGTTGGTCGGGCTGGCGGGCCACGACGGGCGCATCGCGCGAGCCGCCGGTGAGATTGACATAGATACCGCCCGCGAGGCCCTGCTGCTCGAGCGAGGCGACCGTGTCGGTCTTGATCGGCGTGCCGCTCTCGAGCTCGATCGTCACGCGCACCCGGTTCGGGTCCACCGGATCGAGCTTGAACTCGGCGACGCGGCCCACCGGAATGCCGCTGTAGCGCACGGTCGAGCCCGGCGTGAGCCCGGTCACCGAGCCATCGAAATAGATATCGTAATAGCTGAGCTTCTCGCGGAATTGCACCTGCGCGAACCACAGCACCGCAACCACGAGCCCGGCGACCAGCAGCAGCACGAAGCTGCCGACCACCACGTAGGGCGCCCGCGTCTCCATCGTCCTATGCCCCGTCCCCGGCCCTGTGCCGCACCGCTGCGCGGCCGCGGGGACCGTTGAAATAGGCTTGAATCCAGGGATTCGGATCGTTCAGCATCTCGTCTATTGTGCCGATCCTGACGTGGTTGTCGACGAGAACAGCAATGCGGTCGGCGACCGCGACAAGGCTGTCGACGTCGTGCGTCACCATGAACACGGTGAGGCCGAGGCTCTCCTTGAGGTCGCGCACGAGCTGGTCGAGCTCGCCCGCGACGATCGGATCGAGTCCGGCGGTCGGCTCGTCGAGGAAGAGGAGCGGCGGATCGAGCGCCAGCGCGCGGGCGAGCGCCGCGCGCTTGCGCATGCCGCCTGACAACTGGCCGGGATATTTGTGGCCGACATCGTCCGCGAGCCCCACCAGCGCGAGCTTCAAGGCGCAGATCTCGTGGAGCAGCGCGGTTGGCAGCGCGAGGCGCTCCTTGAGCGGCAGGGCCACGTTCTCGGCCACGGTCAGCGAGCTGAACAGCGCGCCGTCCTGGAACAGCACGCCCCAGCGCGTGCCGAGGAGGGTGCGCTCCGCCGCGCCCAGCTTGGCCGTGTCTTGGCCGAAAACCTCGATCGTCCCGGCGGCCGGCGCGTTGAGGCCGACGATGGTCTTGAGCAGCATGGACTTGCCCGCGCCCGAGGCGCCGGCGACGCCCAGCACCTCGCCTGCGCGCAGCTCGAGGTCGATGTTGCGCTGGAGCACGCGCCCGCCGGCGCGCGTCGCGAGCCCCCTGAGCCGGATCACCGGCTCAGATTTGGAGCGCGGCGAAGAGGATGGAGAAGGCGGCATCGATGACGATCACCAGGAAGATCGATTGCACCACCGCGCGGGTGGTGTGGCGGCCGACGCTTTCGGCGCTGCGATGGACGCTGAGGCCCTCTTGGCAGCCCACCAGCGCGATCGCCGTGGCGAAGAACGGCGCCTTGATGATGCCGAGCCAGAAGCTCCACATCGTCAGCGCGTCGTGGAGCTGCTGCACGAAAATGGGAAGCGGCAGGCCGAGCACCAGCCAGCACAGCACCGCGCCGCCGAAAAGGCCCATCACGTTGGCGTAGAACGTGACGAGCGGCAGCGTCAGCACCAGCGCCACGAGTCGCGGCAGCACCAGGAGTTCGATCGGGTCGAGCGCCAATGTGCGCAGCGCGTCGATCTCCTCGTTCACCACCATGGCGCCGATCTCGGCGGTGAAGGCGCTGCCCGAGCGCCCGGCGATGATGACCGCGGCGAGTAGCACGCCCAGCTCGCGCAGGAAGCCCAGGCCCACCAGGTTGACGGTCAGGATTTCGGCGCTGAAGCGGCGCAGCTGGTCCGCGCCCTGGTACGCCATGACGACGCCCACCAGGAACGACAGGAGCCCGACGATCGGCAGCGCCGCGACGCCGACGCGCGACATCTGCGCCACCAGCGACACGATGCGCACGCGCCCCGGCTGGACCAGTGTGCGCGCCAGCGTGACGACGACGAGGCCGAAAAATCCCAGATGCCCCGCCGTGGTGCCGAGCAGCTCGAGCGTCGTGGCGCCGATCGAGCCGACCCCGTCGGCGACGAGCGAGCGCGGCGGCTGCAGCGGCGGCGGCGGCGCGGGAACGCCCCTCTTCTCGACCTGGCGCAGCAGCGGCTCGAGATCGCGCGAAAGGTTCTCGATACGCACTTCGGTCCCGCGCGCGGCGAGCGCGCGCTGGAGCCGCAGCACGAGCCACGCGCCGGCGGTGTCGAGGGCCTCGATGGCGGCGAGATCGATGCGCGCGCGGCGCGACGGCGGCAGGCTCAGCCGGCCGAGCTTGCGGTCGAGCGCGGCCGCGTCGGCGATGCACCATTGGCCGCCGGCGCGCAGCACCAGCGCGTCGCCTTCGCCCTCGGCCTCGATCCACCCTTCCTGCATCGCCGCATCCTATAGGGAGTGCGGCGCCCAATTGCCACTTCGGGCGCCGGTTGAGCGGCCTCGGCAAACCTCATATAAGGCGCGCGCGAGTTCGCCGCTGGAAGGGCCGTGCATGGAGCTCAAGGACCACATCCGCAGCGTTCCGGATTTCCCCAAGCCCGGAATCCTGTTTTACGACATCTCGACGCTCCTCGCCCATGCCGGGGCGTGGCGCGAGACGGTGAACCGGCTCGCCGGCGGGCTCGCGCCGCACCGTCCGGAGCTCCTGGTCGGCATCGAATCGCGCGGTTTCCTGGTGGCGGCGCCGCTGGCGCTCGCCCTCGATTGCGGCTTCGTCATGGCGCGCAAGAAGGGCAAGCTTCCCGGCGCCACAATCGGGCACACGTACGAGCTCGAATACGGCAGCGACACGATCGAGCTTCAGGCCGACGCGATCGCGCCGGGCACGCGCGTCGCCGTGCTCGACGATCTCCTCGCCACCGGCGGCACCATGTCGGCGGCGATCGCGCTCTGCCGCAAGATGGGCGCCAACGTGGTCGCCGCCGCCTGCATCATCGAGTTGACGTTCCTGGAGGGCCGCGCCCGGCTCGACGTGCCGGTCAGCTCGGTGCTCGCCTACGAGTCCTGACGCGCCGCCATCAGGCGCGAGGCGAGCGTCACCACCACCGCGACGACCACCACGAAGATGGTGGCGAGCGCGTTGATCTGCGGGCTCACGCCGAGCCGGACGCTGGAGAAGATCACCATCGGCAAGGTGCTCGAGGCCGGACCCGAGGTGAAGCTCGCCAGCACCAAATCGTCGAGCGAGAGCGTGAAGGCAAGCAGCCATCCCGCGACCAGCGCCGGCGCGATGAGCGGCAGAGTGATCGTGGCGAACACCTTCCACGGCCGCGCGCCGAGATCGAGCGCCGCCTCCTCGAGCGAGAGGTCGAACGCGGCGAGTCGCGCCTCGACCACGACCGCGACATAGGCGAGGCCGATGGTGGTGTGCGCGATGACGATGGTGACGATGCCGCGCCCCCTGGGCCAGCCGATCCATTGCTCCAGCGCCACGAACAGCAGTAGCAGCGACAGGCCGGTGATCACTTCCGGCATCACCAGCGGCGCGGTCGCGAGCGTCGCGAAGGCGGTGCGGCCGTGGAACCGGCGATAGCGCGCCAGCGCGAAGCCCGCGAACGTGCCCAGCACCAGCGCCGCTGTCGCCGAGGCGACCGCGACCTCGAAACTCACCAGCGCCGCCGCGCGGATCTGCTCGTTGCGCATGAGCTCGCCGTACCAATGGGTCGAGAACCCGGCCCACACCGTGACGAGGCGCGATGCGTTGAAGGAATAGAAGATCACCGACGCGATGGGTCCGTAGAGGAACAGGAGCCCCAGCGCGAGCATGGTGGCAAGGAACGGCGACAGCCGGTTGATCACGGGATTGGGTTAGCTCACTCCGCCGGCCGGGGCAACTCGGACGGCAGCGCGCCACAGAGGTCGAGCGCGATGATGCGGCCGCGCGCAATGAGCGCCGCGCTGGCGCCGCCAGGAAAGAGCGCGCGCAGTTCGGGCGCAGCGGCGTCGAGCCCGCCGGTGAAGGCGCCGAAGGCCGGCAGCACCAGCCGCGCGCCGTCATAAAGGAAGCACGGGCCCCCGAAGCGCCGCCCGCGCAAGGTGACGCCCGCCTTGGGATGGTAATGCCCGCTCACCTCGCCGCGCTCCTGCCGGGCCGCCGCGATATGGCGGAACACTAGCGGGCCGATGCGCAGTTCGTCCGCCACCATCCGTCCGCCGATCGCTTGCGGCAGATCAGGATCGTGGTTTCCGGCGATCCAGATCCACTCGCGCGACCGGGTGAGCGCGGCGAGTCGCGCCGCGTCGCCGGCCGCGAGGCGCAGCGGACCGTCACGGTCGTGGAAGCTGTCGCCGAGACAGATGACGCGGCGCAATTCGGCCCGCATCGAGCGCGCTAGCCGCTCCAAGGTCGCGATCGTGTCATAGGGCGGTAGCATCACGCCGCCCTGGGCGAAGCTCGAGCCCTTCTCGAGATGAAGGTCGGCGACCACCAGCGTCCCCTCGTCGCCCCACCACAGCGCGCCCGAAGGCTCGGCCGCGAGGCTCGCGCCGTTGAGGACGATGGCGTGTCCGACGTGTCGCGTGTCCACAATCATCGGTCCTAGTTGTCGCGTTGCGCGGGAATGCGGCCCGTGCGTCCTTCGACTGCGCGCGCTTTGCGCGCTCCGCTCAGGATGAGGCGAAAATTTTTCCTCACGCTGAGCGGAGCGAAGCGCAGTCGAAGGGCGCAGGATGACTGTGCAGCTTCTATTGAGGTTCTCTCGATCATCGCCCCACTATGCAAGAGGCGGCCTTGCGCTCCAAGCGATGCTTGCCAAACCCCGCCCCCTCCAACATGAATCACTGGCAAAGGGAGGGGCGCATGGCGGCAATCGCATGGTCTTCGGCGGGGCTCGCGGCCGCGCTCGCGTTCGCGTGGTCGGGCGCGGCGGCGGACACGGTGGTCAAGGTTGGCGTCATCAACACCTATTCCGGGACCGAGGCCCAGACCGGCGACCAGATCGACAAGGGCTTGAAGCTCTACGTCAAGGAGCACGAGAAGGACCTGCCGCCGGGCGTTAAGCTCGAGCTCGTCTATCGCGACGACACCGGCCCCAATCCCGACGTGGCCAAGCGCCTGGCGACGGAACTCATCACCCGCGACCGCGTGCAATTCCTCACCGGCGTGGTATGGACGCCCAATGCCGCGGCGATCGCGCCGCTGACGGCCGAGGCCAAGGTGCCGTTCGTCATCATGAACGCGGCCGGCGTGACGATCCCGCGCCTGTCGCCCTATGTCGTGCGCGTCTCATACACGCTGCCGCAACTGGTGACGCCGCTCGCGCAATGGGCGGCGCAGCAGGGCTGGAAGCGAGGCTACACCGCAGTGCCCGATTTCGCGCCCGGTCACGAGAGCGAGACCGCCTTCGCCAAGGCCTTCACCGAAGCCGGCGGCACCATCGTCGGCCAGGTCAGCTATCCGGTCGTCAATCCCGACTTCGCGCCCTTCTTCGCTCGCATCAAGGACGTGAGGCCCGATGTGCTCTACGTCTTCAACATCGCCGGCAAGCAATCGACCGCGATCATGAAGGTGATGACCGATCTCGGCATCCGCGCGGCCGGGATCAACCCGGTCTCGGGCGTCGATCTCACCACCGATGAGGAGCTGCCCAACATGGGCGACGCGCCGTTGGGCATCGCCAGCGCCGCGAACTACACCGCGTCGGCGACCCGGCCGCAGAACCGGCAATTCATCGCCGCCTGGCGGCAGGCTTACGGCGACGCGATGATTCCCAACTTCTTCGCGATCGGCGGCTGGGACGGCATGGCGGCGATCTTCTCGGTGATCGTGGCGACCAAGGGCAATTTCACCGCCGACGAGGCGATGAAGATACTGGCGCACTGGCAGAACCCCGACAGCCCGCGCGGGCCGATCATGATCGATCCCGAGACGCGCGACATCGTCCAGAACGTCTATATCCGGCGGGTCGAGAAGCTGGACGGCAAGCTCGCCAACGTCGAGTTCTTCACCTACCCGATGGTGAAGGACCCGTGGAAGCAGCAGAACCCGCCGAAGTGAAGGGCTTTGCCCGCTCGCGCTCAGCCGGCCCGTTCCGTGGTCGGGTCGATCGTCTTGCCAATCTCGGTGATCTTGGTCGCCGGGAAACCGCTGATCTCGGCGTGCTTGCGGATGATCGCCTCGTCCTTGGCGAGATAGACGCAGAACGTCTTGTCGGCGGCGACATAGGACTCGAGCCATTGGATGTCGGGACCGAGCTGGCGCAGGACTTCGTTCGACTTGGCCGCCGCGCCGCGAAGCTGCTCACGCTCGAACGTTCCGACCTTGGGAATGTCCCGCTCGATGATATAGCGGCGCAATGCCATGTCCGTGCTCCCGTGCCCGTTATGCGGCGGGCGGATGCTGACAAAATTCGGCGTTGCGGACAAGCCACCCTGAAGTCGGGGGGTGGATTGTTGGATGAGGCCGGGCGCGCGCTCAGCGCGCGCCGGTGAACCACAGCGCGCGGTTGCCCGATCCCGAGGTCATCGGGTCGATGCCGGGGATGCCCTTGTGCGGCACCTTCGCCTTCACTTCCATGGCGATGCTGGTGGAGATGGCGACCGAGGTCTTCTGCACCACCGGCTGTCCATGCTTCACCGGATGAAGCGCGCCGAGGCCGGGCCAGAAGCCTTCGGGCAGCGGCCGGGCGCCGGGAAAGATGATGCCCCACTGGTTGCCGCCGCGATCGAGATCGGCGAGCGAGGCGAGCCCATCGGCGCTGCTGGGGGGCACGACCGCCGCCCCGTCCGGACCGGAATCGCTGGGTGGCGGGGGCGACGCCCAGGGGCCGGTGAGCGGCGACGACCCGTTCATGATCAGCTGTCCGGCGATCGGCGGCGGCGACGGCAGGACCGTGTGGGGCGTCGAGGCCGGCGCGCTGCAATTGGCGTTAAAACTGCTCGGCCCGCCGCAGCCAAGCACCCCGCTTGGCTGGAACCAGACGGCCAAGACCGTCGCGGAAACTGCGAGGACCAGCTCAATCCGTTTCATGGCCGAGACCCTCCCCAACAGGCCGAGAAGCGCCCACTCTACGCCTGCTGACGGCGCCTTGCCTGTGAGCGCGGTCACAGGGCGAGCGTCTCAGGCGTGCGTCAGCGCGAAAAAGACTACATAAATCCAGCTCAAGATGCCATCGATGATGGCCCACAGGATCGAGTGGTGGGTGTCGAACGACATCGCCATCGCCAGCGCCGAGCCGAAGCTGACGCCGTATCTGGCGCTTTCGATGCGGAAATTTCCGCGCATGGGCCTCTCCCGGTCAGTGTGCAGGAACCGTGGTCAAACCCGCCTCTTCGATGAGCGCCTCGGCCGCCTCGTCGACGATTCGGTCGAGCGCCGCGCCATAGACCGCCTCGCGCCCGATCTCCAGCAGCACCGGCACGGCCAGGGGCGATACGCGCTCGAGGCGGCGGTGGCGGATGCGGCCCTCGACGCGCGCCAGCATGTCGGCGAGCCGGCGCACGTCGGTGAGCCCGGTCGCGGCGTCGGCCACGGTCGCGCGCAGCAGCACGTGATCGGGCTGGAAGCGGCGCAGCACGTCGTAGATGAGGTCGGAGTTGAAGGTCACCTGCCGGCCCGACTTCTCGTGGCCGGGCTGCTTGCGCTCGATCAGGCCGGCGATGATCGCGACAGTGCGGAAACTGCGCCGCAGCATCGATGATTCCGCCATCCAGGTCTCGAGATCGTCGCCCAGCATGTCCTGGTCGAGGAGCGCGTCGAGGTCGTGCGCCGGCTCGAGGCTCCATACCGCGAGCACGTAGTCGGTGGCGACGAAGCCCAGCGGCCCCAGCCCGGCGCGCTCCATCCGCTTGGTCAGCAGCATGCCGAGCGTCTGGTGCGCGTTCCGCCCCTCGAAGCAATAGGCGACGAGGTAATGGTGCGGGCCGCGCGGGAAGGTTTCGACCAGCAGCCCGTCGCGGTCAGGGAGCTCGGAGCGCCGTTTCTGCAAAGCGAGCCATTCGCGTACCGGCGCGGGAAACCCGTTCCAGGTCTCGGGCGCGGCCAAGAGCCCGCGCACCCGCGCCGCGAGATGCGTCGTGAGCGGCAGCCGCCCGCCCTCGTAGGCGGGGATATTGGGCGGCAGTTCGTCCTTGGAGCGGCGCGTCGTCACCTCCATGCCCTCGATGCCGAGAAAGTAGAGGCGCTCGCCGGCGAACACGAAGGTGTCGCCCGGCACCAGCCCCTGGACGAACCATTCCTCGATCTCGCCCAGGAGGCGCCGCCCCAGCCGCACGCGCAGCATCGGCGCCGCCACGATGGTGCCGACATTCATGCGGTAGCGCCGCGCGAAATCCGGCGCCACCACGTGATAGCGCCCCTCGCTGTCGCAGTAGAGCCGGCGCCAGCGCTCGTAGCTCCTGAGCGCATAGCCGCCATCCTCGACGAAGCGCAGCACATCGTCGAAATCGCGCCGCGCGAGGCGCACGTAGGGCGCGGCGCTGGTCACCTCTTCGTAGAGCGCGTCGGACGTGAAGGGCGCGGCGCAGGCCATGCCCATCACGTGCTGCGCCAGCACGTCGAGCCCGCCAGCGCGCGGCCGGTCGCCGTCGAGCTCGCCCGCCTCGAGCGCGTCGAGCGCGGCGCGGCATTCCAACACCTCGAAGCGGTTGGTCGGCACCAAGAGCGCGCGGCTCGGCTCGTCGAGCCGGTGGTTGGCGCGGCCGATACGCTGCGTCAGGCGCGACACGCCCTTGGGCGCGCCGACCTGCACCACCAGATCGACATCGCCCCAGTCGATGCCGAGATCGAGCGAGGACGTGGCGACGACGGCGCGCAGCTTGCCCGCCGCCATTGCCGCCTCGACATTGCGGCGCTGCTCGGGGGCGAGGCTGCCGTGATGGAGCGTGATCGCCAGGTTGGCGTCGTTCATGCGCCACAGTTCCTGGAACACGATCTCGGCCTGGGCGCGGGTGTTGACGAAGACGATGGTGGTGCGGTGGCGGGCGATCGCCGCGTAGACCTCGCCCAGCGCATGGACCGCCATGTGCCCGGACCACGGCAAGGGCTCGCGCGCATCGAGCGATGCGACCTCGGGTTTGGCGCCGGCGCGCCCCTCGATGCGCTCGACCGCGACCCCGCCGGAGCCGAGCCAGGCTGCCAGCTCGTCGGGCCACGGCGCCGTCGCGGAAAGTCCCACGCGCCGCGCCGACGGCGCAAGCCGGCGAAGCCGCGCGAGGCCCAGGGCCAGCAGGTCGCCGCGCTTGGTCCCGGCGAGCGCGTGCAGCTCATCGACGATGAGGCATCGCAGGGCGCCGAACATCCGCGGCGCCTCGGCCAGCGACAGCAGCAGCGCCAGCGATTCGGGCGTTGTCATCAGCAAGTGCGGCGGGCGCTCGATCTGGCGCCGGCGCCTGAGCTGCGGCGTGTCGCCGGTGCGAGTCTCGAGCGCGAGATCGAGGCCCATCTCCGCGATCGGCGCGCCGAGGTTGCGCTCGATGTCGACGGCGAGCGCCTTCAGCGGCGAGATATAGAGCGTGTGCATCCCCGCATGCGGCGCGGCGGCTAGCTCAACGAGGCTCGGCAGGAATCCGGCGAGCGTCTTGCCGCCGCCGGTGGGCGCGATCAGCAGCACCGAGCGACCGTGGCGCGCGGCCTCGAGCAGCGCCAATTGGTGCGCGTGCGGCGTCCACTGCCGCCGCGCGAACCACTGCGCGATGACGGCGGGGAGGGGAAGCATCGGAGGCCGCGCTAGTGGGTCGGGTCGAGCGTCCGGCCGCCGGCGGCGGCGGGCTTGGCGTCGATCAGGACGAAGGCCATGCGGCACGGCACGGTGCCGTTATTGACCCAGGCGTGCATGGTGCCGCGCTGGACCACGACGTCTCCGGCGTGGAGATGCCTCACCGCGCCGTCGTCGAGCTCCAGGTCCAGCTCGCCCGCCAGCACGATGCCGTAATCGATCGAGTTGGTGCGGTGCATCGGCGAGCGGCGCCCCGGCGCAATATCGACGAAGCGCAGCACGGTTCCGCCCGGGCAGGCGAGGCCGACCGCGCGCTTGGCGCCATCGAACGGATCGTCGTTGTCGGCGGGGCTGACGGTGGTGGACCAGGCGACGGCGAACTCGGCGACGCCGCCCTCGACCGGGACGCCGGCGAGCCTCTCGTCGCTGCGAAAGACCGCGCGGCCGCGCTCGTCATGGCCGGTCACGATGCGGCGGATCTCCATCGCGCTCCTCCCTATCCCTTCGGGACCCACTCCTCGCGCAAGATGCCGAACAGAACGTGGTCCTGCCAGCGTCCGTCGATGCAGAGATATCCCCGCGCGTGGCCCTCCTCGCGGAAGCCGCTCTTCACCAGCAATCCGCGGCTCGCGACATTGTGCAGCAAGGTCGCCGCCTCGACCCGATGGAGGCGGGCGCGCTGGAAGGCGAAGGAGAGCACGAGCTGCAGTCCCTCGGTCATGTAGCCCTTGCGCGCATGACGCTCGCCCACCCAGTAGCCGAGACTCGCGCTCTCGGCCACGCCGCGGCGCACGTTGGTGAGGCCGATGCCGCCCAGCAGCGTCTCGTCCTCGAGACGGAACAGCAGGAAGCTGTAGCCCTGGTCGCCGCGCCAGTCGGCGGCATAGCGCGCGAGCCGGCGGTTGAAGGCGGCGCGAGTTAGCGCGTCGCTCGACCAGGTCGGCTCCCATGGCGTGAGGAAGGCGCGGGATTCGCCGCGCAGCTCGGCCCAGGCGCGCCAATCGCGCCGCTCGGGCGCACGCAGCAGCACGCGCTGGCCGGTGAGGCGGAAGGCGGGAGGAACGGCGCCGAGGATGCGGGGCAGCTCGAGCGGCAACGCCCGCCTCACGCGCCGAGGTTCTGGACGAGTCGATCGTAGGCCTGGATGCGCCCGACCGGTCCGAGCGCCGTCACCGTCGGCGGCGCCTCGAACAGGCGCCGTGCCACGCGCGCGACCGCCGCGTCGTCGACGTCGTCGATGTGCTGGATGAGTTCCTGCACGTCGAGCGGCCGGCCGAACACCAGCATGTGCGTCGCATGCTGTTCGCAGCGCGCGCCGGTGCTCTCGAGCGACATCAAGAGGCCGGACTTGAGCTGCGCGCGCGCGCGCGCCAGCTCGGAGGGCGCCAGCCCGTCATTGAGCCGCTTGATCTCGGTGCATAGCGCCGGCATCAGCTCCGCCGCCTCGTCCTCGCCGGTACCGGCATAGACGCCGAACAACCCACCGTCGCTATAGGCATGGGTGAAGGAATAGATCGAATAGACTAGGCCCCGCTTCTCGCGAATTTCCTGGAACAGCCGCGACGACATGCCGCCGCCCAGTGCGGTCGAGACCACGGAGGCAGCGTAATAGTCGCGGTCGGCGAAGGAGAAGCCAGGGAAGCCCAGCAGGATGTGCACCTGCTCGAGCTCGCGCTCTTGGCGCAGATCGCCGCCGACATAGCGCGCCGGCTCGCTCTTGGCCGCGCTTTCGGCGTGCAGATGCGAGAAGGTGCGCTGCGCCAGATCGACGATTTCTCCATGCTCGAGGTTGCCGGCCGCGACCAGCAGCATACCGGGCGCCGCGTAATTTCCCTGGAGATAGCCCGCCACCGTGTCGCGGTCGATGGTGCGGATGATCTCGGCGCGGCCCAGGACGGGGCGGCCCATCGGTTGGTCGGGAAAAGCGCGCTCCTGGAACAGATCGAAGATGATGTCGTCGGGTGTGTCGAAAGCCTGGCCAATCTCCTGCAGCACCACCGCGCGCTCGCGCTCCAGCTCGCGCGCGTCGAAGGTCGAGTATTGCAGGATGTCGGCGAGAATATCGACGGCGAGGCCGGTATTCTCCTTCAGCACCTTGGCGTAATAGGCGGTGTGCTCGCGCGAGGTATAGGCGTTGACGTGGCCGCCCACCGCCTCGATCTCGGACGCGATCTCGAGCGCCGAGCGCCGCTCGGTGCCTTTGAAGGCCATGTGCTCGAGGAGGTGCGCGACGCCGTTGATCCGCGCCGGCTCGTGGCGCGTGCCGACGGCGACCCACACGCCGATCGACACGGTCTCGACCGAAGCCATGCGGTCGGTCAGAACGCGCATGCCGTTCTCGAGGGTGGTTACGCGGATGGTCATCGCATGGCCTCCTGCTTTGCCCTGGCCCGGTCGGCGACGAACCGCTCGACCGCGGCAAGCTCGTTGGGCAGGACATTGCTGCGCTCCGGCCGGCGCAACGCCTCCGCCAGGGCGGGCGGGGGCGTGGGACGGAACCCCACCGCGCTCTCGACCGCGTCGGGGAACTTGGCCGGATGGGCGCAGGCGAGCGCCACCATGGGCAGCGCCGGGTCGCGCCGCGCCGCCATCGCCGAGGCGACCGCAACCGCGGTGTGCGGGTCGATCAATTCGCCGGTGCCGCGATACGTGGCCGCGATGGTCGCGCGCGTGTCGTCGTCGCTCACACGGTGAGCGGAGAACAAGGTCCGCGCCTCCTGCCACAAGGCCGGGTTCGATGGCAGGGTGCCGCTCTCGCGGAAGGCGCGGAACGCGTTCGCCACCGCCGCGCCGTCGCGGCCGCTGAGCTCGAAATAGAGCCGCTCGAAATTGCTCGAGACCTGGATGTCCATGGCCGGGCTCAGGCTAGGCTCGACCGGGCCGATGGACATGAGTCCGCTGTTGAAGAAACGCGCCAGGATATCGTTGCGATTGGTGCCGATCACCAGCTCCTTGATTGGCACCCCCATGCGGCGCGCGACATGTGCGGCATAGACGTTGCCGAAATTCCCGGTCGGCACGGCGAAGCCGATGCCGCGCTCGGACGCGCCCAGCGCCGCCGCGGCGGCGACGTAATAGACCGCCTGCGCCACGATCCGCGCCCAGTTGATCGAGTTCACCGCCGACAGGTTCAGCGCGGCGCGGAAGGGCGCATCGGCGAACATCGCCTTCACCAGGTCCTGGCAGTCGTCGAAATTGCCCTCGATCGCCACGGCATGGACATTCTCGGCCGGGACCGTGGTCATCTGGCGGCGCTGGACCTCGGAGATGCGGCCCTTCGGGAAGAGGACGAAGACGTCGATCGACGGCCGGTCGCGGCAGGCCTCGATCGCGGCCGAGCCGGTGTCGCCCGAGGTCGCGGCCACCACCGTGACCCGCTCGCCCCGCCGCTTCAGCACGGCATCGAGCAGTGGTCCCAGGAGCTGCAGCGCATAGTCCTTGAAGGCCAGGGTCGGCCCATGGAACAGCTCCATGAGCCAGAGCGAGGGGCCGAGCTGCTTTAGCGGTGCGACCGCCCGGTGGGTGAAGGGTCGATAGGCCTGCTCGACCATGCGGCGCCACTCCGCCGGCGCGACCGCCCCCTCGAGGAACGGCTCGGTCACTGCGGCGGCGATCTCGGCATAAGTGTTGCCGGCCAGCGCGGCGAGCCCGCCGCCCGAGAGGTGCGGCCAGTGTTCCGGCACATAGAGCCCGCCATCATGCGCAAGCCCGTGCAACAGCGCCGCCTCGAAAGGCAGACGCTCGGGCGGCGCGGAACCGTCGCGGGTGGAGATGTAGGGCACGGTCTTCCAGGGGAACGGGTCTTGGGAACGGATAGAGGCTAGCGTTCCGCGCGGCGCCCCGCAATGGCCGAATAATTACGTTATTTCAATGATTTATAGATGTTTCACGGCAAGGTAGCGCGCGCGCAGATGGCCGAGGAAGATGGCGGCGTCGAGCGGGACGCCGGTGGCGTCGGCGACGATCTCGGCGCTGGTGAAGCGCGAGCCCTTGGCGTGGACGTTGGCGCGCAGCCACGTCAGCAGCGGCGCGAAGTCGCCGCGCGCGATCGCCGGCGCGATGCCGGGGTCGGCGCGCTTGGCCGCAACGAAAAGCTGCGCCGCCGTCATCGCACCCAAGGTATAGGTCGGGAAATATCCCCAGGCCCCGTCGTACCAGTGGACATCTTGGAGACAGCCGAGGCGATCATCCGGGGGCACGATGCCCAGGAGGTCGCGCATCCCGTCATTCCACGCCGGCGGCAGGTCGGCGAGAGCGAGATCGCCGGCGATGAGGGCGCGCTCCAGCCGGTAGCGCAGGATGACATGCGCCGGATAGGTCACCTCGTCGGCATCGACGCGGATGAAGCTGCGCTCGACGTTCGTATAGAGGCGGTAGAGGTTGGCGGCGTCCCACGCCGGACCGGTGCCGCCGAAGCATTCGCGCAAAACCGGCGCCGCGAATTCCAGGAACTCGCGCGAGCGACATACCTGCATCTCGATGAGCAGCGACTGGCTCTCGTGGATACTCATGCCGCGCGCGTCGCCGACCGGCTGGTGGCGCCATTCGGCGGGCAGCCCGCGCTCGTAGAGGGCGTGTCCGGTCTCATGCAGCACGCCCATGAGGGCACGGGTGAAGTCGGCCTCGTCGTAGCGCGTGGTGATGCGCACGTCGTCCTGCGTGCCGCCGCAGAAGGGATGCAGGCTGACATCGAGCCTGCCATGCGCAAAATCGAACCCAAGCTGCTCCATCAGCCGCACGCCGGCTTGGCGCTGCGCCGCGACGGGGAAGGGGCCTTCGGGCCGGAGCGGCGGCGAAAGGCCGCGCTGGCGCTCCAGCGCCGCCTCGGTCATCGCCGGCAATTCCTTCGCCAGCGCGGCGAACAGGCGATCGATCTCGGCGGTGCTGCCGTCGGGCTCGTACTGGTCGAGCAGCGCCTCGTATGCGCTCTTGCCGAGCCGCGCCGCCTTGGCCTCGGCCTTGGCGCGCACCAGCGCGAGGAGGCGCTCGAGCGACGGCAGGATGGTGGCGAAGTCGCTGGCAGGCCGGGCCGCACGCCACACCATCTCGCATTCGCTCGACGCCTTGGACAGCGCAGCGACGAGGTCGGCCGGCAGCGCGGTCGCATGCAGCCACTGCCGCCGCATCTCGCGCAAATTGGCGCGCTGCCAGGGATCGAGCTCCTCGCCGTCGGCGGCGGCGAGGTGTTCGGGCACGGCGGGATCGGTCAGCACCTCGTGGCACACCACGCGAAGCGCCGCGATCTGCTCGGTGCGCGATTCGGCGCCGCCCTCGGGCATCATGGTCGACCAGTCCCAATGCAGCACGCTGCCCGCGCCGTGCAGCGCGGTGAGGCGGGCGAACCTGGTCTCGAGCAGGCGATAGGCGCTGTTCAATTGCTTTCTCCGCGTCGGCGGCGCAGCAGCAGGATGTAGACGATGACGAGCGCACCCGCCAGCGCGTACCAGGTGACGGCGTATTGCAGGTGATCGTTGGGGAGATCGAGCCTGGTCTGGGCGCCCAGCGGAAAGCCGCCCGGATTGGGCGTTGCGTCGGCATCGACATAGAACTGCGGCACATCTGGAAGCCTTGCCGCCTGCGCCATCGCGGCCGTGTCGATGTAGAACCATTCGTTGCGGTCAGACCGATTGTCGGGCGAGAACCATGACGGCCTGCCATCGGGCGCCAGGCGTAAGAGTCCGGTTACCTCGACCTCACCGGCCGGGTTCGAAGCCGCGCGGGTCGCAGGATCCAGGAGACGCTGCGGCACGAAGCCGCGATCGACCAGCACCGTGCCGCCGCGCGCGAGCGCGAAGGGCGTCACCACGTGAAAGCCAGCCTCGCCCACTGCAGTCGTGGCGTGGAGATGAAGCTCGTGCTCGTGCAGGAAGCGCCCCGCCGCGCGCACGCGGTGAAACTCGAGAGCGCGCGCCTCGTCGAGCGTGCGCGGCAGCGCCGCCGGCGCGCCCGAGACCGCCGCGGCGCGTTCGGCGATCAGCCCCTCCTTCCAATGCAGGCGCTGCACCTGCCATGTGCCGAGGCCGAGCAGCAGCACGAGCCCTATGAGCGTGAAGAGCGTCGGTGCGGCGAAGGACTTGCGGGGCATCGCTAGTCGTTGCATAGGGAAAGAGCCTAGCCGGTATCGGGGGACGCATGAACCAGGGCGCGGCGCGCAGCGACCGGGTCCAATGCTGCATCGTCGGCGGCGGACCCGCCGGGATGATGCTGGGATTCCTGTTGGCGCGCGCCGGCGTTTCGGTCGCGGTGCTGGAGAAGCATGCCGACTTCTTCCGCGATTTTCGCGGCGACACAATCCATCCCTCGACGCTGGAGGTGATGCACGAGCTCGACCTCCTCGACGAATTCCTCGCACGGCCGCACCAGGAACTGCAGGAGCTGGGCGGGCAGGTGGGGGATTTCTTCGCAACCCTCGCGGATTTCCGCTACCTCCCGACGCGCTGCAAATTCGTGGCCCTGATGCCGCAGTGGGACTTCCTCGACTTTATCGCCCAGGCGGCGCGGCCCTATCCCTCGTTCCGCCTGATGATGAACACCGACGCGGTCGACCTCGTGGTCGATGGCGGGCGCATCACCGGAGTGAGGGCGCAGACGCCGGAGGGGCCGCTCGACATCGCCGCCGACCTCGTCGTCGGTGCTGACGGGCGCCATTCGACGGTGCGCGCGAAGGCGCCCTTCGAGGTGCTCGATCTCGGCGCGCCCATGGACGTCTTGTGGCTCAGGCTGACGCGGCGTGCGAGCGACGGCGGCCAGACCCTTGGCCGGGTCCAGCGCGGCGCCCTGTTCGTGACCATCGATCGCCGCGATTACTGGCAATGTGCGTACGTCATCCCCAAAGGCAGCTTCGCGAACATGAAAGAGCGCGGCCTCGACGCCTTCCGCGCCGAGATCGTGCGCATCGCGCCGCACTTCGCCGACCGGATGAACGAGATCGCGCGCTGGGACGACGTGAAGCTCCTCACCGTCGCGGTGGACCGCATACGGCGCTGGCATCGGCCGGGCTTGCTCCTCATCGGCGATGCCGCCCACGCCATGTCGCCGATCGGCGGCGTCGGCATCAATCTCGCGATCCAGGATGCTGTCGCGGCAGCCAACATCCTGGCCGCGCCCTTGCGCGGCGGCGCCGTGACCGAGCGCGACCTCGCCGCGGTGCAGAGGCGGCGCGAATTTCCGACCCGCATGACGCAGCGCGCCCAAATCTTCATCCAGAACCGCTTTCTCACCCGCGTCCTCGCGGGCGCGCCGATCAAGCCGCCCCTCGCGCTGAAGTTGATGCAACGCCATCCCGTCCTGCGCCGGCTGCCCGCGCGCCTCGCCGGCATGGGATTCCGGCCCGAGCACGTGCGCGACCGCTGATCAGTCCGCGGGGCTGCCGCCGAGCGCGCGATTGCGATATTGCAGCCCGATCAATCCCGCTTTCATGGGCCGCAACATCGCGATCGCGCCGCCGAGGATGACCGGAGTCCACAGCACGATATGGAGCCACATCGGCGGCGAGAACAGAATCTCGACCAGGATCGCCAGCCCCACGACCACGGCGCCGAGAATCAGCACGACGAAGACCGCGGGCCCATCGCCCGCATCCTGCGCCGCGAGGTCGAGGCCGCAAACGGGACAACGCGCCGCGACCGAGAGAAGCCCGTCGAAAAGCTTGCCCTTGCCGCAACGCGGGCACCGGCAGCGGAGCGCCGCGCCCCAGAGCGACACCTCATCTGTCATTCGACTGCCGCGCCGGCGCTGCCCCACCAGTAAATGCAGGTGAACAGGAACAGCCACACCACGTCGACGAAATGCCAGTACCACGCCGCCGCCTCGAAGCCGAAATGGTGGTCGGGCTCGAACTGGCCCTTGATCGCGCGAACGAGGCACACGGTGAGGAAGCAAGTGCCGATGATGACGTGGAAGCCGTGGAAGCCCGTCGCCATGAAGAAGGTCGAGGGATACATGCCCTGGGTGAAGCCGAATGCGGCGTGGCTGTATTCGTAGGCCTGGAGCGACGTGAAACAGATCCCGAGCGCCACCGTGATCGCGAGCCCGCGAATGAGGTCCCGGCGATTGTTCTCGATCAGCGCGTGATGCGCCCAAGTCACTGTCGAGCCCGACAGCAGCAGCACGAGCGTGTTGAGGAACGGCACGTCGAAAGGATTGAACGGATGGATGCCCTTGGGCGGCCACACGCCGCCCATCGCCGCGGTCGGGAACAGCGCGGCCGAGAAATAGGCCCAGAAGAAGGCGGCGAAGAACATCACCTCCGACGCGATGAACAACGCCATGCCATAGCGCAGGCCGATCTGCACCACCTTGGTGTGGTGGCCTTCGAATACGGCCTCGCGGATCACGTCGCGCCACCACACGTACATCACGCCCAGGACTGACAAGAGGCCGAGGGCCATGACCCAGGTCGGGCCGCCATGCATGAACATGACGGCGCCGCCGAACATCATTCCCGCGGCGATCGCGCCGATGATCGGCCACGGGCTCGGGTCGACGAGATGGTAGGGGTGCTTGTGGACGCTGTGGCTCTTCATCGCTGACTCGCTTGCCATCTCAATTGACGCGGGTTGCGCCGACGCCGGCGGCATTGGCCGCCGGTTCGCCTCCTGCCTTGGCGCGGAACATGGTGTAGGAGAGGGTGATGGTGTCGACATCCGTCGTGTCCGGATCCGTCACGATCGCCGGATCGACGAAGAACGACACGCTGAGTTCGGCGCTCTGCCCGGGCGCCAGGAACTGGTTCGAAAAGCAGAAGCACTGCAGCTTGTCGAAATAGAGTCCGGCCTTGTTGGGCGTGACGTTGTAGGTGGCGCGGCCGGTCACCGGCTCGGCCGAGCGGTTGGTCGCGCGAAAGGCGACCACCTTCTCCTCGCCGGGATGGACGGTGACCTGACGCATCTCCGGCCGGAAGTCCCATGGCAGGTCGGGCGCCGTCTCGGCGTTGAAGCGCACGGTGACGAGACGGCCCGCGACTTCGTGCGCGGGTGCCACGCTGGCGCGCTGGGTGGTGCCCTCGAAGCCGGTCGCGGCGCAGAACAGGCGATAGAGCGGCACCGACGCGGCGACGAGGCCGCCCATCGCGGCGAGGACCGCGACGAGCGAGATGACGGTCTTGCGGTTTCCGCGCGCGCTCATGGCCCGGCGCCCATGCGCACCAGGGTGATCACGTAGAACAGCATCGCCAACCCCGCGAGCACGGCGAGGAGCGCGAGATTCTTGACGCGCTGGCGGCGCTGGCGATCGTCCACGGCTGGGTTCGAAATCGTCATCCCGCCACGCCCGAATGGTCCATCACCATCGCGGCGAACAGCAGGAAGAGATAGAGGATCGAGAAGCCGAACATCCGCCGCGCCGCGCGCTCGCCGGGGTCACGAAGGACGCGGAGCGAAAGGTACGTGAAAGAGACGGACAGGAAAAAAGCGATCGCGCCGTAGACCCAGCCCGCGACGCCCAGGAAATAGGGAGCCATGGCTAACGGCCACAGGATGAGGGTGTAGACCAGCATCTGCCGCTTGGTCTCGAGGGGCCCGGCCACCACCGGCATCATCGGCACGCCGGCGCGCTCATAATCGCCGGCGCGATAGAGCGCGAGCGCCCAGAAATGCGGCGGCGTCCAGAAGAAGATGAGCGCGAACAGCACCAGCGCGGTGACGCCGACCTCGCCCGTCGCCGCGGCCCAGCCGACCAGCGGCGGCAGCGCCCCGGCCGCGCCGCCGATGACGATGTTCTGCGGCGTGCGGCGCTTGAGCCAGACCGTGTAGACGAAGACGTAGAACGCGATGGTGAGCGCCAGCAGCGACGCCGCCGCCCAGTTGAGCGCGAGCCCCATCACCATGATCGACGCGCCCGCCAGCACCACGCCGAACCCCAGCGCGTCGCCGGGCGCCATGCGGCCCGCCGGCAGCGGCCGGTCGCTGGTCCGGCTCATCAGCGCGTCGATGTCGCGGTCGTACCACATGTTGATGGCGCCGCACGCGCCGGCCGCGACCGCGATGCACAGCACCGCGACTGCCGCCAGCACCGGATGGAGATGGCCCGGCGCCAGATAGAGTCCGACGAACCCGGTGAATACGACGAGCGACATCACCCGCGGCTTCATGAGCGCGATGTAGTCGCCGAGCGCTGGGCTCAGCGCCTCGGCGCGGCCGAGCGGGGCTGCGATCTGGGGCATCGCGGCGGGCCTCAGTGGCCGCCCTCGGTCACGACGTGCGGCAGCTCGTCGTAGGAATGGAACGGCGGCGGCGAGGTCAGGGTCCATTCGAGCGTGGTCGCGCCGGCGCCCCAGTAATTGTTGCCGACCCGCTTGCCGGCCAGCAGCGTGTGAAAGATGATGAAGATGAAGAACAGCGTGGACGCGCCCGAGATGTAGGAGCCGATCGAGGCCACCATGTTCCAGCCGGCGAAGGCGTCGGGATAGTCGCTGATCCGCCGCGGCATGCCCGCGAGCCCGAGGAAGTGCATCGGGAAGAACGTCAGGTTGACGCCGATGAACGTGGTCCAGAAATGGATGCGGCCGAAGGTCTCGTTGTATTGCCGGCCCGACATCTTGCCAATCCAGTAGTAGAATCCGGCGAAGATGCCGAACACGGCGCCCAGCGACAGCACGTAGTGGAAATGCGCCACCACGTAGTAGGTGTTGTGCAGCTCCATGTCGACGCCGGCATTGGCCAGCACCACGCCGGTGACGCCGCCCACCGTGAACAGGAACAAAAGCCCGACCGCCCACAGCATCGGCGTTTCGAAATCGATGGCGCCCTCCCACATGGTGGCGATCCAGGAGAAGATCTTCACCCCGGTCGGCACCGCGATGACCATGGTCGCGGCGGTGAAATAGGCCCGCGTGTCGACGCTGATGCCGGTGGTGAACATGTGGTGCGCCCAGACGACGAAGCCGATGACGCCGATCGCCACCATCGCGTAGGCCATGCCGAGATAGCCGAAGATCGGCTTCTTCGAGAAGGTCGAAATCACCTGGCTGATGATGCCGAAGGCCGGCAGGATCATGATGTAGACTTCGGGGTGGCCGAAGAACCAGAACAGGTGCAGGAACAGCAGCGGATCGCCGCCGCCGGCCGGGTCGAAGAAGGTGGTGCCGAAATTGCGGTCGGTGAGCAGCATGGTGATCGCGCCCGCCAGCACCGGCAGGGACAAGAGCAGCAGGAACGCCGTCACCAAGAGCGCCCAGATGAACAGCGGCATCTTGTGCATGGTCATGCCGGGCGCGCGCATGTTGAGGATGGTGGTGATGAAATTGATGGCGCCCATGATCGACGATGCGCCGGCGAGGTGGAGCGAGAAGATCGCCATGTCCACCGACGGCCCCGGATGCCCGACCTTGGAGGAGAGCGGCGGATAGACCGTCCAGCCCACCCCGGCGCCATCGCCGACGAAGGCCGAGCCCAACAGCAGCGCGAAGGCCGGGATCAGCAGCCAGAAGCTGATATTGTTCATGCGCGGGAACGCCATGTCGGGCGAGCCGATCATCAGCGGAATGATCCAGTTGCCGAACCCGCCGATGAGCGCCGGCATCACCACGAAAAACACCATGATGAGCCCGTGCGCGGTGATGATCACGTTGTAGAGCTGATGATTGTCGTGGAACAGCGGGTCGCCGGGATGCATCAGGTTGACGCGGATGATGATCGAGAACAGTCCGCCGATGAGGCCGCAACAGACGGCGAGGATCAGATAGAGCGTGCCGATGTCCTTGTGGTTCGTCGAACAAAACCAGCGGACGAAGAACCCCGGCATATGCTCATCGTGCCCATACCCGTGCGCCGTCGTGTCGTGTGCCATCGTCCTAATCCTCCGACGCTCTAATGCGCCGCTGAAGCGGCGAGCCGCAGCTTCGCATCGTCGTCATGCGCGAATTTCTTTTTCGCATCGACGATCCATTTGGCGAAGTCGTCCTTGGACACCCCCTTGATCTCGATCGGCATGAAGGGGTGGTTGACGCCGCAGATCTGGTTGCACTGGCCGTAGAACGTTCCCTCGCGGTTGATCTCGAGCCACGATTCGTTGGTGCGGCCGATGACGGCGTATTCCTGCACGCCCATCGACGGCATGAACCAGCTATGCAGCACGTCGGTGCCGCTCACCAGGATGCGGACCACCGTGCCGACCGGCAGGACCACCGGATTGTCGACCTCGAGAAGGCGCGGCTTGCCCTCCTTCACGGCCTGCTCTTCCGGCATCATGTTGCTGTCGAAGCTCAGATTGCCCTGATCGGGATACTCGTAGCTCCAGTACCACTGGTGGCCGGTTACCTTGAGCGTCATGTCGGCGTGCTGCGCATGGTCCATGTAGAACATGAGCTTGAACGACGGCACCGCGATGATGAACAGGATGAACACCGGCACGGTCGACCACAGCACCTCGAGGAGGGTGTTGTGGGTCCGCCGCGACGGGACCGGGTGACGCTTGGCATCGAAGCGTACGATGACATAGAGCAGCAGCCCGAGCACGAACACCGTGATGAGGGTGATGATGACCAGCAGCTCGTTGTGGAGCGCGTCGATATGCTCGCGCACCGGCGAGGCCGCCGGCTGAAGCATCATCTGCCACGGCCGGGGCTGCTCGACATTGTCGGCGAGCGCGGCGGAAATTTGCCCGAAATACGCGCCGGCCAGCGTCAAGACCAGTGCGAGCGGCGCTCTCGCGATGGCAACCATCCCCGAACCGCGTCCCCGTCCCATCCGCGTCGCCCTCTCGTTCGTGGATGCGCGCCCGGCCATGGGCTCGGACCAGCGCAACGTTACCCCAAGTGCCGCCATGCGCTCAACTCTACCCCCGGAGCGGCCGGCCCCCTAATACCGCCCCGCGAGGCGCCGCGCCAACCGCAACCTTGCGACCATGTGACGCAGAATTGGTGGCGGCCCGCGCGCCTCGTGCCGGCGCTTCCGGATGCGCAGGCCGATCCCCATATTCCGTCCTGGCGCCGCCGCGCCCGCCGTGGCAAGAAGCCCGCTGCAAGGAGTCCGCCGATGACCGATCTCGCCCACACCGACGAGCTGTTCTTCGCCCGCACCGGGATGGACCGCGCCCGGGTCGAACGCATCGTCGGCGAGGCGCTTGCCGGCATGGACGACGGCGAGCTGTTCCTGGAATGGAGCCAGTCGGAGAGCCTCACCTTCGACGACGGGCGGATCAAGTCGGCCTCATTCGACCAGAGCCAGGGTTTCGGTCTGCGCGGGCTCTCCGGCGAGGCTTGCGGTTATGCCCATGCATGCGAGCTGTCCGAGGACGCGATCCGCCGCGCCGGCCGGACGGTTCAGGCGGTGAAGTCGGGCTCGGGCGGCACCCTCGCCGCGCCGCCGCCGGGCACCAATCGCCAACTCTATACCGAGGTCAATCCCCTGGGCGGCTATGATTTCACCGTCAAGGCCAAGCTCCTGGCCGAGATGGACGCCTATGCGCGCTCGCTCGACCCGCGCGTGCGCCAGGTCTCGGCCTCGCTCGCGGGCTTGTGGCAGGCGGTGCAGATCATCCGGCCCGACGGCTTGCGCGTCGCCGACATCAGGCCGCTGGTGCGGCTCAATGTCAGCATCACCGTGGCCGACGGCGACCGCATGGAGAACGGCAGCGCGGGCGCCGGCGGCCGGCTCGAATATCACCGCTATTTCGATCCCAAGCAGTGGCGCGCCCAGGTCGACGACGCGCTGCGCCAGGCGCTGGTCAATCTCGGCTCGGTGCCGGCGCCGGCCGGCGAGATGGTGGTGGTGCTGGGGCCGGGCTGGCCCGGGGTGATGCTGCACGAGGCGGTGGGCCACGGGCTCGAGGGCGACTTCAACCGCAAGAAGACGTCGGCCTTCACCGGCCTCATCGGCACGCGGGTGGCATCGCCCGGCGTCACCGTCGTCGATGACGGCGTGATGCCGGACCGGCGCGGCTCGCTCACGGTCGACGACGAGGGCACGCCCACCACCACCAACGTGCTGATCGAGGACGGTATCCTCAAGGGCTACATGCAGGACCGGCTCAATGCGCGCCTCATGGGCATGCGCGCCACCGGTAACGGCCGGCGCCAGAGCTTCGCCCACGCGCCGATGCCGCGCATGACCAATACCTACATGCTGGCCGGCGACAAGGACCCGCAGGAGATCATCGCCAGCGTCAAGCGCGGCCTCTACGCGGTGAATTTCGGCGGCGGCCAGGTCGACATCACCTCGGGCAAGTTTGTGTTCTCGGCATCCGAGGCCTTCCTGATCGAGGACGGCAAGGTCGGGCCCGCGGTCAAGGGCGCGACCCTCATCGGCAACGGGCCGGACGCGCTCACCAAGATCACCATGATCGGCAACGATCTGAAGCTCGACGACGGCATCGGCACCTGCGGCAAGGACGGCCAGGGCGTGCCGGTCGGCGTCGGCCAGCCCACCGTGCGCATGGACGGGTTGACGGTCGGCGGCACCGCGGCGTGATGCGCGGACGCCCTTGTTCAAATGTCCCTCGCCCCCACGACGTGGGGGAGAGGGCAGGGTGAGGGGGCGCCTCAGCCTGCACGTCGATCGCCCACCAGCGGCAGGGCCCTCCTCAACCTGCCCTCTTCTCCCGCCAGGCGGGAGGAGGGGGTTTTTCGTGTTGCTCGGCTTTTTGCTGCTTGCCGCCGCGCCGGTGCGTGCCTGCGATCTGGATCACGCGCCGTCCGCGCGCTGGTCGGTGGTGCGCGAGGGCGCGGCCGCGTGGCTCGGCGATCCGTGCGGCAAACGGCTGCTGGCGGTCGGCGTCGATGTGGTCGATGCCGGCGCTTCGAGCGAAGGCGTCGAGCGGCCGCACTATGACTGGCGCCGGTTCGCGCCCTCGCGCGAAGCCTGGGCCGAGGAGGCGCGCGCGCGTCTCGGCGCCTGGGGCTTCAACTCGGTCGGGGCGTGGTCGCTCGCGCCGGAGGCGCTGCGCCTGCCGGAAACGATCAATCTCGAACTCGGCCGCTATGCGCGCTTCCACTGGTTCGATCCCTACGATCCGGCGATGCCCGACCGCATGCGGGACGAGGCGCGGCGCCTCACCGCGCCCTATCGCGGCTCGCCCTATCGCATCGGGTATTTCTCCGACAACGAGGTCGGATGGTGGGGCGGCGCGCTGTTCCTGTTCTTCTCCAAGAAGCCGGCGGAGAATCACACCAAGCAGCGCTGGGTGACGCTCCTGCGCAGCCTCTACCGCGACGACTGGCAGGGATTCGCACGCGATTTCGTGCCGCCGCCGGGTGTCGCATCGTGGGACGCGCTCCTGCACGCCGAGGCGGTAACGCGCTTGCGGCCGGGCGCCAACGGCATGCGCGCCGTGCGGCTCTGGACCGCGACCGTCGCGACGCACTACTACGCGCTCGCGGCGCGGGCGATCCGCGCCGCCGATCCCGGCGCGCTGTTCTTCGGCGATCGCTTGCCGATCTACTACGATCCCCTGGCGGTCAGCGCCGAGGCGCATTTCGTCGACGCGATCGCCGTCAACTACAACGTCGACAGTCCCGAAGGCTGGATCGCGCCCTATTTCTTCGACGGGCTGAGGCGCCTGAGCGGCGGCAAGCCGGTGTTCGTCTCGGAGTGGTTCTACGCCGCGCGCGAGAACCGCACCGGCAACCGCAATAACGGCCACCTGATGACGGTGGAGACGCAAGATCAGCGCGCCGCGGGCGCGGCGGCGGCTGCGGCCCGCTTCGCCGCGCTGCCCGAGCTCGTCGGCCTCGACTGGTTCCAGTATTACGACTATCCGCAGGGCGGACGCGCCGACCGCGAGGACTACGATTTCGGCCTCGTCGATATCGAGGATCGGCCCTACGAGCGGCTGGTCGAGGCGCTGAATTCGGTCAACCGCGACATGACTCGCCTGCATAGGGAGGGCAAGCCGCTCGCGCGGCCGAGCCTCGCGACGTTCGCCGCGCCCGAGGCCACGATCGATCCCGCGCACCGCTCGCTGGTCGATTGGCCGAAGCCGGCCGCGCTGCTGCCGCCGTTCAAGGCCGCGCCCGGCGACGTGCCGTTCGGCGAGGCCTATCTCGCCTGGAGCCGGGACGGCATCGCCTTGGCCCATGTCGGCCAGGATTATTACGATCCCGATCTCCTCGCCTATGATGGAACCTTCCCGCCGGGCGAGGCCTATCATCTTGAGCTCGATGTCGATGCCGGCGCGGGGCCGCGCCGCTTCACCCTCGCGCTGGTGCCGCCGCCGCGCGGATCGAGCGACCGTGCCATGCGGGTTGCCCTCTGCGCGGGGGGCGCGGCGGACGGTGGCTGCGCGCCGGTCGCAGGGGCGCAGGCGCTCTATTTCGGCGCCGACCAGCCGCGCGTGGTGGCGGCGGCGCTGCTGCCGTGGTTGGCGCTGGGCGCTGCGGGCCCGCCCGCAAGCGGCCGCCTCAAGCTCGAGCTTTCAGCCGTGACGTGGTACCGCGCGCGGTGGATGTCGCTGTCGGGCAACGCCCCCGGCACCGACCCGGCGCGCTGGGCCGAGATCCGGCTCGCGCCGGCGCTCCGCTAATACGCCATCTCGCGATAGATGGGCGCAACGCGGCGGTCCCATTCGCCGTTGTAGCGCTCGAGCAGCCGCTCGGCCGGGGTGCGGCCCGACCGCGCGATCTCGATCAAGGACGCGATGAAGTGGGTCTCGTCCTGGCCGGTACCGTCGAGCCGCGCACGCCGCTGCAACCCGGCCTGCGCCAGCGCGAGCACCTCGATCGCCAATTCGCGCAAGGTGCTGCGGCGGAAGGGCGCAGCGAGGCCCATGCGCGGCGCGTCGCGGCGCAGGCCCTCGCGCTCCTCGTCGGTCCAGTCGGCGATGAGCGCCACCGCCGCGTCGAGCGCTTCCTGGTCGTAATAGAGCCCCGTCCACAGCGCCGGCAGCGCACAGATCTGCTCCCATGGGCCCGCATCGGCGCCGCGCATCTCGAGGAAGCGCTTCAAGCGCACCTCGGGGAAGGCGGTGCTGAGATGGTCGACCCAGTCGCTCATGGTCGGCGTCGCGCCCGGCAGCCCGGGCAGGCGCCCCACCATGAAGTCGCGGAACGACTGCCCCGCCACGTCGATGTAGTTCCCGTCGCGATAGACGAAATACATCGGCATGTCGAGCATGTAGTCGACATAGCGCTCGTAGCCGAAGCCGCGCTCGAACACGAAGGGCAGCATGCCGCAGCGGTCGGGATCGACGTCGGTCCAGACGTGGCTGCGATAGCTCAAATAGCCGCTGGGCTTGCCCTCGACGAAGGGCGAGATGGCGAAGAGCGCGACCGCCACCGGCTGCAGCGCGAGCCCGACGCGGAACTTCTTCACCATGTCGGCCTCGTCGCCGAAATCGAGGTTGACCTGCACGGTGCAGGTCCTGAGCATCATGTCGAGGCCGAGCTTGCCCTTCTTGGGCATGTAGTTGCGCATCACCGCATAGCGCCGCTTGGGCATGAACGGCACGTCCTCGCGCCGCCAGTCGGGAAGAAAACCGAGGCCCAAAAGGCCCAGCCCCAGCTCGCTGCACACCGGCCGGAGCTGCTTCAGGTGCTGCTGCACCTCGGCGCAGGTCTGGTGCAGATTGTCGAGCGGCGCGCCCGACAATTCGAACTGCCCGCCCGGCTCGAGCGACACCGACGCCTCGCCGCCCGACAGCGCGATGAGATTGTCGGCGTCGTAGACGGGGCTCCAGCCGAACCGCGTCAGCCCTTCGAGCAATGCGCGGATGCCGTCGGGGCCGTCATAGGCGACGGGGCGGAGATCCTTGCGCCGGAAAACGAATTTCTCGTGCTCGGTGCCGATGCGCCAGCGCTCGCGCGGCTTCTCGCCCGCGGCGATGTACTCGACAAGCTGCCGCTTGCCGGTGATCGGCTCACCGCCCGAAAGCGAAGGTCCGGACATGGATCGGGACGACCCCTCAATGCCTAGGATGATGCGTCTTCCGGCGCGCGCAGCCGCCGGCGCGCAGTCCTCCAGTCGCCAGCAAGCGCCTGGACCAGCGCGAGACCCGCAAGCGCCGCCGTCTCTGCGCGCAGCACGCGCGGGCCCAAGCCCACCGGGAAAACAAAGGGGAGTTTGCGCAGGGCGTCAAGCTCCGTTTCCGCAAACCCGCCCTCCGGTCCGGTCAGGACGGCGAGCGGCCCCGGCGGGAGCGATGCGAGCGCGGCCGCGGCGGGCGGCGCGGCGCCGGTCTCGTCACAAAGGATGAGGCGGCGCCCGGCGCGCCACCGAGCGAGGAGGCGATCGAGCGGCTGCGCCGGGCGCAGCTCGGGGAGCGCGACACGTTCGCTCTGCTCCGCCGCCTCGCGCATGATCGCGCCAACGCGCGTTTCGTTGATCCGCTCCGCCACCGTGCGCTGCGTCAGGACGGGAACGAGCGCGCCGGCGCCCAGCTCGGTCGCCTTCTCGACCAGCCATTCGAGCCGCGCGCGCTTGACCGGCGCGAAGACGAGCCACAGATCGCCCGTGTCCTCTTGCGCGCGCAGACATGCCTCCGCCACCGCGACGCCGGCGTCGCGGCCGAGCGTTTCAATGCGCGCCAGCCACTCGCCGTCGCGCCCGTTGAAGAGGGATATGGCGTCGCCCGCCCCGAGCCGCAGCACCGCGCGCAACCGATGCGCCACCTCGCGCCCGAGCGCGACTGGCGCGCCCGCGCCGAGGGGCGCGGCGACATAGAGGCGGGTCGCGGGTTTCGCGGGCATTGGCAGGGAGATTAGCGGATGGCGCGGGGAGAGGAATGGGCGCGGAAGGGATCGCCTTCCACTCCCGTGATGTGTACGTTTTGATAAAATCATACACATGCGGATTAGGCCATGCGGACCAATATCGACATCGACGATACACTCATGCGCAACGCCATGACCGCAACCGGTCTTAACACCAAACGGGGTGTGGTCGAGGAAGCCTTGCGTCTGCTGGTCAGGTTGAAGCAGCAGGAGAAAATCCGGGCGATCAGGGGAAAATTTCGCTGGGAAGGCGAGCTGAGCCAGATGCGTCAAGGCCGAAAATTCGATGCTCGTCGTCGATAGCTCGGTCTGGATCGATTATATGAACGACGCGCGCACGGAACGAGCGGTGCGGCTGGATGAAGTGCTCGGCCGCGAGCCGAATCGTTTGGTCATTGGTTGGGGGATGGCATGCAAATTATGCCCGGCTTCATAGCTATTGGCGCGTTGGCGGCATTTACCACGGTCGCGCGTGGCGACGGCATTGACGGGCGGTGGGACGGGACTATCGTGCCGGGCGGTCAGTGCGGCTTGCCGAGCACGCTGACAATATCCGCTCGGGGTACCGAAGTTTCCGGTGTGCTCCATTTGGTTCGCGGCGACCCTCCGGTTCACGGCGCGCTTGCGCCCGACGGCTCCTTTTCCGCTGAGGCGAATATCAGCGGCATAGCGCTGAAAGGGAAGTTCGCGCAGGAGCGGTTGGAAGGAACAGTGTACCTTGCCTGCGGCGACGTGCGGTTTCAGGCACAGAGGGGAGCGCCGAGCGCGTACGAAGGACAATGGTCTTTTGCCGGATTCACATCATGCCCGTTTCAGGGACAGATCGTCGTCTCCGGGCGGGAGGTGCTCGTGCGGCTGACCGCGAATAGCGGCTCGACGGCTCTGCTTGGAAATCTCGGACCGGACGGTTCGTTTCAGACCGGCGTCGGGCCGCTAGCCTCGCAGCTTTCGGGGCAATTCAAGGGCGACGAGGTTCAAGCCGCGCTTTCGGTCTCGAGTTGCGGCAAGGTGGCCATTGTCGGGAAGCGCGGCTGACGGACGACTCGCCGCCCCTACTCCCCTTCCCACCTTTTCGCCGCCTCGTCGTCGCTCGCATGCGCCTCGACCCAGCGTTCACCGCGCGGGGTTTCTTCGAGCTTCCAGAACGGCGCCTTGGTCTTGAGCCAGTCGACCAGGAATTCGCAGGCCTCGAATGCCGCCATGCGGTGCGCCGATCCCGTCACCACCAGCACGATGCGCGCGCCGGGCATGAGCTTGCCATAGCGGTGGACGATCAGGGTCGCCTCGAGCGGCCAGCGCCGCAGCGCTTCCTGTTCGATCGCTTCGAGCGCGCGCTCGGTCATTCCGGGATAATGTTCGAGCGTCATGGCGTCGACGCGCTCGCCGCCGGCGATGTCGCGCACCAGGCCCACGAATGTGACCAGCCCGCCGATATCGGTGCGGCCGCGGGTCAGCGCGTCGATTTCGGATCCCACGTCGAAATCCTCGCGCTGGACGCGGATCAATTCAGCCTCCGGTCACCGGCGGGAACAGCGCGACCTCGTCGCCCGGCGCCAGCGCGTGGTCCAGGCCGACATATTCCTTGTTGACCGCGATCCGCACCAGCTTCTGGTTCTTCAGCGCCTCGGCGAAATTGGGGCCGCGGGTCTTGAGCCATTCGACCAGCGCCGCCACGGTGCGCACGCTCGCCGGAGGATCGACAGTTTCCTCGGCGGTGCCGATCCGGGTCCTGAGCCAGGCGAAATACAGGAGTCTCATGGCCTTGAGCTAACCCCTCGCGGCGCGGGTTTCAAGCGCGGGGCGGCCGCGGCTCAATTCAGCACCTCGCTGAACGGCAGGAAGTCGACCTCGTCGCCCTCCGCCACCGCCGTGACGCCCTCGCCCAACGCCACCAGCCCGTCCGCATCCACCAGCGACGAAATGATCCCGGCGCCGTCGCGCGGGTATTTGCGCGCCGACCATTTTCCGTCGACGCCGCGCTCCAGCCGGGCGCGGAGATATTCGGCGCGGCTCGCCTTCTTGTCGTAGGAGAAGCCCGCCGGCACGCGGTAGAGATGCGGCGCGATCGCGCTCGCGCCGGCAAGGCGCAGGATCAAGGGCCGCGCCAGCAGCAGGAACGTCACCATCACCGCCACCGGGTTGCCCGGCAGCCCGACGAACGGCACGCCCGCGACCTGGCCCAGCGCCACCGGCCGGCCCGGCCGGATGGCTAGGCGCCAGAAATGCAGCTTGCCCTGCGCCTCGACGGCCGCCTTGACGTGGTCCTCCTCGCCGACCGACATGCCGCCCGAAGTGACGACCAGGTCGTGCGACGCCGCGGCATCGCCGATGGCGTCGCGCACGGAGAGGGCGCGGTCGGGCAGGATGCCGAGATCGCTCACCCCGCAGCCGAGGCCGGTGAGCAGCGCCAGCAGCGTGTAGCGGTTGGCGTCATAGATCGCTCCCGGCGGAAGATGCGTCCCCGGCTCGCGCACCTCGTCGCCGGTCGAGAACAGCGCCACCCGGAGCCGGCGATAGACCGGCAGCGCGACGCGCCCGACCGCGGCGGCGAGACCGACCTCCTGCGGCCTGAGGCGCCGTCCCGGCTCGAGCACGGTCGCCCCGGCGCGCACGTCCTCGCCGCGGCGGCGGCGGTTGGCGCCGCGCTTGATACCGCTAGGGACGGTAACGCTGCCCTCGCTCTCGCGGCAATCCTCCTGCATCAGCACCGTGTCCGGCCCCTCGGGCATGGGCGCGCCGGTAAAGATACGGATCGCCTCGCCTCGCCTGGCCGGCCGGCCCAGCGCATGGCCCGCGGCGGCGCGGCCCGTCACCGGCAGCGCGGTCGGCCGGTCGGGCGCCAAATCGGCGAAAAACACGGCATAGCCGTCGACCGCCGCGTTGTCGTGCGGCGGCACGTCGCCCTCCGCCACCAAGGGCGCCGCGAGAATGCGCCCGGATGCGTCTCGCAAGGACACGGACTCGATCCCGGGCAGCGGCAGAGCGGCGACGCGGATGCGCTCGAGCGCCTGCGCACCCGACATCAAGCCGCCGCCGAAGGCGAAGCAGTCATCGCTGAGCTGCGCCATGGGCGGCCTCGAGCCGGCAATGGGCGATGATGAAGCGGGCGATCGCGTCGGCGTCCTCGAGCGCGAGTCGGGGCAGGGCAAGGCCCTCGACCGGCGTGTCGCACGCGACCGCGACGATGTCGGGATCATCGGGATAGAGCAGCGGCTTGCCCAACGAGCGGCGGTGGATCTCGAGCTTGGGGAAGGGCTCGCGCTTGAAGCCCTCGACGATGACGAGATCGACCGGCGTCATGCGCGCCAGGAGCTCGGCCAAACTGGGCTCGCGCGCGCCGCGATGCTCGTGCATCAGCGCCCAACGCGCCGAGGACGAGATCAGCACCTCGCTGGCGCCGGCCTCGCGATGACGGAAGCTGTCCTTGCCGGGGTGGTCGATGTCGAACTCGTGATGGGCGTGCTTGATGGTCGAGACGACGATGCCGCGCTGGACCAGCGCCGGCAGCAGCCTTGTGACGAGCGTGGTCTTGCCGCTGCCGCTCCAGCCGGCGAGACCGAAGATGCTGGTCACGTGGCGCGGCTCGGTTTCGCCACCTTGATCGCGGGCGCGTCCTCCGTGATGTGGCTGAGGCCGGCATGGAGATAATCATAGCCGGTCATCAAGGTCAGCGCCGCGGCGAGCCACAGCAGTGTCTCGCCGATCGCCCGCACCGGCAGCCAAGCCGGCCCGGCATCGCCCACCAGGAGCACGCCAATCGCCACCATCTGGATGGCGGTCTTCCACTTGGCGAGGCGCGAGACCGGGATGCGCACGCGCAGCCCGGCGAGATGCTCGCGCAAGCCCGAGACCAGGATCTCGCGACACAGGATCACGAGCGCCGGCAGGATGGTCGGTGCAGAGAATCGCGCATGGACCCCGAGCATGAACAGCGTGGTTGCGACGAGCAGCTTGTCGGCGATGGGGTCGAGGAACCGGCCCAGCTCGGATTGCTGCTTCCACGCCCGCGCCAGGCGCCCGTCGAGCCAGTCGGTCACGCCCGCGGCCGTGAACAGGGCGCAGCCGATCCACGGCCCCAGCGGCGGCGCCACGTAGAAGGTCGCGATCACCAGCGGAATCGCCACGATGCGCGACAAGGTGAGCAGGTTGGGAAGCGTCGTCAGCATATCTAGCATCCGGCCCCGAGCGAGTTTAGCCCTCGGCATGAAAATGATCATAAACCTTTTTTGCGATGGTGCCGCTAATCCCCGCCACGCGCTCGAGATCAGCGAGGCCGGCGCGCGCTACGCCGCGGGCCGAGCCGAAATGATGCAGCAGCGCGCGCTTGCGCCGGGCGCCGATGCCGGGAATCTCGTCGAGCGGCGAGGCGCCGATCGCCTTGGTGCGGCGCGCGCGGTGGGTGCCGATGGCGAAGCGGTGCGCTTCGTCACGGAGCCGCTGCAGGAAATACAGCACCGGGTCCTTGGGATCGAGGGTCGAAGGCGGCCGCCCGGGGCGGAAGAACCGCTCGCGGCCGGCGTCGCGGTCGGGGCCCTTGGCGATGCCGACGACCGGCAGGTCGTCGATGCCGAGATCGACCATGACGCGTTGCGCCGAGGAGAGCTGCCCGGCGCCGCCGTCGATCAGGATGAGATCGGGCCAGGTGCCGCGCTCGCGCTCCGGGTCCTCCTTGAGGGCGCGGGCGAAGCGGCGGCCCAGCACCTCGCGCATCATGGCGTAGTCGTCGCCGCCGGCGGGCGCGCCGGAGCCCTGGTCGGTCGCCTCGGCGATCGCTGTCTCGAGCGTGCCGGTGCGGGTTTCCTCGCCCTCCGGCGCAGGCGCGGCGGCTTGCCGCGCGACGCCGCGAATGTTGAACTTGCGGTAGGCGTTCTTCATCAGCCCCTCGGGCCCGGCGACGATCATGGCGCCGACCGGGTGGCTCCCTTGGATGTGGCTGTTATCGTAGACCTCGATGCGCTGCGGCGGGGCGTCGAGGCCGAACGCCTCGGCCACGCCGGCCAGCAGCTTCTGCTGGGTCGAGCTTTCGGCCAGCTTGCGGGCGAGCGCCTCGCGCGCGTTGACCAGGGCGTGCTCGACCAGCTTGCGCTTGTCGCCGCGCTGCGGCGTCGCCAGCTCGATCTTGCGCCCGGCATGGGCCGAAAGCGCGGCGACCAGGAGGTCGCGGTCGGTGGGCACGTCGCTGGTCAGGATCAGCGGCGGGATCGGCTTGTTGTCGTAGAACTGGCCGATGAAGGCGGCGAGCACGTCGGGCAGCGCGAGCTGGCGGTCGTGGCTCGGGAAATAGGCGCGGTTGCCCCAGTTCTGGCCGCCGCGGAAGAAGAACACCTGGATCGAGGTCTGGCCGCCGGCCTGATGCGCGGCGACGATGTCGGCATCGCCCAGGCTCTCGACATTGATGTCCTGGCGGCCCTGGACCTGGGTCAGGGCGCGAATGCGGTCGCGCAGCAGCGCCGCGCTCTCGAACTCGAGTCGCTCGGACAGGTCCTGCATGCGGCGCGCGAGCTGCTCCTGGACCTCCTTGCTGTGCCCGGCGAGAAATTCGCGCGCCTCGTTCAGCAGCCTGGAATAGCCGTCGCGGTCGATGCGGCCGACGCAGGGGCCGCTGCAGCGCTTGATCTGGTAGAGGAGACAGGGCCGGGTGCGGCTCTGGAACACGCTGTCGTTGCACGAGCGCAGCAGGAACGCGCGCTGGAGCGCGATCAGGGTACGGTTGACCGCGCCGGCATTGGCGAACGGGCCGAAATAGTCGCCCGTCTCGCCGCGCGCGCCGCGATGCTTGGTGAGCTGAGGGAAGTCGCTGCCGCCGGTGAGATGGATGTAGGGAAAGGACTTGTCGTCCCGCAGCAGCACGTTGTAGCGCGGCATCAGGCGCTTGATCAGGTTGCACTCGAGCAGCAGCGCCTCGACCTCGGTATGGGTCACCACCACCTCGAGCGCATGCGTCTCGGCCACCATCCGCCGCAGCCGGTTCGACAGGGCGGCGACATGCATATAGTTCGCGACGCGGTTCTTGAGGTTGCGCGCCTTGCCGACGTAGAGCGCGTCGCCCTTGGCGTTGAGCATGCGGTAGACGCCGGGCCCGGCCGGCAGGGTGCGCACGAAATCGCGGATCGTCTCGACCCCGCGCCCGAGCGCGCCGCCCAGCGTCAGCTCGGGCGGACCGTCCGGAATCTCGGCCTCTTCGGCGGGTTCGTCGTGCGCCATGCGCCTGTCACTTGGCGCGATCCGGCGAGTTCGTCAACGCCCCGCGCGAATATCCACGATCTCTGTGGATAACTCTGTTGGGAACCGGATCGGGCGGCAGTCTGGCGCACGTCAAAATGGAGGTTTTCGGACCTTGCCTAAAAATAATGCAAAAAATTCAAATACTTGATTTTCCAACATAATAACGACCCCAACTGTAAACCATTGGTAACAAGGATTTAATGCTTCCGGCACGCGGCCGTATTCGCGAGTTCAATCTGCTCCTGTTGACAAGTCGGCATCCGCCATACTGGCGGAAAGGTCGCCAATTCCATCACTTAGCAAAACTGCGTCATCCGACTCGGCAACGGCGGCGCCTATTCGATCCCGATTCCGTCCGCCGCGGGTGCCCAGCCCAGATGCTGGCCGCCATCGAGCGCGATCATCTGGCCGGTCATGGACGGGGCGGCGAGGATGAAGCGCACCGCGTCGGCGATCTCCTCCGGGCTGGTGCCGCGACCCAGCGGCATGGCAGTCCATTGGCGGCGGAACTGCTCGTCGGTCTGGCGCGGGCTGGGGAGGGTCGGGCCGGGGCCGATGCCGTTGACCCGGATGCGCGGCGCCAACGCCAGGGCCATGGTGCGGGTGAGCGTCCACAGCCCCGCTTTGCTGAGCGTGTAGGAGACGAAATGCGGGGTCAGGTTCCACACCCGCTCGTCAAGCAGATTGACGATTGCGCCGCCGCATTCCGCCGGAAGCTGGCGCGCGAAATTCTGCATCAGGACGAACGGCGCGCGTAAATTGGTCTCGATGTGACGGTCCCAGCTCGTGCGCGTGACCGCGAGCGCCTCGTCGCGTTCGAACACCGAGGCGTTATTGACGAGCGCGCCCAGCGGCCCGAGCGCCTTGGCGGCTGCCGGCACCAGTCGTTCCGTTGCCGCCTCGCTGGTGAGGTCGGCGGCGATCGCGACGGCTTTGCCGCCGGCGCGCGAAATCTCCGCGACGACGGCCTCGGCTTGGGCTTGCGAGCGATGGTGATGGACGGCCACCGCCCAGCCGTCGGCGCCGAGCGCCAACGCTATGGCGCGGCCGATGCGCTGCGCCGCCCCGGTGACGAGGGCCGCGCGCGGGACCAGGGGCGGGGCGTCGGTCACGGCCCGCGCCGCCGCGAGCGCGCCTTGTTCTTCGCCATCTGCTTGGCCGAGGTGCCGGCCCGCCCGCCCTGCGAGCGGCCGGCGGGCCGTGCCCCGATGCCGGTTTCGCCGAGGCCGAGGTCGTACTCCTCGAGGCGCTTGATCTCGTCGCGCAGCCGCGCCGCCTCCTCGAACTCGAGATCGGCCGCGGCCGCGCGCATCCGCTTCTCGAGATCGGCCAGCACCGCCTTGAGGTTGGAGCCCTGGTAGTGGAGCGCGGCGTCCTCGCCCGTCTGAACGGTGACGTGATCCTGCTCGTAGACGCTCTCGAGGATGTCGGCGATGCCGCGCCGCACGCTTTCGGGGGTGATGCCGTGGGCGACGTTGTAGGCCTGCTGCTTCTCGCGCCGCCGGCTGGTCTCGTCGAGGGCTGCGCGCATGCTCAGGGTGATGCGGTCGGCATAGAGGATGGCGCGGCCGTCGAGGTTGCGCGCGGCGCGGCCGATGGTCTGGATCAGCGCCGTGCGCGAGCGCAGATAGCCTTCCTTGTCGGCGTCGAGCACGCCGACCAGCGCGCATTCCGGGATGTCGAGCCCCTCGCGCAGCAGGTTGATGCCGACCAGGATGTCGAACACGCCGAGCCGCAAGTCGCGGATGATCTCGATGCGCTCCAGCGTGTCGACGTCGGAATGGAGATAACGCACGCGCAGCCCGTTCTCGTGGAAATACTCGGTGAGCGCCTCCGCCATCTTCTTGGTCAGCGTCGTCACCAGCACGCGCTGGCCTTTCCGGGCGCATTCGCGGCACTCGGCCATCAGGTCGTCGACCTGATTCTCGACCGGCCGCACCACCGGAATGGGATCGACCAGGCCGGTGGGCCGCACCACCTGCTCGACGAAGACGCCGCCGGTGCGCTCCAGCTCCCACGGGCCGGGGGTCGCCGAGACGCACACGGTCTGGCCGCGCATCGCGTCCCATTCCTCGAACTTCAAGGGCCGGTTGTCGATGCACGAGGGCAGGCGGAAGCCATACTCCGACAGCACCGATTTGCGCGCGAAGTCGCCGCGATACATGCCGCCCAATTGCGGCACGGTGACGTGGCTCTCGTCGACGAAGATCAGCGTGTCCTTGGGCAGGTACTCGAACAAGGTGGGCGGCGGCTCGCCCGGGCGGCGGCCGGTGAGATAGCGCGAATAATTCTCGATCCCGGCGCAGCTTCCGGTCGCGGCGATCATCTCCACGTCGAACTGGGTGCGCTGCTCGAGCCGCTGGAATTCGAGGAGCTTGCCCTGGGTCTCGAATTCCTTGAGGCGGACTTTCAGGTCGCGCTTGATCTCCTCGATCGCCTGGGCGAGCGTCGGCTTGGGCGTGACGTAGTGGCTGTTGGGATAGATCTTGATCGCCTCGAGCGCGGCGGTCTTCTCGCCGGTCAGCGGATCGAACTCGTGGATCGCCTCGATCTCCTCGCCGAACAGCGAGATGCGCCAGGCGCGGTCCTCGTAATGCGCCGGGAACAGCTCGATCGTGTCGCCGCGCACGCGGAAGGCGCCGCGCGCGAAGGCGGTGTCGTTGCGGCGGTATTGCAGCTCGACCAGCTTGGCAAGCAGCTTGTTGCGGTCGATGCGCTCGCCGGCGGCGAGGTCCATCGCCATCTCGGAATAGGTCTCGACCGAGCCGATGCCGTAGATGCACGACACCGAGGCGACGATGATGGTGTCGCGGCGCTCGAGGATGGCGCGCGTCGCGGCGTGGCGCATGCGGTCGATCTGCTCGTTGATCGAGGATTCCTTCTCGATGTAGGTGTCGGTGCGCGGGACATAGGCCTCGGGCTGGTAGTAGTCGTAGTACGACACGAAATACTCGACCGCGTTCTCCGGAAAGAAGCTGCGCATCTCGCCATAGAGCTGCGCCGCCAGGGTCTTGTTGGGCGCGAGGATGAGCGCCGGGCGCTGGGTGGCTTGGATGACATGCGCCATGGTGAAGGTCTTGCCCGAACCGGTGACGCCCAACAGGACTTGCTCGTTCTCGCCCTGCTCGATGCCGGCGACGAGTCCGGCGATCGCCTCCGGCTGGTCGCCTGCGGGCTGGAACTCGGAATGGATGGTGAAGCGCCTCGCGACGTCGTCGAGCGGCCGGGCGGCGGTCAGGAGAGCCATGGCGCTAAGATAAGGCCGGTCGCCGCGACGCGCCAGACCGTGAGGAGGACCCCATGACCGTCGAACCCTTGACCGATCTCGCCGCGCGCCTGCCCGAGTGGGCGCGCGATCTGAAGCGCAACCTCGCCGACGCGCTCGCCTCGCCCAATCTCAGCGCGCAGCAGCTCTGGGGCGTGGCGGTGGCGTCCTCGATCGCGGCGCGCGACCCGGCCTTGCGCGCGGCGGCCTTCGCAGCGGCGGCGCCGCATCTGTCCGAGGCGGCGCTGGCGGCAGCCAAGAGCGCGGCCGCGCTGATGGGCATGAACAACGTCTATTACCGCTTCACCCACCTGGTCAACGAGCCCGCCTATCAGAAAATGCCGGCGCGGCTCCGCATGCAGGCGTCGATCCAGTCCGGCATCGAGCGCAACGATTTCGAGCTGATGGCGCTGGCGGTCTCCGCGATCAACGGCTGCGGCATCTGCATGGAGACCCACGAGCGCCATCTGGTGCAGCACGGCGTCACCCGCGAGACGGTCCAGGACGCCGTCCGCCTCGCCGCGGTGCTGAGTGGCATCGCGGCGGCGCTGGAGGCGGACGCGCGAGTCGATGTTGCACCGCAGCGTAACACGCCCTAGAGTGCGCGGCCCTCAAACCGAGCCCGTGCCATGCCCTTCATCGCCGACCGCCTGCTCGCGATCAAACCGTCGCCCACCATCTTCATCTCCAACAAGGCGTTGGCACTGAAGGCGGAGGGGCGCGACATCATCGGCCTCGCCGCCGGCGAGCCCGATTTCGACACGCCGCAGAACATCAAGGACGCGGCCAAGCGGGCGATCGACCGCGGCGACACCAAGTACACCCAGGTCGACGGCACGCCCGAGCTGAAGAAGGCGGTGTGCGGCAAGTTCAAGCGCGAGAACGAGCTGACCTACGCGCCGAACCAGATCAGCGTCGGCACCGGCGGCAAGCAGGTGCTGTTCAATGCGCTCTTGGCGACGGTCAATCGCGGCGACGAGGTGATCGTGCCGGCGCCCTACTGGGTGTCGTACCCCGACATCGTCGTGCTGTGCGAAGGGACGCCGGTCGCGGTCACCTGCCCACAGAACAACGGCTTCAAGCTCAGGCCCGAGGACCTCGAGGCGGCGATCACGCGCAAGACCAAGTGGCTCATTCTCAACTCGCCCTCGAACCCGACCGGCGCGGCCTACACCAGGGCCGAACTCGCGGCGCTGGCCGAGGTATTGGTGCGTCATCCCGACGTGTGGGTGCTCGCCGACGACATGTACGAGCATCTCGTCTACGACGATTTCGTGTTCACTTCGATCGCCCAGGTCGAGCCCAAGCTCTATCCCCGCACGCTGACCTTGAACGGCGTGTCGAAGGCCTATTGCATGACCGGCTGGCGCATCGGCTATGCCGGCGGGCCGACCGAGCTGATCAAGGCGATGGCGGGGCTGCAGTCGCAGTCCACCACCAACCCCAGCTCGATCAGCCAGGCCGCCGCGGTCGAGGCGCTCAATGGGCCGCAGGACTTCATCCCGGTCAACAACGCGGTGTTCAAGGAGCGGCGCGATTTGGTGGTGGCCGGGCTCAACCGCTGCAAGGGCCTCCATTGCCCGACGCCGCACGGCGCGTTCTACGTCTATCCGTCTTGCGCCGGGACCATCGGACGCCGCACGCCGGACGGCAAGATGATCGAGACCGACACCGACTTCGTGACCTATTTGCTCGATGCCGAGGGCGTGGCGGTGGTGCCCGGCACCGCCTTCGGGCTGGCGCCGCATTTCCGCGTCTCCTACGCCGCCTCGAACGCCGAGCTGCGCGAAGCCTGCAACCGCATCGAGCGGGCCTGCGCCAAGCTGGAGTAGGCTCTCCATCCGATCGGATCAACTTGGTGCGTCCTTCGACTACGCTGCGCTCCGCTCAGGATGAGGACCGTTCTTCGTGCGACAAAGAATTTCCTCATCCTGAGCGAAGTCGAAGGACGCACGGCGTTGATGCAATCCCTGTCAGGGTTATCTATGCCAGCGCCGGCATCACCTCGCGTGCGAAGAGGTCGATGGTGCGGGTGACTTCGGCCAGGGTCATGTCGCCGAAGGCGAATTGGCCGACGCAATAATTGGCGCCGGCCTCGACGAGCTGCTTGCGCAGCTCCGCGGCCACCGTTGCGGGCGAGCCGGCGATGCCGCGCCCGCCATGGCGGATCGCGTCGAAGTCGGGGGGCCGCGGGTTCTGGGTCGGCACGTTGTGCATGCGCGCGAGGTGGGTGAGGCTCGCCTGCCATTTCGGATAGGCGCGGCGCGCGATCGCGAGCGCCTCGTCGTCG
Organism: Allostellaceae bacterium; assembly: GCA_035604615.1. GTDB lineage: Bacteria > Pseudomonadota > Alphaproteobacteria > ATCC43930 > CGMCC-115725 > DATJLY01. The sequence continues at coordinate 48,930 of DATNID010000021.1, read as the reverse complement.
CTGGGCGCCACCACGATGAAGCGCGCGAGACCCATCAGCGGCAGCGGCTTGGTGCCATGCGTCGCCGCCCAAGTGGCGCGATAGGCGTCGGTAATCGCCCGCACTTCGGGCAAAGGATGCGCGGAAACGAAGTTGAAGCCGTCGCGCGCGGCGCGCTCGGCGCCGTCGGGGCGCTCGACCCCGACCCAGATCGGCGGATGCGGACGCTGATAAGGCTCGAGCTCCATCGGCACGGCGCGGAAGCGATGGAACCGGCCCTCGAAATCGAGCGTCTTCTGCGTCAACCCGGCGCGGATCACCTGCAGCGTCTCGAGGTAGATCGGCACGCGGTCGTCAGGCGCGATGCCGTAATATCCCACCTCGATTGGCGACACGCCGCGCCCCACGCCCAGCTCGAGCCGCCCGCCGCTCAACTGGTCGAGCATGCAAATCTCCTCGATCAGCCGCAGCGGGTGATAGAGCGGCAGGAGATAAACGAGCGGCCCGAAGCGCAGCCGCTTGGTGCGCTGCGCCACCGCCGACAGGAACACGCTCGGGCTCGGTGCCATGCCCACCGGCGTCGCATGGTGCTCGGCGATGTGATAGGAGCGGAAGCCGGCGCGGTCATAGGCCTCGACGATCTTGAGCCGCATTTCGTAGAAATCGCTCAGCGCCAGCGCGTTGCGGTCGACGTGATCGAAGATTCCGAATTCCATGTCAGATCTTCGGATCGGGGCAGGGGAGACCGAGCGTCACCGCGCCATAGAGCGAGCCCTGGATGTCCCAGGTCATGGCGAGGTGATGCGAGATGGCGCGCAGGTCGCGCCAGCCGCGCTGCACCGGATGGTCGCTCATCAGCCCCTGCGCGCCGACGATCGGGAACAGCCGCTCCACCGCGCGCACGCAGAGCTGCCCCGAAAAGCTCATGTCGCGGCGATAACGCACCCGGTCGGCGAGGGTGATGGTCTCGCCCGCCAGGCCCTTGCGCACGATCTCGTCGCGGTCCTTGAAGACCAGCGCGTGGGCGGCGTCGATCTCGGCCTGCGCCTCGGCGACGCGGAGCTGGATGCTCTGGTTGGCGGCGACCGGCGTGCCGGCGCGGCTCTTCTGCACCTGGAGCTGCTCGACGATGGTCTCGGCGATGCCGCGCGCGACGCCCAGCGCGTTGCCGACGATGCTGAAGGTCAAGGGCGCCAGCACCGGCAGGCGGTAGAGATAATGGTCGTTGACCGCGCTGCCCGGCGTCGGCCCGCCCTTGACATCGTCGAGGTCGAGCAGGCGGCGGTCGGGCAGGAATACGCTATCGGCGACGATGTCGTTGCTGCCGGTGCCGGCGAGGCCGACCGCGCGCCAGGTATCCTCGACCCGGCACTCGGAGAGGCGCAGCAGGGCGAAGAAGACCTTGGGCGGGATCGGCAGCATCACCACCGCCCATCGGCAGTGATCGACGCCGCTGGAGAATTTCCACCGCCCCGAGACGCGATAGCCGCCTTGCGTGCGCTCGACCTTCGGCGCCACCGCCATGAACGAGCTGGACACTGTCGTCTCGGCGCTCTCGCCCCAGATCTCGTCCTGCGCCTCCGGGGGGAACATGCCGGCGAGCCAGGGATGGCACGAGGTGATGCTGGCAACCCACGCCGCCGAGCCGCAGGCGCGGCCCAGCTCGGCGCCGAGCTCCGTCTGGAGCCCGAAGCGCAGCTCGTAGCCGCCATAGCGGTGCGGCTGCATGATCTTGTAGAACCCGGCCTCGGCGAATTCGCGGTTGGTGGCGTCGGGCAGGCGGCGCAGCGCCTCGGTCTCGGCCGCGCGCTGGCGCAGCATCGGCAGCATGGCGCGGGCGCGCGCCACGATGTCGGCCTCGGTCGGGCGCGCGGTGTTGGCTCCTTCCATGCCGTCTCTCCGGTTTCGCCGCACCATACCGGCGCGCGCGGCAGCCGTCGATGGCGCATGTCGCGGCACTGCGAAGGGCAGCGGTGCAGGATGGGAGACGGAGCGCGCACCCGCTATTTGCGCTCGAGACCCTTCTGCAGTTTCGCCGCTTCCGGATCGCCGAGCGCGCTGGCGCGACGATACCATGCCAAAGCAGCTTTCTCGTCGCCTTGAAGCCCTTGCACGCCGACGCGGGCGAGGAAGGCCGGATCGAACGTCGCGCCCACCATGAGTGCTCCGTGCGCGTTTCCGACGTCGGCGGCGCGCTCGTAGTAAAGCCGTGCGGCGAAGACATCGCCGAGTCTGAGGCTATCGTCGCCGCGCGCGAGGAAATCCCCACCGGCCTCGGACGTCGGTTGGACCACCGGAGCGGTGACTTGGGCGGCAACCGGTTCCGCGACCGGAGCGGTAACCGGAGCGGTGACGGGAACGGCAGCCGGAGCCGTGACTTGTGGCAGCTGCACGGCGACGATGTCGCCGGGCCGGGGTGTATTGGAAAGGATGAAGACCACAATGGACACCAGCAAAGCGACGCTGCCGAACACGAGGATCGCCACCTGTGCGGGTGCCAGAGAGGGTCTTCGGCGTTCGCTTGGCCGCACGAATGCCGCGTCATGGACCGTGTCGTCGCGACGCGCGGCATTGTCGCGCTGCGCGAATTCGGCCTTCACGCTCGCGAGCGGTGCTGCCTCGCCGATCTCGACGTCCGACGCCACGGGCGGCGCTGTCTCGAGACAGAGCCTAGCGACAGGCCCGTCCTCGAATCCGACGCGTGGTGCATCCTCGCGCGCTTGGACGCAAGGCTCGGGGACATCGGACGTCGTGTCGCATCCGGAGCGACCTTCCAATGGCACTTCCAACGCACGTTCGGTCGCGGAGGCGGCGTCGACGCTCTTTCGCAAGAACAAACCGTCGACCAATGTCGTCTCGGGCCTGCTCCGCCGGAGCTGGATCGAGCGTAAATCCGCTTCAGGAACTCGGGATTCCGGAATTTCTGGCTTGAACGATGGCATTTCAGATTGCTCGGCGCTGCCGTGGTCGGATCCAGGGGCATGCTCCTGCATCAGCGCCCGAAGATGTGTGGCGAGGAACCCGCGCTCGATGAAGATGAGCTCGTCGTCGCCGCGAGATGAGTCATGCGGGCCGACGGCGCCATCTTCCGTCCCGTCCTCGATTGCAGCGCAAGCGTCTTCCGCCTCGACGGTATGAGGCTCGTCATAGTGCCAATATGAGGGTCGGAATGCTTGAGCCGTGGCGGAGCCCTTGGCGAAGAAAAGTCCTTCCGCCAATTCGGATTGGGCGAGCGCGAGTGTTGCATCCCCTGCTTTGGGACACAGATCCCGCCGCGGGATCACGATGGTGCGCAGATCCGCTTCCGGAACGAGTACCCCTAGCCCATTGGGCAACGGCATCGGTAACTTCATTGACGCACAGGAAAAGATAAAGGGGAGCCGTTCGCGCAATTGAGCGGAGAATCGATTCTGACATCTCAACGCGAATCGACAAAGCACTTTCGTCCTCAATTTGCCGCCAATTCGCTTGAATCGAGGTGGCGACTTGTCGATCACTTTCGCCGCTTTGTCTGCAAACGGAGTGGTTGCCGTTTCGTAAAGCGAGTAGCGTCAAGCCCCAGTCAGTCAAGCGTCGAGGGTGGACTTTATGTACGTCATTGCGCTTGCGTCGCAAAAAGGCGGTTCCGGCAAAACGACCTTGGCGGGGCATCTTGCAATCGCGGCTGAGAGGACGATGTCCGGTGCCGTCGCTCTCGTCGATTCCGATCCGCAAGGCAGCCTGTCCGATTGGTGGAATGCGCGCCAAGCGAATACGCCGCTCTTCGCGCGGTGCCGCATGGCGCAGCTCGCGACGGATCTCGAGCGGATGCGCGCGGCGGGCGTCGCGCTTGTCCTCGTCGACACGCCTCCCGCCATCTTGGAGACTGTCGTCGAAGTCATTCGCCACGCGGACCTCGTGCTGGTGCCGGTACAGCCGAGCCCGCACGATCTGCGCGCCGCCGCCGCCACCGTCGAATTTGTCGAGCGGCTGGCGAAACCCTTCATTTTCGTGCTCAACGGCGCGACGCCGAGGGCACGCATCACTGCCGAGGCGGCGCTAGCGCTGTCGCAGCGGGGCGCGCTCGCCCCGGTCGTGGTGCATCACCGCACCGGCTTTGCGGCCAGCATGATCGACGGTCGCACCGTGATGGAGATCGCCGATAATGGCGGCGCGGAGGAGATCACGGAGCTGTGGGACTATATAAATCTCCGCTTCAGGCGCGAATTCCGCCTCGTTCTTCCGGACCGCTGCGCTGATGACCGACACGCGATGAGGCCCGTGACCTCCGTCTGATTTCTCGGAACGCCGAGGGTGCCCTTGACCGCGGGCGTCGGGCGATGCTCTAGTCGCGCACGATCCTCAGGGCTCAAGCGAGGCTTGCCATGGCGAAGCATGATGCGCGGTTCGTCGGCATCGACAGCGTGGTGTTCGGCGCCCCCGATCTCTCGGTGCCGCGCAAGCTGTTCGCCGATTGGGGCCTGAAGAAGGTGAAGGACGCCAAGTCCGGCCTGGTCTTCGCCACCGAGATCGGCAGCGAGGTCGTGGTGCGGCCCGACGGCAGCAAGTCGCTCCCGCCCAAGCTCTCAGGCGGCGCCGAGTTCCGCGAGGTGGTGTGGGGCGTGCGCTCGGCCAAGGACCGCGACGCGCTGGGCGACGAGCTGGCGCGCGATCGCGATGTCAGCGAGGACAAGGACGGCACGATCCACGCGGTCGACGATTGCGGCGTCAATTTCGGCATCCGGGTGTGGCGTCACGGCAAGGAGCCCGACCGTTCGACCTTGCCCTTGAACGTGCCCGGCGCGCGCGGCCGGGTCGACGCGCCGAGCCCGATGTACGAGCGCGCGCGGCCGTTCCGCATGGGCCACATCGTCTTCGCCGTCCCTGACGTGCGCGCCGGCGAGAATTTCTACGTCAAGCGGCTCGGCTTCCACCTGTCGGACCGCTACGTGGGCGGCGCCGCCGTGTTCCTGCGCTATGCCGCGCGCGCCGACCATCACAACCTGTTTCTGCTGAAGCAGCCGGGCGGCAAGACCGAGCTGCATCACGTCGCGTTCGAGGTCCACGACATCCACGAGGTGTTCGGCGGCGGTATGCATTTCTCGGGCACCGGCCACGAGACCGCGGTCGGGCCGGGGCGGCATCCGATCTCGTCGGCCTATTTCTGGTACTTCAAGAATCCGCTCGGCGGCACGATCGAGTATTTCTCCAATCCCGATTTCGTCACCGAGGCGTGGAAGCCGTCGAACTTCCGCGTCAACCGCTTCTCCGAGTGGCACTTGCCCGAGGGGCTGGAGCGGCCGCGTCCGTCGGACAACCGGCCGTCGCTGCGCGCCGTCCGGGCCATGAACTGAACGCGAAGAGGGGAACAACCATGCGGCTCATCTCCTATCACCGGCGCGATCACACCGGGGTCGGCGTGATGGCGGACGATGTGCGCTTCGTGTCGCTCAGGCGCGCGGCGCCCGAATTGCCGGGAACGCTGAAGGCGATCCTGGAGATGGGGCCGGCTGGCTTGAAGGCGGCGGCCGAGGCGGTGAAGGGGCGCGACCCGGATCTCAGGCTCGACCAGGTGTCGGTTGATCCGGTCATGCCCGAGCCGCAGGCGATCTGGGCCCTGGCGCTCAACTTCAAGGCGCATATCGAGGAGACCGGCCTCACCACCTCCAAGGACTATCCGCAGATCTTCATGCGCATGCCGTGCAGCCAGGTCGGGCATCTCGAGCCGCTGTGGTGCCCCGACCCCAAGGTCGCCGAGACCTTCGATTACGAGGGCGAGCTGGCGGTGGTGATCGGCACGCCCGGCCGCCACATCCCGGTGAAGCGCGCGCTGCAGCACGTGGCAGGATATTCCTGCTACAACGAAGGCTCGGTGCGCGAGTTTCAGGGCCACAACCGGCAATTCGGGCTGGGCAAGAATTTCGAGCGCTCGGGCAGCTTCGGCCCGTGGCTGATGACGCCCGACGAGTTCGGCCCGCCGCCCAACCACACCGTCATCACCCGCCTCAACGGCGTCGACAAGCAGAAATCCAAGCTCGACGACATGCTGTTCTCGGTCGAGCAGGTGATCCATTACCTCTCGACCGGATACCTGCTGCGCGCGGGCGACGTGATCGTGATGGGAACGCCCGGCGCGCTCCACCCGCCGCCGGGCTATCAGCCGACCCCCTACGATTCGAAGCGCATTCCCGGCCGCACCCGCATGAAGCCCGGCGACATCTGCGAGGTCGAGATCACCGGCCTCGGGACCTTGCGTAACCCCATCATCGCCGACCCGACGCCGGTGGAGTAGGCTGATTCATCTGGAAAACTTGCCCTCATTTTTGTCACAGGCGCCGCACTCGCTCCATTGTAGGGTCCTGCACGCGCAACGGTCGCGCTCATGTTTATCTGGGGGAATTCAATAGACGACTGAGTTCGCAGGCTTTTGGCGACATCTCAGCGCTGTCCAATACATAAATCCGTGACTTCGTAAGACGATGGGCAAACGCGGTCCGGCAGGATCGCGACCGGCAGCGCCTTGCCGTCTGCGGCAGCGACGGAATCGGGGGAAAGTGTGACAACGGATTACGCCCTGGCCGTCATTGGCTCGGGGCCGGCGGGTATGAGCGCGGCCGCGCGGGCCGCCAAGACGGGACTGTCGCATGTCCTGCTCGAGCGCAGGCCTCACCTCGCCGATACGGTGTTCAATTTCCACAAGCGCAAGCACGTCATGGCGGCGCCAGATTTCCTGCCCCTGCGCAGCGATCTCGGCTTCAAGGAAGGCGCGCGCGAGGAGATCATTGAGACCTGGGAAAGGGACATGCAGGATGCGCGCGTCGAAATCCGTCACAACGCCGAGGTCGTATCGATCAAGGCGCTGCATGGCGGCTTCGACATTGCGCTCGCCGACGGCGCCGCGCTGACGGCGGAGCACGTCATTCTCGCGATCGGCGTCCAGAGTAATCCGCGCAGTCTCGCCATCCCGGGTGCCGATCTTCCCTTCGTCCAGTACCAGCTCGACGATCCCGACGAGTACCGGGGCGAGGAGATCATCGTCATCGGCGCGGGCGATGCCGCGATCGAGAACGCGCTGGCGCTGGCCGACGGCAACCGTGTCACCATCGTCAATCGGGGCCGCGGCTTTCCGCGCGCCAAACCGGCCAATGCGGCCCGGATTGGCAGCGCGATCAACCGCGGCATCATGCGCGAGCTGGCCAATGCCCGGCCGAAGCGAATCGGCGTCGGCTACCTCGCGCTCGAGACCACGTCCGGCGACGTCCGCCTCAATTGCGACCGACTCGTGGCGCGAATCGGCAGCGGAACCCGGCCGGACTGGCTCGCCGGCGCCGGGATCGCGTTCTCGGGCGACGACCCGGACGCTCTTCCCGTTCTGTCCGAGACTTACGAGTCGAATGTCCCCGGCCTTTATATCATCGGCGCGATGGCCGGCTTCCCGCTGATCAAGGATTGCCTGAAGCAAGGCTACTAGGCCGTCGAACATATCCTCGGCAACGTCATTCCGCCGCTCGATGAGCCACTGCTGCAGGGCAAGCTCGCACAGGCTGGACTGCCGATTCCGGTCAAGGAGTTCGTGATCGTGGCGCAACGGAGCCAGCGGCTCTTTGCCTCGCTCACGATGCAGCAGGTCAGGGAATGTCTCGTCCATTGCGAAATCCGGCTGGCGCGGGAGGGCGAAATCGTCTTTCGCCAGAACGACTACACCGATTCCGTCTTCTCGATCTTGCTCGGCGAGGTCGGATTGCGGACCGATCCGGGCGATCCGCGCGAGATCGCGACCCTGAATGCCGGCCAATTCTTCGGCGAGATGGGTCTCATCTCGGGACGAGGGCGCGCCGTGACGGCAACGGCGCAAACGCGGTCGCTGCTCCTCGAGATCGACCGCCGTGCGATCGTCCGGCTCATGCGGTCGGTCCCGGCTGTCAAACGCGAGATCGAAGCCGCGACGATGATCCGTCACATCAAGGCGTATCTCGCGCCGAACGCCGACGACGCGGGCCTCGCCGAAATCGTGCGGACGGCCGCGCTCGCCGAATTCGGGCCGAACGAGGTGCTGATCCGCGAAGGCGGCACGAGCGATCACGTGTACATCGTCCGCAAGGGCTCGGTCACCGTGTCGCGCCAGATCGACGCCAGCGAGATCGTCATCGATTATCTCTCCGCCGGAAGCTGCGTCGGCGAGATGGCGATGCTGCGGCAATCACCGTCCCTCTCCACCGTCAAGGCCGCCAATGCAACCGACGCGATCAGGATCGATGGCGTCGCCATGCGCGCGCTCCTCGCCACCAGTCCCCGCCTGCGCCGCGACATCGAAGAGCGGCTCTTCCTGCGCCTAACGGACGAGCACCGGCGGCAGCCGAATGTGCGGGCGAGCGGCCTCATCGAGTTCCTCCTGCGCCAGGGGGTCGGCGAGGCGTCGAACGTCCTCCTGATCGACGAGGCGCTCTGCGTCCACTGCGACAATTGCGAGAAGGCCTGCGCCGAAACGCATTACGGCGTGGGCCGCCTCATGCGCGACGCCGGTCCGACCCACGACGGGGTGCACCTGCCGATGGCGTGCCGGCATTGCGAGCATCCCTCTTGCACGGCGGATTGTCCCACCGACGCGATCGGACGGACGCAAGACGGCGCGATCGTCATCGCCGACAGTTGCAACGGTTGCGGCAATTGCGAGCGCAACTGCCCTTACGGCGCGATCCAGATGGTGGCCCTGCCGCCGCCGCGGAAATCGGGACTCCTGATGCGGCTGCTGTTCGGGGAGCGCAATGAGCCGCGCGAGGACGCGTCGCCCGAGGCGATGGTCAAGGGCGCTGGCCGCAAGCACGCGGTCAAATGCGACCTGTGCGCGGCGATCGACGGCGGTCCGGCCTGCGTCCGGGCCTGTCCCACCGGCGCCGCGATCCGGGTGAAGCCCGAGGCGTTCATCGCCGCCGCGCTGCAGCGTGGCCGTGCCTGAGCGCGGCTTCTCTCACACGCCGACATATCTCCGGATGTCGGCGTAATTCTCCACGAGCGCCTTGCTGTCGCCGCTCCAGCGCACGCGGCCGCGCTCGAGCACGTAGTGGCGGTCGGCAAGCCGCGTCAGCGCCTTCAGGTTCTTGTCGATCAGCAGGATCGACTGGCCCGCCTCCTTGAGCTTCAGCAGCACGCGCCAGATCTCGTGGCGGATGAGCGGCGCCAGGCCCTCGGTCGCCTCGTCGAGAATGAGGAGCTCGGGGTTGGTCATCAGCGCGCGGGCGATCGCCAGCATCTGCTGCTCGCCGCCGGAGAGATGCTGGCCCAGCTGCTGGCGCCGCTCGAGGAGCCAGGGGAAGAGCTGCGTCACGGTCTCCGCGGTCCAGCGCCGCCGGCCGCCGCGGCCGGGTGCCGCCGTGGCGGTCAGGTTCTCCCACACGGTGAGGGTCGAGAAGATGCCGCGGCCCTCGGGCACCAGGCCCAGCCCGCGCCGCGCGATGCGGAACGGCGCCAGGCCGCGCAGCTCCTTGCCCTCGAACGCGATCGAGCCGCGATGCGCCGGCGTCATGCCCATGATAGAGCGCACCGTGGTGGTCTTGCCCATGCCGTTGCGGCCGATCAAGGTCACCACCTCGCCGCGATTGACCTCGAACGCGACCTCGAACAGCACCTGGCTCTGGCCGTAGCTGGTCTCGAGCCCCTCAACCTTGAGCATGCTCGTCCCCGAACTCGTCGTCCTCGCCGAGATACGCGACGCGCACCAGCGGGTCGTTGCGGATCTCCTCCGCCGTGCCCGAGGCGATGACGCGGCCCTGCACCAAGACCGAGATGCGGTCGGCGAGGGTGAACACGACATCCATGTCGTGCTCGATGAGAAGGATGCTGTAGCGCCCCTTGAGGCGCGCGAGCAGCGCCACCATCGCTTGCGATTCCTCATTGCCGAGCCCGGCCATCGGCTCGTCGAGAAGGAGCATGCTGGGCTCGGTCGCGAGCGCCATGGCGATCTCGAGCTGACGGTGCTCGCCATGCGCCATGCCGGCGGCGACGGCGTGGCTGCGTGCGCCGAGCCCCAATTCGCGCAGAAGCTGGCGCGCCGGCGCCCTGAGCCGCTCGAGCCGGTCGGCGCGGGCCCAGAAGCGGAAGCTGTGGCGCCCGGTCGCCTGCACCGCGAGCGCCACGTTGCCCTCGGCGGTGAAGCTCGGGAAGATGCTGGTGATCTGGAACGAGCGCGCAAGGCCCAGACGCGCGCGCTCGGCCGTGGCCAGCGCGGTGATGTCGCGTCCCTCGAAATTGATGCGTCCGCGGTCGGGCGCGATCTCGCCGGTGATCTGGCCGATGAGCGTCGTTTTGCCGGCGCCATTGGGGCCAATGAGGGCATGCACCTCGCCGCGCTTCACGTCGAGCGAGATCTCGTCGCACGCCTTCAGCGCGCCGAAGCTCTTGGAGATCGCCTCGGTCTGGAGCACGACGTCGCTCATTGCGCGGCGCCCTGGTCGGGGGCGGGGACGGGCGCGGCGGGCCGCTCCTGCGCCTTTAGGGCCTGCACCAGAAGGCCCCACACGCCTTCCTTGACGAACAGCACGCGCGCGATGAGCAGCGGCCCGAAGAAGATCATCCAATGGTCGGTGTAGTCCGACAGCACCTGCTGAAAGACGAGATAGACCGCCGCGCCGAATACTGGGCCGATGAGGGTCCCGGCCGAGCCCAGGATCACCATCGATAAAAGCTGGCCTGAGACCTGCCACGACAGGATCGCTGGGCTGACGAAGCGGGCGTGGTTGGCCATCAGCGCGCCGGCCAGCCCGGCGATCGCAGCGCCGATGACGAAGGCGGCGTATTTGTAGCGGAATGGCGGGAAGCCGATGGCGGCGAGCCGGCGCTCGTTGTCGCGCCGCCCGCGGATTACCATGCCGAACTCGGACCCGACCAGGCGCGAGGCGAGGTAGAGCACCAGCACCAAGAGCGCCAGCACGACATAGTAGAAGACCGTGTGGTCGGCGAGGCTCATGCCGGCCAGCGTGTTGCGCCGCGGCAGCGAGAACCCGTTATCGCCGCCATAGGAGCGCAGGCTCTCGCCGATGTAATAGACCATCTGCGCGAAGGCGAGCGTCACCATGATGAAGTGGAACCCCTCGGTGCGCATGGAGAGCGCGCCGATCACCAGCGCGAAGGCGACCGCGGCGAGCATCGCCAGCGGCCATACCACGAGCGCCTCGTGAAACCCGGCGACGGTCAGCATGCCCGCGGCGTAGGCGCCGACGCCGAAGAACGCCGCCTGGCCGAAGGTGACGAGGCCGGCATAGCCCAGCAGCAGATCGACCGACACCGCGGCCATGCCGTACATCGCGATCTGGGTCGCGAAGCGCGTGTAATAGGTGTCGTGCAACAGCGGCACCGCGAGCGCGATGGCGAGGAAGGCGAGGTGCAGAGCCGTGCGGCGCGACAGGCGTCCCATCTCAGCCCCGATGCGCCGAGAACAGGCCGGTACGGCTGTAAATCAGCACCGTTGCCATGAGGACATAGTCGGCCATGCCCACGAGCGCGCTTCCCGCCGTGAGCCCGACGATGCGCGGCAGCATGACGCGCGAGAATGTGTCGAAGATGCCGAGGATGAGCGACCCCGCCAGCGCGCCGCGGATCGAGCCCGACCCGCCAATCACGATCACGACCAGCGTCAGGATGAGGATGGGATCGCCCATCCCGGACTCGACCGACAGGAGCGGCCCGGTGAGCATCCCGGCGAGCCCTGCGAACGCGGCGCCCAGCGCGAACACGGCGGTGTACAGCAAACCGATATTGACGCCCAGCGCCTCGACGATCTCGCGCTTGTCCGATCCGGCGCGGATGAGCGCGCCGAGCCGCGTATGCACGATGATGAAATAGAGGAGCCCGCCGCAGATGAGCCCGGCGGCGGTGATGGCGAGTCGGTAGACCGGATAATTGACGCCCGGGAAGATCTCGAAATGGCCGTCCAGTCCGGCTGGGATGTTGAGGTTCAAGGGCACGCGCCCCCAGATCACTACCACCGCCTCGTTGAAGAACATGGTGAGGCCGAAGGTCGCCAGCACCTGGTCGAGATGGCCGCGGCCATAAAGCGGCCGCAGCACCAGCACCTCCATCACCGCGCCGACGATGATTACGCCGACGATCGCCACCGGCAGCGCCAGCCAGTAGGAGCCGATCACGCGGTAGCTCTCGACCAGCAGATACCCGCCGACCATGAACAGCGAGCCGTGCGCGAGGTTGATAACGCGCATGATGCCGAACACCAGCGTCACGCCGACCGCCATCAGGAACAGCATCAGGCCGAACTGGACGCCGTTGAAGAGCTGCTCGATGAAGAGCGCCAGGGTCATGTCCGGGCGCGCGCCGGGAAGCCGCCGCGGGCACGACCCCGCGCTCGATGCCGCATCCTCGTCCCTCCTCGCTTGGCCCTGCCTTCGCGGCCAGGTCGCTTTGGCGGCACAGTAGAGGGAACCCGGGCGCGGCAGCAATCGCGAAAGCGCAACGCGGCGGCCGCGAACTCCCGTAAAGAAAGCCGCAAAGAAACCCGTTGCCAGCCGCGCGCCGTCGCGCGACCATCGCCGATCAAGACGCGGGCGATGGCGCGCTCGTACATTGGCGCCGGCGTCACGCGGGGGAGGCGTTGATGAACGGTAAACCGTCCGAGCCGCGCTGCGCGGCGCTGGTGGGACCCTATCTCTCGGGCAAGACGACGCTGCTCGAGGCGTTGCTCTTCGCCGCGGGGGCCACCAACCGGCGCGGCACGCAGCGCGACGGCAACACGGTCGGCGATCACGCCCCCGAGGCGCGCGCGCGGCAGATGTCGACCGAGATCAACGCCGCGCACGCGACGTTCCTCGGCGATCCATGGTTCTTCCTCGATTGTCCCGGCTCGGTCGAGCTGTTCTGGGAGGCGCAGAGCGCCATGCTCGCCGCCGACGTCGCCGTTGTCGTCTGCGAGCCCGAGGCCGAGCGTGCGCTGACCTTGGGACCGATCTTCAAGTTCCTCGACGACCACGACATCCCGCACATGGTGTTCATCAACAAGCTCGACAGCGCCTCGGCGCGGGTGAGCGAGGTGCTGGCGGCGCTGCAGGCGGCGTCGGCGCGCCCCTTGGTCCTGCGCCAGGTGCCGCTGCCGGGACCGGAGGGCACGTTCGCGGGCTATGTCGATCTCGTCAGCGAGCGGGCCTATCGCTACAAGCCTGGCCAGGCCTCCGACCTCATCAAGCTGCCTCCCGACCTCGAGGAAGAGGAGCGGCAGAGCCGCGCCGGCCTCCTCGAGAAGCTCGCCGATTTCGACGACAAGCTGATGGAGCAGCTGTTGGAGGATGTGCAGCCCACGAAGGACGAGATCTATCGCCAGCTGTCGCAGGATTTGCGCCGCGACCTGATCGTGCCGGTGTTCCTGGGCGCAGGTCAGCTCGACCATGGTGTGCGCCGCCTGTGGAAGGCGCTGCGCCACGAGACCCCGCCGCCCGCCACCACCGCCGAGCGCAACGGCTTGAACCTCGCGGCCAAGGACACGGTGGCGCAGGTGGTGAAGACCTATCTGCCGCCGCACACCGGCAAGCTGTCCTTGGCGCGGGTGTGGGCGGGGCAGGTGAGCGAAGGCATGAGCCTCAACGGCACCCGCGTCGCCGGCGTGCTCCGGCTCCAGGGCGCGGCCAGCGAGAAGGTGGCCTCGGCCGGGCGCGGCGAGATCGTGGCGCTGGCGCGCATGGAAGGGGTTGCGACCGGCGCCGTGCTCTCGACCGGCACGCCGCCCCAATTGCCCAAGGCGCCAATCCCGCGCCCGGTGTTCGGCCTCGCCATCACCGCCGAGAAGCGCAACGACGACGTGAAGCTCACCCCCGCGGTGGGCAAGCTGATCGAGGAGGATCCCACGCTCTCGCTGGAGCAGAACGCGGACCTCCAGGAGATGGTGCTGTGGGGCCAGGGCGACATCCATCTCCAGATCGCGATGGACCGGCTCCGGACCAAGCACAATCTCGCCGTCACCTCGCGCAAGCCGGCGGTGCCCTACAAGGAGACCATCAAGCGCGGCACGGCGCAGCATGCCCGCTTCAAGCGCCAGAGCGGCGGTCACGGCCAGTTCGCCGACATCCAGATCGAAGTGAAGCCGCTGCCGCGCGGCACCGGCCACACCTTCATCGACGCCGTCGTGGGCGGCGCCATCCCGCGCAACTACATCCCCGCGGTCGAGGAAGGCGTGATGGAGTTCATGCGCCACGGACCGCTCGGCTTCCCGGTGGTGGACGTGTCGGTGACGCTGATCACGGGTCAGTTCCACGCTGTCGACAGCTCGGACCAGGCGTTCAAGACCGCGGCGCGCATGGCGATGCAGGAATCGCTGCCGAAATGCGAGCCGGTCCTGCTCGAGCCCATCCATTTCGTCGAAATTTCCGTGCCCAACGCCTTCACCTCGCGGGTGCAGCGCATCGTGTCGGGCCGGCGCGGGCAGCTTCTGGGCTTCGACGCCAAGGCCGACTGGGCCGGATGGGACCTCGTCACCGCGCACCTGCCGCTGTCGGAGATCCAGGACCTCATCGTCGAGCTGCGCTCGGTGACCTTGGGCGTCGCGAGCTATGCCGAGCGCTTCGACCATCTCCAGGAACTCACCGGCCGGCTCGCCGAGAAGGTGATCCAGGGCAAGGCGGAGCAGCACGCCGCGCAATGACGCAGGCCCTCTCGCGAGGGCAGCCGGAGGCCGCGCGAAATGGGGAGCGGATGCGGCGACGCGAAATGATCGCGATGCTGGGCGGCACGGCCGTCGCGTGGCCGCGCGCGATCATGGCGCAGCCGGCGCGGCCGGTGATCGGCTACCTCTCGGCCTCGCGGTCGGATGTATTTTCCTCGTCCACGCAAGGCTTCCGCGACGGGCTGAAGGAGCTCGGCTATGTCGACGGCGGCAATCTCCACATCGAATATCGCTGGGCCGAGAACCGTTACGATCGCCTCCCGGCGATGGCAGCCGACCTCGTCGGCCGGCATGTCGCTTTGATTGCCGCTCTCGGGAGTTCGAACGCGCCGCTGGCGGCGAAAGCGGCGACGTCATCGATCCCGATCCTGTTCGCGCTCGGCAGCGATGCAGTGCAATTGGGCCTGGTCGCGAGCCTCAATCGGCCGGGCGGCAATGCGACGGGCGTGCATTTCCTGTTCGTCTCCATGGTCGGCAAACGCTTCGAGCTGCTGCACGAGATCGCGCCCAAGGCGACGACCGTCGCGCTCATTCTGGAATCGTTTGCCTCGAGCGCCGCCGCCGAGACGGCCGAGGCCGAGACGGCCGCCCATAGGCTGGGCTTGAATTTGATCGTGGTCCCCGTCGCTGGCGAGGACGCGATCGCATCCGCCTTCGCCACGGCCGTCGAGCGCAAGGCCGATTGCGTCGTCATCGGCAACGGACCGGTCATCAACGGCCGGCCCGAACGGAACGCGGTGCTTTCCGCGCGCTATCGCCTGCCGACTATCGCCAACGTCCGGCAGTACGCCGATGCTGGCGGCCTGATGAGCTATGGCCCAAGTCTGGCGGACGGCTTTCGCAAGGCCGGCCGCTATGCCGGCCGGATTCTCAACGGCGAGAAGCCCAGCGACCTTCCCGTCCAGGAAGCCGACACGTTCGAGCTCGCGATCAATCTCCAGACCGCGAAGGCGCTCGGCCTCGCTGTGCCGCCATCGCTCCTCGTCCGCGCCGACGCGGTGATCGAATGAGCCGCATCGCGCCAAATTAAATTTTGCGGAACGAACCCAATTTCTATCGTACCGTGCATCAACCGGCGGAAAGCGGGCAGCCCGCGCCGCCGCCGCCAGGGAGGGTCCGATGCGTCGTATCGCCGTTGCCGCGTTCGCGCTCATGGTCGCGCTGCCGCAAGCGCCGCGCGCCGAAACCTTGAAGCTCGCCGTGCCGCAGCGCGGCTCGTGGGGCACGTCCTACACCGATCTCGGCATCCGCCAGGGCTATTTCAAAGCGGCGGGCCTCGACATCGAGATCACCTACACCGAGGGCGGCGCCTCCAACGAGCAGGCGGTGATCTCGGGCAGCGTCGACATCGCCATCGAGACGGGCTTCCTCGGCATCATCGCCGCCTACGTCAAGGGCGCGCCGGTGCGCGTCATCTCGCCGGCCTCGACGGGCGCGCCCGAGGTGTTCTGGTACGCCAAGGCCGGCAGCGGCATCAAGAGCCTCAAGGATGCGCATGGCAAGAGCGTCGGCTTCTCCAATCCGGGCTCGTCGAGCAACCTCATCCTGCTACAGCTCCTGAAGGAGGCCGGCGTCGCCGACGCCAAGCTCACGCCCGTCGGCGCGTCGCAGAACGGGCTGCCGCTGGTGATGACCGGACAGCTCGACATCTGCTACGGCGTGCCGCCGGTGGGGCTGCCGGAGCTGCAGGCGAAGACTATCGTCGAGGTCGCAAGCGGCAACGATTCGCCCGCCGTGCGGGTTGAGACGGTGCGGGTCAACGCCGCCAATCTCGACAGCCTCAAGACCAAGCGCGACGCCATGGTCCGCTTCATGCACGCCTATGCCAAGTCGCGCGATTTCGCCTTCTCGGGCGAGCCGGGGATCGTCGATTACGCCAAGTTCAGCGAGCAGCCGGTGGATCTCGTGCGCTACATGGTCGCGAACTTCGAATCCAAGGACCAGACGCAGCTCGCCGAGATCAAGGGCACGGAGCGCGTCCTCGAGGAGGCGCTCGCGGCCAAGCGCATCTCCAAGCCGATGACGCCGGACGAGATCAAGCCGCTGTTCGATTTCGTCGCGCCCGACCTCAAGTAAGCGCGACTTCGCGGCGCCAGGGCCCAAATAGGCGCTCGCGCCGGTTTGACTTGCCGTGAGGGCGCGGCCGGTCTATCGCTTCGGGCCGGGGGGGCGGTTCTTGCGCCAAGGAGGCGCCCATGTTGATCAAGTCGAAGCGCGGCTGGGAAATGCGCGAGAGCGAGGCCACGCCGGAATCGGTGTTCCTCGACCGCCGCCGCCTGGTCAAGGCGATGGGGTTCGGCGCGCTGATCGCCGCCGCCCATGGCATGGGGATCGACGCGCTGGCCGCCGCGGGGCCCGAGCCCGATCCTTCCGCCGGCCTCTATCCGGCCAAGCGCAACGAGCGCTATGTGCTCGACCGGCCCATCACCGACGAGAATCTCTCCACCCACTACAATAATTTCTACGAATTCACCGAGGACAAGGACGTCGATGCCGACGCGCTGCCGATCCGGCCCTGGACGGTGGCGATCGACGGCATGGTCGAGAAGCCGATGACCCTCGACATCGACGATCTCCTGAAGCGTATGCCGCTCGAGGAGCGGCTCTATCGCCACCGCTGCGTCGAGGCCTGGTCGATGGCAGTGCCATGGACAGGGTTCCCCTTGAAGTCGCTGGTCGAGCTCGCACGGCCGAACGATGGCGTGAAGTATCTGCGCATGGAGACTTTCCTCAACGCCAAGGTCGCGCCCGGCCAGAAGCAGTTCTGGTATCCGTGGCCCTATGTCGAAGGCCTCACCCTGTTCGAGGCGACCAACGAATTGGCGTTCCTCGTCACCGGCATGTACGGCCACCCCGTGCCGCGCCAGGACGGCGCGCCCCTGCGCCTGGTGACGCCGTGGAAATACGGCTTCAAATCGGTCAAGTCGATCGTCAAGTTCACCTTCACCAACGACCGGCCCAAGACTTTCTGGGAGGCGCTGCAGGCGCAGGAATACGGCTTCTGGGCCAACGTCAATCCCGAGGTTCCCCATCCGCGCTGGAGCCAGGCGACCGAGCGCGTGCTGGGCGCCGACGTGGGCCGCCGGCCGACCCTCATTTGGAACGGCTATGGCGAGTTCGTGGCGTCCATGTATGACGGCTTGAAATCCGAGCGTCTCTTCGTCTGACGGTCGGAGATTCGCTTTATCGCTTCGGGAGTAAGGAAAATTTGCTCCCACCGCACATTAAGGTTAAAATAGACAAAATTCCGGATTAGGAGCTTCCTGATGCGCGCGTCACTCGGATTCTCGGTCGCAATTGCGTTGCTGTTGGCCGCTTGCGGCACCACCCCGGCCGAGCGGGCCTCCACTGGCGCCGTTATCGGCGGCGCCAGCGGCGCGGTGGTCGGGGCCATGGTCGGGGCGCCTTTGGTGGGCGCGGCGCTCGGCGCCGGGGCCGGCGCCACCGTCGGCGCGGTGACCGATTCCTCCGACATCTATCTCGGCAAGCCAATCTGGAAGTAGGCGCTACGACCTAAGTGCTTCCGCGCCCACGAGTTCTTAACTCGAAGAGCGTAGGCTCCGTGACCGCATCCAGCGCGCTTATGCCGCATTCCTGCCCTATTGCGGACAAAAATCGCGGATAGGTTCGCGCCGTCTCGTTTTACGAGTTGTTGTCCATGCCGCCTCGTACCCTTCTCGCCGCCCTCGAAGACGCCGCCCAGCGGCGCGAGCCCAGCTTGACCGAGCACGCTCCGGCCGCATCGCCGCGGCTGGTGTCGCCGCGGACCGGCCTGCGTGCGGCGTCCCCGTTCGAGCTTCACGCCGGCGAGCGCGTGGTGGTCTCGTCCGCGCCGGAGGGTTCGCGCAGCGGCTTGGTCAAGATAGCGGCCCTCGCCGTGGTCGGCGTGCTGGCGCTCATTGGCGTGGCGGCCCTCGTCCGGCCTTTCGTCGGTCTTTAAGGCACGGCTCGCGCCGTGCTATGACTGCGCCCAGAGGCGAGCCGACCGGCCGCATTTCGCGGCGAGCGGTCTGCCGGGAGGATGAGCATGGCCAAGCTCCGTCACATCGCGATCGCGACCAAGGACCCGGTCAAGACCGCCGAGTTCTACAAGAAGGCGTTCGATTTCAAGGAGATCGCCAGGACGCCCATGGGCAATCCCCTGGCCGACGGCGTGTTCCTGAGCGACGGCACGATCAATCTTGCCATCCTCAATTTCAAGACCGATCAGCTCGGCAAGGGCATGGACTTCACCGGCGTCCATCATTTCGGCGTGCTGGTCGAGGACGCCGACCAAGCGATGGCCAAGCTTGAGGCGCTCGGGGGCGAGTGCTTCATGAAGCCCGAGCCGCACGAGCGGATGGGCTATTTCGAGATCAAGTTCCGCGGTCCCGACGGCACCGTGTTCGACATCGCCGAGCATCCGTGGGGCGGCAGCGCTCCGCTCGACTCGGAGACGGCGCGTATCCGCGAACGCGAGCCGCAAGCCGCCAAGTAGTTCGAGTCGCCGCCCGCGCTGCGCTCTATCCGCCGTTCTTGGTTTCCGCGACCTTGCGGAGCAGGAAGTCGCGGAAGACGGCGATGCGCTTCGACGTGCGCAGCTCCTCGGGATAGACGAAGAACGATTCGACCTCGGGCCCCTGCAGCTCCGGCAGGATGCGCACGAGATCGCTCGCCTCGCGCTCCATGAAGTCCGGCAGCGAGGCGATGCCGAGCCCGGTCTCGACCGCGCGGAAGATGGCATAGAGATTGTTGACCGCGAAGATGGGCCGCCGCTCGCGCCCGTTGGCGCCCGCCTCGATCAGCCAGTTGACGTAGCGCACCGGCGGCCGCGCGTCGCCGCCGTAGATGATGACGCGATGCTTGTCGAGATCCTCGGGCTTCTGCGGCGTGCCGTGGCGCTTCAGGTAGTCGCGCGAGGCGAACACGAGATTGCGCACCGTCATGAGGTGGCGCTGCACCAGGTCGGGCTGGCGCGGCGGCGACATGCGGATGGCGACGTCGGCCTCGCGCATCGACAGGTCGAGCTCGCTGTCGTCGACCACGAAGCTCAATTCGATCTCAGGATAAAGCTCCTGGAACTCGCGCACGCGCGGCACCAGCCAGGCCGAGCCGAACGCGACCGTCGTCGTGACCTTGAGCGGCCCCTTGGGCCGGTCCTTCGACTCCGACAGCATCGCCTCGGTCATGGCGAGCTTGGCGAACACCTCGCGCGCGGTGCGGTAGAGGAGGTCGCCCTGCTCGGTCAGGATCAGGCCGCGGGCATGGCGGTGAAACAGCGGCACACTTAGGCTCTCCTCGAGCGCGCTGATCTGCCGGCTCACCGCGGATTGGCTCAGATTCAACGCCTCGCCGGCATGGGTAAAGCTGCCGGCCTCCGCGACGGCGTGAAACACCCTGAGCTTGTCCCAATCCATCCCTTCCACGACGACCCCTTTTGCCTCGCCGCCATTTTACCCCATTTCGGCCGGAACCATTGGCGGAACTGTGTGCCGGCCGAGATCGGCCGGAACCCCGGTAAAATGATTAACGATACCCTGCAATAGGGAAGCCCGCGCCGGGACGTGATCGCCGGGTGCGCCGGCAGCCAAGGCTCAGGGCAAGGACGCTTCGATCGGATAGAAGCGCCGGATCCGCTTGATGTACTCGATCGTCTCCGCGAACGGAGGCACGCCGCCGTAATAATCCACGTTGTTCTCGCCGGCATTGTAGGCCGCAAGCGCCAGGGTCAGGTCGCCGGCGAAGCGCTGGATGAGCCAGCGCAGATAGGTCGTGCCGCCGCGGATGTTCTGCTCCGGATCGAACGGGTCGCGAACGCCGAACCGCGCTGCGGTATCGGCGGTGAGCTGCATCAGGCCCATTGCGTTCTTCTGCGACACCGCGTGGGCATCGAATGCTGACTCGACGGCGATGACCGCCAGCACGAGCCGCGCATTGAGGCCCCGCAGCGATGCGAGGTGCTGGACCAGCGCACGAAGTTGCGGCGAGGCTTGTTCGGGTGTCACGGTCGGCCGCAGTTCGAGCTCACACCCGAGCTTTGTCGCGGGTTCCACGTGGCTCAGCATGGCGACCAGGCTGGCGGCTTGAGGCACGCCGGCATCGGCCGATTTTCGCCACCAGCCGATTGCGATCCCGTCATCGCGTGGCACGCCGCGCCCGTTGGCGTAGATCCAGCCCAGATCGAGATACGCCCGCGGATCGCCTTGGTTGGCGGCGTCGCAATAGAGCTGCAGCGCCTTCGCGTAATCGCGCGCGACGCCTTCGCCGGTTTCGTATTGCAGCGCAAGTTCGAAACTCGGCGACTCTTTTGCGATCGCCGCGGGCGGCGTCTCCGTCGCCGCCCGCGCCATGGGAACGAGCGAGACCATGCACAGGATGAAGGCGCTGGCGCGAACGGCGCGGCGGAGGAATGGCATCGTCATGTCGCGCTGTTCACTCGCCCGATTCTCTCGGTCATGGTCTGGCGTCGGTCGACGCACGGATGCAGCCGACCGAACCGTGATTGTCGCGAATCGCGGCAATTGAAGCAATACTTATCGCCCGTCGGCGCAAGTCGCGACGGCACGCATCACTTTATGGTTAATGACGGTGGTCGCGAACGTAGTGGCCGCGGACAAAATGGCCGGCCTTATTGCGATGACCGCGAATGTAATGAGCGTTGGGACCGCAATGGACCGCCACCTGTGCCACGCCCTGATTGTGGATAGGCGCAGATTGATCGGCGAGGGGAACTGCGTGCGCGGGAAGAGCCGCGACGCCGGCCAGTAGCGCGGCGCCGACGAGCATCGTTGTGAATGGGCGCATCTGTTTCCTCCGTGGGTTCCCTGAGAGCGGCCGCCGTGAGTTGGACGCAGGATGCGGCGCAAGGATCGCTCGGCGATGATCAATCCTTAACAGTGGATGAACCAAGTTAACGGAGCGTAAAACCGCGCCGGAAGGTTCGGAATCTACTCATGCGCCCGGCTTGCGCCGCCGATTTATTTCGCCGGAGCGAGCGCCGCCGCGGCGTGATGGGCGATGAACTTCTCCGCCTCGAGCGCCGCCATGCAGCCCATTCCGGCCGCGGTCACGGCCTGGCGGAAGATCTTGTCGCGCACATCGCCGGCGGCGAACACGCCCGGTATCTCGGTCGCGGTCGAGTCCGGACGGGTGACGATATAGCCGTCGGCGTCGAGCGTGAGCTGGCCGCGGAACAGCTCGGTGACGGGGGTGTGGCCGATGGCGACGAAGACGCCGTCGCAGGTGAGCTCGCTTATTGCGCCGGTCTTGGCGTTCTTGAGGACGAGGCCGGTCACGTGGCGCGGCTGGCCGCCGCCCTTGATCTCCTCGACGACGCTGTCCCACACCACCGCGATCTTGGGATTGGCGAAGAGCCGCGCCTGCAGGATCTTCTCCGCACGCAGTGCGTCGCGGCGATGGACCAGGGTCACGCGGGTGGCGTGATTGGTGAGGTAGAGCGCCTCCTCGACTGCGGTGTTGCCGCCGCCGATGACCGCGACCTCCTTGCCACGGAAGAAGAAGCCGTCGCAGGTGGCGCAGGCGGAAACGCCGAAGCCGCGCAGCAGATCCTCGCTCGGAATGCCGAGCCAGCGCGCCTGCGCGCCGGTGCAGATGGCGATCGTGTCGGCGACATAGCTGTCGCCGGAATCGCCCGCGCAGACGAACGGCCGGGTCGAGAGATCGACCGCGGTGATGATGTCGCCGATAAGGCGCGTGCCGACATGCTCGGCCTGCTTCGCCATCTGCTCCATGAGCCAGGGGCCCTGGATCACGTCGGCGAAGCCCGGATAGTTCTCGACGTCGGTGGTGATCATGAGCTGGCCGCCGGGCTGGAGGCCCAAGACCAGGATCGGGTCGAGATTGGCGCGCGCGGCATAGATCGCGGCGGTGTAGCCGGCGGGGCCGGCGCCGATGATGAGGAGCTTGGTGCGGTGCTGGGTCATGGCATGAATCAGAAGCCGAACATGTGGTCGAGGCTGAAGGCGCCGGCGGCGCCGATCAATCCGTGATAGCCGAAAAGGCGGCAGGTCGCATCGCGCACCACGATCGAGGCACCGTCGCCGGCGCGGGCGCGCGTCGTCGCGTCGAACATCTCGTGATAGCGCCAGCACAGCGAGCCGGAGCATGGGATCGCGACCTTCTCCCGCGCGATGATGGCGCCGGCGCGGTCGTGGAGGACGAGCTCGGTCGCGCTCAGCGCGCGCCACGGCGTCGAGGCGGGATAGATCAGGTGGCACAGCGTATCGAGCGCGCCCTCGCCGAGCCGCAGGAAGAGGCGCGTCGACAGGCCCGGCGCGCGCCCGGAATAGGATTGCGGCTCGCCCTTGTAGGTAAGCGCGGTGTTGAACACGTGCGCGCCGAAGCTCGTTTCGGCGGCATGGCCGCTGGCGCGATGCTCGTAACGGAACAGGCCGTGCAGCCAGCCGTCGGCCTCGCTGCCGGCGCTGAAATCATAGAGCAGCTCGAGATGCCCATAGTCTCCCGGCAGCACTACGCCGTGCAGCACCGCGTCGAGATCGAGCGCCACGGATTGCCGCCGCGCGATCAGCCCCATGCTGCGGCGCGCGACCTCGCGGCCGGTGCGGTCATAAGCTGCGATCTGCACCGGCAGCGCGCGCTGCTCGGTCGCCATCGGCGTCGGCAGCGCCAGGGTGCGGTACTCCCCGCGCGGCAGGATCGGCGCCGGCAGGAGATAGCCTTTGCCGAGCAGATTGCCGAGCTCGGCGATCTTGGGATCGGGTTTGAGGTCGGTGCGCTCGACATTCACATGCGCGATGCGGCGCCTTCCGCCGCCGCTCACCTCGTAGCGCGGCCGCACGAAATACTTGCCCGCGCGCACTTCGATCTGCTGCGGCCAGCGCACATCGGGAAGGAGCGATGCCACATCGAGCGCCAAGGTCGCGAACGGCGCCAATGCGCGCCCGACCGTTGCTACGCGCGCATCGCCCATCGGGTTGAGCCCGACCGCGCCGGCCGGAATGGGACAGGGCTGGCTGTTCTGCACCCATAGCGTGACGGTCTCGCCCGGCGCGGGCGCGGGGAGCCCGGCATAAAAATCTGCCGGCCACGAGTTCGCATCATGGGTCGCCGACAGCGTCGCGTCGCCATCGCGCCCGACGATGTCGAGCGCGTACTTGACCACGTCGTGGCCCGCGGCGCCGATGATGTGGAGGAAGAGCTGGCCGGTGAAATCCGGCAAGCCGAAGCGTTTTCGCACCTCCGTGCTGTCGAGCACGATCGCGCCCATGTCGCCGTCGAGCGCCTCGCGCCATTCGGCCAAGGGCGCGCCGTGCTCGTCGAACAGCAGGCACCACAGCGCGCTGGCGGGCGCGCCGTATCGTGCCCAATAGTTCGCGCTGACGAGACGCGTGCATAACCCGCCCGTGTCGCGGAAGAACACGAAATTTGTGGCGAAGTTCAGGGGATCGAGATAGCGCGCGCGGTTGCTCAGGAGATCGTCGGGGATGCGCATCGCGTCGAGGCTCTCGACCGCGGCGCCGGCGGGCACGAGATGGCGGATGTGGGAGAGGGGACGCGCGGCATCGAACGCCATCACCAGCATGCTGTGGGCGCGGCATTCGTGCAGTTCCGTCACCGGTTGCGCCGCGCGGCCGAGAACCGGCCGGCCGATCGCGCGCACATCCTGCACGAAGCAGCCGACGATTTCGAGCCGCGCCAGATCGTAAAGCTCGGCGAAGGCATCGGCCTGGCCGTCGGGATCGTAGATCGCGACCGGCCCGCCCTCGAGCCGGTGCAGCAGCGATGCCGCGGCGCGGGCCGCAAGCGGATGCGTCACCGCCTTGAAGAAGGCGTTGCCGCCGCTCGCGTTGCTGAAGGTCTCGATCCGGAGCTGCATCGCGCCATGACTTAGCAAGCGCGGACCGCCGGCGCCACTTTTCTGCGCTCTCGGCCGCTGGGCGGGCTAGTCTCGGCCCATGAGAATCGAGGCGGCGCGTGCAGGCTCGGGTGGCGCCGAGCGCTATTGGCGGAACACGCTTCATGTCGTCTTTGCGGTCACGGTATTGCGGCTGTTCTGGCTCGCGCTCGCCCGGGCGGACCTCTATCCCGACGAGGCGCAGTATTGGTGGTGGTCGCTCCATCCCGCCTTCGGCTACTACTCGAAGCCGCCGCTCGTCGCCTGGCTGATCGCGCTCAGCACCGCGATCTTCGGCGAGAGCGAGCTGGCGATTCGGGTCGGGGCACCGCTCCTCCATTTCGCGACCGCGCTCGTGGTCTTCGCGCTGGCGCGGCGCCTCTATGGCGAGCGCGTCGCGGCCTGGTCCGCCGTCATCTATGTGACGCTGCCGGGCGTTTCGGCCTCGGCGATCATCATGTCGACCGATGCGCCGCTGCTGTTCTTCTGGACGCTCGCATTGCTTTCGTTCGCGCGCGCGCGCGAGGCCGGCGGCGGGCGGTGGTGGATCGCGGTCGGCGTCGCCGCGGGATTCGGCCTCCTGGCCAAATACGCGATGGCCTACTGGCTGGTGTCGGCGCTGCTTTATCTCATTGCGTTCCGCGATGAGCGGCGGCACCTGCGGCCCTATCTCGGCGCGGTCGCGCTCGCCCTCGCGATCTATGCTCCCAATTTTGCGTGGAACCTGGCGCACGGCTTCGCCAGCTATCACCATACCGCCGACAATGCCGCGTTCCATGGGCTCGTGTTCCATCCCGGCCATTTCCTGCGCTTCTTCGGCTCGCAGTTCGGCGTGTTCGGGCCGCTGCTGTTCGCGGCCCTGATCGGTATGGTGGCGCAGGCGCGCCGCGTCTTCGGCGACCGGCGCGCGGCGCTGCTCGCCTTCTTCGCCCTGCCGACGTTGGCGATGATGTTCGTGGTCAGCCTGCTGTCGCGCGCCGAACCCAACTGGGCCGCGCCGACCTATGTCGCGGCGACGGTGCTGGTGGTGGCGTGGCTGCTGGAGCGCGGCTGGCGCTGGGTGGTGACATGGTCGCTGGCGCTGCATGTGACGGCGGCGGTGGCGCTGCTCGAGCTCGGCGACGTCGCGCGCGCCACCGGCTGGGCGCTGCCGGCCAAATACGACGTGTTGCACCGGCTGCGCGGCTACAGGCAGTTGGGCCAGGCGGTCACCGGCATGCTGCGCGAGCATCCGGGCGCGGTGCTGCTGGCGGAGGACCGCGAGACCATGGCGGCGCTCCTCTATTACGTGCGGCCGCATCCCATGAACGCGCTCAAATGGAACGGCGACGACAATCTGCCGCATGACCAGTTCGACATCGACGCCAAGCCCGAATCCTATGTCGGCGACGATTTCCTGCTGGTGAGCCCCAATCCCGACATCGCGCGCATCGTGTCGCGCTTTGCCGATTCGGGCGCGGTCGGCCACATCACCATCCCCTTGGGCGGCGGCGACGCGCGCAGCTACGTCGTGCGTTATCTCACGGGCTTCAAGGGTTATCGCTGAGCGCGCGCCGGAACGCCGCGCGCACTGCCCAGACCGCCGCGCCGGCCAGCGCCGCGCCGGCCAGAACGTCGCTGAGGTAGTGCTGGTCGAGCACGATCCGGCTCGCCATCACCAGCAAGGCGGCCGCGACGCAATAAGGCAACAGGCGGCGCTCGATCACGACGAGCGCGGCCGCCAGGGCGACGATGGTGATGGCGTGGCCCGACGGGAACGACCAGTGGCTCGCATGCGCGCCATGCCAAGTGAAGCCGTAGATGCCGTCCGAGATGAAGAGGCGCGGGCGAGCGCGGCCGAACACCGGCTTCAGGATGTCGCCCGCGAGCCCGGCGCCGGCCACCGCGACGAAAACAAAGGCCGCGCGCCAGGCATTGAGCGCGAGCTTGCGCTGCCTCGCCTCGTCCGCTGTGCGCCGCGCCACCGTACCCAGCACCACCGCCACCAGCGCCGCAACAACGAGATAGCCGGTCGATTCGCCGAACGTTGTCACGACGCGGAAGATGCCGCGCAGCGCCGGATCGGGGCGGCTGAAATAAACCGCCAGCGGCCGGTCGAGCCACGCGAACGACGCCGCGACGGCGGCGGCGGCGGCGACGAGCAGGAGTAGAAAGCGCCGCAGCGCCGGCGGCGGGTGAGCGAGGTCGCGGACAAGCGCGCCGAGCCCGTCATGGAGCACGATCCAGCGATGCAGCAGCCAGGTCGTGGCGCAGACGAGAAACCCCGAAGCGATTACGTCGGAGAGGAAATGCCCGCCCTGCGCCATGCGGGCGAGACCGATGACCGCGCCCAACCCCAGCGCCGCACCAATAATCGAGCGCCGCCGCCACGGCGTCACCGCAAGAAATCCGGCGCCGACCAGGACGAAGCCGACCGCGGGGTCACCCGCCGGGAAGGAGCAGTTGCGCGCGCACTGGTCGCTCGGCACAAAGGCGGGCGAGAACCGCGCCTCGCCGCCGAAGGACGCGACCTGCGCCGGGCGCGCGCGTCCCCAATGGTCCTTGAACACCACGTTGACCACCAGCCCCGGCCCGACCGCTAGCGCGAGCAGGAGGAACGCTCCCGCCCGCCAGTCGAGCCCGCGCCACCGACCTCGCGCGCTCACGGCGATCAGCCCCAGCCCGGCCAGGGCGATCGCGACGGCGAGATACGGGATCGCGGCGCGGAGGAACCGGATTGGCGCGAAATCTGCCAGAAAGAAGCCGCGCGCGGGATCGTGAAAGAGTGCGCTCGCGGCGAGATCGATCCCGGGAAAGACGACGGTCGCGCCGCACACGACGAGAAACGCCGCGAGGAACAGCGCGGCGCGGCCCATACTCACGCCACCTCGGCCAGTCGGCGCGCGACGCGCTCGCGGATCAAGGCGGCGGCGCGGGCCGCCTCGTCGGGCGGGCGATAGGTCCAGGCCTCGATCGTGCCGCAGAAAGGGCGGGTGATGCCGGCCTCCGCCATGGCGCGGTGGAAGCGTGCGAACTTGGCCGAGCCGCCCTCGAGCGCCACGACATGGACGGGCTTTCCGGTCGCGGCTGCCTCGCTCACCATGTTGACCGAATCGGCCGTGACGATGATCGCGTCGGCAAGCCCGAGCATGCCGAAATAGGGATTGTCGCCGCTGCCGTCCCAAATGAAGGCGGGCAAGCCGCGAAGGCGCTCGTGCAGCAGGTCCAGGGCGTCCTGGCTGGTGCGCCGCGAGGGCGTGATGGCGAGCCCGATCCCCTGCCGTGCCAGCGTCGCGAGCTGGTCGGCCAATACGGCAATGCGTTGTGGCGTGAGCCGATAAACGCGGTTGTCGCCGCCCAGCAGCACCGCCACCAGCGGCCGCGGCAGCGCGGCGAGCAGTGCGGCGTGGCGGCGCGCGCCGTCGGCGAGGCGGGCAGGGGTCACGCGATGGACCGCCCCGAGCGTGGCAACGACATTTGGCCCGCGCGGCGAATCGTGGCTCGGCACGACCATCAGGTCGGCGCGGGCGCGGGCGAAGCGCGGGTCCTGGATATGGACCCAAAATGTCCTGCCGCCGCTGGCGCGCTTGACGGCAAGCGCCGGCGCCACCGCATTCCGGCCGCAGCCGATAAGAAGGTCCGGCCAGGGTGCCTCGAGCCGGTCGCCCCCGGCGCCCACGGCGGCAAGAGGATGAAACCACAGCGGCGGCACCAGGTGGCTCCACGGCGCGCGGATGTCGAGCCGCTTCTCGACGACGGGCCAGCCCACGGCCTCGGCCAGGCCGAGCACCTGGCTCGCCATCCCGACCTTGCCGTCGTGGACCGCCCAGACGATTGGTGGAGAGGCCGTTAACCCCATGTATTACCTCTATGATTCTGAACCGTCCGCAACGCCCGACGGGGGCGCCGGGCCGGTCTGCCGACAACTTGCAATATAATTACCGGTGGCTAGGATGAGCAATGATCGGTCGCGCCAGGCGGCGGCGTGCCGGCCACATCCCATCGTGCCGGAGAGCCCTCGATGCGTCGCATCAAGCTCGACAAGATCGACCGGCGGATCCTTCGCGACTTGCAGGCGACCGGGCGCATGACCAATGTCGAGCTGGCGCGCCGCGCCGGCATCTCGGCCCCGCCCTGCCTGCGCCGGGTGCGGGCGCTCGAGGAGGCCGGCTTCATCCGCGGCTACCACGCCGACGTCAATCCGGAGCTTCTGGGTTTTGGCGTCACCGTCTTCGCCCAGGTCGGGCTGTCGAGCCAGGCCGAGCCCGATCTCAAGGCGTTCGAGAGCCTGGTTGCGACCTGGCCCGAAGTCCGCGAAGTGCACATGCTGGCCGGCGAGACCGATTTTCTGCTTCGGATCGTGGCCGCCGACTGGGACAGCTATCAGCGCTTTCTCACCACAAGGCTCACCGCGGCGCCCAACGTGGCGCATGTGCGCTCGTCGCTGGCGATCCGCGCCTCGAAGTACGATCCGGGCGTGCCGATCGAGGTCGAGGACAAGAGTGAAACCTAGCGGAACCGGACCTTGATGACCTCGTAGGAGCGGGCGCCGCGGGGGGTGGACACCTCAACGCTGTCGCCAATGCCCTTGCCAATCAAGGCGCGGGCGAGCGGGGAGGTCACCGACAGCCGGCCCTTGCTGATATCCGCCTCGTCCTCGCCGACGATCTGGTAGGCGGCCTCTTCGTCGGTCTCTTCATCGGCCAAGGTCACGGTGGCGCCGAACTTGACGATCTTGCCGGACAGCTTGGACACGTCGATGACCTCGGCGCGGGCGACCTTGTCCTCGAGCTCGATGACCCTTCCCTCAACGAAGCTCTGGCGCTCCCGCGCCGCGAGATATTCCCCGTTCTCGGAAATATCGCCATGGGAGCGCGCCTCCGCGATCTGCTTGATGATCGACGGCCGGTCGACGGTCTTCAACCGCTTGAGCTCGTCCTGCAGACGGTTAAACCCGGCGGCTGTCATCGGGATCTTGGTCATGTCCGCCTTTGGTGCCTTCTGGTCACTTTTCCGCTTTGTTCTCCCGGCCCCCGGACCGGTCAGAACGATGCGCTAAAGTAGGATTGGAGGGAGGCGACTTCAAGGCTGCCCGTCTTCAAGGCGGCGATCGCCTGGACCGAGGCCCGCGCCCCGGCGACCGTCGTGCAATAAGGGATATTGAGGGTCAGCGCGGTCCGGCGCAGGCTGAAACTGTCGGCGATGGCCTGAGCGCCCTCGGTGGTGTTGAAGACGAGCTGGACCTCGCCCGACAGCATCCGGTCGACGATGTGGGGCCGGCCCTCGAACACCTTGTAGACGATTTCGACCTCGATCCCTTTGCGCCGCAGGAGCTCGGCGGTGCCGCTGGTGGCGACCAGCGCGAACCCCATCTCGGCGAGGCGGCGGCACGGCTCCACCATGGCGGGCTTGTCGCGGTCGCGTACCGAGATGAAGACGCGGCCCTGGAGCGGCAATTGGGTCCCGCTGCCGAGCTGCGACTTGGCGAAGGCGCGGCCGAAATCGCGGTCGAGCCCCATCACCTCGCCGGTTGATTTCATCTCCGGGCCGAGGATGAGGTCGA
The DNA here is from genome assembly GCA_035604615.1 of Allostellaceae bacterium. Lineage (GTDB taxonomy): Bacteria > Pseudomonadota > Alphaproteobacteria > ATCC43930 > CGMCC-115725 > DATJLY01. The sequence goes on along the minus strand of DATNID010000021.1, from coordinate 18,918 downwards.
CGCCGGGGAAGCGGTTGAACGGGAACACCGCCTCCTTGACCGCGACATGGGCGCGCAGCGACGGCCGCTCCAGGGTGAACGACGACAGGCGCTCGCCGACCATGAGCCGCGCCGCGATCTTGGCGATCGGCACGCCGGTCGCCTTGGCGACGAACGGCACGGTGCGCGAGGCGCGGGGATTGACCTCGAGCACATAGACATCGCCGTCCTTCACCGCATACTGCACGTTCATCAGGCCAACGACCTGGAGCGCGCGCGCCATCGCGGTGGTTTGGCTCTTCAGCTCGGCGATCACCTCGGGCGGCAGCGAGTAGGGCGGCAGCGAGCAGGCGCTGTCGCCGGAATGGATGCCCGCCTCTTCGATATGCTCCATGATGCCGGCGATGTGGACTTGCGCGCCGTCCGACAGCGCATCGACATCGACCTCGATCGCATCCTGGAGATAGCGGTCGATCAGCACCGGATTGCGGCCCGACACCTTGACCGCATGGGTCATGTAGCGCGCCAAGCCCGCGGGCTCGCTCACGATCTCCATGGCGCGCCCGCCGAGCACGTAGGAGGGGCGGATCACCACCGGATAGCCGATCCGCGCCGCCACCAGCTCCGCCTCCGCCGCCGAGGTCGCGGTGCCGTTGTCGGGCTGGCGCAGGCCGAGGCGCTGCAGCAATTCCTGGAAGCGGCGGCGGTCCTCCGCGAGATCGATGGCGTCGGGCGAGGTGCCGAGGATCGCGATCGCTTCCGCCTCGAGCGCGGCGGCGAGTTTCAGCGGCGTCTGGCCGCCGAGCTGCACGATGACGCCGAGCACCTGGCCCGCGCGTTCCTCGACCCGCACCAGCTCGATCACGTCCTCGGCGGTCAGCGGCTCGAAATAGAGCCGGTCGGAGGTGTCGTAGTCGGTCGAGACGGTCTCGGGGTTGCAGTTGACCATGATGGTCTCGATGCCGGCCTCCTTGAGCGAGTAGGCGGCATGGACGCAGCAATAGTCGAACTCGATACCCTGGCCGATGCGGTTGGGGCCGCCGCCGAGGATGACCACCTTGCGGCGGTCGGTCGGCGCCGCCTCGCATTCGGCCGGGCCCGCGCCGTCGCCCTCGTATGTGGAATACATATAGGACGTGAGCGACGGGAACTCAGCGGCGCAGGTGTCGATGCGCTTGTAGACTGGACGCACGCCCAGCGCGCGGCGCGCCCGCGCGACCTCGTCCTCGCCGTTGCGCGCCAGCTCGGCCAGCCGCGCGTCCGAGAAGCCCATGCTCTTGAGCCGCAGCATACCGGCGGCGTCCGCGGGCAGGCCGACGCGGGTGATCTCGGCCTCGGTCGCGACGATGGCGCGGACCTGCTCGAGGAACCATGGATCGTATTTGCACGCCGCATGGATCTCCGCCGTCGAAAGCCCATGGCGATAGGCCTGGGCGATCAGCAGCAGCCGGTCGGGCCGCGGCTTCGCCAGCTCGGCGCGGATCGCGTTGTTGTCGCCCGCGAGCGCGCCGGGAATCTCGACCTCGTTGAAGCCGGTGAGGCCGGTCTCGAGCGAACGCAGCGCCTTCTGCACCGATTCGGCGAAGGTGCGGCCGATCGCCATCGCCTCGCCCACCGATTTCATCGAGGTGGTGAGCATCGGGTCCGCGCCGGGAAACTTTTCGAAGGTAAAGCGCGGCATCTTGGTAACGACGTAATCGATGGTTGGCTCGAATGAGGCCGGCGTCACGCCGGTGATCTCGTTCCTCAGCTCGTCGAGCGTGTATCCCACTGCGAGCTTGGCCGCGACCTTGGCGATCGGAAATCCCGTTGCCTTCGACGCCAGCGCCGAGGAGCGCGACACGCGCGGGTTCATCTCGATGATGACGAGGCGGCCGTCCTCGGGGTTGACCGCGAACTGCACGTTCGAGCCGCCGGTGTCGACGCCGATCTCGCGCAGCACCGCAATCGCGGCGTTGCGCATCATCTGGTATTCCTTGTCGGTCAAGGTGAGGGCCGGCGCCACGGTCACGGAATCGCCGGTATGCACGCCCATCGGGTCGATGTTCTCGATCGAGCACACGATGATGCAGTTGTCCGCGCGGTCGCGGACGACCTCCATCTCGTATTCCTTCCAGCCAAGCACCGATTCCTCGATCAGCACCTCGTGCGTGGGCGAGGCGCGCAGGCCGCCCGAGACGATGTCCTCGAACTCGCGCTGGTTATAGGCGATGCCTCCGCCCGTGCCGCCCAAGGTGAAGGAGGGACGGACGATCGCCGGCAATCCCACCAGCGCCAGCGCGCCCTGCGCCTCCGCCAGCGAGCGCACCAGCCGGCTCTTGGGCGAGGCGAGGCCGATCCGGTCCATCGCCTCGCGGAAGAGCTGGCGGTCCTCGGCCTTCTCGATCGAGTGCGCCTTGGCGCCGATCAGCTCGACTCCGTGCCGCTCGAGCGCGCCGCTTTTTACCAGTGCCATCGCCGCGTTCAAGCCGGTCTGTCCGCCCATGGTCGGCAGCAGCGCGTCGGGACGCTCGACCTCGATGATGCGCTCGACGAACGCGGGCGTGATCGGCTCGATGTAGGTCGCGTCGGCGAGCCCGGGATCGGTCATGATCGTCGCCGGGTTGGAATTCACCAGGACGACGCGATAGCCCTCCTCCTTGAGCGCCTTCACCGCCTGCGCGCCGGCATAGTCGAACTCGCACGCCTGCCCGATCACAATGGGCCCGGCGCCGATGATGAGGATCGAGGAGATGTCGGTGCGCTTAGGCATGCGGCGCTCGATCGTGGTCGAAAACCTGGTCCCGCTTGTGTATAATTGCGATCATGACGACGCTGCTTGAAAAAGCCTTTGCGCAAGCCCGGAAGCTGCCCTCGAAAGAGCAGGACACGCTCGGCGCGATCATTCTCGACGAGATAACCGACGCCGATCGCTGGGCCAGGACATTTGCCGAGAGCCAGGACAAGCTCGCCGAGCTCGCCGACGAGGCCTTGGCGGACCTCAAGGCAGAGCGCACCACGCCGGTGAAGTTTCCGCGGCGTAAATGAATTCCGTCGCGAACCCGCGCTTCTGGCGCTGTTTCGCTGCTCTCCCTTCTGAAATCCAACGCCGTGCGCAGCTTGCCTTTCGCCAATGGCAGGTCGATCCCAACCACTCCTCGCTCGACTTCAAGCGGGTTCATATGAGCCGGCCGGTCTACTCGGTCCGCATCGGTCTGCGTTGGCGAGCGCTCGGTGTCCGCGAGGGCGATACCGTCGTTTGGTTCTGGATCGGATCGCATTCCGACTACGACCGGTTGCTGGCACGCATGTGACACGCTCCTCATCGCTTCGCCTGCGTCATCATGTCGGCGAAGCGGCGGAAGAGGTGGTGGCTGTCTTGCGGGCCGGGGCTCGCCTCGGGGTGGTATTGCACCGAGAACACCGGGCGGTCCTTGATGCGCATTCCCTCGTTGGAGCCGTCGAACAGCGACACGTGGGTCGCCTCGGCCGCACCCCGCAGAGTGTCGGACAAGACCTCGAATCCATGATTCTGGCAGGTGATCTCGACCGTGCCCGTGGCGAGATCCTTGACCGGGTGATTGGCGCCGCGATGGCCGATCGCCATCTTGCGCGTGCGCGCGCCGAGCGCGAGCGCCAGAAGCTGGTGCCCGAGACAGATGCCGAAGATCGGCGTGCCGCTGTCGAGGAGGCCGCGGAGCGTCGGCACGGCGTAAACGCCGGTGGCGACGGGATCGCCCGGCCCGTTCGAGAGGAAGATGCCGTCGGGCCGATGGCGCAGGATCTCTGCGGCGGTGGCCGTTGCCGGCACCACCGTTACCGCCGCGTCGAGTCCGGCGAGCATGCGCAGAATGTTGCGCTTGGCGCCGTAATCGACCGCGACGACGCGAAAGCGCGGCCGCTCCATCCGCCCGTAGCCCGCGCCCCAACGCCACGGCGTCTCGTCCCAGGTGTAGCTCTGGCGGCAGCTCACCTCGCGGGCGAGGTCCATGCCCTCGAGCCCGGGCCAGGCGCGGGCCTCGTCGAGGAGCGCCGCGACGTCGATCGCGCCGTCGCCAGCATGGCGCAGCGCGCCGTTGGGCGCGCCGCCGTCGCGGATGCGCCGCGTCAGGCGCCGCGTGTCGACGCCGGAAAGCCCGACCATGCCGTTGCTCTTGAACCAAGCGTCGAGCGGCTGCATCGCGCGCCAGTTCGAGGGCTGGGTGATGTCGGCGCGCAGCACCACGCCGCGCGCGGCCGGCGTCGTGGCCTCGATGTCGTCGCTGTTGGCGCCGACATTGCCGATATGCGGGAAGGTGAAGGTGATGATCTGCCCGGCATAGGAGGGATCGGTGGCGATCTCCTGATATCCCGTCATGCTGGTGTTGAAGCACACCTCGCCGACGCACGTGCCGGTGGCGCCGACGCCGCGGCCCCAAAAAACGCTGCCATCCGCCAGAACCAGAACGGCGTTGGCGCCGGGTGGGCGCGCGGGCGGCGGCTGCGCAAGGCTCATGCGGGCGGGCTTCGACCTCGTCGTTCAGGTTGCGTCAAAACGCACCGCTCGGAACCTCCGGCGGCGCGCTCGCAACAGCGTTCGGATTAAGCCCCGCAAATAGCCCGCTCGCCCATCGGCGTCAAGTCCGGGGCGCCCCTTAAATCCGATCCTCAATTTGCGAAAGGCTCGGGGGGTGCGCTAACGTCGCCCCCGCGCCCCAAGCGGAGGATTGCGATGCTGCGCGAGCGCTTCAGCGATGCCTTGAAGCAGGCGATGCGGGACAAGGACACGCTTGCCCTTTCGACCGTGCGCATGATCCTGGCGCGGCTCAAGGAGCGCGACATCGAGGTGCGCCCCAAGGGCAATGCCGACGGCATCGCCGATCCCGACATCCAGCAGATGATGCAGGGCATGATCAAGCAGCGCCGCGAATCGATCGAGCTCTACGAGAAGGGCAAGCGCGCCGATCTCGCGGAGAAGGAGCGCGGCGAGATCGCCATCATCGAGCGCTTCCTGCCGCAGCAGATGAGCGCCGAGGAGCAGGAAGCGGCGATCAAGGAGGTGATCGCCGCTATCGGCGCCGCCGGCATCAAGGACATGGGCCGCACCATGGCGGCGCTGAAGGAGCGCTATGCCGGCCGCATCGACAGCGCCGGAGCGAGCCAGATCGTGAAGCGCCTGTTGGGATGACAGGCTGATGGCCTTCCCGCCGCAATTCCTCGACGAGATCCGCGACCGTCTGTCGCTCGCGGGCGTGGTGGGGCGGCACGTGAAGCTGGCCCGGCGCGGGCGGGAATACGTGGGATTGTGCCCGTTCCACAGCGAGAAGACGCCGTCCTTCACCGTGGTCGAGGACAAGGCCTTCTATCATTGCTTCGGCTGCGGCGCCCACGGCGACGTGATCGGCTTTGCGATGCGCGTCGCCGGCGCGGGCTTCCGCGAGACGGTGGAGCAGCTCGCCAAGGAAGCCGGCCTGCGCGTGCCGGATGAGCTGCCGGAGGACCGCGAGCGGCAGGCCCAGGCCATGAGCCTGCACGACGCCTGCGACGCCGCCTGCGCCTTCTTCGAGGACCAGTTGAAGCAGCCGGGCGGCCGCGCGGCGCGCGACTATCTCGCACGGCGGGGCTTGAGTGCCGAGACCATCGCGCGCTTCCGCCTCGGCTGGGCGCCCGATTCGCGCGACGCGCTGAAGCGGGCGCTGGGCGGCAAATTCGCCGAGCCGCTGTTGATCGAGGCCGGGCTGCTGCGCCAGGCGGAAACCCGCGACTCCTACGATTTCTTCCGCGGCCGCGTCATCTTTCCGATCTGCGACCGGGCGGGCAAGATCATGGCCTTCGGCGGCCGCGTCATCGGCGACGGCCAGCCGAAATATCTCAACTCGCCCGACACGCCAATCTTCGACAAGGGCCGCACGCTCTATGGCGCCCATATCGCCAGGGCCGCGCCGCGCTCGGACCTCGTGCCGATCGTCACCGAAGGCTACATGGACGTGATCGCGCTGCACCAGGCCGGGTTCGCCGGTGCGGTCGCGCCCCTGGGCACGGCGCTGACCGAAACCCAGCTCCTGGAGCTGTGGCGGCTCGGCGACCGGCCGATCTTATGCTTCGATGGCGACGCGGCCGGGCGGCGGGCGGCGGTGCGCGCGCTCGACCGCGGGCTGCCGCTGCTGCGCCATGAGGTCGGGCTCCGCTTCGTGCTCCTGCCCGAGAACGAGGACCCGGACTCCCTCATCCGCTCGCGCGGCGAGCCGGTCTTCCGGAGCTATCTCGAAGGTGCGATGGAGGCGTCGGAATTCACTTGGCGCGTCACCACCGAGGACCGCGACGCGTCGTTCTTCGCCACCCCGGAACGAATCCTGCGGCTCCAGGCCCGGCTCGGCAAGCGCATCCGCCTGATCGAGAACGGCGCCGTCCAGCGCGAATTCCAGCATTATCTGATGGATCGGGTGTGGGACATCCGCCGCCGGCTGAGGCGCGGGCGCGAACTGGACAAGGCGGGGGGCATATCGCCGGCACTGCGCGCGTCGGGCGCCGCCGGCTGGGCCGACGAGACCAGGCGCCGGCACCTGGAGACGCTGCTGGTGGCGTTCGCGATCAACCATCCCGAGGTCGCCCGCTCGCGCATCGATTCCCTGGCGGGGCTCGAGGTCCGGAACCGCGATCTTAATGACCTGTGGCAGCACGTCACCGACCGTGTCGCGAAGGACGAGGCGCTCACCGGCATGGAATTGCGCTCGAGCCTGGACGTCCGGCTCTCCGCCATCGCCGATCGTCTCTTCGCCTCGGCAATCCTCCAGGGCAAATCCTTCGTACATTTCGCTGCGGAGCGGGAATGGGCGGAAACGGGATGGAAGGCGACCCTGGCCAAGTACCACCTGCCGATCATGGAGCGGGAGCGCGAGGAGGCGATCACGCGCTGGACCGAGGACGCGACCGAGCAGGCCTGGGAGATGCTGGCTGGCCTGCAGCAGGAAATCGCACGCCTGGGGACCGAGAGCGACTTCGTCCACGAGCAGTGGGAGGGCGGGGGCGCCCCGCCGGCGGATGGACCTGGAACGATGGCTTGACAAGGCCGGATTTGCCACCCTATGAGGCCGAAAGTGTTTCATTTCTCGGGCTTGACGCTACGTGTGTGAAGCTCCACCTAATTCGGCACTGTCACGGCCGCGTTTGCGGGTCGACGAGAAATGGACACGGCCGCGGCAAATATTGCCGAAAAGTAAAAGCGGGGATTACGGCACGGCGGAAGGGGACTCCGTTGAAGGACCGCGGAACGGCGCAAGGTCCGGTGCTGCATCAGGAAGAAAAGCCACGGGGCGCACGAGGGAAGCGGCGATTGAGGCCGCGGACCGCGTGCTCTTTTGTTGCGTGACCTCAGGGCGGGATCGACATGGCGAGTAAGGCGACAAATACGGCGGAAGCGCCGGAAGCGCGGGACGACGCGGCAGAAGCGCCGCTCCTCGACATCCTCGCGGCGGCGATCAAGAAGATGGTGGCGCGCGGCAAGGATCGCGGCTACGTCACTTACGACGAGCTCAACGCGGCGCTGCCGCCGGAGCAGGTCTCCTCCGAGCAGATCGAAGACACGATGACGATGCTCTCCGAGCTCGGCGTCAATGTCGTCGAGTCCGAGGACGCCGACGAGGCGCCGGCCGAGGGGGCCGAGAGCGACGGGGAATCGGAGCCCCGCGCCGGCGGTAATCTCGACGACGAGGATATCGGCCGGACCGACGATCCGGTGCGCATGTATCTGCGCGAGATGGGCTCGGTCGAGCTCCTGTCGCGCGAGGGCGAGATCGCCATCGCCAAGCGCATCGAGGCGGGCCGCGAGATGATGATCGGCGGCCTGTGCGAGAGCCCGCTGACCATCCGGGCGCTCATCGGCTGGCGCGATGCGCTGGTCGAGGAGAAGATGCTGCTGCGCGACATCGTCGACCTCGACGCGACCTACGGCAACAACACCTTCGACGCCACCGCCGTCGAGCAGGAGATCGCGGCCGAGGCCGAGGCCGAAGCCGCCGGCGAGGTGCCGGACGCGGACGTCAAGGACCCGCTTGCCAACGGCGCCGACGGCAAGGAGCTGGGCACCGACCCGGGCGCCGACCCCGATGCCGAGGCCGAGGAAGCCTCGATCTCCTTGGCCGCGATGGAGGCCGAGCTCAAACCCGTGGTGCTCGAGAAGCTCGAGACCATCGCCGGCCTCTACCGCCGCCTCCACCGCCAGCAGGAACAGCGCCTCACCTCTCTCAAGGACGGCGAGGAGCTGCAGAAGCCGTCCGAGAAGCGCTATGACCGGCTCAAGATCGACATGGTCGAGGCGATGAAGAACGTTCGCCTCCATAATTCGCGCATTGAGGCCCTGGTGGGCCAGCTATACACCCTCAATCGCCGGCTGGTGGCGGCCGAGGGCAAGATGCTGCGCCTGGCCGAGCAGTCGGGCGTGAAGCGCCAGGACTTCCTCAACCACCATATCGGCTTCGAGCTCGCGCCCGACTGGGTGCAGCGCGTGAAGCGGCTCCACGGCAAAGGCTGGTCCGGCCTCATCAACCGGTTCGGTGCCGAGGTGAAGGCGCTGCGCGGCGACATCGCGGCGATCTCGGGCGATGCGGGACTGCCGCCGGCCGAATTCCGCCGCATCGTCCAGACCGTGCAGCGCGGCGAGCGCGAGGCGGCGCGCGCCAAGAAGGAGATGGTCGAGGCCAATCTCCGCCTCGTCATCTCGATCGCCAAGAAATACACCAACCGCGGGCTGCAGTTCCTCGACCTCATCCAGGAAGGCAACATCGGCCTGATGAAGGCGGTCGACAAGTTCGAGTACCGCCGCGGCTACAAGTTCTCGACTTACGCCACGTGGTGGATCCGCCAGGCGATCACGCGCTCGATCGCCGACCAGGCGCGCACGATCCGCATTCCCGTGCACATGATCGAGACCATCAACAAGCTGGTGCGCACTTCGCGCCAGATGCTGCACGAGATCGGCCGCGAGCCCACGCCCGAGGAGCTGGCGGAAAAGCTCGCTATGCCGCTCGAGAAGGTGCGCAAGGTTCTGAAGATCGCCAAGGAACCGATCAGCCTCGAGACGCCAATTGGCGACGAGGAGGACAGCCATCTCGGCGACTTCATCGAGGATAAAAACGCCGTGCTGCCGCTCGAGGCCGCGATCCAGGCCAATCTGCGCGAGACGACGACGCGGGTTCTGGCCTCGCTCACCCCGCGCGAGGAGCGGGTGCTGCGCATGCGCTTCGGCATCGGCATGAATACCGACCACACGCTCGAGGAAGTCGGCCAGCAATTCTCGGTGACACGCGAGCGCATACGCCAGATCGAAGCGAAGGCGCTCAGGAAGCTCAAGCACCCGAGCCGCTCGCGCAAGCTCCGCAGCTTCCTCGACACGTGAGGACGAAGCGCGGCGCCCCCGCCGTCCCCGTCGCGGGCCCGTAGTTCAGTTGGTCAGAACGCGCCGCTCATAACGGTGTTGTCGCAGGTTCGAGTCCTGCCGGGCCCACCACCCAGTCCAGCCCTCGCGTGCAGCCAACACGGCTTCGCCGAGAAAGGCCGGTTATCCGGCCCCTTATAGGCTCGTCCCGGCCGCAGAGACGCCTTCCCAGAGAGCCGCACCCCGTATTTTCCGAGAGAGTCTCTGGAGGCCAGTTGCCCGGCCAACACCATCGGCCGTTTGGTGCGGGGTATCGGCGCCCGGTGAAATGCGAGGCGTGCCGACTGCCGAGCGAGCATGTCGCCCGGCCTCGCCAAAGACCTCGACCATCAGGTCGGAGAAGCCGTTCATCACTTTGAGCTGGTCTCCAAACCCATCGGCGGAATTGATCACCCCAAGCACCTTTACTATGCGTTTGACGTGATCGAGGCTAAGGGGCAAGAAGGGGCCGCAGGGGCCTTCTCCTAACGAGTTGCGATCCGAGTCGCGCCAATAGGTATTCATCGTGACGCGTCGTTAGGTTTGGCGGAGGTCCCGAGTACGGTAATATCCTATACGGATTCACCGACCGGTGTCGGAGTGTGTGAGTTGGCCAAATCAGACGGTATCCAGTGGCCGAATAGTTCCGTACTCGGGCTCGCCAAGGGAGCGAACCCGATTGCGGTGATTGAGAGAAAGGTGCGCGAACCGGTCCTACGAGCGCGGGATGAAGGTTGGCAGGGTCCACCATTCAATCCAGTCGCGATCGCGGACATGCTGAAAATTCCGCTGGAAGCGAACGCCGATGTTGCGGATGCCAGGACCGTCGCATCGGGCGGTAGGATTACGATTCAATTTAACCCGACGCAACCTCGAGAGCGTGTCCGGTTCTCAATAGCGCACGAGATCGCTCATACGCTCTTCCCCGACGTTGCTGATGCCGTTCGTCATCGCGCGGCTCCGAGTAGCGCAGATGAATGGCAGTTGGAAATGCTCTGTAATCTTGCCGCAGCGGAGTTCGTGATGCCTGTCGGCAGTCTGCCGGCGCGAGATGAGCTTCCCACGATCGAATCACTCATGGTTGAACGACGGCGCTTTGACGTCGCTGCGGAAGCTTTCCTGATCCGCATTACAAAGATCGCGCGAGAACCGATCATCATGTTTTGCGCCTCACCGCAGGCAAACGATATGGCTGCGAAAGGATAGGGTCGTACGTACTTCGCCGGCATCAATCGGGCATCGTGACCAAGCGCTTTGAGCTTGCGACTGAGGTGGTGAGCGCCGACGCAGGCCTCCATGCCGACGAGGCAAGGCGGCATGTTGGCGAAGCGTGATTTCACTTGGCCACGCAACCATCTCTGGCGCAGGACGATTGCTCCGCGCAAATCAAGACCAACAATGTGGAACGGATTCTTCCCGATATCGATGCCAACCGTGGCAACCGCAGTCTTGAGTGTCTCAGCCATGGCGTGCTCCTTGTCTTTGGCGCCCCTGGCCAGCTTAGTCGCTGGCGGGGCAGGAGCGCGGCCGGACCATCCCACTACCGGACGAACCACCGGTTTGCATCACGCACAAGCCTCGACCTCGACCGTGACGTGGGCGAGCCCGCGCACACTGGCGAGACAGCCCTTGTAGTAGGCGGGGGCCTTGGGCGCATGGGTGACAAGCGAGACGATGGCGCCGAAATGCCCCGGCCCCAGCCGCCAAAGATGCAGGTCCGCGATCCGGTCGCCGTCGATTTCGAGCAGACGCCGGACCTGCGCCGCCATGTCCGGCGCCGGCACGGCATCGAGCAGGACCGCCCCCGACGAGCGAAGCAGCCCGTACGACCAGCTGGCGATGACCATGGCGCCAACGATACCCATCACGGCGTCCATCCACACCCATCCCAGCAGCCAGCCCGCTGTAAGTCCGAAAATCGCCATGACCGAGGTCGCGGCATCGGCCAGGACGTGGATATAGGCCGCCCGGATATTGTGGTCGCGGTGCATCGATGCGGGCTCGTGCGGATCGGCCGGGGCGCCATCGTCATGCTCATGGTCGTCGTCGCGCAGCAGCAGGGCGCTCGCCAGATTGACAAGGAGGCCAAGACAGGCGACGGGGATCGCCTCTCGGAACGCGATCGGAACCGGTTCGATCAGGCGCGTCACCGCCTCGTATGCCATAAGGAGCGCGACCATGGCCAGAACGATGGCGCTCGAGAACCCCGCGAGATCGCCGAACTTGCCGGTGCCGAACACGAAGCGCGGACTGCGCGCGTGTCGCCGTGCGAAGAGATAGGCGACGGCCGAGATCAGGAGCGCGCCGACATGCGTCGACATGTGCAGGCCGTCGGCGAGCAGCGCCATCGAACCAAAGGCGATGCCGCAGGCAATCTCGCCGACCATCATGAGCGCGGTGAGGCCGATCACGGTCCATGTCCTGCGCTCGTTATGGGCGTGGAGGCCGCCGAGAAAATCGTGCCCGTGCTGCCATTGCTCGAGGGAGTGCGTATGCATGGGTCCTCCTTTGGCTGGTCCGATTATAAATCGTGAGTCTGGACCGGCCGCCAGGGCCGTGTTAGAGGACCGTCCTCGCCCCGCTTGGCATACCCCGGATGCGGGCGCGATGCGGCAGGAACGGTGCATGTTGCAGCGCCGATCTCTTAGACGAACAGGCGGACGGCTCGCTCTCTTCGCCGTCTTCCTCCAACTCGTCCTGTCGCTCGGGCATATCCATCCCACCGATATCTACCGGCTCGGCCATCCCGTCACCCAAGGAAGCGGCGGCGAGCAGATCGTTGCGTTGCAGTCTGATCCCTCGCCCGCGGGACAGAAGGAAACCGGCGCGGCGGCGCAGGCCTGCGCCATCTGCGCCAACATGGCGATGGCCGCATCTCTGGTCCTGCCCGAACCCATTATCGTCGGCCCGACGATCTCGACCGCGCACGCCGCGGTCGCCTCTCCCGCGGCGCTCCTGATCGCCGCGGCGCCGCACCTCCTTTTCCAGACTCGAGCACCTCCCTCAGCCTGAGATCAACCGAATCGCTTGGGGCCGTCGCGCGTAGCGCGCGCGGCGGCTTCGTTGATCTTTCGCAGGGGAAGGTATCATGGCATGGCATCGTTACAGGGGCGCAAGGCGCGCAGGCGCGCGCCTCGCCATCGTTCTGCTCTGTACGATCGCGTTCGCGCAACCGGTCCATGCCGCGCCGCCCGCCGGCACGATCGAGGGCGTCGCGCGCGATGCTCAGCAACATTCGCTCGCCGGCGTCGCGCTGAAGCTCGAGGCTTCCGACGGCAGCGTCGTCGCGCGCGCCACCACCGGCGCTGACGGCAGCTTCAGCTTCAAGGGCGTGGCGCCGGGCAGCTACCGGCTCGTCGGCGACAAATCGGGCGTCGGCAGCGGCAACGCCAGCGTGACGGTGCCAGGCGACGCCGGCGCCAGTGCCGACGTGACGCTCCTGGCGCAGGCACAGCAGCCGGCCGATGAGATTACTGTCATCGCCCAGCGCCTCACGGCGGCGCAGATCGGCATCGAGCCGCAGGTCGGCGCATCGACCTACAGCTTCTCGAGCGACGCGATCGCGAACATGACCGGCGGCGCGAACGTGCCGCTGAGCGAGGTGCTGCTGCACGCCCCCGGTGTCAACTATGACAGTCTCAGCAACAACGGGCTCCACATCCGCAACGAGCATCTGAACGTCCAGTATCGCATCAACGGCGTCATCTTGCCCGAGGGCATCAGCTATTTCGGCCAAGGATTGTCGCCGCGCTTCGCCAATTCGATCACCCTCATCACCGGTACGCTCCCGGCCGAGTACGGGCTCCGGACCGCCGGCATCGCCGACATCCAGACCAAGAGCGGCCTGTTCCAGCCGGGCGGCTCAGTCGGGTTCTACGGCGGCAGCTACGACACGGTACAACCGAGCTTCGAATATGGCGGCTCGGCCGGCGGCTATAACTATTTCGTCGCGGGCGATTACCTGTCGTCGAGCCATGGCATCGAATCGCCGACGCCGTCCTACAACGCCATTCACGACGACACGCTCCAGACGCACGCCTTCATCTATCTCGACAAGATCGTCGACTCGGCGAGCAAGGTCACCTTCATCGGCGGCACCTTCCAGGGCCAGTTCCAGATCCCCAATAATCCCGGGCAGGGCGTGGCGTTCGGCCCGACCGGCCCGACCATGGGCGGGACCTGCGTCAATGTCGGCTGCGCGCCGGCGAGTCCGCTGGACGGCACGATCAAGGGCGCGACAAACTTCGATTCGGGCTTCCTCAACGAGCACCAGGTCGAGGGCAATACCTACGGGATTCTGTCCTACCTGCGCTCGGAGGAGGATTTCGACGCCCAGGTATCGGGCTTCACCCGCTATGGAAGATTGAGCTTCCATCCCGACGGCATCGGCGATCTGATCTTCAATGGCATCGCCCAGACCGCGGTCCGGACCAGCGTCGCCAGCGGCATCCAGGCCGACGGCAGCTACAAGCTGCGCGCCGATCACACGCTGCGCGGCGGCATCTACCTGCAAGGCGAGCGCGCCAGCGCTGACACGCTCTCGGCCGTGCTTCCGATCACCGATTGCGTCGGACCGGGCCCGGACAGCGTCGCGGCCGGCTGCCCCGCCACCGGCGTCAACACGTTCGGTCCGACGCCGATCACCGTCGAGGACAATCACGCCAAGACCGGATGGCTCTACTCGGCCTATCTCCAGGACGAGTATCGGGTCCTGCCGTCGCTGACCGTCAATTTCGGCGGCCGGTTCGACGTGGTGAACGAATACACCATGGAGAACCAGATCAGCCCGCGCCTCAACGCGGTGTGGAAGGCGACCGACAGCACGACCGTGCACGCGGGCTACGCGCGCTATTTCACGCCGCCGCCTTTCGAGCTGGTGTCGGCCGGCTCCCTCACCAAGTTCGTCGCCACGAGCGCGAGCTGCGTCCCAAACACCTGCGTCAATTCGCCGGTGAAGGCCGAGCGCGCGCATTATCTCGACGCCGGGGTCGAGCAGGAGATTCTTCCCGGCCTCAAGGTGGGTATCGACGCCTATTACAAATGGTCGCGCAACCTGCTCGACGAAGGCCAGTTCGGCGCGCCGGTGATCCTGACGCCGTTCAACTACCATGTCGGCTTCAACCGCGGCGTCGAGCTGTCGACCTCCTACGACAACGGCCCCTTCTCCTATTACGGAAATCTCGCCATCGCCGAGCAGAAGGCCGAGGGCATCACGTCAGCGCAGTTCAACTTCAACGCCGTCCTGCCCAATAACGGATGTCCGCAAACGGACCTGCAATACGCCGCCTCACATCTCGTCAATACCGATCACAGCCAGCGCATGACCGCGACCTCGGGCGTGGCCTACACCTGGCTCGGCATCAGATACAGCGTGGATGTCATCGCCGGCAGCGGCCTACGCACGGCGAATCCCGGAAACTGCTTCAACGAGGCGACCGTCCCGTCCTACGAGCAGGTCAATCTCGGCGTGTCGCACAAGTTCGACGTGCCGTTCGGCGGACCGCTCGATGTGCGCTTCGACATCATCAACGCTCTCGATGAGGTCTATCTCATCCGCAGCTCCGGCGGCGTCGGCGTGTTCGCGTCGCAATACGGGCCGCGGCGGTCGTTCTTCGCCAGCGTCAAGAAGGAATTCTGAATGCCATATGCGGCACAGCAACCCTCGTACGGCCGTTTCGCCGGCATGGGGCTCGTCGCGCTGCTGCATGTCGCGCTCGTCTATGCGCTCGTCACCGGGCTCGCTCGTCGCGCGGTTGAGGTGGGCCCGGTGCCGATCGAGGCCAAGATCATCGAGGAGACGCAGAAAGAGCGGATCGAGCCGCCGCCGCCCCCCCCGACGTTCCAGCCGCCGCCCCCGCCTTTCGTGCCGCCGCCCGAGGTCCATATCGAGGTTCCACCGCCCGCGCCGGCGCAAAGCATGGCGATCACCAATGTCACACCCGTGCGGCCGCCCGAGCCCGCGCCGCCGCCGCATCAGGCGGTAAGCGTGCTGCCGCGCATCAACCCGGTCGCGAGCCGCGAGCCGGAATATCCGCCGGTGTCGCGCCGGCTCGGCGAACAAGGCACCGTCATCCTCGATGTGTTGGTCGACGAGAACGGGCGGGCGGCCGACGCGAAGTTGGTCCAGTCGTGCGGCTTTCCCCGGCTCGACGAGGCGGCGCTCAACGGCGTGAAGGCGAACTACCGCTTCACGCCCGGCACCGTAGACGGCCGGCCGCAGCCGATGCGGTACACGTTCAAATTCACCTGGAAGCTGCGGTGAGCGTCATCATCATGGGAGAGTCTATGACACGGTTCATCGTAAGCCTCGCGTTTGCCGCATCCCTTTGCTGCGCTGCGCCGTCAGCAATCGCTCAGACCGCGTCGCAACAGAGCGAGGCCGTACCGCCCGCGCCGGCGGCGCCGGCGGCACCAGCGCCATCGCCCCCGGCGGCGTCACCGACGACCGAGATCGTCGAGAATCCTTACGGGCTTTCCGCCTTATGGAACGGTGGCGACTTCGTCGCGCGCGGCACGCTGATTGCGCTGCTCATCATGTCGATGGGGAGCTGGTACGTCATCATCACCAAGCTGGTCGAGCAGACGCTGATCGCGCGTCAGGCATCGAGCGCCGAGCGCAACTTCTGGCGCGCACCGAGCATCGGCGAGGGCGCCGGCAAGCTCGGGCGCCGCAGCGCCTTCCGCATGATGGTCGAGGACGGTGTGCGCGCCACGGACCATCGCGAGGGGCTGCTCGCCGCGCAGATCGACGCGCCGTCGTGGATCACCCTGGCGCTACAACGCTCGGCCGATTCGGTCGCCAACCGCCTGCAGCGTGGCCTCGCCTTCCTCGCGACGGTCGGCTCGACCGCGCCCTTCGTTGGGCTTTTCGGCACGGTGTGGGGCATCTACCACGCGCTGACCGCGATCGGCATCGCCGGACAGGCGAGCATCGACAAAGTGGCGGGACCGGTCGGCGAGGCGCTGATCATGACCGCGATGGGGCTCGCCGTCGCCGTGCCGGCGGTGCTGGGCTACAACTGGCTGATCCGCCGCAACAAGGTCCTGCTCGAACGCGTGCGCAACTTCGCGGCAGACCTGCTCGCCCTGTTCACCGGCGCGGCGCGGAGGGCTTGAGCCATGGCGATCGCGCTCGGCCCCTCCGGCGACGACGGCGACGAGGATGCGCTCGTCGCCGCCATCAACACCACGCCGCTAGTCGACATCATGCTGGTGCTGTTGATCATCTTCCTCATCACCGTTCCGGTGGTGGCGCACACCGTGCCGGTAGCGCTACCGCACGAGGTCAACCAGCCGACCAAGACGCGCCCCGACAACATCACCGTCGCGGTCGACAAGGACGGCACACTCTATTGGAACGACGCGCGTCTCGTGGACGAGGCCGCGCTGCTGCAAAGGCTGAAGGCGCGCGCCACCGACAATCCCCAACCCGAGGTGCATATCCGCGCCGACAAGGACGCGCGCTATGAGTTCGTCGGGCACATCGTCGTCGATTGCCAGCGCGCCGGGATCGCCAAACTCGCCTTCATCGTCGAGCCGGACCGCGGCACCGCGCCGGACGGAGGCCGGTGATGGCGGTCGAACTCCGGCGGCTGAACGAAGACGATGTGATGGTCGACATCAACACCACGCCTCTCATCGACGTGATGCTGGTGCTCCTCATCATGCTGATCATCACCATCCCGATCCAGACGCACGCCGTGAAGCTCGACATGCCGCGCGACACGCCGCCGCCGGCGCTCGTCGAGCCCGAAGTGGTGAACCTCGAGATCGACTTCGACGGCACGCTTATTTGGAACGGCGTGACCGTACCCGATCGTGGAACGCTCGAGACCTATCTGCGCGGCGCGGCCGCGAAGGCGCCGCAGCCGGAACTGCACATCGCGCCGAACAGGCTCGTCAAATACGGCGCGGTCGCGATGGTCCTGGCCGAGGCGCAACGTCTTGGCGTCGTCAAGGTCGGCATCGTCGGCGCCGAACGCTTCATGGAGTGAACATGGGATCGCGACATGTAGCGATGTTCGCGTTGCTCCTTGGTCTCGCCGCCGGAGGAGCCCACGCTGCGGACGCTCCGCAATCCGCGCGCGAGCAGGTCGGCAAGCCGGTGCAGCAGGCGCAGCAACTCCTACGCCAGAAGAAATATCCCGAAGCGCTCGTCCGCCTCAAGGAGGCCGACGCCGTCCCGGACAAGTCGCCCTACGAGACCTATGTCATCGAGGAGACGCGCGCCGTCGCCGCGATCGACAGCGGCGACGACGAAGCCGCGATGAAGGCGCTCGAGGCGGTGCTCGCGACCCGCGTCCTGCCGCCGCCCGAGGCGTCAAAGCGCCTCGCCTCGATCGTCCAGCTCGACTACCAGCTCAAGGACTATCCCCGGACCGTCGCAGCGGCACAGCGCTATTACAAGGACGGCGGGAGCGATCCCGCGCCGCGCCGGCTCATGGCGCAGGCCTATTACCTGAGCGACGATTTCACGAACGCGGCCAAGACAATCCGCGATGTGCTGGCCGACGACGAGCGGACGGGCAAGCCGCCCGACGAAACCCTGTTGCTAACTCTCGCCGGCAGCGCATTCAAGTCGAAGGACGACGATGGCTATATCGACGCGCTGAAGCGCCTCGCCGTGAGCCACCCGAAGCACGAATACTGGGCCGATCTCGTCCGGGCCGTTGGGCGTAAGCCGGGTTTCGCGCCGCGCCTGCGGCTCGATCTCGACCGGCTCGCAGTCGCGGCGGGAGCGTTCGACACGCCGGATCAATTCGTAGAAGCGGCGCAGCTCGCGCTCGAGGCCGGGTTTCCTGGCGACGCGAGGGCCTTCCTCGATGAGGGAAACGCCGCCGGCATTCTCGGCAAGGGGCCGGCAGCGGACCGGCAAGAGCGCCTCGCCGAGATGGCCAAGCATCAGTCGGACGCCGACGCGGCTCAGCTCGACGCACAGGCGAAGGAGGCCGAAGCGTCAGGAAATGGAACCGCCCTGGAGAAGCTCGGCGAGGCATACTCAAGCTACGGTCGGCACGACGATGCCATCGCGGCGCTGACCAGCAGCATCAAGAAAGGCGGCCTCAAGAATCCCGACGACGCGCGGCTTCACCTCGGCGTCACCTATCTCCGCGCCGGTCGCCGAGCGAGTGCGAAGGACTTGCTAGGCGCGGCGAGCGGCGGCGACGGGACCAAAGACTTGGCCCAGCTTTGGCTCATCCAAGGAGGCGTCGAATGATGCGGACCCGAGACGCGGCCTATGGCGGTGCGTATCGCCCGGCGAAACGTCGATCTCGAGCGGTCAGCCTGAAGGCGGTCTACCAGCGGAGAATTCGGCGCAAGCGCCGGACAAAGGCTACCCTTCATCTGTTCGCGGCGATCGTTTTGTGGTTCGCGACCGTCTATGTCCTGACCACGATTCACGTCGTGCTCGAAGCGATGGAGCACGACTAGAGCGGATTCCGGTTGAATGGAACATAGCCGGCGTTGGCAAGGTAGTTGGCGCATTCGTGCGATGAGAAGGCTGGGAGTGCGAGGCCGACGGCCGTCCAGAGGGCGTCGATGGTGCGCGCGGCGGCGGTGCGCAGCAG
>DATNID010000020.1:0-228707 GCA_035604615.1 Allostellaceae bacterium | reverse complement strand
ACAACGGCGCGATGATCGCCTGGGCCGGGATCGAGCGGCTCAAGAATGGCGGCAGCGGCGACGCGCTCGACTTCGCTCCGCGCCCACGCTGGCCGCTCGACCCCGACGCGCCCCCCGCGCCCGGCGCCGGCGTCAAGGCGTGAGTGGTGCGCTGGAATGCGGCCCGTGCGCCCATTCGACTTCGCTTCGCTCCGCTCAGGGTGAGGTAAAAATTTTCGCCTCATCCTGAGCGGAGCGCGAGAATCGCGCGTAGTCGAAGGACGCAGGATGCCCGTGCAGCGTCTCTTGCGCCGCCCCCGCGCGAGGCTTCATCCTGTTGCCATGAACCGCATCTTCATCATCGGCGGCGGCGCCTGGGGCACGGCCTTGGCGCAGACGCTCGCGCGCGCCGCAAGCGACGTGGTGCTGTGGGCGCACGAGGCCGAGACCGTCGCCGCCATCAACGGCACGCACGAGAACACTATCTTCCTGCCGGGGGTCGCGCTCGATCCGCGCATCCGCGCCACCGCGACGCTGGCCGAGGCGGCCGCCTCCGAGATCGCCCTGCTGGTGGTGCCGGCACAGCATCTTCGCGCCGTCGCGCGCGATCTGGCCGGCGTGCTCGCGCCCGGCGTGCCGGTGGTGATCTGCGCCAAGGGCATCGAGCTTCCGAGCGGCGCGCTGATGACCGAGGTGCTGGCCGAGACCATGCCCGCTTCGCCCTACGCCGTCCTGTCCGGCCCGACCTTCGCGTCCGAGGTGGCGCGCGGGCTGCCCACCGCGGTGACGCTCGCCGCCAAGGACGAAGCGCTTGGCGCGCGTCTCGCCGCCGCGCTCGGCAGCCGCGGCTTGCGGCCCTATCTCTCCGACGATCCGGTCGGCGCCGAGATCGGCGGCGCGGTCAAGAATGTCGAGGCCATCGCTTGCGGCATCGTGGTCGGGCGCGGGCTGGGCGAGAACGCGAGGGCAGCCGTCATCACCCGCGGCATCGCCGAGATGGTACGCCTCGCCCAGGCCAAGGGCGGACGGGCCGAGACCCTGATGGGCCTCTCCGGCCTGGGCGACCTGACGCTGACCTGCACCAGCCTGCAGTCGCGCAACTACTCGCTCGGCATCGCCTTGGGCCAGGGCCAGTCCCTGGCTTCGATCCTCGCCGCCCGGCGTTCCATCGCCGAGGGGGTGGCGTCGGCGCCGGCGACGGTCGCGCTGGCGGGCCGAGTCGGCGTGGAAATGCCGATTGCGACCGCAGTCGACGCCATCTTGCACCAGGGCGGCGCCATCGACGCCGTCATCGAGCGCCTTCTGGCGCGGCCTTTTCGCGCGGAAAGCGCAGGTTCGGTTCCCAAGTCATAGTAGTTTCATCGAGTCAGCCTACAAGGTCTGGTGACAGACCGGAATTTCGCCCATACTTAAGCGATATCGAACCCTGAGTCTTTGCCTTGACGGTCAGACCGCCTCGCCCCGCCTCCGAATTCCCGCCGAAGCTTCCGTACGTTCGCGCCTCCCGCCCCTGGCGGCGAGGCGTTTTTCTTTTCGTTTCAGCCTCTTGCCCGAAAAGGACAGAACCATGGCCAAACGCCCAGGACGCGCCGCCGCCGCCACCGTCGAGCCGCTATTCGGGCGGGCTTGGCGGCCGGGCGAGGGCGCCGAAGCGGACCGCGAGCAAAGCTATGTGCGCAAGGTCCGGCCGCAGGGCGACAACCAGCGTGCCCTCATGGCGGCGATGGGGCGGCAGAACCTGACCCTGGCGCTGGGGCCGGCCGGCACCGGCAAGACCTATCTCGCCATCAGCGCCGCGGTCGAGGCGTTCGACGCCGGGCAAACGGGGCGCATCGTGCTGACCCGCCCCGCGGTCGAAGCGGGCGAGCGGCTGGGCTTCCTGCCCGGCGACCTCGAGGACAAGCTCGCGCCCTATCTGCGGCCGCTCTACGACGCGCTGGCCGAGCGCATCGGCGGCAAGCGGCTGAAGCAGCTCATGGCCGAGGGCGCGATCGAGATCGCGCCGGTCGCCTATATGCGCGGCCGCACCCTCAACAACGCCTTCATCGTCATCGACGAGGCGCAGAACTGCACTTACGGCCAGATCAAGATGCTGCTGACGCGGCTCGGCTGGCATTCGACCATGGTCGTGACCGGCGATCCGGACCAGAGCGATCTGCTTGAAGGCCTCTCCGGCCTCACCGAGATCGCGCGCCGGCTCGAAGTGCTGTCGGAGGTCGCGGTGATCCGCCTGACCGAGCGCGACATCGTGCGCCATCCGCTGGTGGGCGAGATGCTGACCGTGCTGTAATCTTGCCCGCATGAAGCGGGCGGTCGCACTGCGTCACGTGGCATTCGAGGATCTGGACGCGCTCGGGCCGCTGCTCGAGGGGCGCGGCTACGGCATCGAATATCGCGAGGCTGCGCTCGACGATCTCGGCGCCGGCGAGCTTGCCGCGTGCGATCTTCTCGTCGTGCTCGGCGGACCGATCGGCGCTTACGAGGAGCGCGACTATCCCTTCCTCGCCGCCGAGATCGCGCTGATCGAGCGCCGCCTCGCCGCGGGAAGGCCGGTGCTCGGCATCTGCCTCGGCGCGCAGCTCATGGCGCGGGCGCTGGGCGCCCGGGTCTATCCATCGGGCGTGAAAGAGATCGGCTGGGCGCCCCTCGAGCTGAGCGCGGCGGGCCGCGCCTCCACCCTCGCCGCACTCGAGGGAAGCGCGGTGCTGCACTGGCACGGCGACACGTTCGACCTGCCGCAAGGCGCGGGGCACCTGGCCTCGACGCCGCGCACGCCGAACCAGGCCTTCGCCTGGCGCCGCCACGGCCTCGCGCTGCAATTCCACATCGAGACCACTTCGCGCGGGCTCGAGCGCTGGTATGTCGGCCACGCGCTCGAGATCGCCCAGGCCGGTGGCGTCAGCGTCGCCGCCTTGCGCGCGGACGCCGCGCGCTTCGCGCCGGCGCTGGTGGCGGCGGGCGGGCGGGCGATCGGCGGCTGGCTCGACGGCATCGACTCATCATCATCGGGGGCATCATGACCGAGTTTCTCACCCATCCGCTGCCGGCGCTGGCGCAGGCGCTTTACCAGCGCCAGATCAGCGCCCGCGACCTGGTCGAGGAGGCGATCGCCAATCACGAACGCTGCGACGCGCTCACCAACGCCTATCTGCTGTGGACTTCTTCGCGCGCGCGGAAGGGCGCCGCGGCCGCCGACGCCGCCTTCGCCGCCGGCGCCATCGCCGGTCCGCTCCAGGGCATTCCGATCTCGATCAAGGATCTGTTCGCGGCCGAGGGGCTGCCGACCTTCGCCGGCTCGGACCGGCGCCTGCCGCCGGAATGGGAGGTCGACGGGCCGGTGGTGGCGGCCTTGCGCCGTCAGCTCGGCGTCATCATGGGCAAGACCCACATGGTCGAGTTCGCCTTCGGCGGCACCGGCCAGAACTGCCACTGGGGCGCGCCGCGCAATCCCTGGGACAAGACGGCGCACCGCTCGCCCGGCGGCTCGTCGAGCGGCGCGGGCGTGTCGCTGATGGAGGGCTCGGCGCTCTTGGCGCTCGGCAGCGACACTGCGGGCTCGGTGCGGATTCCGGCGGCGATGACCGGCACGGTCGGGCTCAAGTTGACCTTGGGGCGGTGGTCGGCGGCGGGCGTGGTGCCGCTGTCGCCGACCTTCGACACGCCGGGCCTCCTCACGCGCACGGTCGAGGACGCGGCTTTCGGCTTCGGCTCGATCGACGCGATGGTGGGCGATCCGTTCCACTATCTGTCGCGCATTTCCACGCTCGAGATCGCCGGCGTGCGCATCGGCATGGGCGATCCGTTCCTGTGGAGCGACTGCGATCCCGGCATCGCCGAGGGCGCCAAGGCGGCGGTCGACGCGCTCGCCGCCAAGGGCGCGCTGGTGCGCGAGCGCGCGCTGCCCGAGGCGCGCGCCGCCTATGACGTCTTCCTCGAGGGCGGGTTCAGCGCCATCGAGCTGCGCAGCTTCCTCGACCAGGAGCTGCCGCAATGGCTGCCCGAGCTCGACCCGATCATGGCGCCGGCGGTCAAGAACGCGGAGACCCTGACCGCGCGCGAATATCTCGCGCGGCTTCAGCGCGTGCGGAGCCTGTCGCGCACGGCGCAAGAGCGCTTCGCCGATGTCGAGGTATTCGTCTCGCCGACCGTGTGCGCGACGCCGGCGCTCATTTCCGAGGTCAGGGACACGGGCGGCCATCTGCGCGTCAACCGCCGCCTCGTCCACAACACGGTGGGGGTGAATTATCTCGGGCTCTGTGCCATCACGCTCCCGGTTGCGCTCGACCGTGCCGGCATGCCGGTGGGCCTGCAATTCATCGCGCCCCCCGGCAACGAGGAGCGCCTGATCGCGGTGGCGCTCGCCGCCGAGCACGCGCTCGGCACCGGGCGCCAGCGTCTGGGCGCGCCGCCGCTCCTCGCTCTATGATCCAACCATGAGCGAGCTGCGCTATCTCTCCGGGTTCGGCAACGAGTTCGCGAGCGAGGCGGTCGCGGGCGCGCTGCCCCACGGGCAGAACTCGCCGCAGCGCCCGCCCTTGGGGCTTTATGCCGAGGGCGTCAGCGGCACGCCCTTCACCGCGCCGCGCGCCGAGAACCGCCGCACCTGGCTCTACCGCATTCTGCCCTCGGCGATGCACGGCGCCTTCCGCCGCATCGACAACGGGCTGATGCGCAGCACGCCGTTCGCGGGCGAGGCGCCGCCCGACCGGCTGCGCTGGGACCCGCTGCCGCCGCAAGAAGGCCCGCGCGATTTCGTCGACGGGCTCGTCACCATGGCGGGCAACGGCGATCTGAGCGCCCGCACTGGCGTCGCCATTCATTGCTATGCCGCCAACCGGCCGATGCGCGACCGCGTCTTCGCCGACGCCGACGGCGAGTTCCTGATCGTGCCGCAAGAGGGGCGGCTCCTGGTCCGCACCGAATTGGGCGCGCTCATGGCGGGGCCGGGCGAGATCGCTGTCGTGCCGCGCGGCATCAAGTTCGCGGTCGAGCTGCCGGACGGCAATGCCCGGGGCTATGCGTGCGAGAATTACGGTGCCGCGCTGCGCCTCCCCGAGCTCGGCCCCATCGGCTCCAACGGCCTCGCCAATCCGCGCGACTTCCAGGCGCCTTGCGCCACCTTCGAGGACCGCGACGCGCGCGTCGAGCTGGTCCACAAGTTCGAGGGCAACCTGTGGGCGACGGAGCTCGATCATTCGCCGTTCGACGTGGTCGCCTGGCACGGCAACTACGTGCCCTACAAGTACGACCTCGCCAATTTCATGGTCATCAACACGGTGAGCTTCGACCACGCCGATCCGTCGATCTTCACCGTGTTGACCTCGCCCTCGGGGCTCCCCGGCACGGCGAACGTGGATTTCGTCATTTTCCCGCCGCGCTGGCAGGTGGCCGAGCACACCTTCCGGCCGCCCTGGTTCCACCGCAACGTGATGAGCGAGTTCATGGGCCTCATCCGCGGCGAATACGAGGCCAAGGCGTCGGGCTTCGCGCCGGGCGGAGCCAGCCTGCACAATTGCCTCGCCGCGCACGGACCCGACCGCGCCACCCACGCGCAGGCCTCGACGGGCAATCTCGCGCCGCATTATCTCGGCGACACGCTCGCCTTCATGTTCGAGACGCGGCTTGTCTGCCGCCCGACCCGCTTCGCGCTGGAGACGCCGGCCTTGCAGCGCGACTATGATGCGTGCTGGAGCGGCTTCGAGAAATTCTTCCGGGGGCACACATGACGCTCGATGCAACCCACGATCCGGCGCGCATGAGCTGGATCGCGTCGGCCAACGCGTCCGGCACGGAATTTCCGCTCCAGAACCTGCCGCTCGGCATCTTCCGGCGCAAGAACAGCGCCGAGGCGCCGCGCGGCGGCGTCGCGATCGGCGACCGCATCGTCGATCTCGCCGCGGCCCAGCGCGCGCGGCTCTTTTCGGGCGATGCTGCCGCGGCTGCCGAGGCGGCGTCAGGTCCGACCCTCAACACGCTCATGGCGATGGGCAACGGCGCGTCGCGCGCGCTGCGCCGCGCGCTTTTCGAGCTGCTGGACGCGGCCGGCGCCGCGCGCCGCTCCAGCGTCGAGCCGGTTCTGGTGCCGATGACCGAGGCCGAACTCATGCTGCCGTGCGAGATCGGCGACTTCACCGATTTCTTCAGCTCGATCTATCACGCCACCAACGCGGGGCGGTCGCTCCGGCCGGACAATCCGCTCAACGTCAACTTCAAGTACGTGCCGGTGGCTTATCACAGCCGCGCTTCGTCGGTGGTGGCGAGCGGCTTTCCGGTGCGGCGGCCCAAGGGCCAGATCCGCCCGCCCAATGCCGAGGCGCCGTTCTATGCCGGCTCGCGCGCGCTCGATTGCGAGGTCGAGCTGGGCTTCTGGATCGGCACCGGCAATCGGCTGGGCCAGACCATTCCGATCGACCAGGCGGAAGACCACATCTTCGGCTTCTGTCTCCTCAACGACTGGTCGGCGCGCGACATCCAGGGCTGGGAGTCGCAGCCGTTGGGCCCCTTCCTCGGCAAGAGCTTCTGCACCACCGTCTCGCCCTGGATCGTGACCAAGGACGCGCTCGAACCGTTCCGCTGCGCCGATTTCGAGCGCGCGGCCGGCGACCCGGCGCCGCTCCCGCATCTCAAATCCAAGCGCGAGGGCGGCTTCGACATCACGGTCGAGGCGCTCATTTCGACCCAGCGCCAGCGCCAGGCCGGCGCGCAGCCGATGCGCTTCGCGCTGTGCAACGCGAAGAACGGCTATTGGACCGTGGCCCAGATGGTGGCGCACCACGCCAGCAACGGCTGCAATCTGCGCCCTGGCGATCTGTTCGGCACCGGCACCCTGTCCGGGCCGACCCCGGATTCGCTCGGCTGCCTCCTCGAGGCGACCAAGCGCGGCAGCGAGCCCTTGAAACTGTCCAACGGCGAGGAGCGGCGCTGGCTCGAGGACGGCGACGAAGTCATCTTCCGCGCCCACGCCGCCAAGGCCGACCACGTCACCATCGGCTTCGGCGAAGCGCGCGGCATGGTCATGCCGGCATGATGCGCGTTTTTCCGCTCACTGCCGCAATCGCCTTCGTCGCATATGCCGGCGCCGCCGCCGCGTGGGAGCCCAATCCGGCGATGGTGGCGCTCTACGAGAAGGCCAAGGCCGAGCAGGAGGTGGTGATCTCCGGCCCCGCCGCGGTCGAGGTCGAGTGGGTGCCGGACGCGTTCGCCAAGCGCTTTCCCGGCATCAAGGTTTCCACCATCGCCGATCTTCAGGGCGCCACCAAGATCATCGCCGAGGCGCGCGCCGGGCGGCATTCCTTCGACGCCTGGTCGTTCTCGCTGGGCGGCATGATCGAGGTCGAGAAGCGCGGCCTGCTCCAGCATGTCGACTGGAAAAGCCTCGGCCTCGATCCGCGCAACGCGGTGTTCGACGGCGATGCCGTCGCCACCCACAATTTCGTCTACTCGGTGGTCTACGCCAAAGAGCACGTCGCCGAGGCCGAGCTGCCGCACACATGGGAGTCGCTGACCGATCCCAAATGGACCGGCAAGCTCACGGCGCAGAGCTTCCTGCTGCCGCGCCTGATGGGCTTCCTCGCGCTCGAATGGGGGCCGGAGCGCACCGAGGCGTGGGGCCGCACCCTCATCGACGACCGCAAGCTGCTGGTCACCAATGCCGCCGGCGAGGCGCTGTTGAAGAGCGGCGAGCGCGTCCTGGCGGTGGGCGATTCGATCGCGCTCTCCTACAGCTATACGAAGGACGGCGTGCCGGCGGGGTATCTCATCATGGACATCGTGCCGGCGGCGCAGTTCGCCATCGCCGCGTTGAAGGATGCGCCCCATCCCAACGCCGCCGCGCTGCTGTCGGCGTGGCTCGCCTCCGACGAGGGGCGCGGCCTTTACGAGAGCGTCATCCACGAGGCCGACATCCGCCCCGGCTCGACCGCCAGGCTGATGGACGAGATCCACGCCGCCAAGGCCAAGATCCTGGTCGAGGACGTGGCGACCATGGATCAGCGGGCCCAGTATTATCAGGGCTATTCGGCGCTGGTGCGCGGCCAGAAATGAGGCGCCGCGCGCCGTTCGCGGCACGCTTCTCGGAAACGGGTTGGATCGGCACCGCGATCCTCGCGCTCGCCGCCATCATCGCGCTCTATCTCGTCATCGCGCCCTTGGGGATGCTGTTCGCCGCCGCCTTCCGCGGGCCGCAGGACGCGCTGCCATTCGAGCCGGGAACGCAGTGGACCCTCGCCAATCTCGCCGCCGTCTATGCCGAGCGCCGGCTCTACACCACGGTCATCCCCAACACGCTGATCTTCGTCGCAGGATCGGTGACGCTGGGATTCGCCGCCGCTTTCGTCCTCGCCTGGCTGGTGGAGCGCACCGACCTTAGGGCGCGCGGCGCGGTCTATGCCGCGGTGCTGTTCCCGCTGCTGGTGCCGGGCGTGGTGCTGGGGATCGCCTGGACCTTCCTGCTCGGGCCGCATGCGGGCTGGATCAATGTCGCGCTGCGCGCGCTCCTCGGGCTCGCGGGCGACGGGCCGCTCGACATCTTCAGCATGGCGGGGCTGATTCTCGCCCAGGGCGCGGCCTTGGTGCCGTTCCTGTTCCTGCTGCTGGGCGCGGCGCTCCGCACCATGAACCCGGCGCTCGAGGAAGCGAGCAGCACCGCCGGCGCGCCGCCGTGGGCGACCTTCCTGCGCGTCACATTGCCGGTGCTGCGCCCGGGCATCCTGGCGCCGCTCATCCTCGCGTCCCTGATCGCGCTCGAGCAGTTCGAGATGCCGCTGGTGATCGGCCTTCCCGCGCGCATCGACATCTTCAGCACGCGCATCTATTACGAGCTCAATCCCGACACCAACCTGCCGGCGTTCGGGCGCGCCGCGGCGGTGGCGCTGCCGTTTCTCGCCGCCGCGATGCTGCTGCTGCTCGCCTATAACCGGGCGGTGCGGCGGGCGGAGCGGTTCGCCATCGTCGCCGGCAAGGCTTATCGCCCGGCGCGGCTCGCGCTCGGGCGATGGGCGGCGCCGGCCTGGGCGTTCATCGCGCTTTATCTGGGGTTCGCGGTGGTGCTGCCGGCGTTGGTGCTGCTGTGGACCAGCCTCTACGGCTTCGCGGTGCCGTCGCTGGCGCTCCTGCCGCGCGCGAGCTTCCAGGCCTATGCCACGCTCTTCGCGCGCGCGGACTTTTTCGCGGCGCTGCGCAACACCTTCATCGTCGCGGGGGCGAGTGCCGCGATCGTGACGTCGCTGGGCGCGCTCATCGCCTGGACCGTGCTGCGCTCGCGCTTGCCGGGCCGCGCGTTGCTCGACGTGCTGAGCATCATCTCGATCGGCATCCCGGCGGTGATCGCGGGGTTGGCCGTCATGCTGCTCTATTTGTCCTTGCCGATCGGGCTCTACGGCACCGTGTGGGTGCTGGTGCTGGCCTATTCCTACCGCCTCGCCGTGGCGACGCGGCTGAGCCGCGCGTCCTTGACCCAGCTCCACCGCGAGCACGAGGAAGCATCCTATGTCGCCGGCGGACAGTGGCTCGCGACCATGGGCCGGGTGGTGCTGCCGCTGCTGCGGCCGACGCTCACCGCCAATTTCGTGCTGCTTTTCGTCATCGGCGTGCGCGAGTTCACCCTGCCCACCATTCTCGCCAGCCGCGACAACCCGGTCTTGAGCGTCACCATGTGGAATCTTTTCATCGCCAACGAAAGCGGGTCGGCCGCCGCGGTCGGCTGCCTCCTCGTGGCCTGCGTCGCGCCGGTCGTCGTCATCGCCCGCCGCCTCCTGCCCGACACCTGACGCATTTTTTCAAATCGGCTAGACTGCGTACATCGATCGCGGGAGGAACGCATGGACGAACTGGGCAAGCGGCCGCTCGATGAGAGGACCGCCTATGGCCGCGCGCCGCAGCACCACGACGCCGAGATCACCGAGGTCGGCCCGGGGACGCCGGGCGGCGAATTCATGCGCCGCTACTGGCATCCGGTCGCGCTCGCGGAGAAGGTCGGCCCCAAGCCCCAGAACATCCGCATCCTGGGCGAGGATTTGGTCCTGTTCCGCGACCGCCAGGGAAGGCCAGGCCTGCTCTATCCGCGCTGCGCCCATCGCGGCACCACGCTCTATTACGGCCGGGTCGAGCAGGAAGGCCTGCGCTGCTGCTATCACGGCTGGCTGTTCGACGTCGAGGGACGCTGCCTCGATCAGCCGTGCGAGCCCGAAGGCGGCAAGGCGCGCCACACCGTGCGCCAGCCCTGGTATCCGCTCGAGGAGCGCTATGGCCTGGTGTTCGCCTATATGGGGCCGCCCGAGAAGAAGCCGGTGCTGCCGCGCTACGATTGCCTCGAGATCCTCAAGCCCGGCGAGCGCATCCATGCCGACGGCGCCTCGACCGGCGGCGGCGGTGACCATACGGTCGAGATCGTGCCGACCAACTGGCTCAACGATTGGGAGAACGTGATGGACCCGTTCCATCTCCCGATCCTTCACACGACCTTCAGCGGCGTCCAGTTCGTGTCCGAATTCGGCATCATGCCGCAGGTGAAATGGGAGCATGCCGATCACGGCATGCGCTACATCGCCTACCGCAAGCTCGACGACGGGCGCGAGATGGACCGCATCACCCAAGTGCTGCTGCCGCACGTGCGCATCGTGCCCGACGTGCGCATGGCGGAAGGCCCGGCGACGCGGATCGGCTGGGTGCTGCCGGTCGACGACACCCATTACCGCCTGTTCCATGCCGGGCGCGTGCCGGAGAATTTCGTGCAGCGCGAAATGCGCGCCTATGACGGCCGCCTGTGATCCGAGCTCAGCGAGGACGAGCATCAGCGCTTCCCCGGCGATTGGGAGGCGCAGGTGGGGCAGGGGCCGATCAGCCTCCATTCCGAGGAGAATCTCGCGACCTCCGATCTCGGCGTCGTGCGGCTGCGCCGCATGGTGCGCGAGCAGATCGCGGTGGTGCGTCAGGGCGGCGATCCCATCGGCGTCGCGTTCGATCCGGCGCAGGCGACGGTGAAGGTGCAGGCCGGGAATTATTTCCGGCGCTAGCGCCGCGCGGATAGCAGGCGTAATGGCCGCCCGCCCATGCGCGCGGCTGATCGCGGGCGCGGCCTTTGCCGCGTTGCCGGTTCCCGCGGTCGCGCAGCCGGTCTATACGTTGCCGCCGGTGCAGGTGATCGGCGTCACGCCGCTGGCCGGAACCGGCATCGACGTCGACAAGGTGCCCGGCAACGTCCAGTCGCTCACCTCATCGGAGCTGACGCGCGAAGGTTCGGCCAGCGTGCTTGACGCCATGACCGACCGCCTCAACGGCGTCAGCGTCAACGCCAATCTCGCCGATCCGTTCCAGCCCGACATTCTCTATCGCGGCTTCGAGGCCTCGCCGGTACTCGGCACGCCGCAAGGAATCGCGGTCTATCAGAACGGCGTGCGCGTCAACGAGGCGTTCGGCGATACCGTCGATTGGGATCTCATCCCCGACCTCGCGATCGACCGCGTCGATGTCCTCGGCTCGAACCCGGTTTATGGCCTCAATGCGCTGGGCGGCGCCGTTGTCGTCACCATGAAGAACGGCTTCACCCATCATGGCGGCGAGGCCGAGCTTACCGGCGGATCGTTCGCGCGGCGCGGCGCATCGTTCCAATATGGCGCGGAGGCCGGCAACTTCGCCGCCTATGTCGCCGGGCGCGCGCTCGACCAGGATGGCTGGCGCCAGTTCTCGCCCGACTCGCTGCGCCAGCTCTATGCCGACCTCGCCGCGCGCGGCGAGCGGGCGTCGCTCGATCTCAGCTTCACCGGCGCCAACAACCGCCTGTTCGGCCAAGGTGTCACGCCGATCCAGGAGCTGGCGGCGGGCCGGTCGCTGGTCTTCACCACGCCCCAGGACAATTTCAACCAGCTCGAATTCGTGACCCTCAACGGCGCCTATCGCGCAAGCGATACGCTGTCGCTGCAAGGCAATCTCTATCGCCGCGAGTTTCGCCAGACGGTCGCGAACGGCAACACCACCGGCCTCGTGGCTTGCGCTCCGGCCAACGGGCTGCTGTGCCAGTCGGACGCGGCGACACCGGCAACCGGCGCCGGCGGGGCTGCGCTGCCGGACATCTCGGCCGGCGGGACGCTGCCGATCGGCGAGAACGATCGCGAGTTCATCCGCGCGGTGGGATTGGGCGGCGCGGCGCAGGCGGCCGATACCGCGCCGCTCTTCGGCCACGACAACAATTTCGTCGCCGGCGGCAGCATCGACCATGCGGCGATCGATTTGCAATCGACCACCGAAGTGGGCGTGATAGATCCCGCGCTCCAGGTTCTGTCGTCGGGCCTTTTCGTCGCGACGCCCGAAAACACGGGCTTCAACGCGACGCCCGTGCGCCTCAACGCCAAGAACGACTATTACGGACTTTTCGCCACCGACACGTTCGACGTGACGCCGTCCGTCGCGGTGACGGCGAGCGGCCGCTACAACCTCGCCCGGATCGCGCTTCAGGACCTGCAAGGCACCAGCCTCAGCGGCGGCAACCGCTACAGCCGGTTCAATCCCGCCATCGGCGCGACCTGGAAGCTCGCACCCGCGGCGACGGTCTATGCCGGCTATTCCGAAGCCAACCGCGTGCCGACGCCGAGCGAGATCGAATGCTCGAATCCGGCGCAGCCCTGTCTGCTGCCGTCCTCGCTGGCCTCCGATCCACCGGCGCTGAAGCAGGTGGTGTCGCACACCATCGAGGCGGGCATACGCGGCACCTTCGCCATGCCCGAGCGGCTCCCCGGCGCGTTCGCGTGGAATCTTGGGCTTTACCGCACCGAGCTCGACGACGACATCTACGGCGTCGCCAGCTCGGTGAGCGCCGGGTTCTTCCAGAATATCGGCGCGACGCGGCGCCAGGGGATTGAAGCGAGCCTCGCCTACAAGGACGAGCGCTGGTCGGTCTATGCCACCTACAGCCTGGTCGACGCCACCTTCCAGTCGTCGCTGACCTTGCCGTCGCCGAACAATCCCTTCGCCGACGCCAACGGCAACATCCAGGTCCGTCCCGGCGACCGCCTGCCCGGCATCCCGCAGCACCAGATCAAGGCCGGCGTCGATTATCGCGTCGCGCCGGGCTGGATCGTCGGTGCCGCCCTCACCTTCATGGGGCCGCAATACCTGCGCGGCGACGAAGCCAACCGCGATGGCCAGCTGCCGGGCTACGCGGTGGTCAACCTGCACAGCTCATATAGCTTCGACGAACGCATCGAGCTGTTCGCCGACATCCGTAATCTGCTCGACTCGCGCTATGCGACGTTCGGCCAGTATGGCGATCCAACCGGCGTCGGCGCGCCTGGCATTCCCGCCGGCGCGGCGACCAACGCCCCCGGCATCGA
Organism: Allostellaceae bacterium; assembly: GCA_035604615.1. GTDB lineage: Bacteria > Pseudomonadota > Alphaproteobacteria > ATCC43930 > CGMCC-115725 > DATJLY01. The sequence goes on along the minus strand of DATNID010000020.1, from coordinate 215,403 downwards.
CAACCGCTTCGTCAGCCCGGCGCCGCCCGTGTCGGTCTTCGGCGGCGTGCGGGTGAGGTTCTAGCGCAGCGCGGCGTTCAGCCCCACACGGCGCGCGCGGTCTCGACCACGAGGCGGATCTTGGCCCATTGCTCATCGGGCGTCAGCAAATTGCCCTCGAGCGTCGAGGAGAAGCCGCATTGCGGCGAGAGACACAGCTGGTCGAGCGGCACGTATTTCGCGGCCTCGTCGATGCGGCGCCGTAACGCGTCCTTGCTCTCGAGCGCGCCCTTCTTGCTGGTGACGAGGCCGAGCACCACCATCTTGCCCTTGGGCACGAAGCGCAGCGGCTCGAAGCCGCCCGAGCGCTGGTCGTCGTATTCGAGGAAGAACCCGTCCACCGCGAGCGTGCTGAACAGCGCCTCGGCGATGAAGTCGTAGCCGCCGGCGGCGATCCAGGACGAGCGGTAATTGCCGCGGCAGGTGTGCGTCACCACCGTCATGCCGGGCGGCTTCGCCTTCAGCGCGTCGTTGATGACATTGATATAGGTGAGATGGACCTTCTCGCCGTCGCTGCCCGACTGAGACATCTGTGCACGCTGCTGCGGATCGCACAGGCTGGCCCAGCTCGTGTCGTCGATCTGGAGGTAGGTGCAGCCCAGGGCGCCGAGCCGTGCCACCTCGTCGGCATAGACGGCGCCGAGGTCGCGCCAGAACGGCGCGAAGTCGGGATAGAGCTTCTCGATGCCGGGAAAGGCCTTGCGGTCGAGCAGGTGGCCGCCGCGGCGGTGCATCACCGAGGGCGACGGGATGGTGAGCCGGGGCGTCGCCTTGGCGATGGATTTGAGGAACGCGAAATCCTCGCCGAAGATGGTCTTGTCCAGCTTCAGCCTGCCCATGACCTTCACGCTCTCGACGGCGAAGGCGAGATCGCCGTCCTCGTTCTTGAATGGCACCTGCACCACCTCGTCGACCTTGGCGAGGCCGCCGATCTGGTAATAGAAGTCCATGTGCCACGAGCGCCGGCGCATCTCGCCGTCGGTGACGGATTGGAGGCCCAGATCCTCCTGCATCTTCACCGCCGCGCGGATCGCCGTGTCCTCGACCGCGCGAAGCTGCGCGGGCGTGATCCGCCCGGCGGCACAATCCGCGCGCGCCTTCACCACCTCGGGCGGGCGCAGCAGGCTGCCGACATGCTCGGCGCGGTAGGGCGGGCTGGTCCGTTGCGACATGCGCGTCTCCCTGGCATCGCTGCCGCCATCAAGGCATAGATGCCGGCCGTGCTCAAGTCGCGGGGTACGGCGCCTCGAGGAAGCGCGTCACGTCATCGAGCACCGGCGTCACGAAGCGCAGCGGCCGCGCGAACGAGCCAATGAGCGTGATGTGGCCCAGGAGCGAATAGAACTCCGTTTCCACCCGGCCGCCATGCTCGCGGATGCGCGCGGCGAGGCGCGTGACGTTGCCGGGGCTCACGATCGTGTCGAGCCGGCCGGAGACCAGCAGCACCGGCGGCGCGGCGCCGTCGACGTAAGCGATGGGCTGGGTGCGCGGCAGGTCGGGTTCGGTAGCGAAGATGATCTTGAGCGTCGGATCGACCAGCGGCAGGAAATCATAGGGGCCGGCGAGTCCGACCACGCTGGCGATGCGCTGGCGCGCATCGCCCAGCCATTTGGGATCGAGCGCCAGCATCATCGCATTGTAGGCGCCGGCCGAATGACCCATCAGGCTCACGTGCGCCGGATCGCCGCCCTGCTCGGCGATGTGCGACCAGGTCCAGCGCACCGCGTCCGCCCCGTCCGCGAGGAAGGCCGGATAGCGGATTTCGGGATAGATCCGATAGTCCGGCACGACGACGATAAAGCCGCGCGAGGCCAGCGCCTCGCCGAGAAAGAGATAGTCCTCCTTGTGCCCGCTGTCCCAGTTGCCGCCATAGAAAAACACCACGACGGGCCGTTTTCCCTGGGCGCCGACCGGCAGGTAGAGATCCAGCGTCTGGCGCGGATTGTCGCCATAGGCGAGGCCGGCGACGAGGCGGAAATCGTCGCGCGGCGCGAACGCATTGACGAGATCGGATGTCGAACAGCCGGCGAGAAGACAAGGCAGCGCCAAAATGAGGCCCCACAACCGCATCGTTTTCGCCCTGATTCGATCCGACGCTCCGGTGCCAGGATACGGAACAAGCCGCGCCCCGGACCAGTGTCTTCGCGCGAAGTTTGGCGTCAATGCGTTTCAAATCCCTTGATCGGGGCGGGCTTGCGCAGTTGCCTGGATTTCCGCCGTGCGTCCTTCGACTACGCTTCGCTCCGCTCAGGATAAGGACCGTTCTTTATGCCACAAAGAAATTTCCTCATCCTGAGCATAGTCGAAGGACGCAGGATGCCATTGCAGCTTGGGCGGGCCGCTCGTATCAACGGTCATATGGTCCGGTCCGCCCGTCTCGTCCTAACCTTTCTGGTATCCCTTGCTGCCGGCCGCGCCGCGGCCGACGCGCCGCCCGATCCGTTCAAGCTCTACGGCAACGAGATGGTGTTCTCGGTGTGGCGGTCGGGCGCCGAGATCGGCCAGCACCACGTCACCTTCGCGAGCGAGAACGGCGCGCTGGTGGTGAAATCGCTGTTCGACGTCGTGATCAGGCTCCTCGGCGTGCCGGTCTATCGCTACAAGTACCAGTCGGCGGAAACCTGGCGCGACGGCAAGCTCGACCAACTTTCCTCGACCGTCGACGACGACGGCACCGTGTCGAAGGTCGAGGCGAAGGAGGATAACGGCAAGCTCGCCATCGCCGGCCCCAAGACGCATGAGGTCGCGACCCTGCCGCTCCTGCCCTCGACCCATTGGAACGCGCAGGTGATCGCGGCCGTGCGCTTGCTCAACACGCTCAACGGCAAGGTCGACCAGGTCAAGCTCGTGCCGGTGGGCCAGGAAACGGTCCCGGTCGGCGCCGCGCAGCGCCAGGCGACGCATTACCACTATACCGGCGATATCAAGGCCGAGAGCTGGTACGACGCCGAGGGCCATTGGCTCAAGCTCAACTTCGCCGGCACCGACGGCACGCTCATCGACTATGTGTGCAAGAGCTGCATGGCGCCGCCGTGAGACGCAGCGCCTGGATCACCGGCGCGAGCAGCGGGATCGGCCGCGCCCTCGCGCTCGAGCTGGCGCGCGCGGGCACCAATGTCGCAGTCAGCGCGCGCCGCGGCGACGCGCTCGACCGGCTCGCCGCCGAGGCCGCGCCGGGACGGATCGCGCCCTATCCGGTCGACGTGACCGACGCGGCTGCAATGGCGCGAACTGCGGAAGCGATCGAGGCGGCGACCGGCCCGCTCGACCTCGCCGTCTTCAACGCCGGGACGCACGAGCCGGTCGCGGTCGAGAATTTCGATCCCGTCCCCTTCCGCCGCCTCATGGAGATCAACTACCTGGGCGCGGTCAACGGCATCGCCGCGGTGCTGCCGCGTTTCATCGCGCGGCGCGCCGGGCAGATCGCGGTGGTGTCGTCCGTCGCAGGCTATCGCGGCTTGCCGCAGGCGGCGGCCTACGGGCCGACCAAGGCGGCGCTCATCAATCTGTGCGAGGCCCTGAAGCTCGATCTCGACCGCCACGGCGTCAGCATCAGCGTCATCAATCCCGGCTTCGTGCGCACGCCCCTCACCGACCGCAACCGCTTTCCCATGCCATTCCTGATGGAGGCGGAGGACGCGGCCAGGCGCATCGTCGCCGGCCTCGACAAGGGTTCGTTCGAGATCACCTTTCCGCGCCGCTTCACCTTCATGGTGAAGCTCGCCCGCATGCTGCCCTACGGGCTCTATTTCCGCCTGGTCAGGCGGACGACTGGGCGGTGAGGGCGCGGCGGTCGAGGCGGCGGCGGATGATGGCGTGGCGCCGCGCGTCGAGCGGATAATTCCACACCAGTGCGACGGCACAGCCCTTGAGCACGACCGGCGCCAGCGCATAGATCGCGGCGAGCGCGAACAACGCCGCCCGACCGTTGCTGCGGGCGGGATCGAACCCGACCGCGTCGAGCGCCAGGAACGCCCCGCCCGCGGCCGAGCCGAGCGCGAGCTTCGTCCCCATGCCCCAGATCGCGAAATAGAACCCGGCGCGCGCCTCGCCGGTGCGCAGCTGGTCGAGATCGACGACGTCGGCCTGCATCGCCGGCGGCAGCGCGAGATCGGCGCCCAGGGCCGCGCCAGTGACGAGGCAGATGACGAGGAACGCCACCTCGTCGCCCGGCCGCAACAGCGGGACCCACACGAAGGCCGCCATCGCCATGCACATCGCGCCGCACCACACGCGATGCTTGCCGAAGCGCCGGCTGAGCACGAGCCACACCGGAATGGCGCCGCACCCGGCGGCGAAATAGGCGAAGATCATCACCCCGCGCGCGGTCTGCCCGGCCTGCAGCCCGTGCTGGAGATAGAGCAGGAACAGCGCCGCCGGCAGCCCGGTCGCGAGCCCGTTGACGAACCAGGCGCAGAACAGGCGCACGAACGGCCGGTTGGCGGCGATGGCGCGCAAATTGATTGCGTGCCGCCGTACTGGCGTGAGGATCGTCCCTTCGGGCACGCACCACAGGAGCAGCGCGATGCTCGGTCCCCCGCACAGGATCGCGAGCCACGCGATCGCTTCCATGCCGTTGCGCTCGGGCATCCCCGCGAGCGCGATCGCGACCGGCAGTGCGCCGGTGGTGACGATGCCCGCGAGCGTCAGCCCCTCGCGCAAGCCGGCGATGCGGGTGCGCTCATGATAGTCCGGCACCAGCTCGGCGCCCCACGCGACGTAGGGCACCTGTACCGCGGTGAAGCCGAAATAGAGGAGCGCCAGCCACAGGAACAGATACCACCCGCCCGCCCCTTGCGGCGGCGCGAACAAGGCGACAAGCGCCGCCCCGGCGCACAGCGCACCCGCCATGATCCACGGCTTGCGCCTTCCGATCGGGGTCTTGATCCGGTCGCTGCCGAGGCCGATCAGCGGGTCGAGCACGAAATCGATGACGCGGGCGGCGAACAGGATCGAGCCGGTGCGTGCGAGGCCGAGCCCCAAATCGCGGGCGTAGAGCGTCGGCAGGAAGGTGAACACCGGCACCAGCGGAATGGCCAGCGCGAAGCCCGGAGCGGCATAGGCAAGCGCCCGCGTGAAGCGCAGGCGCGGTTCGCTCATCCGCGCCGCTCGAGGCGGTAAAGGCCGACATCCAAGGTGCCGGCGCGGAAGCCCGCCTCGCAATAGGCGAGGTAGTATTCCCACATGCGCTTGAAGCTGCGGTCGAAGCCCAACCCGGAAATCGCCGGCCATGCCGCCTGGAACCGCTCCTGCCACAGCGCCAATGTCCGGGCATAGGACGACGAGAAGCGCGGCCCCTCGATCAACGCGAAGCCGGCGCGCGCCGTCTCCTTGCGCAGCACCGACGGCGACGGCAGCATCCCGCCCGGAAAGATGTAGCGCTGGATGAAATCGGGACAACGCCGGTAGCTGTCGAAGCGCTGGTCGGCGATGGTGATGGCTTGCAGCACTGCGCTACCGCCCGGCTTCAGCAGCTCGCGGAGGCGCGCGAAATATGTCCCCCAATGCTGCGCCCCCACCGCCTCGATCATCTCGATCGAGGCGATGCGGTCATAGCGCCCTTGGGCGTCGCGGTAGTCCTGGAGCCTGATCTCGACCCGCGCGGAATGGCCGGCGCGGGCGAGCCGCTCGATCGCATAATCGCGCTGCTCGTGCGAGAGCGTAAGGCCGGTGACGCGGCACGCATGCGCCTCGGCCGCGAACTCGGCGAACCCGCCCCAGCCGCAGCCGATCTCGAGCACGCTCTGTCCCGGCGCAAGATCGAGCAGCTCCGCGACCTTGGCGTATTTGCGGCGCTGCGCCGTCTCGAGGTCGTCGCCGCTGCCCTCGAACAGCGCCGACGAATAGGTCATGCCGGGATCGAGCCAGGCGGCATAGAACGCGTTGCCTAGGTCGTAGTGATAGGTGATGTTGCGCGCGCTGCCGCGCCGCGTGTTGCGGCGGAAAGCGTGGCGCACGCGCTCGATGAGGCGCAGCACGACATGACCGTCGTTGTCGAATCCCAATGCGCGCTCGTTGGCGATCGCCAGCACGATGAGGCTGACCAGGTCGGGGCAGTCCCACTCGCCGTCCATGTAGGACTCGGCGAAGCCGATGGTGCCGCCCAGGATGACGCGGCGGGCGACCCGCGCGGCGTGGACGGCGACGCTGACCGACGGCTCGGCGCCGGCGGGCCCGAACGCGAGCGCCGAGTTTCCCGGCGTCAGCAGCGTGAGCCTGCCGTGCTCGAGCCGCATCAGCCGCTGCAACAGCGCGCGGCTCCACAGATCGTCGAGTTCCGCGGCCCCCGGATTGGCAGCGCGCGTCGCAACAAGGTCGGCGGAATTCTGATCGGGCATGATACGATCCGAAGTTATGGCTCCACGGTCTCGCAGATGGTCACGGCATCGCGCGGCGCTGTCGGCCGCGGCACGATTGTCAGCCCCTTGCGCCACAGCCGGACCGCCTCCCAGTGGATGCCGGCGATCACCTTGAGCGTCATCAGGGGATAGCGCAGGAAGGCGCGCGCGAGCGTGCGGTCGCTCAGAGGCGCGCGCGAGCCTTCGAGGCTCGCATGCAGGATCGGACCTTGAGAGTCGCTCTGCCGGATATAGACCGCGAGCCGTTCGCCCGGCGCGGCCAGGCGGAACTCGTAGCGGCACTCCATCGCCATGAAAGGCGAGACGTAGAATTCCTTGGCGCAGCTTTGCGATACCACCTCGCCGCCGCCGCGCACCGGGATCAGGTAGGAGTGATGCTCGCCGAAGGTGTTCGACACCTCGTAGACCATCGCGCGCAGGTCGCCGTCGCGGTGATGGCAGAAATAGATGCTGATCGGGTTAAACACGTAGCCGAGCAGGCGTGGGAAGCACAGCAGCCTGATGGCGCCGCCCTCGAGCGCGATGCCGGCGCGGGCGAGCTGGCGCTCGACGTAAGGGCGCAACGGCTCGTCGCGGCGCCCGCAATGGTCGCGGTCGTGGAGGCTGTAGAGGTTGAAGCGGTTGTGCGAGAAGAGACGGAGCCGCTTGGCGAGCGCCGGCACCTCGTCAATGTCGACGAGCAGCGAGAACACGCGATAGGAGAGCGCGTGCCGCACCGGCCGTAGGCGGCGATGAAGGACGGTGCCGAAATAGATCGCCGAGCCCGTCATGAGGCGGCCTCGGCGGAGAGAGGCTCGGGCGCCAGCACGATGCGGCCCGATTCGTTGGCGACCGACCACGGCCGGCGCACGCCGCCCAGCGCCTCGGCGGCGGCGAGGCCCGATTGCAGCCCGTCCTCGTGGAACCCGGCGCCGAAATAGGCGCCGCAGAACCAGGTACGCCGCACCCCCTGCAAGGTCCACAGGCGTTGTTGAGCCGCCACCGCGGCCGCGTCGTAGCCCGGATGCTCGTAGCGGAAGCTGGCATGGACCAGCGTCTCGCGCGGCGGCCGTACCGGATTGATGGTGACGAAGAAATCCCGGGCGCGGTCGAGCCCCTGGAGCAGGTTCATCCAGTAGCTGACGCATAGTTCGCCGTCGGAGCGGCCGATATAGTTCCAGCTCGCCCAGGCGCGCCGCCGCCGCGGCATCAGGCGCGGGTCGGAATGAAGCACCGCCACGTTCCTGGCATAGCGGAAGGCGCCGAGCAGCGCGCTCTCGGCCGGGCTCGGGTCGGCCAGGAGCGCCAGCGCCTCGTCGGCGTGGGTCGCGAGCACGACATGGTCGAAGCGGGTGAGGCGCCCGCCGCGCTCCTCGACCAGCACCCCGTCGGGTTGGCGCCGGATCGAGCGCACTGGGCAGGCGAGCCGGACATGCCCGGCCAGCGGCTCGGCGATGCGCTCTACATAGCGGCGGCTGCCGCCCGTGACGGTGCGCCATTCCGGCCGCCGCGCCAGACGCAGCAGCCCGTGGCTTTCGAAGAAGCGGATGAAGCTTGCGGCCGGATATTGCCGCATGTCGGCGGCCGTGCTGGACCAGATGGCGGCGCCCATGGGCAACAGATGGTCGTCGATGAAGGCCCGCGAATAGCCGCCTTCGTCGAGGTAGCGGCCGATCGACATGGCGTCGCCGTCGGCCCGGCGCAGCAGGCCTGGGGCGGCGCGGTAGAAGCGTACGAGGTCGCGCAGCATGGCCCAAAAGCGCGGCCGCAGCAGGTTCGACGGCTGGGCGAACAGGCCCCTGAGATCGGTCCCGGCATATTCGAGCCCGCCCTCGTCGAGCGACACTGCGAACGACATGTCGCTCGGATGGGTGGCGACTCCGAGATGCTGGAACAGCGCCACGAGATTGGGATAATTCGTGGTATTGTAGACAATGAAGCCGGTATCGACGGCAAGGCGATTGCCGTCGGGGCTTGGGACATCTACGGTATTGCAATGGCCACCGAGTTTGGCGGCCTTTTCGTAGAGCGTGACGCTGTGGCGTCGTTGAAGAAGCCAGGAAGCGGACAGACCGGCAATGCCGGAGCCGACGACCGCAACGGCGAGAGGCGATGAGGACGAGATCATCCCGAAACCCGCCAGGGCCCCTCCGCAGACTCGGGTCGAACCCGAGTACTACGTCCGGCGAAAAACTTTGGATCACCCGGCTCGCCCGGGGTGAACCAAATCACAGGGCGTCGCGTACGAGTAGTCGATGTATGCGGATTTGGCGATATCGGCCGGCGCCGGGCTGCCCTTGCGCGGCGTGCCCGCCTTGCTCGGTATATGGCCAATGACGGTCCCCCAGACCGGTGCGACCTCCGCGCCGCCGGAATTTGCCGATATTTTGCGGGCAATTGTCGAGCGGCGCGACCAGGCTTCGTTCGTCACGTTGTTCGACTACTACGCGCCGCGGGTCAAGGCTTATTTGAAGCGACTCGGGGCCACCGACGGGCTCGCCGAGGACCTCGCCCAGGAGGTCATGCTGACGGTGTGGCGCAAGGCCGGCAGCTACGACGCGACCAAGGCCGGGGTCGGCACCTGGATCTTCACCATTGCCCGCAATCTGCGTATCGATTCGCTGCGCCGCGAGCGCCGCCCCACGCTCGATCCTTCCGATCCCTTGATCTCTCCCGAGCCGGCGCCGCTCCCGGACGCCGAGCTCGAGACCGTACGAACCGAGGAGCATGTCCGCGCCGCGCTCAAGTCGCTGCCGGAGGACCAGGCCAGGGTCGTCACCATGGCATTCTACGACGGCAAGTCGCATGGTGAGATCGCAGCCGAATTGGCAATTCCGCTGGGGACGGTAAAATCCCGACTGCGTTTGGCGTTCCGCCGAGTGCGCGGTCAGTTAGGGGAACACGCATGACGCCGCGCCATCATCCCAGCGACGCGACTCTCCTTGCCTACGCCGCGGGCGGGCTCGGCGACGGGCTTTCCCTGGTCGTCACCTCGCACCTCTCGTTCTGCCCCGAATGCCGCGCCAACATCGCCGACGCCGAGGCCATTGGCGGCATGATGCTGGAGGAGCTGGGTCCGGTGGCGCTGGCTGTCGGTGCGCGCGAGCGGGCACTCACCAAGCTCGATGCGCCGCCCGCCGTCGCCGAAACGCCAAGAGCGGCGCCCAAACGGTCCGATCCGCTGGTGCCCTCGGCGCTTGCCCACTATCTGCGGGGCGGCCTCGACGGGATCGAGTGGCATTTTCTCGCCCCCGGCCTGCATCAGTGGGAGGTGCTGCCGCAAAGCCAGCTTAGCGGCGGCAATCTGCGCATGCTGCGCATCGCTACTGGCAAGAAGCTGCCGCGGCACGGTCACACTGGGACCGAGCTGACCCTGGTTCTGCGCGGTTCCTATTCCGACGAGCTGGGCCGGTTCGGGCGCGGCGACGTCGCCGAGACCGACGAGGACATCGTGCATCAGCCCGTGTCCGACCGCGAGGAGGATTGCATCTGCCTCATCGCCACCGAAGGCCCGCTCAAGTTCGACAGCGTGCTGGCCCGCCTGGTCCAGCGCTTCACGGGCCTGTGAGCCGGCCCCGGCCGGGCTGATCCAAGCGCCGAAACGAGCCGTATTACAGACCAGCAAGGCCCTGGTACGGGTTCATCCGCGCCGCGCGCCTTGTGGACTTGGCCCCGTCCGGATCCCCCTCACCGGACGGGGCTTTTCCGTCTTTGGCGGCGTATTTGTCGCACCCCTAAGCGGGTGATCCGCGGGTCCCGGGCACGCGTATTAACTTATGTGAAACGTCACACAGTCTGTCCTAATGAGCAATGCAATGCGTAGTCAGATGAACGTGGTTTCGTTGAAGTCCTTCATCCACACGTTGGAGCGGGCGCAGCGCGCCTATCTCATCTCCGGCGTCGCCAGCGAGCTTTCTTCCAAGGCCGGCCGGGTGGTGTCCTCGAACGAGCTTCTGGAAGCCGTCTACGGCTGCAGCACGCGCGAGCCCGACGAGGCCGCGATCGGCCTCAAGGTCGCGATCTACAAGCTGCGCAAGAGCGGGTTCAACATCGTCACCCATCCCTGGCGCGGCTACAGCTACCACGCTGCCTGAGGCCGCGCGCCGGCACGGGCGCCGGCAGACTTCCCGTCACGCTCCGCTACCTGTTCCCGTCATTGTCCAGCGCGCCCTTGCGCTCGAGCCGCGCTTGGGGCACTGATCGCGCGGGGCCAGGGGAAAGAGCGATGAAGCGGGCCGGCCGGGCGATCGTGATCCTTGCGCTTATGCTGTGCGCCTGGCCGCGTGCGCCCATCGCCGCCGAGCAGAACCTGATCTTCGACATCGTCGGCAGCCCCGGCTCCGTGATGACGGTGGGCGCGCTCCGCCCCTGGGCCGAGCGGGTCAATCGCGACGCCGCCGGCCTCATTCACATCGACGTGCGCGAGGGCATGGCGCTCGCCACCTTCGCCAACATCTACGACCGCGTGCTCGACGACGTGATCCAGATCGGCTGGGGCCTGCAGAACGCCGTCTCCGGCAAGTTCCCGCTGTCCGAGGTTCCGGCGGTGCCGTTCCTGGTGGCGCGGAGCGAGCCCGGCTCAGTGGCGTTCTGGCGGCTCTACAAATTGGGCGCGCTGGACTCGGAATATGACCAGGTCATGGTGCTGGCGATGGGCATGCTCGGCGCCGGCGGGCTCCATCTCGGCGCGCCGCCGAAATCCTTGGCCGATCTCGGCGGCCTCAAGCTCCTGGTCGCCGGGCGGATGCAGAGCGCGACGGTGACCGCGCTCGACGGCACGCCCATCTCCCTCCCGCTCACCGACATGTACCAGGCGGTGCAGCGCAAGACGGTGGACGGCGTGGTCACGGGCTGGTCGTCGCTCGCCGATTTCAAGCTCGACGAGGTCGCGCCCAACCACGTCGACGTCAATATCGGCACCTCGGCGAGCATGGTGTTCATGGCGCGCAAGAAGTTCGACGCGCTGCCGCCCGAGGCGCAGAAGATCCTGCGCGACACTGCTGGCGAGGAATTGAGCCGGCAGTTCGGCATCGCCATGGACCGCAACATCGCAAGCGTGCGCGCCGGCATCGTGTCAAAGCCGGGCCAGAGCGTGATCGCGCTGCCGCAATCGGACTTCGATCTCTGGCGCGAGAAGACGGCGCCCGTGGTCGCAGCCTGGCCCAAGAACAAGCAAGGCGGCGACCAGGTGCTGGAGCGCTTCCGCGCGCTTTACCAAGAGGCCGCTTCGGGCAAATAAGGGTCAAGCCATGGACGGGCGCGGCCGCGTGCGCGAGACTATGCCGGCCGCCACCCCTGGAGGGAGCACATGATGGCGCGAATTCTCCTCACCAATGTGAACATCTTCGACGGCACCGGCGCGCCCCCTTACGCGGGCGAAGTTCTGGTCGAGGGCAATCGCGTGCGCGCGGTGCGCAAGAGCGGCCCGCAGCTCGACCGTACCGGCGCCGAGATCGTCGATGGCGGCGGCGCCACCCTCATGCCGGGCATGGTCGAGGCGCACGCGCACCTGTCCTGGCCATCCGCTTTCGACCGCATCATCAACGCCAAGTCGCTGCAGCCGGAGGAGCACCTCCTCATCACCGCGCGCAACGCGCGCATCACGCTCGATTGCGGCTTCACCAGCGCTTATTCCGCCGGCTCCCTGGGCAAGCGCTTCGAGGTCGCGCTGCGCGACGAGATCGACGCCGGCTGGCTGCCGGGCCCGCGGCTCAAGGCGTCGTCGATCGAACGCGCGCCGGCGCAGAGCTTCGGCTTGCCCGAATCGCACGACGGCGGCCATGCGCGCGGCCCCGAGGCGATGCGCGCCTACATCCGCAGCTGCGCCGAGATGGGCATCGACAGCGTCAAGCTGCTGCTCTCGGGCGATGACAATTTCACCCCCGGCGGCTCGCAGGAGCTGACCTACGACGAGAGCGAGGTCCAGGCCGCGGGCGAGGAGGCGCGCGCGCAGGGCCTGTGGCTCGCCTGCCATGCCCAGGCGGCCGAGGCGGTGAAGCTCGGCCTCCGGCACGGCTTCCGCGTGCTCTACCATTGCAGCTACGCCGACGAGGAAGCACTCGACGGGCTCGAGGCCAAGAAGTCGGACATCTTCATCGCCCCGGCGATCGGATTGGCCGACGCCGCGATCAATGTCGGCCCGAGCATGGGCTTGCCGCCTTCGGGGGTCGAGCGCGGCAAGCGCATCATGGAATTGCAGACGCGGCTGGTGCCCGAGCTGCGCCGGCGCGGCCTGCGCGTGCTGCCGGGCGGCGACTATGGCTTCCCGCACAATCCGATCGGGCGCAACGCGCGCGACCTCGAGCTGTTCGTGCGCCTGTTCGGTTACACGCCGGCCGAGGCGCTGATGGCGGCGACCAAGTGGGGCGGCGAGATCATGGGCATGGGCGACGAGCTGGGCCTCGTCAAGGAGGGCTATCTCGCCGATCTCCTGCTCGTCAACGGCGACCCGACCCAGGACGTGCGCATCCTGCAGGACCGCGACAATCTGCTGATGATCATGAAGGACGGGGCCTATCACAAGGCGCCGAGCCTGGCGGCCGCCCGCAGGCTTGCGGCGGAATAACAAGTTCGCGAGGGAGGGACCATGAACGGATCGCGCAGGAATTTCTTGAAGCTCGCCGGCGCGGCGGGGGCGGCGGCGGCGCTTGCTCCTTCCGGCGCGCCGACGGCATCCGCGGCGGCGCTCGTCGGCGCCGGCCATCCCTCGACCCAGGTCGTGCGCGACGGCGGCGCCGGCAAGCTCAAGATCAACTTCGCCTGCGCCACTTACGATCGCATGGTGCCGCTCTACACGCGCGAGGTCGAGCCCGAGGGCGTCGATCTCGACTTCCTGCCGATGGAGAACCCGCGCGAAATCTTCGACCGCATGGCGCGCGACCAGGCGTTCGACGTGTCGGAATTCTCGAGCTCGGAATATGTCGCGCGCTTCAGCGCCGGGAAATGCCCGTTCGTCGCCATTCCCGTGTTCCCGTCCAAGACCTTTCGCCACGGCTTCATCGTCTACAACGGCAAGGCGGGCATCCGCACGCCCAAGGACCTCGAAGGCAAGCGCGTCGGCGTGCCGCTCTACACCATGACGGCGGCGATCTTCATCCGCGGCCTGCTGCAGCACGAATACGGCGTCGATCTCGACAAGATTCATTGGGTCCAGGGGGCGATCGAGACCGCCGGCACGCACGGCGAGCCCGACGTGATGCCGCTCCTGAAGCCGGTGCCGATCGAGATCAACACGTCCGGCAAGTCGCTCGACGCGTTGCTCGAGGACGGCGCGCTCGACGCGGTGCTGGGCGCGTCGCTGCCGGCCTCGCTCGGGCGCAATCCCGACATTTTGCGCCTGTTCCCCGATTTCCAGGCGGTCGAGAAGGACTATTACCGGCGTACCAAGATCTTCCCGATCATGCACCTGGTCGCGATCCGCAAGGAGCTGCACGAGAAGCATCCGATGCTGGCGGCAAGTCTCTACGACGCGTTCGGTCGGGCCAAGGAGCGCGCGCTGGCGCGCATGCACTCGACCGGCGCGCTCCGGCCGATGCTACCGTGGCTCCAGGTCGATCTCGCGCTCAACGACGAGTATTTCGGCGGCGATCCCTTCGCCTACGGCATCGAGCCGAACCGCCCGACCTTCGAGGCGCTCGTCCAATACATGCACGAGCAAGGGCTGATCGCCAAGCCGATCCCGCTCGAGGAGCTGTTCGTCAAGGTGTGAGGCGCGCCGGCCTCAGAACGCCGCCATCTCGGTGATCTCGCTGACGGCGAGGCCCATGCGCTCCGTGGGGCGGCGCCACTCCTTCAAGGGCTTGCCTTCGGCGAGCGCGGTCAATTCGCGCTCCCAGATGCGGCGCAGCAAAATGACGCCGCGGTCGGACTGGCCGAGCCAGTCGCGCGCGCGGTCGGTGATGCGGCCCTGCCCGGCCAGCGCGACATTGTCCTCGACCACGAACAGCGCCGGATAGTTGGGATCGACGTCCTGGATGCGCATGCGGCCGGCGAGAATGTCCTCCGACAGTTTGAGCGCCGGCGGATCGGGCTCGCGTCCGGGCCTGATCTTGCGGCCCTCGGCGCGCGGACCGGGCTCGGGCTTCAGGAGCCGCAGCGAGAATGTGACCGAGCTTTCGTCGTCCTGCGGCACGCGCCACGCGACCTGCACCGTCCAGTAGGGGAAGTCGGGCGCGGGCGGTAGGTCAACGAGGTTGATGTTCGGCCACATGATGTGGGCGACGCGCGAGATGTTGGCGCGCTCGCCGCTGCGCAAGCCCTCGCGGCGGATGCCGTACTCGGTCTCGCGCACCGCGATCTGCGGGATCTCGTCGAGCCCGTAGGACTTGGTCGAGACGCGATGGACGAAATGGACATGGGTTTCGTCGAGATCGTTCTCGATGCGCTGGAAATAGCTGCACGGCACGACGTGGCGGTTGACGGCGATGTCGGCCTCGGCCTGCTCGATCTCGGGATAGCGCGGGAAGGGCGGGGCGGCGCCGTCGCCGAGATAGGCGAAGACCAGGCCCATATATTCTTCGACCGGGTACGAGCACACCTTGACCTTGGCCGCGAACGAGGATTTCTCCGCCGGCTGCTCGACGCATTGGCCCGCGCCGTCGAACACCCAGCCGTGATAGAAGCAGCGGATGCGGTCGCCCTCGACCCAGCCATGGACGAGCGAGGTCTGGCGGTGCGGGCAGCGGTCCACCAGCAGGAACACCGCGCCGCTCTCGCCGCGATAGAGCGTGAAGTATTCGTTCAGCACCTGGAGCCGCACCGGCCGCCCGGCGACCAGATCGGCCGCACGGTAGACCGGATGCCAGAAGCGCCGCAGATAACGTCCGGCGAGCGTGTCCGGGCCGACATGCGCGAAATCCGTGGGGTTGGTGCTCGTCATCGTCGGTGCTTTCTCAGCGCACGCCCGGATAGGGGAAATATTCGGTCAGGGTCTCGGGCGCGAACAGCTCCTCGGGCGTGTGGAGCCGGCGCGACAATCCCTGCTCGTGATGATAGCGCAGAAACGCCGCCAGCGCCGCGCGGTTCGGCTCGAGCCCATAGGGCCACGCATCGTCGCCGAAAAGGGCGCGGTTGTCCTCGTGGTGCGCGGTCATCCACGGCACCATGTCGAGCCGGTGCATGTGGCGCTCCTCGCCGCGCACGATCGCCATGGCTTTTGCCTTCGATTCCTTGAGCGCCTGGTAGAGCGACTGCGCCACCCACGGATGCTGGCGGTAGATGTCGCGGCGGATGACCACCGTGTGCATCATCGGGAAAATGCCGGTCTTGCGGAAATAGTCGCGCTCGACCTGCTCGTAGTTCTCGAAGAGCCGCCGGACCTTGCCCGAGCGGCGCGCGAAGGAAGGGGGCGCGATCGCCGAATAGAGCGCGTCGATCTCGCCGCTCTCGAGCATCGCATCGAGCGTCTGGTCTGGGCGCAATTTTTCGACCCGGATATGGGGCGGCGGCCCGAACGGCGCGAAGTCGCGGCCCATCTGCGCGTCGAGCCGGCCGACGTGATAGGAGACGCTGTCGATCGGCACGCCGTACTCGTCGCTCATGATGCCGCGCGCCCAGATGGCGGCGTCGTGGCCATAGGCGAAAAGCTCGCCGACCTTGCGGCCGATCAGATCCTTGGGCGCGCGCACCGGGCTCGCATTGCTGAGATAAATGGCGGAATGGCGGAAGATGCGGGCCGGGAACACCGGGATGGCGATGAAGGGCGGATCGTCCAGCTCGAGCGAGCAGATGTAGAATTTGAGCCCCATCTCGCCGGCGTCGAATTCCTTGTGCTGCAGCATGCGCTGGAAATTCTCGGCCGGGAACAGGGTGAGGTAGGTCAGATCGATCCCCTGCGGCCGCACCTCGTCGTCGCGCAGCGCATGCATGAAGGCGTAATTGTCGCAGGCGAAGGAGAGTTCGAGCTTGGGCAAGTCGCGTCTCCTCAGTGCGGCAGCCGCGCGCGTGTCCCGATCGGGTCGATCGCGGAGGCTTGGAGCAGGAAGCCGCCATAGGCCGAACTCGTCGTGTTCCAGGCGATCGAGATGTGCGACGCCGCCGCCTGGATGTCGCGCATGCGGCGCTGCAGCACGTTGCGCGAATAGATGACGCGTCCGCCGGCGGCGTTGAAGAGCCGCTGCACCGCGCTGAGCGCCTGCTGCGCCGCGAAGCTCGCGCTGAGGCGCGACTGCAGCCGCTGGCGCTCGCTCAGGCGCTCGCCGCGCGCCAGCGTTTCCATCGCGTCCCGCGCCGCGCCCAGATACATGCGCCGCGCCGCGTCGATCTCGATGGCGGCGTGGCCGGCATCGATCTGGGTCCCCATCAGCTCGGCGACCGGCGTGCCGCGCGAGCTGCGCCCCTTGGTATAGCCGGTCCATTCCTCGAGGAAGCCCTCGGCGATGCCGACCGCGATGGCGGCGAACCCGGTCGCCGCCACCGAGGTGAAGGGCACGCGGAAGATGGGCGCCGAATTGACGGCGACGCCGGGTCCGCGGCTGTCGTCGGCGGCGACGGCGTCGATGATGCGATGCTCGGGGACGAAGGTCTCCTTCACTTCGAAGCTCTTGCTGCCGGTGCCGGCGAGGCCCATCACGTGCCAGTCGTCGATCACCACCGCCTCGCTCTTCGGCACCAGGAAGAAGCAGCGCTGCGGCGGCTTGCCGTCGGCGAAGATGTGGCCGCCGCAGATGAGCCACTGCGCGTGGTCGATGCCGCTGGAAAAACCGTGCCGCCCGGCGTACATGACGCCGCCCGCGACGGGGCGCGCCTTGCCGACGGGGTCGAGCCCGGCGGCGATGCGCGTGTCGGGGTCCTTGCCCCAGACATCGTCCTGCGCGCGCACGTCGAACGCGCCGAGTTTCTGCGAATGGTCGGTCAGGATGTGGTGGATCCACGCCTGCGAGCCGCAGCCGCGCGCCAGCACCTCGCAGATCTCGCTGCGCACGTCCCAGCCGTATTCGTAGCCGCCATAGCGCGCCGGCTGGCACACGCGGATGAGGCCGGCGGCTTCGAAATCCGCCACCGTCTCTTCGGGGCAGCGCCGCAGCGCCTCGCATGTGTCGGAACGTTCGCGCAGCACCGGGACCAGCGCCTCGGCGCGGCGCAGCAGCTCCTCGCGCGTCGGCACGGGGCGGTCGCTGGATTCCGGCACTTGCCTATCCCCTGACGCGCGGGATGAGGCCCGCCGCGTTGAGATGCGCGATCTGCGCCAATTCGTCGGCGCTGAAGCCGCACTCGGCGAGGCCGCTCACGTGCTCGTGCGCGGCGCGGAACGGGAAGTCGGTGCCGAACAGGACCTGGCTCGCCGCGACCAGCTTCATCAGCGACGCCATCGTGCCGGGCAGCGCCACCTGCGCCGTGTCGTAGTAGAAGCTGCGCAGCAGCGGCAGCACGCCCTGCGGCAGGCGCTGGGCGAACTGGGCGGACTGCGCCAAGCCGATGAAGCGGCCGATCAGGAACGGCATGGTCCCGCCGGCATGGGAGAAGATCCACCTGATGCCGGGGAAGCGCGTGGCGGCGCCGCTGAACACGAGGCTGGCGATGGTGCGGGTCGTGTCGGTGCCATATTCGATCGCCGACTCGGTGATCTCCGGCAGCAGCTCGGCGCAGCAGACGGGCCGCACCGGGTGGGTATAGACGAGCGCCTTGCGGCGGTTCAGTTCCGCCAGCACCGGCGTGAACGACGCATCGCCCAGATGCTTGTCGCGGTAGCTCGTATAGAGGCCGATGCCGTCGGCCTTGAGCTGGTCGAGCGCGTAGGCGATCTCCTTGAGCGCGCCGTCGATGTCGGGGAGCGGCAGAACCGCGAACAAGCCATAGCGGCCGGGATGATCGGCGATCACCGTGGCGAAATGATCGTTGGTCTCGCGCGCGAGCTTGCGCGCGGCGGCATCGTCGCCGAACCACACGCCCGGCGTCGTCAGCGAGATCATGGATGTCTTGACGCCCGCCCGGTCCATGTCCTCGAGCGACTTGGCGGGGCTGCCGTTCAAGAGCATCTGGCGCTGCCGCTCCGGCAAATTGGCCTTGCCTGAGACGAGATCGACATAGCTCGCGGTCGAGAGATGATGATGGACGTCGACGTACCGGTTGCCACCCGTGTCAGCCGCCATGACCGCCTCCCTCGACCTCGATGGCGTCGACCTTATCCGGATAGAAGCACATCAGGCCTTTGATCTGCGGGCAATCGGGAATGGGGTCGAGATAGGCCCAGACCGCATCCTCGATGACGCGCCCGCCGGCCGCGAGCGACCAGTAGGATGCGTTGCCCTTGTAGGGACACGTCGTGCTGCGCTTGGTCGGCGTCAGCAGATCGGCGCGCACATCCTCGCGCGGGATGTAATAGCGCGTCGGATGCCCGGTCTCGAACAGGAACACGGCGCGCTTGGTGTCGGCGACCACCTCGCCCGCGGCGCGCACGCGCACGTGCCGCGCGCTCCGCCGCATGTCGACGCGATGATAGGGATCGCGCGGATGGCCGAAGACTTCCTCGTCTTCCTCATACCAATGGTCGACCTTGTCCGCGACGAAGGCGAGCCGGCCGCGCATCGCCTCGAGCGCGGCGGGCGGCGCCTCGTAGGACCAGGCCGCATTGTCGATGCGCCGCGGGCCAAACGTCAGGTGCCACCACGTCGCCTCGCCCTTCGACGGCGATTGGGTGCGGTGGTCGCTGCGCTCGATGCCGTCGGCATGGACGTCGGCGCGCGGGAAGTAATAGGCGGGCCGGCTGCCGCTCTCCAGCAGCAGCCCGACCGCGAGCGAGTCGGCGACCGTCCGGTCGCCGATCACCGCGCGCACGCGCTTGGGGCTCACCTCGAACGCGATGCGATGCTCGGTTTGCGCCATCGCCGCCTCCTGTCGGACTTAGTGCCCCGCGCGGGCGCGCTGCTTCTTGCGCTTGGCCCGGAGTTTCGCCTTGTGCTTGTTGGCGAGGACCCGCATCTTCGGACGTTTCATGTCATGCTCCGCTTTTGGGTTGGCGGCGAGTTTAGGCCGCGGCGGCGCGGCGAACCATAAGAAATCCGTGGCGCCGCAAGCGCGGGCGGGCGATGTTCGGAACGCGCGCGCGGCTAAAGGAGCGGAACATGGGAGCACGGACGGGCGAGCAGGTCCTGGCGGGAATGCGGGACGGGCGCGAGGTCTATATCGACGGCGAGCGCGTCGCCGATGTGACGCGCGATCCACGCCTCGCCGGCGGCGCGCGGACCTTGGCGGACCTCTACGACATGCAGCTCCGCCCCGACCTCGTCGAGACCATGACCTACCGCTCGCCCACGACCGGCGACCGCGTCGGGTTGTCATTCATCGAGCCGCGCTCGCGCGACGAGCTGCGAAGCCGTCGCGTCATGGTCAAGCATTGGCACGACCGCACGCTGGGCATGTTCGGCCGCGCGCCCGATTTCCTCAACGTCGTCTACAGCACCTTCGCGTCGGGGGCCGAAGCGTTCGGGAGCGACTATGCCAAGAACGTGCGCGCCTATTACGAATTCGTGCGCGAGCGCGACCTCTCCACCACCCATTCGCTGACGAATCCCCAGGCCGACCGCAGCCGCAGCGTCGTGGCGCAGGCCCATGACCTCGCCACGCGCGCCATCAAGGAGACCGACAAAGGGATCGTCGTGCGCGGCGCGCGCATGCTCGCGACGCTGGGCGCCTATGCCGACGAGCTGCTGGTGATGTCGTCGCCGTCATACGCGCTTCCCGTGAGCGAGGAAGCGAAGCCCTTCGCGCTCGGGTTCGCGCTGCCGATGGCGACGCCGGGCTTGCGCATCATCTGCCGCCCGAGCGTGATTCATCAAGGCGCCGGCTCGCCGCTCGACCATCCGCTGTCGGTGCGCTTCGACGAGACCGACTGCATGGTGGTGTTCGACGACGTGCTGGTGCCATGGGAGCGCGTCTTCGTCTATCGCGACATCGAGGTCCACAACACCGTCTATGCCCGCACCGGCGCGCGCGCCGCCATCACGCATCAGTCCGTCACCAAGGACTGGGCCAAGGCCGAGTTCATGATGGGGCTGGGCGTGACGCTGGCCCGCACCATCAAGGTCGATGAGTTCCTGCACATCCAGGGCATGCTGGTCGAGCTCATCAACACGGTCGAGATCCTGCGCGCCTGCGTGCTTGCGGCGGAGAGCGAGGCGGAATTGTCGCCGCAAGGGATTTTCATCCCGGCGGCGGGGGCGCTCAACGCGATGCGCTTCGTCTTCCCCCAGATGTACCGGCGCTCGTGCGAGATCATCCAGACGATCGGCGCCGGCGGCCTCGTCATGGTGCCGTCCTTCGCCGAGCTCGGGGGACCCATGGCGGCCAACGTCGCGGCCTATTGCCAGGCCGCGGGCGCCGACGCGCGCACCCGCATCAAGCTCTTCCGCCTCGCGCACGACGCCTCGATGTCGACCTTCTCGGGCCGCCAGCAGCTCTACGAGCGCTATTTCGCCGGCGACCCGGTGCGCACCGCGACCGGCGTCTATCGCGGCTACGACAACGAGCCCCACATCCAGCGCATCTGGGACCTGCTCGACCGCTTCGAGGCGGAAGCTTAGGCAGGGTGCGCCCTTCGACTACGCTGCGCTCCGCTCAGGGTGAGGAACTTTTCTTTGTGCCATAAGGAAACGTCCTCATCCTGAGCGAAGTCGAAGGACGCACGGCGTTGGTGCCGTCGGCTTTCCGCTAGGCCGGCACCAGCAGGCTCGACACCCGGCGCGAGGCGGCGAGCTTGTCGCGGTAGACGCGCTGCCATTCGGCGTTGCGCGGCGCAACGAACTGGCCGCTGCGCGCGCCCATGAAGATGTCGGGGTTGTCGACGCCCGGCGGCACGATGCCCTTGTCGGCGAAGTCGCGGACCGCGCGGAGCATGCGCCGGCGGGTCTGCGCGATCATGCGGTCGCTCGGCGCCAGCGTTTCGAAGGAATGGTCGACGATCGGTCCCATGCTCTCGGTGATCGCCTGGTCCTGCTGGTGGACGCCTTCGATGCCGGTATAGCTGGTCATGTCGCGCTGCGCGTCGCGGTCGATCAGGTGGTCGTTGCCGCGATTGCCCGCGACCCGCCAGCGGCCGTACCAGTCGCTGGTGTTGGGCAGGCATTCGGGCGCCTCGAACCGGTCGGACGCCAGCATCACGAACATCGTATGGGTGTCGTCCATCGGGACCCAGGCGCGCGCGTTGAAGTGCTGCTCGAAATCGCCTTGCGGAATCTCGGTCCAGAACGGGAAGAGATATTGCGCCCAGCGGTAATGCACGTGGTCGGCGTCGGCGTCGCGATAGGCCGCGTACATGGTGCCCCAATCGGTCTCGGCGCAATGGTATTCGGGCGTGCGGCTGAACACGGTGTAGTAGTGCGGATTGTCGGGCGTGAGCTTGCGGTAATCGAGATGCCCCGCATGGAGGAAGCCGAAATGCGAGGTGTCGATCTCGCCCTCGATCGCCTGCAGCCAGTTGCATTCGCGCTGCACGAAGGTGATGGCCGTCTTGCCCACCGGCAGGAGCGCCGCTTCGATCGCCGGCAACGGCGGCGGTTCCTTGCGCGGCCCCATGTAGGTCCACACCACGCCGTTGCGCTCGCGCGCGGGATAGGCCTTGGCCCGCACCTTGCCCTTGAAGTCCTGGTGCGGCGGCACATTGGCCATGTCGAGGCAGTTGCCGTCGACGTCGTATTTCCAGCCGTGATAGACGCAGCGCAGCCCGTTCTCCTCGTTGCGGCCATAGAAAAGGGAAGCGCAGCGGTGCGGGCAGCGGTGGTCCATCACGCCGACCCGGCCGGCGCTGTCGCGGAACGCAATGAGCTGCTCGCCCAGCAGCATGAGCCTGACCGGCGCACCGTCGGCCACCAGCTCCGACGATTTCGCTGCCGGAATCCAGTATTGGCGCATGAAGTCGCCCATCTTGCTGCCGGGCCCGACCCGGGTCAGAAGCGTGCTTTCCTCGACCGACAACATGGGTTTCCTCCTCAGGCTGCGGGGGCCTTGCTGGTCTCGGCCAGCGCCATTTCCTCGGGCGCCACGCCGAGCGCGCGCCAATCGGTTTTCTTGGCGACGATCCCCTCGAACGAGGCGAGCTTGACGCGGGGGACGCGCGGCTCGGCGGTGCCGATGGCGGGGCCGCCGTCGCGCATGCGCCTGGCCGCCGCAACCATCTGGCGGCGGAACTGCGCCACCGCCAAGTCGCTCGCGCCGAGATAATCCTTGGTGCGGTCGACGATCGCGCCCATCGACTCCCACATCGCCATGTCCTGCGCCGGGATGCCGTCGATGCCGGTGAAATCGCCGCGCTTCATCGCCTCGCGATCCTGCAGGAACCGGTTCTCGAGGGTGCGCACCTTGCGATAATTAGCGTCGAGCTCGATGCCGACGCGCGCGCCGCAGAACTTGCGCCACGAGTCCTGGTCGATGCCCTTGGTCTCGTGCCAGGCCACCCAATAGAACATGGCGTTGGTATCGTCCATCGGCACCAGCATCTGCGCCAGCTGATACTGGTCGTTGGGCGGAATGAGGACCGTATAAGGCGCGATGAACAGGGTGGTGCGGACATAGTCGTGCGTCTCGGCATTGACGATCGGCTTGCGGATCGCGGCATAGCGGAAGCCGAACTCGGTCGCCTGCACCTGGAGCCGCGGCGCCTTGTCGTTGGAGGGCCGCGGCCACGCGGTCGCGGTCGCCTTGGCGCCGTCGGTCGCCGTCGTCGGCATGTTCGAGGAATGGAGGCTCGAGCTGTGCGCCGAATCGATCGAGCCTTCGAGGATTTGCGCCCAGTTGCAGGCGGTGTGCATCTTGACGATGCTGATGCGCGTCTGCGGCGTCGGCGCCCAGGGCGGCGCCTCGAATTCGCGCATGGTCTCCTTGGGGCCCATATAGACCCAGACGAAGCCGCCGCCCTCGCGCACTGGATAGGATTTGTGCTTGAGGCCGCTCTTGAGCCGGCTGCCCTCGGGCTCGCTCGCCATCTCGAGGATGTTGCCGTCGACGTCGATCTTCCAGCCGTGATAGAGACAGCGCAGCCCGCATTCCTCGTTGCGGCCGAAGGCGAGCGAGGCGCGGCGGTGCGGGCAATGCTCGTCGAGCGCGCCGAGTCGCCCGTCGCTGTCGCGGAACAGCACCAGATCCTCGCCCAGGAGGCGAAACCTGACCGGCGCGCCGTCGCGCTCGGCCGCCTCTTCCGACATGCAGGCGGGAAGCCAATGGCGGCGCATGATCTGGCCCATCGGCGCATCGCCTTCCACGCGGCACAGAAGATCGTTTTCCTCGTCCGTCAGCATGGAACGCCCTCCGTTTCGCGTTGACGCGAAATGCTTAGCTCTCTAACCATATGCCGGGAACGAGCGCCTGTCCAGCGCGCGGGCTGGCCCAGTCGATACGCGCCGCGGCCCGGCGCTGGGACCGCTCGCGTCCAACCGAAGGCGGCTACGGCGCCTTCCTGACCTTCTCCGGCGGCGCCGCGGCGACGCTCACCCACAGCGGCTACGGGCATTTCGATTCCGACGGGTTCTGCGACTGGATCGCCGAGAGCGGCCTGCGCAAGAGCCCCGACCGCCAAGTGGCGCTTGCGAGCGTCAGTGCGCGATGAGGATCGGCAGCAGGCTCGCGCCCACCACCTCGCGTGTGGCGCCGCCGAACAGGAGCTCGCGCCACGGCCGGTGGCCATAGCCGCCCATCGCCAGGAGGTCCGCGCCCTCGCTCCGCGCCTCGGACAGGAGCTGCTCGCCGGGTCCGACGCCCTTGACCGGCGCGATCCGGCGATGGGTCGCGGTGAGGCCGTGCGCCGCGAGATAGTCGAGCAGCGGCAGCGTGCCGTCATCCGCCTCGTCGCCGACCGCGAGCACCGCGACCGACTTCGCGGTTTCCATGAGCGGGAGCGCGCCGGCCAGCGCGTGGACCGCCTCGGGCGAACCGTTCCAGCCGAGGACGATGTGCTCGCCGAGCGTCGTCGGCGCCTTGTCGGGCGCGATCAGCACCGGCCGGCCGGAATGGATCAGCGTCTCCTCGATCGTGTCGCTGTGCGGGCGCTCGACCACGCGGTCCGAGCGGCCGAGAACGCAGAGATCGAAGAAGCGGGCGCGCCGCGCCACCAGGACGGGCGCGTATCCGGTCTCCTCGCGCCAACTCGCCGCCGGCGCCAGCGCGTGGCGCCCGGTGACCTGTGCGAAGGCGGTCTCGGTGGTCTTGGCGAGCGTGGCGCTGTCCGCGATCAGGCGGTCGATCCATTCGCCCGTGCTCGGCATGTTGAAGCCGTCGGCCGCCATCATGATGATCTGCGCCGGGTCGGTCTTGACGTGGAAGCCTTCGAGCCGGGCGGCGAAGCGCTTGGCCAGCCGGCACGCGCTCTCGACCGCGCCGTCGCTGGCGCTGCCGCCGCTCGCGGCGACGAGAATGGATTTCAGAGCCATCGCCGTCCTCCCTGTTGCGATGGCTCAGTCTATCACGTCGTCGGCGGATGGGAGGAGGGGCGGCGCTTCGGCCAGGCTTCAACCGCGCACGCCTTGGAGCACGACGATCGTGTGGGGATCGGCCGGCGCCTTTTGGCCGGCCTTGCCGCCGCCGAAGACAAAGATCGCCGCGACCAGAAGCATGGCGGTCGCCGCGAGCGTCAATGTCTTCACCGCGTCCTCCCCGCCGGTGGCACGCCGGACGGTTTCGCCAGCCGCCAGTGTCCTCCGATCCGGGTCCCGCGGCGCGTGACAAGCGTGTGGCGGACTTTTTCGAAGCGTGACTTGTAAGTGGCGGCAGACCGCGATGGGACCCGAAAGGGTGATGCAATGACGCATTCGCGACGCGAAAAATATATCGGAATGTTCGATACGGACTTCCCGGGAAACACAGTCACTGAGTCGTGCGTGTCACCAGGGCAGCCTCAGGGCCACATCGAAGCCGCCTTGGCCCGCGCTTGCGTCAGTGGTCCAGGGGTACGAAAGAGTTAGACGAGTTCAGACTGGCTTCACCAGATCAGGGAAGCGCGCGCCGGGTGGCTTGATGCCATCGGCGATCAGTTGTCCTGTCCGGTCGGCGAGCCTCGGGTCCGCGCTCCGGCTCCGCCGCCATCACTTTTTTTCTGCCGCGTGATCGGGCAGAAGTGGTTGGCGCTACGGCGGTCCGGCTGCGTGCGTTACGGAAGCCAACCGAAAGGCGAGGCCCCTTCGCGGCCGTGTCGAGGCATTTTCGGAGGTCGTTTCGCATGCGGGAAACTTGTTCATCGGACAAGCCCAGGCGTTCCCCCGCGCCCAACGTGGCCATAGCGGCCAGCGTCATTAACCACCGATCTCCTGCAGTCTCGGCAATTGCCGTTGCCTCGTTTGTTAATTCGAAAAAAAGCGACACCCAGGCAGGCGGGACATCTGACATAGATCGCCTCCGCGCGTAGATGCTCGCGTCAGGCGAAGCACTGCCCCTCGATTACAACGCTACGCAGACATGTCCGAAATGTAAATTACTCCAAATGATTAGTCGTTGTTCAGTGCGCCGATGCCGTCACGGCCGAAGCGTATTTCCCGGTCCGGGTCCGTGTGGCGTTCCCTCGGGCGGGTTCGGGGTGGAACTCAATGCGATGCTCGAATGGCTCGACGAGCGGGCGGGTCGAGGGTCCCATAGGAGCGGTTCGCAGATGCGACCGGGCGCGGCGCTGCTCTATGTCGTGGATGTCGAGAGTGCACGGGCCTTCGTCGAGCGGTTCGACGGTGGCATCGTTCTGTTGAGCGGGCGAGAGAGCGAGCGCCCGGAGTGAACCGAGCGTGCCGCGACGGAGATCGGATCATCGTTGGACATCGTCGAGGTGGACCGACGTTGGGGCAGGGACGGCATAAGGATCATTCAGCGAGGTCATGAGCATGACGAGGGCATGCTCATGTGCATGACAAATGCCAGCGCCGATCCTCGGTCGCGCAGAAACATCGTCAGAACGGAATGTGCAGCTATCATGCAGGAATACCTGCCCAAAGCTGCCCATTTCGTGCCTATCGCAACCGCGGCCTGATCGCAGTGGATGCGGGCTAGTCTCTTTCGATTTCAACAAAAAATTCTGGCGCACCCGACACGATTCGAACGTGCGACCTCTGCCTTCGGAGGGCAGCGCTCTATCCAGCTGAGCTACGGGTGCGCTGGGACGAACGATAGGATAGGCTCGGCTTTGGTTCAAGGACAGGGATCGGAATGGGCATGCCGAAGACGTTGCTTCTTTGCCTGATCGCGCTCCTGTGCGCGGCGGGCGCGACGCGGGCCGCCGACAAGGTGCGCGTCACCATCCCGGTCTTCTCCGAGGTCGATTACGCGCCCTTCTATCTCGGCACCGACAAGGGCTACTACGCCGAGGAAGGAATCGAGGTCGAGTTGGTGGGCGCTGGCGGCGGCGTCGCCACGCCGGCGCTCATCTCGGGCGACGTGCAGTTCTCCGGCTCGCCCTCGGCCGCGATCAGCGCCATCCTCAAGGGCGCGCCGCTCAAGATCGTCTATGTCAGCCGCGACCGCCCGCCCTACCAGGTGTGGAGCGGCGATCCCGCCATCAAGGGACCGGAAGATTTGATCGGCCGCCAGGTCGGCGTCGTCTCGCGCGGCGACACCCACGAGAACGGGGTGCGGCTCCTGCTGTTGAACCGCCATCTCGATCCCAACGCGGTGGCGTTCACGGCGATGGGGTTCGGCACCGGGCGCGTCGCCGCGCTCAACGCCGGCGCGCTTCCCGCCGCCTCGCTCACGGTCGAGGACCTCGAGCAGCTGAAGCGCACCCCCACCATGCACATGGTCGCCGATGTCTGGCACGAGGTGCAGATGCTGGTGGGCGGGATCGTGGTCAACGACCGCATGCTTACCACCGACCGGCCGCTCGCGCGGCGCTTCCTGCGCGCGCTCCTCAAAGGCGTGCGCTACATGCACGCCAACGAGGACGGCACGGTCGAGGCGATGATGACCCACAATCCCAACGTCTCGCGCGCGAGCACGCATGCGATCTGGCGCCTGATGATTCCCACCAACACCGCCGACGGCACTCTGCCCGCGCCGGTGCAGAAGCAGATGCTCGATCTCTATGCCGATATCCTCGGCATGGCGCACGACAAGGAGCGGCCGGTCGGCGACGCCTTCGACTTCACGCTGCTGGCCGAGGTCAACCGCTCGCTCGACGACGAGGGCTGGAAGCCGCGCCCGTGACGGAGGGCGCCGCCCCTCACTTGAGCCGCGCGGCGGCCTCGTTGATGTAGCTCAGATCGGCGTAGTCCCGGAGCACAACCTTGGTGCGCAGGAATCCCAGATCGGTCTGCAGGTCGATATTGGCCTGAAGCGCGTTGAGGTCGGGCAGCCCGTTGGGATCGCGATAGGCGTCGCGCTGGGTGAATATCCAGTCGAGCCGCTCGGGCGGCAGCTTCGTGAAGTCCGCCACCAGCTTCACCGCCGCGTCGTGATTGTCGGGCGCGCTCATCCAGCGCAGCAGGCGCAGCGTGTCCTCCATGTAGTCGACAACGGCGGCGCGGTTCCGCTCGAGCCAGGCTTTGCGCGCGGTCCACACGATGGTCTGCGCCGGCCCCATCGCGTCGAACTGGGTGAACAGGATGCGGGCGATGCGCCCATAGGCGGGATCGAAGGAGAACGGCGGCAGCATGCTGACGAGATCGACCTTGTGCGCCTCCAGCATGGCGCGCTGCTGCGGCAGCTCGACCTCGATGATCGTGGTGTCGCGCTTGTCCTCGATGCCGTGCTTCCTGAGCATCGCGCGCAGCGCCATGTCGACAGCGCCGCCGATCGCGTTGGTGGCGAGGATCTTGCCCTTCAGGTCCTCGATCGTCCGAATGGGGCCGTCCTTCAGCACATAATACTCGTTGGTGTGATAGCCGTGGACGCCGTCCTGCGCCTGGTCGGCGACGATGCGCAGGTCGGAGAGGCCGCCATTGGTGACGGCGAGGCTGAAGGCGGAAAAGCTCAACGGCGCGATGTCGATCTCATCGGCGGCGAGCCCGGTGATCATCGGCGCGGTGCCGGTGAAATGGATCGTCTCCAGCGTGTAGGAGACGCCGAAATGCGTCGCGACGTCGGGCGTGTCCTTGAGAAAGGGCGCGATCGAGGCCGGCACCACCAGCCAACTGGTGCGAATCTTCACCGGCTCGGCCGCGCCGGCGACGCCCGCGACACCAAGGGCCACCGTCACGAGTGCCGTCCAAACCCGGCTGCACATGATATGCTCCCTTCCGCTCACCCGCCTTGATCCGCGCCCGAGGGCAGCGGCGCCTTGGGGTCTTCGATCCAGCTCGCGATGTCGCGGACCACCGCCGCGCCCTGAAGATCGCGCATCAGCATGTGATAGCCGTCTTGATACCAGGCGATGCGGCGCTCGCGGCTTGCGTCCACGGGCAAGGTCGCGATCATCCGCTCCACCGCCTCGGGCGGGATGATCTCGTCGCGCGCGCCGTGGAGGATCAGCACCCGGCCGCGCAGCAGCGGCGCGCACGCCAGCGCCGCGTCCATCAGATCGACCAGCCCCTTGATCGTGTCGACGCGGGTCGCCTTGATCACCAGCGGATCGCGCGACAACGCGCGTAGCATCTCGATATTGTCCGACGGCACGATGCCGAGCCCGCGCCCGGTCAGCGTCATGCCGGGCGCGACGTGATAGGCCGCCCACAGCCCGACGCGCTCGAACACGTTCATCGCCGCGCGGCCCCAGACGGCAGGCGCGCTGAGGATCAGCCCGTCGGCCACCGGCGGGTCGCTGCCGGCGGCGCCGGTGGCGGCGACCATCGCCACCGCCGCGCCCATGCTCTCGCCCAGCACGTAATGCCTGACGCCGGGGTTGCGCTCGGCGACAAGACGGCTCGCGATCGCGAGGTCCTGACCGAGCCGCCGCTCGCCGACCCAGAGGCCGCGCTCGGGCGCCTCGCCGAAGCCGCGCTGGTCGTAGGCGTAGGTCGCGATGCCGTTCTCGGCCCAGGCCGCGGCCGCGCCCGCGAAGGCGTTGGAATAGTCGTTGAAGCCGTGCAGCGCGAGGATCGTCGCCGCGACCTTCCCGTCGGGCCGCCACACGCGCAGCGGCAGGCGCACGCCGTCGTCGGCAAGGATCGCGTCGGTGGCGAGGTGCGGCTTCGCCGCGGCGGCGGCCGCCGCCGAAGTCCGCGACAAGTCGGCTGTGCCCTGGCCGACGCAAGACCAAAGCGCCAGCGCCAGGGCGAGCGCCGCCGCGCGCATGGGGGCGCGCACCGGCGCGGCGCCGATCACGAACCCCCGCCCGCGCCGGTGAGGCGGAGGAAGATGTCTTCGAGCCCGGTCTCCTCGCTGGTCACGTCGCGCACTGCGTAGCCGGAAGCGGCGATGGCGGCGAGCACCGGCGCCAGCGAGGTCCGCGTCGGCGCGTAATGAAGCACGAGTTTTCCCGGCGCCGCCAGCTCGAGCCCGAGCGAAGCGAGGTGCGGCGGCAGCGCCGGCATCGGCCGCTCCAAGGTCAGGGTCAGGGTCTTCTCGTCGATCTTGGCGATCAATGCCGCGGTCGTGTCGCAGGCGACGACGCGGCCCTTGTCGATGATGGCGATGCGCTCGCACAGACGCTCGGCCTCCTCGAGATAATGCGTCGTGAGCAGAATGGTGGTGCCCGACGCGGCAAGGTCGCGCACATGGCCCCACAGCTGCTGGCGCAGCTCGACATCGACCCCGGCGGTGGGCTCGTCGAGCACCAGGACGGGCGGCGCGTGGACCATCGCCTTGGCCATCATCAGCCGCCGCTTCATGCCGCCCGACAAGGTGCGCGCGGGCGCGTCGGCCTTGTCGGAAAGTTGCAGCATCTCGAGGATGCGGTCGGTGCGGCGCTCGGATTTCGGCACGCCGTAAAGCCCCGCCTGCATCTCCAGGAGCTCGTGCGGGGTGAAGAACATGTCGATCACGATCTCCTGCGGCACGCAGCCGATCGCGGCACGGGCCTGGCGCGGTTCGCGCTCGATGTCGATGCCCCATACCGTGACGTCGCCCGCGGTCTTGATGACGAGCCCGGCGAGGATGTTGATGAGGGTCGACTTGCCGGCGCCGTTGGGGCCCAGGAGCCCATAGATCGAGCCGCGCGGGATGGCGAGGTCGATGGCGTCGAGCGCCGTCTTGCCCGGCCCCTGGCGCGAGCCGCGATAGATCTTGGTGAGGGCCGAAATCGTGACCGCGTTCGCGGGCCCGGCGCGGCTCGCCGCCACGTCGCCCAGACGCTCGATGAGAATTGGAGAGGTGGTCATCGATTGTGGTGTTAAGGCGAAAACGCCGGAAGGATCAAGTTGGAAATAGGCCAGCCGATCCGGGATTGCAGGGATGGAAAGCGACCGCGCCGTCTCGTGACGCCGACCCGCATGCGGTGAGTTCGTACCGCATGATTGATGGCTCCGGGTCGAGGCCGTGAGTCCCGGCTCCTGCGACGCGATCAACAGAGATCCGGCATGGCCGAATTCACCCGCTGGCCGGACATGCGGCAGACATCGGGGAACCGACGTGAGTGGCCCTCATCGGACACCCGTTTGGCACGATCAAGGCGCGCATGGGCGCGACGCACATCCTGATGAAGACGCTGCAGCGCGTCGCCGGCGAGACGGCGCCGCACGCGCTCGGGTACGGCCTCATCCGCGTCATGAATGTGGCGCCTAGGGTCGTGATGTCAGGGGCATGGTGGACATGACCGCTGCTGGCGCGACGGCTCGCGCATTCGCCCTCTGCTGTATCGCGGAGTATGCTTCCGTTTTTGCATTAGAAATTAGTACCATTTCGTCTTCGGGGCTGATTGCCTTCCTATCGAGTTGCGCGGCGAGCGCTTCGCGTTTTGCCAGATAAGCGTCTAGAATGTCGATGTCTCGGAACTCGGCTCCCGCGTAAAGGCTTCTAATTGCGGGATTGGCGCATTGTTCGGTGGCCAGCTCGGACCCGAGAACGCCCGACAAAAACTGCTTTTCGCAATAGGTCCGAATCGCTTCGGCTTGTTGCGCGACCGCATTCCAATCCCGCTCGGCGGGAATGCAGGCGGAGACCAGCGCGGCGATTACTATCATGAGACGCATATGACGACTCATCGACCATCCCCGCTGTCGCCGCCATCCTAACATGGAAAAGGGGTCCAGGCCGAAGTTCCGATCGGGGAAAGGGCGCCAATCTGTCGATCCCGGCCGCGACAGACCCGGTTTTGCTTCGGGGCCGGAGTCACGGCCAACGAGATCGTGATGTTCGTCGAGGCGGACACAAAAGACGACGTGGAACCAGCCTCTCGTCTTCGCACCGCCCCGAGAAAATGCGACGCGCAATCGCGCTCCTTAGAGCGATGTCCGTTGCCGGCACGAACGCAAACTGCTGCGATGCCCGCGTGTCGGCCGCTTTCGGTGCATCATCGGACGTGACGAGCGCATCGCTGGACTGGCGTTGTTGACCCAACTGCGACATGAGGCTCGGCGAGAAGTTCCTTGGTCTTTTCGCCACGTCGGGGAAGTTTGCCCGCGTCGGCCTTGTTGGCAGGCTTGAATGGGCGCAACATGCCGCTTGCGAAGACCGGCATCGCTGAGAAGGTCGACGCAAATGATGAAGACCGTGGACTGCAGGGGTTGATCGTGCGGGGAACGAACATCGTGGCGCCGTGGTGCATAGCGATCGCGCTGCTCGTCGGCGGGACGAATGCGGGCTTGGCGCAGTCGGTCGACTGCGTCAATCCAGGTGATCTTCAGACGGCGATCGATGCGCTGACCGCCAATCAGACGCTCACGATCACGGGCATTTGCTCGCCAGCCAGCGCTATTGTCGTTAACATTCCCGGGGTCACGCTCATCGGCTCCGCGACGATCGACGGGCCGGTCATCGTGTTCGCGTCAAATGTAGTCCTGGCCCAACTCACGATCGATGGAGCGCTAAACACCAACGCACAGGTTGGCATCGAGGTTATTGGCCAAAATCTGATCGTTAACAATTGCACCATTCAGAATTGGCCCAACAACGGCATTGAGGTCGACAATTATTTTAGCGTCACGATATTCAATAGCTTCCTCCAGAACAATTCGGGTTTCGGAATCGAGGTGCAGACCGGCGGGAGCGCCTTGGTCGGCGGCGGCGCCCAGTATGATCAAGGTGCCGGACCGGTGACCGTTTCGGGTAATGGCACCGGCGGCGTCAATGCCACAAGCGCCAGCTTACAGATTAATGAAGCGACCATCTCCGGCAACACGGGCGGGCCGGCGCTCCAACTCACCCACAGCTCGGCCGAGGTGACCGGCGGCGGAACCATCTCGTCGCCGACGGGCTTGATGCAGCCGACGATCCTGATGTTGCACTCGGCCCTTAAAATGATCGGCCCGTCCCTGACCGTCACCGGCAGCGGCCAATCAAATGCGATCTATGCAGAGGGGAACTCCACCGTCACGATGCAAAGTGCATCGGTCGCGGACGACGACGCCAACGATCCGACTATTCTCGTCGACGATGGCTCCGCGCTCTTCTCGATGGGCGGCAACACGATCTCCAACATCGCGGCTAGCGGCATTGCCATCGAGGCCTCGAACGGTTCGAGCTTCCATCAACACATCGCCAAGCAATTCAATGCTCCTGCCGCTGCCGACATGATAACCGGCGCCGGCTCGGTGCAGGTCGAAAGCAACATGGAACTCGGCACAGGCGCATTGGCGCCGTCGAGTTGGTCCGGCACCATCAACGTGGCGCAGAACTCGTCGCTGCGCATGGATGGCGGCATCACGGTCACCGGCGCAGCGAAGTTGTCCCAGGCCTCGAACGGATTTTTCAACGTTTCTAACGGCGGCCTGAACATCATCACCGGCGGCGTCACCTGTCCAGCGACGACCAATCTCAGCGCCCATGTCGCCGGCCCCACCCTCGTGCTTCTGACCTCGAGCGGGCCGAGCGCGGTGACGATCGGCAACGCCCCGCCCGATTGCCTCGCCTTTTAGATCGCGAACCAGCTTGCCCTGTTCCCCAAAAATTCGGACGTCTGAGGCTATGGACCGATCACCCGTGAGCTTGCCCATACCTGGACTGGTCACTCGGGAACCGCGGGAATTTCCGAAAATGGCACTTCTCGAACGAACCACCTGCCCGCACGCCTTTCCGGAGTTGGGGGAAAAGCGGCCATTACCCGAGCAACGCCAAACCGGCGCTATTGACCCACAACGGTCATCGACCGTACGCCATTTCGAGGCGCGTGACTCCGACAGGTTGATCGGCGATTGGAAAAGTGTTTGCCCCGGACAAGGCGCCGCTCGGAATGATGGCGTCTGAGCGTTGTGCTAATATCTTCGAGTTCCTCCCAGCATCGAATCAGTTGAGGATGAGAACCATGCTCAGGACACGGCTTTGCGATCTCCTCGGCATCGACGTACCGATCATCCTGGCAGGGATGGGGGCGGGCGCCACGTCGGCGGAATTCGCCGCTGCGGTCTCCAATCAAGGCGGGCTTGGAAGCGTTGGCTCGCTCTTTCGCCCCGCCGACCTGGTCAAGCGGGACATTGACCTATTACCCACCCTGACCAACCGGAACTTCGCGATCAATCACATTCCGCAAACCTTGGATGTTGAAAGCTTTCGCCACACCTTGCGAGCTCGCCCTGCCGTCATTTCCTTCGCCCTGGACGATCCGGGCGATCTGATCCGCCAGGCGCAAGAGGTGGGCTCTCTCGTCATGCTGCAGGTCACAACGGTCGCCCAGGCAATCGAGGCAGCCGAACACGGCGTCGATGTGATCATCGCGCAAGGCACGGAGGCCGGCGGTTATGGCGGGTCTATCAGCACGATGGCGCTCGTGCCGCAAGTCGTGGATGCGGTGTCGCCAATTCCAGTTGTCGCGGCGGGCGGTATCTACGATGGACGGGGTATTGCTGCGGCCCTGATGCTGGGAGCCGTCGGGGTCAACATGGGCACACGCTTCCTTGCCTCCAAAGAGTCGCCCATCGACGACGATTGGAAACAGGCCATCATCGAGGCGCGTTCCGAGGACGCGGTAAAAGCGGAGGTCATCAACGACATCATTCCGGTGCCGGGCACCGTTGGATTCGGCACCGTCGGTAGAACTCTGCGCACGCCGTTTCTGGATGAATGGGGCAGTAAACGCGATGAAGCGCGCCGTAACGGCGCACGCCTTTGGGCGGAAATTGGCGAGAGACTTCGACGGGGACAACGCCGAGAAACGCTTGTTTGGGCGGGCCAGACCGCTGGCGGCGTTAGAGAGATCCTGACGGTCTCGGAAATTATGCGGCAATTGGTCGATCATGCTGAAGCCGCCTTGGCGCGAGCTCCCAGACCGCAGTGAAGGGGCTGCGGGCCCACGCCCTTCATCCCCGCGCCGTGCGTTTGCAATTTCTGCTCATGGCATTTTCGGACTTTGCGCGATGTCTCGCTCGAGTCCGAAATGCTTTGCACATCGGACATTGAGACCCGAGGCCGAGCCATCGGCATTTATGGGTAGCCTTGGAACCGATGGGACGGACGAAGCGTTTGGACGCGGGCTTGCAACGCTCGTGCAAGCATGCCGATTGATTGCCCAGCGCCGCCGCCTGTATCATCGCGCCTGCCGTCAAACCTCACGCGACAGCCGATCCTCGGACGAACGATGACGGCCTATTACGTTTATTGGAACCGGATCAGGAGGCGCGTCCGCGTCCATCGGGCGGAATGCTCGGCCTGCCGTTACGGCAAAGGGATGCATCTCGGAAAAATCGCGGCCGGCCGCGGCGATACCTACGATTGGGTCGCGGCGAATGACTACGGTCACGCCTTGTCGCTGGCCCGCGGCCACGCGGCCAGGCTGGGCGCCGAAGTGATTGACTGCGGCCTGTGCAATCCGCAACGCTCGAACTGAGGCGCGACCGTCGCCTTGCCGACCTTGCGCGGAACACGGGAGAAGATGCTGCACATGGAGCCATTCGAGATCATCACCGTCGATACGCCGGTCGTCGCCTGCGACGGCGGCGTCGAAGGTCATCCGCGCGTCTTCCTCAACCTCACCGCCACCGGCTCGGTCGAGTGCCCCTATTGCTCGCGCCTGTTCGTGCGCCGCGGCGCGGGCGAGGGCACAAGCGCGAGCCCGCCGGCACCGAAGCCGTGAGCGCCCCCCGCCACGTCTTCCTGGTCGACGGCTCGGGCTTCATCTTCCGGGCCTATCACGCGCTGCCGCCGCTGACGCGGGCCGACGGCACGCCGGTCGGCGCGGTGCTGGGCTTCTCCAACATGCTGCTGAAGCTGCTCCAGGGCACCGACGCCGATCACATCGCGGTGGTGTTCGACGCCGCCAAAACGAGCTTCCGCAACCGCATCTACGACCAGTACAAGGCGCACCGCCCCGACGCGCCCGAAGACCTCGTGCCGCAATTCGCCCTGGTGCGCGAGGCCACCGACGCCTTCAACGTGTGCCGCATCGAGCGCGAGGACTACGAGGCCGACGATCTGATCGCCGCCTACGCCACCAGCGCCACCGCGGCCGGCGCCAAGGTGACCATCGTCTCCTCCGACAAGGACCTGATGCAGCTCGTCTCCGACCGGGTCGAGCTCTATGACCCGATGAAGGACAAGCCCATCGGCGCGGCCGAGGTGCAGGAGAAGTTCGGCGTCGGCCCGGACAAGGTCATCGACGTCCAGGCCTTGGCCGGCGACAGCGTCGACAACGTGCCGGGCGTGCCCGGAATCGGCGTCAAGACCGCGGCCGAGCTCATCAATGCGTATGGCGACCTGGACAACCTGCTGGCCCACGCGGCCGAGATCAAGCAACCCAAGCGCCGCCAGTCGCTCCTCGACTTCGCCGAGCAGGCGCGCATCTCGCGCCGCCTCGTCACCCTCGACCGCGCCGCGCCGCTGCCGGTGCCGCTCGAGGACCTCGCGGTGCGGCCGCCCGACCCGGCCCGGCTCGCCGCCTTCCTGACCGAGCAGGGCTTCCGCTCGCTCCTGGCGCGGGTGACGCGGGCGGGCCAGGAACCCAAGCAGCCGCAGCCGCGCGCGCCTGCCGCCAACGCCGCCATCGCGCCCTCGCCGCAGCCCGCGCCCGACCTCGCGCCCATCGCGCAACACTATGAATTAATTCAGGAAATCGACGCCCTCGAGCGTTGGATCGTGGCCGCGACGGCCAACGGCGCGGTCGCGGTCGACACCGAGACCACCTCGCTCGACTCCTCCCTTGCCGAGCTGGTCGGCGTGTCGCTCGCGCTCGAACCCGGGCAAGCTGCGTACATTCCCCTGGGCCATCGCGCCGACGCGCTGGCGCCGCCGCTGCGGCAGATCCCGCGCGACGTGGCGCTCGCCCGCTTGAAGCCGCTGCTCGAGGACGAAAGCGTCCTCAAGATCGGCCAGAACATCAAATACGACATCGCCATCTTTGCCGGCGCCGGCATCAAGGTGGCGCCGACCGATTGCACCATGCTGATGTCGTTCGTGCTCGACGGCGCGCTGCACGGCCACGGGCTCGACGAGCTGGCGAAGCTGCATTTCGCACACGACACCATCAAGTACAAGGACGTCGCCGGCAGCGGCAAGGACCATGTCGGCTTCGCCGCGGTGGCGCTGGAGCGCGCGCGCGACTATGCCGCCGAGGACGCCGACTTCACGCTGCGCCTGCACCGGCGCCTCAAGCCGCGCCTCATCCACGACCACATGCTCGCCTTCTACGAGACGGTGGAGCGGCCCCTCGCTGCGGTGGTGGCGGAGATGGAGCGCGCCGGCATCGCCGTCGACCGCGCCGAGTTGGCCCGCCTTTCAGCCGATTTCGCCGGCCGCATCGCGGGCTTCGAGGCCGAGATCCATCGCCTCGCCGGGCATCCTTTCAATGTCGGCTCGCCCAAGCAGCTGGGCGAGGTGCTGTTCGACGAGCTGGGACTGCCGGGCGGCAAGAAGGGCAAGACCGGCGCCTACGGCACCGACGCCGGCGTGCTCGAGCAATTGGCGCCGATGCACGCGCTGCCGGCGCGCGTGCTCGACTGGCGCCAGCTCTCCAAGCTCAAGAGCACCTATGCCGACGCGCTCATTGACCAGATCAACCCGCGCACCGGCCGCGTCCATACCAGCTACGCGCTCGCCGCCACCTCGACCGGGCGCATCGCCTCGACCGATCCCAATTTGCAGAACATCCCCATCCGCACCGAGGAAGGCCGCAAGATCAGGCGCGCCTTCGTGGCCTCGCCCGGCCATCTCCTGATCTCGGCGGATTACAGCCAGATCGAGCTGCGCTTGGCCGCGCACGTGGCCGAGGTCGAGCCCCTGAAGCTCGCCTTCCGCGCCGGCGCCGACATTCACGCCTTGACCGCCAGCGAGGTGTTCGGCGTCCCCGAGGCGGGCATCGACCCCAACCTCAGGCGCCGCGCCAAGGCGATCAATTTCGGCATCATCTACGGCATCAGCGCGTTCGGCCTGTCGCAGCAGCTGGGCGTGCCGCAAAGCGAGGCGTCGGATTACATCAAGGCTTATTTCCAGCGCTTCCCCGGCATCCGCGCCTACATGGAGCGCACCAAGCTCGAGGCGCGCGACAAGGGCTATGTCGAGACCCTGTTCGGGCGGCGCTGCTACATCGTCGGCATCAAGGACCCCAACCCGGCGCGCCGCGCCGGGGCCGAGCGCCAGGCGATCAACGCGCCGCTCCAGGGCGCCGCCGCCGACATCATCAAGCGCGCCATGCGCCGCGTGCCCGGCGCGCTCGCGAAGGCCGGGCTCAAGGCGCGGATGCTGCTCCAGGTCCATGACGAGCTGGTGTTCGAGGCGCCCGAGGGCGAAGCCGAGGCCACCGCCGCGCTGGTCAAGGACGTGATGGAAGGCGCCTGCGCCCCGGCGCGCGAGCTCTCCGTGCCGCTCGTCGTCGAGACCGGCATGGCGCGCAACTGGGACGAGGCGCATTGAGGGGGCGGCCTGCGTTTCGGTTTGCCGCGCGTCGGCCCGCGCGGTAACGTGTTATTGACGAGCGAGCGCCGATCATGCCGTCCAAGCCGAAGGATAAGATGCGCGCCTACCGCGAGCGGTTGCGCAGGCAAGGTTTGCGGCCAGTGCAGCTTTGGCTGCCGGACACGAGGTCGTCACGCTTCGCGGCGGCGGCACGCCGGCAGTCCCGCCTCGTTCGCGACGATCCCGCCGAGCAAGAGACTCTGGACTTCATCGAAGCCGCCATGGATACGAGCGGATGGCGATGATGAAACGAGGCGATGTCGTCCTCGCCTCCGCGCCCGGCGACTATGGCAAGCCGCGACGCGCCGTCGTGGTTCAATCCGATTTCTTCAATGAAGTCCACCCGAGCATCGGCGTCTGTCCTCCGACGACCCACCTCGTGGCCGCACCTATCTTCCGCATTTCCGTGACGCCAAGCGCCGAGAATGGTCTTCGCGAAAATTCGCAGATCATGATCGACAAGGTCGTCACGCTTCCGCGTGGCCGCATTCGCGATCCTGTCGGCCGGCTCGACGACGTGACCATGGCGCGCGTGAATCGCGCTCTCGCGGTATTCTTTGGACTCGCCTGACCGTAGGCGGCGATGCGCACGAGCGGGTTCGGGCTGCGGACAGAAAGGAACGGCGGTGGTTGCTGCACGTTTGATGGCGATCGCGCTCGCACTCGTCTTGGCGACGCTTGCCCATGCCGATACGCAGAAGATCAAAATGACGGTGACGTCGCGCACCGCGACGTCCGCCCCTTATTTCATCGCCGTCGAGAAGGGCTATTTCGCGGCGCAGAACCTAGAGGTCGAGTTCGTCGACGCGGGCGGCGGCGTCGCCATTCCGGCGCTCATCTCGGGCACGGTCGATTTCTCGATGTCGGCGGCGGTGTCGGTCGGCGCCAGCATGCGCGGCGCGGCGCTTCGCGTCATCTACACCATGGCCGACCGGCCGCCCTACGAGCTGTGGTCGACGCAGCCGGAGATCAAGACGCTCGCGGACCTCAAGGGCAAGCAGGTCGCCATCATCAGCCGCGGCGACACGTTCGAGATCGCCATGCGGATCACCTTGCGCGACGCGGGATTGCCGCCGGATTTCGTGGGCTACACCGCATTGGGCGCGGGGACGGCGCCGCGCCAGGCGGCCTTCGCGTCGGGCTCGCTGCCGGGCGTGATCCTGTCGTCGGGCGACGTGACGCCGATGAAGAGCATGCCGTTCTTCGCCAAGGCGCACATGATCGTCGACATGGAGAAGTCGATCCGCATGCCCTACACCGGCGTCGCCACGTCGCTGCGCCTCATCGAGACCCAGCCCGAATTGGTGAAGCGGTTCCTGCGCGCCATGGTGCGCGGCGTCCTCTACATGCGCGCATTCAAGGCGCAGACGGTGGACATTCTCCTCAAGGCCGACCCGGCCAACACGCGCGACGCGCTCGACGCCGACTGGGAGGATTTGATGCCGGCGCTCACGTCGGACGGCACGGCGCCGGAGTCTCTCATTCGCAAGGACCTCGAAGTCCGGGCCACGATCCTCAACATTCCCGACGACAAGATCCCGCCCTCGAGCCAGGTCTACGATTACGCCCCCTTGCGCGAAGTCGCGGCCGAGATCGCGGCGAGCGGATGGAAGCCCGCGCCATAAGGCAGATTCCGATTGGACGCGCGACTAAGCTGCAGCCGAAGGGTCACGGACCAGACTTGCATGACTCAGATCAATGTCGCGTCCCACGGACAATGCTGAGATGCACCTATGCAACGCAAAGGTGGATGCCGTGAAGTCGATTAAATCCGTGGCGGTCGGTGCCGCCCTGCTCACGATGGCGGGGATGGTGGGTGCCGTGGAGGCGCAGCAATCGGGAACGCCGCAAAATCAGCGGGGCGCCTGGGGCAGCGGCTACATGATGGGGCCGGGCATGATGGGTCCTAATGGCATGATGGGCTGGACCGGTCCGCGTGCTGCCATGTGCGGCATGATGACGAGCCACATCGAGGGCCGGCTTGCGTTCCTCAAGACGGAGCTCAACATCACCGACGCGCAGGCCTCGCTCTGGAATGCATACGCCGGCGCTGCGCGCGACAATGCGCAAGCCATGGCAACCCACTGCACAGCGACGATGAGCCCGGCTGGATCGAGCGCGCTCAGCTTGCCGGAT
Source organism: Allostellaceae bacterium (assembly GCA_035604615.1). Taxonomy (GTDB): domain Bacteria; phylum Pseudomonadota; class Alphaproteobacteria; order ATCC43930; family CGMCC-115725; genus DATJLY01. Next base: position 175,078 of record DATNID010000020.1, on the reverse strand, counting down.
CGCCTCGACCAGCACGAACGGTTCATGGCGGCGCAGCTCGATGCCTTGCGCGCCACGAACAAGACGCTGAAGCCGCTTTATGCCGCTCTCAGCGACAGCCAGAAGCAAACCGCCGATCAGTTTCTCGGGGGTCCGATGGGCATGATGTAGGATCAAAGCTTCGCGAAATCTCCTTCCGAGGGTCACATCGCATGGAGCATTTCACGCCTGTCTCGGCCACGGCCGGCGGCATCTCGATCGGCCTCTCGGCTGCCATGCTCTGGCTCGGCATCGGCCGTATCGCCGGCATCAGCGGCATCGTCGGAAGTCTGCTGACGCCGCATGCCGGGGACATCGCCTGGCGCGCCATGTTCATCGCGGGGCTGGTGCTGGCACCGGTCCTCTATCGCATGGCCGGCGGCGCCACGCCTGAGATCGTTCTCCCGAACGCGCCGGCCGTGATCGCCTTGGGCGGATTGCTGGTCGGGTTCGGAACGCGGCTCGGCGGCGGATGCACGAGCGGCCACGGCGTTTGCGGCGTTGCGCGCCTGTCGCCGCGTTCCCTGGCCGCCACCCTTCTGTTCATGGCAAGCGGCTTCGCCACCGTTTTCGTCGCCCGCCATCTCCTTGGAGCGTGAGCGCCATGGCACGCATCCTTGTCGCGCTCGGCGCCGGCCTCCTGTTCGGTCTCGGGTTGACCGTGTCGCAGATGATCAATCCTGCGAAGGTGTTGGGATTTCTCGATCTGTTCGGCGATTGGGACCCAAGCCTGGCCTTCGTGATGCTGGGGGCGATTCCCGTGGCGGCGATCGGATACCGTGTCGCGCGATCCTTGGCTGCGCCCTGGTGCGGCCCGGCCTTTGCCGCACCCGCCCAGAGCAAGATCGATGGCCGCCTCGTCAGCGGCGCAGTCCTGTTCGGTGTCGGCTGGGGAATGGTCGGCTACTGCCCGGGACCCGCGCTTGCTTCCATCGCGCTCGGGAATTGGGCGACCGTTCTCTTCCTCGTGGCGATGCTCATTGGGATGACGGGTTTCACCGGCTTTCAATTCTTCACGGCTCGCCGGTTGCGGCAGGCTTGATCGGTTCCCCTATCGTGCAACCGTTCTTTGCCATCCCGTCCGGTCGTTCGACGGCTTGTCGTTCCGCCTCCAGGTCAGGCCCGCTTGCGGTCATGGAGACAAGTCAACCTTTGCCCGGCTCAAGAGTGGCGAAGCGCCCCTGCACAACGGTCAAAGCGTACCGGAATCGAGCCCGATCCGCATGAATGCGTACAGGAGTGCGTACATTTTGGCGATTCGGCTTCGCTGCGCCCAGGGTGGGGCACTTTTCTAAATTCTATCAATGAGTTACCTTAAACGCGCTGGCTCGCCGCCAGCTTTGCGGGCGCGGTCAGGCGATTGAGCAGCTCCTGCCGCTGCTGTTCGAGCTCGGGCGGGAGGCGGCTGCCGAAGCGGTCGAACAGCTCCTCCTGGTCCTCCGCCTCGGCGCGCGCTTCGGCGGGGTCGATCTCCATGAGCTTGGCGAACTTCTCCCGGGTGAACGAGAGACCCTGCCAATTCAAGTCCTGATAGCGCGGCATCAGGCCGAACGGGCTCTCGACCGGCTCGGGCGCGCGGTTGCGCACGCGGTCGACGATCCATTGCAGCACGCGCATGTTGTCGCCGAAGCCGGGCCAGGCGAACCTGCCGTTCTCGTCCTTGCGGAACCAGTTGACGCGGAACATGCGCGGCAGGTGCTTGACGCGCTGTTCCATCGACAGCCAATGGTTCCAATGGTCCGCCATGTTGTAGCCGCAGAACGGCAGCATGGCGAACGGGTCGCGGCGGATGGCGGCCTGGTTGTCGGCCGCCGCGGTCGCCTCCGACCCCATGGTCGCGGCGAGATAGACGCCGTGGCGCCAGTTGAAGCCCTCGAACACCAGCGGGAAGGTGCGCGACAGGCGCCCGCCGAAGATGAAGGCCGAGATCGGCACCCCGGCCGGGTCCTCCCAGGCCGGGTCGATGCTGGGGCACTGCGCGGCGCTGACGGTGAAGCGCGAGTTGGGGTGCGCGGCGAGGCGGCCGCAGCCGGGGGTCCAGTCGCGGCCCTGCCAATCGATCAGATGCGCGGGCGGCGGATCGGTCAGCCCCTCCCACCACACGTCGCCGTCGTCCGTGAGCGCGACGTTGGTGAAGATCACGTCGCGGTCGAGCGTCTTGATGGCGTTGGGGTTGGACTTGACGCTGGTTCCCGGCGCCACGCCGAAGAAACCGGCCTCGGGATTGATCGCGCGCAGCCAGCCGTCGGGCTGCGGCTTGATCCAGGCGATGTCGTCGCCGATGGTGCGCACTTTCCAGCCGTCGAACGCCGTGGGCGGCACCAGCATGGCAAGATTGGTCTTGCCGCAGGCCGAAGGGAACGCCGCCGCGACATAAGTCTTGTCGCCCTGGGGGCTCTCGACGCCGAGGATCAGCATGTGCTCGGCGAGCCAGCCCTGCTCGCGCCCCATCAGCGAGGCGATGCGCAGCGAGAAGCACTTCTTGCCGAGCAGCGCGTTGCCGCCATAGCCCGAGCCATAGGACACGATCGAATGGTCCTCGGGGAACTGCACGATGTATTTGTGCTTGCCATTGCACGGCCAGGGCACGTCCGTCTGGCCCTCGGCCAGCGGTCCGCCGACCGAGTGCAGGCAGGGCACGTAGTCGCCGTCACCGAGATAGTCGAGCACCGCCTGGCCCATGCGGGTCATGATGCGCATGCTGGCCACGACATAGGGCGAATCGGTGAGCTGCACGCCGATATGCGAGATCGGCGAGCCCAGGGGACCCATGCTGAACGGGATCACGTAAAGCGTGCGCCCGCGCATCGTGCCCTCGAACAGCCGGTCGAGCGTCGCGTGCATTTTCTTGGGCTCGACCCAGTTGTTGGTCGGCCCAGCATCCTCCTCGCGCGCCGAGCAGATGAAGGTCCGGTCCTCGACCCGCGCCACGTCGCCCGCGTCGGAGCGCGCCAGATAGGAATTCGGCCGCTTGACGGGGTTGAGGCGGATGAGCGTGCCCTGGGCCACCATCTCGGCGCACAGGCGGTCATATTCCTCGGCCGAGCCGTCGCACCAATGGACCCGGTCCGGCTTGCACTTGCGTGCGATCTCCTCGACCCAGGCGAGGAGCTTCCTGTTGCGGGTACGCGGGGTGACGCTCATGCCGTCCTCTTTCACTCCTAAGCCACCGTCCGCCCGCGGAATCTCGGACGTTCACGGGCGCGAGCGCGGTCGTCCGCTCGCCTGCTCCGGCCGGGGAATGCGTCGCCCGCCCCCACCGCTCTCCCGCGGTGGGACGAACCGTTTCGAATTCTCGTCCGCTGCTTGAGGCCGAGGCCGGTGCAGCGTGGCGTCAGACGCTTCCCCAGTCGCTATTCTACGAATGCCTGCCGCTATACCGCAACACTGTCTTCGGACCATAAAAGACGACAAAAGACGACGCGGCGGCCCTTAACCTTTAGCGCCGCGCCTCTTCGCCGCGCGCTTTCCGCGCCAGCCGGACGAATTCGCGCCGCACCGCCTCGGCATTGTCCGCCGGCGCGGCGAACTCGAGCCGCGCCACTGCGGCGTCAAGTCGCAGGTCGGCGCCGTCGGGATCGACCCCGGTGACGCGCCACCCGGCGCCTTCGCGGCCAAGCAGTCTTTGTGCGTACAAATCGACCGCCACCTGGTGGTCGCCGTTCATGTGGGCGAGAATGCCGGGCTCGGCCGCGGCGAGGGCCGCCGCCGCCACGGCCGGCGGAACCAGCGCGGCCGCCTCGATCCAATGGATCCGCCCGAACCCGGCGACGAGATGGGCCCGCTCCGGAACGAGGCGCCACAGGTGGAAATCCCCGAACCCGGCATAAGCGGCGGCCGACGGATGGCGCGCGACGAAGCGCTGGAGCAGCCGGTCATCCCGGACGGGCGCGGCTTGGCCCTGGACCGTCACCCTGGCCCCGGTCAGCGGGTCCGCCAGCCCGAAAGTCGCGTCAAATAGCAGCGACGCCCGCGTCTCGCGCCGCAGGTTCTTGGTGTGCTCGGCCAGCTCCGAAATGAGGAGAAGCGGCGACAGGTCGGCATCGAGTGCCACTAGCACCAGCGAGGCGTAGGGCCACCCTGCGAGCGTGGTGGCGAGCGCCGCCCGGTCCGCGCCGCGCATTACCCGCCGAGCCGTCCGTGCCGGGCTCTCGGTCTCCGCCATGTCCTTCCCTTAACGCCTGCTTCTGCCCCAGACAATCCCGGTCCGGGGTCTTCCAGGCACGAATCGTCGAAACCACCTATATAATGGCTAGGTCGGAGGGTGACCGCGCGGGACCCAGCCGCGCCCCGAATCCGTCACAGTGAAGAGCGACTATGGGCCGCTAACACGCGTAGCAAAGAGGTGTCTTGTGGCGAACACGATTGCCTTAGTCGATGATGACCGCAACATCCTGGCATCGGTGTCGATGGCACTCGAGGCCGAGGGGTTCACCGTGCGCTGCTACAGCGACGGCACCGAGGCGTTGCGGGGCCTGACGCAGACGCCGGTCGATCTCGCTATCCTCGACATCAAGATGCCGCGCATGGATGGCATGGAGCTGCTCGGCCATCTGCGCAAGGACAGCGCCATGCCGGTGATCTTCCTGACCTCCAAAGACGACGAGGTGGACGAGGTGCTCGGCCTGCGTATGGGTGCCGACGACTACATCAAGAAGCCATTCTCGCAGCGTCTCCTGGTCGAGCGCATCCGTGCGCTCCTGCGCCGCGGCGAGCTAGCGCGCGACGCCGGGACCGGCGAGGCCGAGCCGGTGATCCAGCGCGGCGAACTAATGCTCGATCCAGGCCGCCATCAATGCAGCTGGCGGACACAGAATGTCGATCTCACCGTCACCGAGTTCCTGATCCTGAAGTCGCTCGCGCTGCGGCCGGGGCACGTCAAGAGCCGCGACCAGCTCATGGACGGAGCCTACGGCGAGCATATCTATGTCGATGACCGCACCATCGACAGCCACATCAAGCGCCTGCGTAAGAAGTTTAAGGCGGTCGACCAGGATTTCGCTCAGATCGAAACCCTCTATGGCGTTGGATATCGCTACCGCGACGCCTGACACGAGCGCCGCGTCCCAACCATCGTTGGCCTCCGCGGCGGCGCAGCAGCGCGAGCGCCGTTATCGCCGCGGCCGCCTGTCGCCGCTGACGCGGCGCATTCTCGCCGTCAACGTCGTTGCGCTGGCGCTGTTGGGGTTGGGACTCCTCTATCTCGGCGAATATCAACAGAGCCTGGTTGCGGCCGAGATCGAGTCGCTCAAGACCCAGGGCCAGATCTTTGCGGCCGCGTTGGGCGAGGGCGCGGTGAGCGATGTCGCGGGCGAGGGCCAGTCGCTGGTCCCCGAACTTGGCCGCGACATGATGCGCCGGCTGGTCGAGCCGACCCACGCGCGCGCCCGGCTGTTCGACGCCCAGGGCGCGCTGGTCGGCGACACGCGCCTTTTGCGCGGACCGGGCGGCGTGGTGCAGATCCAGGAGCTGCCGCCGCCGGGCGAGGGCGGGATCGTTCAGCGCGCCGCCGCCGCGATCTATGATTTTCTCAGCGGTGTGACGCCGTGGCGCGACCATTATCGTCCCTACCGCGAGCGCGAGAACGAGTCCGCCGCCGATTATCCCGAAGTGGGAAAGGCGCTCGCCGGCGACGCCGTCACCGCCGTGCGCGAGGACAAGACGGAGGACGGACTGATCCTTACCGCCGCGGTGCCGGTGCAGCGCTACAAGCAGGTGCTGGGCGTCGTGCTTCTTTCAAAGGGCAGCGCCGAGATCGAACAGGCGGTTCGCGCGGTGCGGTTCGAGATCCTGAAAGTATTCGCCATGGCGCTCGGCGTCACCGTGCTGTTGTCGATCTACCTCGCCGGCACGATCGCGCAGCCAATCCGCCGGCTCGCCGCCGCGGCCGAGCGAGTGCGGCGCGGACACGGGCGCCAGGTTGCGATCCCCGATCTCAGCGCGCGGCGCGACGAGATCGGGGATCTCGCGGGCGCGCTACGCGACATGACGAGCGCGCTGTGGCAGCGTATGGATGCGATCGAGCGTTTCGCCGCCGACGTGGCGCACGAAATCAAGAACCCGCTCACCTCGCTCAAGAGCGCCGTGGAGACGGCAGCGCGGGTCGAGGATCCGGCAAAACAGCGCAAATTACTGGCGTTGGTGCAGGAAGACGTGGAGCGCCTGGACCGGCTCATCACCGACATTTCCGACGCGTCGCGGCTCGATGCCGAACTGTCGCGCGGCGAACTGACGCCGGTCGCGATCGAGCACATGCTCGAGGCGCTGGTCGAAGTCGATCGCGCGACAGCCGGCGATGGCGCGCCGCAGCTCGTTCTGGTGCTGCCCGAAGCGTCCAGCGGCCGTACGGCGCAGCTCGCTGTTATCGGCATCGAGGGCAGGCTGGTCCAGGTGTTCCGCAACCTGATTGCTAACGCGATTTCGTTCAGTCCGCCCGGCGGGATAATCCGCATCGCCGCGCAGCGCCGCGGCGATCGCGTCGAGGTGACGATCGAGGACGAGGGGCCCGGCATCCCCGAGGGCAAGCTCGAGGCGATCTTCGATCGCTTCTACTCGGAGCGACCGGCAGGCGAAAAGTTCGGCACCCATTCGGGCCTCGGCCTGTCGATCTCGAAACAGATTGTCGAGGCCCATCGCGGCACCGTCGGTGCGGAGAACCGTCGCGATTCCGAAGGCGCCATCGTCGGCGCCCGCTTCACCGTGCGCCTACCGGGGGCGTGAGCGAATCTCGGGGCAGTCTGCGGCTTTGTTGCACAGCAGCAACCCTAACGGTCGCTCTGCTAGCCATGGTGGATTGTACGCATATGGTAACTATTTCTTGATTGCATCCCATCGCAACCATTAGGTGCACTGCGAGACCATTGACTTTAACCAATTGGCGGCGCACCTAAAGCGCCCTATGAGCCGAGTCTATGGCACTTCTGTGGCGGTCGGAGGGGAAGGCATCCTGCTGCGCGGAGCATCCGGGAGCGGCAAGTCTGACTTGGCGCTCCGTCTCCTCGACCAGGGCGCCAAGTTGGTGGCCGACGACCAGACCGCCCTCGACCGCGTCGGAGCAACTCTCGAAATGAGCGCCCCGCCCGAGCTAGCCGGCCTGATCGAGGTGCGCGGGCTCGGCATCGTGCGGGTGCCTTATGTTCCGCGCGCCTGCTTGCGACTCGTGGTCGACCTGGCCGCGGCGGACGCGATCGACCGGCTTCCGGAGCCAAGAAGCTGCACTCTCGAGGGCCTGTCCTTTCCGCTTTTGGCGCTCGACCCTTTTGCGGCCTCGGCGCCGGCCAAGCTACGGCTGGCGCTCGAGGCGCTGGCGGCGCCGTCTCTTGCCGGAGCGTTCGCCCCATCATGAGCGACACCGCCCGCGCCGCCCAAGGCCGGCTGGTGGTGGTCACCGGCATGTCCGGGGCGGGGCGATCGACCGCCCTCAAGACGCTCGAGGACATGGGTTACGAGGCGGTCGACAACCTGCCCCTGTCGCTGCTGCCGAACCTGGTGGGTCCGCAGGCGACGCGGGTGCCATTGGCGGTGGGCGTCGACGTGCGGACGCGCGATTTCGCAGTCCCGGCGCTGGTCGAGGCGCTCGAGCACCTGGTCGCCGAGCACAATCTCGATCTCGAAGTGGTCTTCCTCGATTGCGACGACGAGCTGCTGGAGCGGCGCTACACCGAAACCCGTCGGCGCCACCCCTTGGCGCTGGAGCGTCCCGTCGCGGACGGGATCAGGCTCGAGCGGCAGCGGCTGTGGCCCTTGCGCGGCCGCGCCGACGTGGTGATCGACAGTTCCACGCTGATGCCGTCAGACCTGAAGCGCATCCTCCACGGACATTTCGCGCTCGATGCGGAACCCGGCATCGCGATTTTCGTTACCTCCTTTGCCTATCGCCACGGTCTTCCCCGCGACGCCGATCTCGTGTTCGACGTGCGCTTCCTGCGCAATCCCCATTACGTCGATGCGCTGCGCCCCAAGACCGGACGCGAGGCCGATGTCGGCGCCTATATCGAGCAGGACCCGGACTTTGCCCGCCTATTCGACTCGTTGTGCCGCTGGGTCGAAGACGCATTGCCGCGCTACGAGCGCGAGGGCAAAACCTATCTCACCATCGCCATTGGCTGCACCGGTGGCCGCCATCGTTCGGTCTTCTGCGCCGAGCGTCTTGCTGCCTGGCTCGGCGGCAAGGGCCGGCGGGTCGAGCTTGCGCATCGCGACATCGACCGCGGGGCCGCTCCGGCCCAAGCTACGCTCGTGCCGTCATTGAAGGACATCGCATGATTGGCATGGTTCTCGTCACCCATGGCAGGCTCGCCGCCGAGTTCATCGCGGCCCTCGAGCATGTCGTGGGACCGCAGCGCAATGTCGCGGCGGTGTGCATCGGGCCCGACGACGACATGGAGAAGCGCCGCCAGGACATCGTGCGCTCGGTCGCCGAGGTCGATGACGGCAGCGGCGTGGTGCTCCTCACCGACATGTTCGGCGGCACGCCGTCGAACCTCGCGATCTCGATCATGGACCGCGCCAAGATCGAGGTCATCGCGGGCATCAATCTGCCGATGCTGATCAAACTCGCGAGCCTGCGCCAGACCGAAACCCTCGCCAACGCCGTGCGCGGCGCGCAGGAGGCGGGACGCAAATACATCAATGTCGCCTCCCAGCTCCTCGCCGATGTTCGTTGATGGACGACGCGCCCTCTCCCGGCGACGAGACCGCCGGGCGCACCGTCACGATCTGCAACCGGCGCGGACTCCACGCCCGTGCCGCGGCACGCTTCGTCAAGCTCGCATTTGAATTCAACGCCGAGGTCACCGTCGCCAAGGCCGGCACCTCGGTTTCCGGCCGCTCGATCATGGGACTCATGATGCTTGCGGCCGGCCCCGGCACCGAGATAGAGCTTCATGCCACGGGACCCGACGCCGCGCGCGCGGTCGCGGCGCTCGCGGCGCTCATCTCGGGCGGGTTCGATGAAAACTGACGGGGGATCGCGCAAGGACGAGCGCGTGTTGCACGGATTGGCGGTCTCGCCCGGGATCGCCATCGGTCCTGCCTTCGTCATCGACAACAGCCACATCGTCGTGCCCGAGTACCGGGTCGAGGCGAGCGCCGTGCCGGCCGAGCTGGCGCGGTTCAACGACGCCGTCCAGCTCTCGCTGAAGCAGCTTCGCAAGCTCAAGGGCAAGGCCGCCGCGCTGCCGGGTGCCGCCGCCGAGGAGATGGGGTACCTGCTCGACGCGCATCTCGCCATGCTGGCGAGCTCGCGCCTGGTGCGCGGCGTCGAGCGGCGCATTGCCGCGGATCGCATCAATGCCGAGCGCGCCGTCCAGGACGAAATCGGCGAGATCGGCGACAGCTTCGCCGCCATGGGCGATGCCTATCTCGCCGGCCGCATCGAGGATGTCCGCGTCGTCGGCGCGCGCCTGGTGCGCAGCCTGACCAAGACGCCCTATGTCGCTCTCCAGTCCCTCCCCGAGGGCACCGTGATCCTCGCCGAGGAGCTGACGCCGGCCGATACGGCCTTGCTCGATCCGCGCCGCATCGCCGGCTTCGCCACCGTGCTCGGCGGCGCCGAAGGCCACACCGCGATCATGGCCCGCGCCTTGAATCTGCCGGCGATTCTCGGCATCGCCGCACTTCTCACCGATGTCGAGCCGGGCGATACCGTGCTGATCGATGGCGGCGCCGGAACCGTCGTCGTTAACCCGACGCGCGATACGATCGAGCGCTACACCGCGCAACGCGGCCTGCTCGAACGCGAACAGCGGCGCCTCCATCGCCTGCGGCGGCTGCCTGCGGTGACGCGCGACAGTATCGAGATCGTACTTCAGGCCAATCTCGAGCTGCCGCGCGAGCTCGATCAGGCCCTGGCTGCGGGCGCGCAGGGGCTGGGCCTGGTGCGCACCGAGTTCCTCTATATGAACCGCGAGGATCTCCCCGACGAGGACGAGCAATACAAGGCCTATGCCGGGCTGGTGCGGGGGATGGACGGGAAGCCGGTGACCTTCCGCACGCTCGATATCGGCGGCGACAAGCTCGCGGCGCCGCTCAGCGCGGAAATGGCGAGCGAGAGCAACAACCCGGCGCTGGGCTTGCGCGGCGTCAGGCTGTCGCTCAAGGAGCGGCCTCTCCTCGAGGCCCAGCTCGCGGCGATGCTGCGCGCCGCCGCGCTCGGGCCGGTGCGCATCCTGTTGCCCATGATCACCAACGTCGACGAGATCCGCCGGGTGCGCGAGACGCTGAGCCTGGTGGCGCGCCGCCTGCGCCGGCGCGGCGCGCGCCTGCCCGATCCGTTGCCGCCCTTGGGCGCGATGATCGAGATTCCGGGTGCGGCGCTTGCTGCCGATGCGCTGGCGGACGCCGCCGATTTCTTCGCCATCGGCACCAACGACCTCATCCAGTACACGCTCGCCATCGATCGCGGCGACGAACAGCTGGCGTACCTCTATAACCCGCTCCATCCCGCGGTGCTGCGCCTCATCCAGTTCGCGGTCGAGGCGGCGCTCCGGGCGCGCAAGCCGGTCAGCCTGTGCGGCGAAATGGCGGGCGATCCGCGCTATACGCCGCTCCTCCTCGGGCTCGGCATCCGTGATCTGTCGATGGCGCCCAGCAACATCCCGCGGGTGAAGGAGCGCGTCCGCCGGCTCGAGCTGGTGTCCGCCGCGCACCGCGCCCGCGCCATCATGGATCAGCTCGATGACGGCCACATTGCCGCGCTCCTCGACGACTACAACGCCCTGGCATAGCAGTGCATGACCGCGCGGGCGGCCGGGCGATCGATTTTTCCCCTGCGCGATGTGGCAACGGGCCATAATCTGCGGGTCCAGCGGGGCGGTAAGGGGGAGAAGCGGCGTGCTGCTTCGGACATGGCTCGGCATGATCAGCGCGGCTGTGCTCGCGCCCATGCCGGCCTACGCCGCTAGCGCCATGACGGCAATCCTGCCTTCGGCGCTGGTTCTCGTCGTGGCGGCTTCGTGCCTGGGGCTTCTGGTCGGCCACCATCGCCGGCGCGTGCGCGCGCTCGACACGGAAAATCGCCGGATAGCCGGGGCTTTGGCCGACAGCGAAGCGATGCTCGCGGCCTCGCCCACGGCGCTTTATCGCTTCGAACGGCACGAGGACGGCATCTGCGTCAGCCCTGGCCTGCTCGCCTTCGTCGCGGAAGGGAGTGGATTCGCCGCGTTCCTCGCCGCCCTCGAGGAGTCCGACCGGGCCCCGCTCGAGCAGGCGCTCGCCCGGCTTCGGCACGAAGGCAAGGGCTTCGCGCTCGGCGTGCGACTCGCCGCTGGCGGCCGCGCCTTCGATGTCCAGGGGCTGCGCGCAAATGCTGGCGATGGCGCGGCCTGCGATCTCGTCGCGGTGAGTGACGCCGGCCAGCGCCAGGCGGCACAGGGCGAGCGCGATCGTTTGCGGCAGCTGGTGGACGCCGCGCCACGGCCGATGTGGCGCCGTCGGCGCCAGGATCTTGCGCTGGTGGATTGCAACCGCGCCTATGCCGACGCGGTCGACGCGTCGGTCGAGACGGCGCTCGCCGAGGGGCGCGAGCTGGCCGCGGGCGCCGTGCCCCAGGGCGGGCGCGCCTTGGCGCAAAAGGCGCGCAGCAGCGGCGAGGCGCAGTCGGCAAGCCACCACATCGTCATCGGCGGATCGCGCCGGCTGATCGAGGTTACCGAGATGCCCTTGGGCCCCGAAGGCGACATCGTCGGCTTTGCGCGCGACCTCACCGACAACGAGACCAAGGAAGCCGAGCTCGCGCGCCACATCGCCGCCCATGCGGAGGTGCTGGAGAACATCGCCGTCGCGATCGCGATCTATGGGCCCGACGCGCGGCTGACCTTCTTCAACGCCGCCTACGCGCGCTTGTGGAATCTCGAGGAGGACTGGCTCGCGACGGAGCCGACGCTCGACGAGGTTCTGGAGCGCCTGCGCGAGCGGCGTCGCCTGCCCGAGCTCGCCGATTTCCGCGCCTTCAAGCGCCAGCAGCGGGCGATGTTCACCTCGCTCCTCGCGCCGCAGGAAGAGTGGATGCACCTGCCCGACGAGCGCACGCTGCGCGCCGTCGTCAGCCCGCATCCCTTCGGCGGATTGATCTTCGCCTACGAGGACGTGACCGACCGGCTGGCGCTCGAGCGCTCGTACAACACCTCGATCGAGGTGCAGCGCGAGACGCTCGACAATCTCTACGAGGCGATCGCGGTGTTCGGCAGCGACGGCAGGCTCAAGCTGTGGAACCCCGCCTATGCGCTGGTATGGCAGCTTGCGCCCGAGGACCTTGCCGATGAGCCGCACGTGGCCGAGATCATCGAGAAGACGCGCGGCTTCTACGATGACGGCACGGACTGGGCCGATCTGAAGCGGCGCATCATCGCGCGCATTACCGCGCACGGGGCGGCATCGACGCGGCTCGAGCGCCGCGACGGCTCGGTGCTTCAGGCGGTGACGGTGCCGCTGCCCGACGGCAACATCCTGTTGTCGTATCTCGACGTCACCGATTCGACGCGCGTCGAGGAGGCGCTGCGCGAGCGCAACGAGGCGCTCGAGACCGCCGGCCGCCTCAAGAGCGAGTTCGTCGCCAACGTCTCCTACGAGCTACGCACGCCTTTGAACGCGATCATCGGCTTCGCCGAAATCCTGACCAACCAGTATTTCGGCGAACTCAATCCCCGCCAGCTCGATTACAGCCGCGGCATCCTCGACAGCTCGAACCGGCTCCTGTCGCTCATCAACGACATCCTCGACCTGGCGACGATCGAGGCGGGCTACATGCAGCTGGAAACCCACGAGGTCGATGTCCACGCGCTTATGTCGAGCGTGCTGACCTTTACCCGCGAACGCGCGCGCGACCTGGGCTTGCGCCTCCAATTCGATTGCCCGACCACCATCGGCACGCTCCTCGCCGACGAGCGGCGGCTGAAGCAGGCGCTCTTCAACCTGGTCTCGAACGCGCTCAAATTCACGCCTTCGGGAGGGACCGTGACGCTCGCCGCCCGCCGCGAGCGCGATCGCATCGCGTTGGTGGTGGCCGACACCGGCGTCGGCGTGCGCAGCGAGGACCGGGTGCGCATCTTCGAGAAGTTCGAGCGCGGCAACCCGCACGCGCGGCAATCGGGACCCGGCCTCGGCCTGTCGCTGGTCAAGAGCTTCGTCGAGCTGCACGGCGGTACCGTCGAGCTCGAATCGAACCCGGGCGGCGGCACCGTCGTGACCTGCTGGCTCCACGACCGGGCCGAGGCGCCGGCGCTGCGCTCGGCGGGGGATTGAGCCTCAGCTCCGTCCCGGCACGCCCTTCATGGTCGAGTATTCGAAGTGCAGCGCCGCGCCGGGATGGAGCAGCGGGTGGATCGCGTGGGCGGCGAGCGCGGCCTCGGCGAAGCCCGACAGGATGAGCTTGAGCTTGCCCGGATAGACCGCGATGTCGCCAATGGCGAAGATGCCGCGCGTCGAGGTCATGCAGGTCGATGGCTCGACCGCGATGTGCTGGCGCTCGAGTGCCAGACCCCAGCGCGCGATCGGCCCCAGGCTCTGCGACAAGCCGAAGAACGGCAGCAGCGCGTCCGCCTCGAGCCGCCGCGTGCCGCCCGCGAGATCGGCGACGATCACCGCCGCGAGCCTGCCGCCTTCGCCCTCGAGCGCGTGGAGCTGAAAGGGCGTCACCAGCTCGATCCGCCCCTCAGCGGCCAGCGCCTCGAGTCGCCTCGCCGATTCGGGGGCGGCGCGGAACTTGGCGCGGCGGTGGACCAGCATGACGCGCTCCGCCGCCTCGGCTAGCGACAGCGCCCAGTCGACCGCCGAATCGCCGCCGCCCGCGATCACCACCCGCTTGCCGCGGAACTCGTCCCGCCGGGTGATGAAGTAGAAGACGCCGGTGCCCTCGTAGGCCTCGATCCCGGCGAGCGGCGGGCGGTTGGGGCCGAACGCGCCGACCCCGGCGGCGACGATGACCGCGCCCGCCTCGATCGCGACTCGCGCGGTCTCCAGGCGAAACCCGCCATCCGGCAGCGCTGTCAGCGACTGGACCGGATGGCCCAGATGATAGGAGGGCGCGAACGGCGCCGCCTGGTCGGCGAGCCGGTCGATCAGCTCGGCGGCGGAAATCGCCCCGTGGGCCGGGATGTCGTAGATCGGCTTCTCGGGATAGAGCGCGGCGCATTGCCCGCCGGGCCGGTCGAGCGCATCGAGCACATGGCAGCGCAGGCCGAGCATGCCGCACTCGAACACCGCGAAGAGCCCGACCGGCCCCGCGCCGATGATCGCCACGCCGGTGCGCTGCGCTGTCTCTGGCATCGCGCTACCATGGCCGGAAGCGCCCGGCGAGGCAACTCCGCGTGGCCGTTGGGCGTTGCAGCGGAGCCGCGCCGCGTCCTAAAACGCTGGCGTGGATCACGGTTCCTCCTTCGCCCTCGATCTGCCCGACGAGTGCGCGACGGCCGCGCTGGCGGCACGCGTGGCGGCGCGCGCGCGCCAGGGCGACGTGATCGCGCTCGAGGGACCCTTGGGCAGCGGCAAGACCAGTTTCGCCCGCGCCTTCATCCGCGCCCGATGCGGCGGCGCCGGGGACGTGCCGAGCCCGACCTTCACCCTGGTCGAGATCTATGCCGGCGACGGTCCGGCGATCTGGCATTTCGACCTGTTCCGCATCTCCAAGCCGCAAGAAGCGTGGGAGCTCGGCATCGAGGAAGCATTCGCCGACGGCATCAGCCTGATCGAATGGCCCGAGCGGCTGGGGGCCCTGTTGCCGCGCGAACGGCTCGGGATCGCGCTCGCCTTCGCCGCGGAGCCCGATTCGCGCACGGCGACCGTGACGCCCTCGCCGTCGTGGTCCGAGCGCGCCGCGGAGCTGCGCCATGGCTGACCGCGACGCGCGTTGCGCCGCGTTTCTCGCCGCAGCCGGATGGGGCGACGCGGTGCGGCGGCCGCTGCCGGGCGATGCCTCGTTCCGGCGCTATGTGCGGCTCGAACGCAAAGGCGCCACGGCGATGCTGATGGACGCGCCGCCGCCGATGGAGAACGTGCGGCCGTTCCTTGCGGTAGCGCGGCTGCTCCACGGCATCGGCCTCAGCGCACCCCGCATCGACGCCGCGGATGTCGTGGCCGGCCTGCTGCTGCTCGAGGATTTTGGCGATGACACCTACACGCGCCTCCTCGCCGCCGGCGCAGACGAGGCGGCGCTCTACGCGCTCGCGGTCGATGTCCTGATCGCGGTCAACCGCCGCTTCGCCGTCGCGCCCGAACTCCCGTCCTACGATGAGGCGCGGCTCCTGGCCGAAGCCGCCCTGCTGGTCGATTGGTATTTGCCCGCGGTCACCGGCACGCCCGCCGATCCGGCGGTGCGGGAGAGCTATCTCGCGCTGTGGCGCGCGCTGCTGCCGCGCGCGCATGCGGTGCCGGAGACCCTGGTGCTGCGCGACTATCACGTCGACAACCTGATGCGGCTCTCGGGGCGCGAGGCGCTGGCGTCCTGCGGTCTCCTCGACTTCCAGGACGCGGTGCTGGGGCCGATGAGCTACGATCTCGTGTCGCTGCTCGAGGACGCGCGGCGCGACGTTCCGGCCGCGCTCGGTGCCGCCATGCGCGCGCGCTTTCTTGACGCTTTTCCGGGTCTCGATCGCGACGCGTTCGACGCCTCCTATGCCGTGCTGGGCGCGCAGCGCAATTGCAAGATCGTCGGCATCTTCACGCGGCTCTCGGTGCGCGACGGCAAGCCCCAATATCTCGCGCACATCCCGCGCCTGTGGCGGCTCATCGAACAGGATTTGCGCCATCCCGATCTGGCGCCGCTGGCGCGCTGGCTCGACCGCCACGTCCCGCGGGAGCGGCGCCTCGTTCCGCCGCGCCGGCCCGCGGCATGAGAGAGCCTCCGCAAAGCGCCATGGTGCTGGCCGCCGGGCTCGGCACGCGGATGCGCCCGCTCACCGAGCGCGTGCCAAAGCCGCTCGTGCCGGTGTGCGGCCGGGCGCTCATCGATCATGTGCTTGACCGGCTGGTCGCGGCGGGCGTGCGGCGGGTCGTGGTCAACGTCCACTACAAGGCCGAGCTGATCGAGCGTCATCTCGCCGCCCGAAGCGACCTCGAAGTGCGCCTGTCGCGCGAGGCGACGCTGCTCGATACCGGCGGCGGCATCGCCAACGCGCTCCCCCTGCTCGACGAGGTGTTCTTCGTCGTCAACAGCGACGTCATCTGGCTCGACGGCAAGATCGCGGCGCTGACGCGTCTCTCCCGCGCCTTCGATCCCGCGCGCCACGACGCGCGCCTGCTGCTGCAGCGGACCACGACCGCGGTCGGCTACGACGGACCCGGCGACTTCATGCTCGATCCCGCGGGCAGGCTCCGCCGCCGCGCCGAGCACGAAGTCACGCCCTATCTCTTTGCTGGGATGCAGATCCTGCATCGCCGCATCTTCGACGGCGCTCCCGCCGGCGCATTCTCGATGAACCCGTTGTGGGACAAGGCGATCGCGGCGGGCCGCATCGCCGGCCAGGTGCTCGACGGCGAGTGGTTCCATGTCGGCACGCCTTCCGGCCTCTCCGTCACCGAGGCGCGCCTCGACACGCATCGCGTCGAGCGCTGAGCGTGGCGCAGATCTACACCGTTCCGCCCGGGCGGCCGTTTCTCGACAGCCTGGTTGCCGGTCTGATGGCGCGCGCCGGCGACGATCCGGTGGCGCTCGCGCGCGGCACCATCCTGCTGCCAACCCGGCGCGCGGCGCGGGCGCTCGCCGAGGCCTTTCTGCGGGCGAGCGCGGGGCGCCCTCTGTTGTTGCCGCGGCTCGCCGCGGTCGGCGATCTCGATGCCGAAGAACTGTTGCTCTTGGGCGACGAAGGCGAGAGCGACGACGCGCTCGACATCGCCCCCGCCATCCCCGAGCTGCGTCGCCGCCTCATGCTGGCGCGTCTCGTGCTCGCCTGGGGCCGCGCGCAGGGGACGGGACCGATGACGCCGGGCCAGGCGGCGCCGCTGGCCGCCGAGCTGGCGCGCTTCCTCGATGAGGTGCAGGCGGAGGGCGGCTCGCTCGACGATCTCGCCAGGCTCGTTCCCGAGGAACACGCGCAGCATTGGCAGAAAGTGCTGGCGTTCCTCGACATCGTCCGCGTGCATTGGCCGGCGGCGCTCGCCGAGATCGGCTGTCTCGATCCGGCCGAGCGCCGCAACCAGGTCCTGGCGGCTCAAGCCCGGCAATGGCAGCATCGCCCGCCGCCCCATTCGGTAATCGCCGCCGGCATCACCGGCGGCGTGCCCGCGGTGGCCGATCTGCTGGAAGCGGTCGCCGCGCTGCCGCAGGGAATGATCGTCCTGCCCGGCCTCGCGCGCGACTGCGACGACGACACCTGGACCCAGATCGCGGACGACCCGGCCCATCCGCAGCATCTGATGGCGCGTCTCCTGCACCGACTCGCGATCGAGCCCGCGACCGTGCGCGACTGGCCGTCGGCCGGTGTCGCCGGTGCGCCCGATGCGCGTCGCACGCTGGTGTTCGAGGCGTTGCGTCCGGCCGTATCGAGCGATCGCTGGCGCGGACTCGCACCCATGCCGAAGAGTGCGATCGAGGGACTGCATCGGATCGATTGTCCAGGCCCGCGCGAGGAAGCGCTGGTGATCGCGCTGCTGCTGCGCCAGGCGCTCGAGACGCCGGAAGCGACCGCGGCGCTCGTCACCCCCGATCGCGAGCTGGCCCGCCGCGTCGCCGCCGAGCTGCGGCGCTGGAACATCGAGATCGACGATTCCGCGGGCGTGCCGCTGAACCGGACGCCGCCCGGCATCTTCCTGCGCCTGCTGCTCGAGGCGGCGGCGCAGGACTTGGCTCCCGTGCCGCTGCTGGCGCTGCTGAAACATCCGCTCGCCGCGTGCGGACTTGCTCCCGAGGCTTGCCGCGCGCTCGCCCGCCGGCTCGAGATCGCGGTGCTGCGCGGGCCGCGCCCGGCACCGGGTCTCGCCGGGCTCGAAGCGGCGCTGCGGGAGACCGAGACGGCGCACGACCTCGGGCCTTTCGTCGCGGCGATCGGCGCTGCGCTCGCGCCGCTCATCGACGCGATCGCTGCGCGCGGCACCAGCCTTGCGCATTTGGTCGAAGCCCATGTCGCCGCCGCCGAGGCGCTCGCGTGCAGCGACACGGAAACCGGCGCCGAGCGTCTGTGGCGCGAGCCGGCGGGCGAGGCGGCGGCGCACATCGCCAGCGAGTTGATCGATGCCGCCGGCCAATTTCCGGCGCTCGACGGCAGCGACTTTCCCGCCCTGTTCGAGGGTCTCGTCACCGGGCCGGTGGTGCGGCCAGCGTTCGGGCGCCATCCACGGCTCTTCATCTGGGGCCTGCTCGAGGCGCGGCTCCAGCACGCCGACCGGCTCATACTCGGCGGCCTCAACGAGGGCGTGTGGCCGGCGGAATCCGAGAGCGATCCGTTCCTGTCGCGGCCGATGCGCCGCGGCTTCGGCATGCCGCCGCCCGAGCGGCGCATCGGCGTCGCGGCACATGATTTCGCGCAGGCGCTCGGCGCGCGCGAGGTCGTGCTGACCCGCGCCACGCGGATCGAGGGCACCCCGACCGTGCCGTCGCGCTGGCTGTTGCGGCTCGACGCGGTCCTGACCGCGGGCGGGCTCGGCCCGATCCTCGCGGCGGCGGACGAGCCCCTGGCGTGGCAGCGCGAGATCGATAAATCGGCGCGCATCGCGAGCGTCGCGCCGGCGCCGCGCCCCCCCCTCGCGGCGCGGCCGCGCCGTCTCAGCGTCACCGAGATCGAGACCTGGGTCCGCGATCCCTATGCGATCTATGCGCGCCGCGTGCTGCGCCTCAAGGCGATCGATCCGCTTGACGCCGATCCGGGGGCGGCCGATCGCGGCTTGATGATCCACCAGACGCTCGACCGCTTCCTCAACGCCTATCGCGGCGTGCTTCCGACCAATGCGGTCGAGCGCCTCGTCGCCCTGGGGCGCGAAGTGTTCGGCGCCGCGTTGGAGCGCCCGGGCGTGCGCGCCTTCTGGTGGCCGCGCTTCGAGCGCATCGCGCGCTGGTTCGTGGCGCTAGAGGCCGAGCGCCGCGCCGGCCTCGCTGCGATCGCGGCGGAGCGCAAGGGGAGTCTGATGCTCGGTGGGCCGGGCGGGCCGTTCGAACTCGTCGGGCGGGCGGACCGCATCGATGTGCTGCGCGCGGGCGGGCTGGCGATCGCCGATTTCAAGACCGGGACCTTGCCGCAGCGCGACGACGTGGCGCTCGGCTATGCGCCGCAGCTTGCGCTCGAAGCGGCGATGGCGGAGGCGGGCGGTTTCGAGGGCGTACCGGCGGCGCCGGTGGCGGAACTCGCGTTTTGGCACCTGAGCGGCGGCGATCCGGCCGGCAAGGTGCAGCCCATCGCCGATAGTCCAGCCGCGCTGCGCGCTCGCATCGACGAGGCAGTCGCGGGGGTGCGCCGCCTCATCGCCGAATTCGACCTTCTGGCGACGCCCTATCTCTCCGTGCCACGGCCGGAGAAGGCGCCGCGCTACAGCGATTATGGGCATCTCGCGCGGGTCAAGGAATGGTCGGTGCCGGGCGAGGGCGAGGGTGGAGGCGAAGAGTGATTCCGGACCGGATCGGCGATCATACGCAGGGCCGCGCCTGGGATGGCGGCGTCTCGGCCTGGGTCGGAGCGTCGGCCGGCACTGGCAAGACCACGGTGCTGACCGACCGCGTCCTGTCCTTGCTGCTCGGCGGCTGCGATCCCGCGCGCATCCTGTGCCTCACCTTCACCCGCGCCGCCGCCGCCGAGATGGCGAACCGGCTCAACGACAAGCTCGCGCTGTGGGCCGTCGTGCCGGATGGCGCGCTGGCGCAGGATCTGCAGCGGCTCGTCGGGCGGGCGCCAGGCGACGACGACCGCGACCGGGCGCGGCGCCTTTTCGCCCGCGTCCTCGACACGCCCGGTGGGATGAAGATCGAGACCATCCATGCGTTCTGCCAATCGCTGCTGCGCCGCTTCCCGCTCGAGGCCGGCATCGCGCCGCATTTCGAGCTGATGGACGAGCGTAACGCCGACGAGGCGCTGGCCGAGGCGCGCGACGACATGCTGACCGAGGCGCGGATCGGCGCCGATCCCGCGCTTGCCATTGCCCTCGCCGAGGTGACGAGCCACGCCGCCGAATCGACGTTCGACGATCTCATGCGCGCGCTCGTCGACGAGCGCGCGCGTTTCGCCCGCGCATTGTCCGAGGGGATCGGGCGCTTCCGCCAACTTCTGGCCCGGCGGCTCGAGATTTCGCCGGATGCGACGCCAGCGGCGATCGTCGCGGCGGCTTGCGAATTCGATGGCGCGACGCTTGCCGCGGGCGCGCGCTATATGATCGAGCGCGGCAGCAAGCGCGACCGCGAGCGCGGCGAGGCGATGGCGCGCTTCCTCGCGGCGCCGGTGGAGGGCCGGCCCGACCTATTCGACGCTTATTGCGCCGTTTTTCTCACCCATGAGGGCGACGAGCGCAAGGACATCGTCACCAAGGCGATCGCGACTGGCGCGCCCGAGATCGAGGCCGCGCTCCGTCGCGAGGCGGAACGGCTCGAGCGCGCGCGGCGCGAGCGCGCCGCGGCATCGCTCATGCGTGCGACTCTGGCGCTGGCCGCGCTGGGCGACCGCATGCTCGCGCTTTACCGCAGCCGAAAGGACGGGCGCGCGCTCCTCGATTACGACGATCTCGTGCTCGGGGCGCGCGATCTCTTGTGCGGCGAGGGCATTCCGTCCTGGGTTCTCTTCAAGCTCGACGGCGGCATCGATCACATCCTGATCGACGAGGCGCAGGATACCAATCCCGAGCAGTGGGAGGTGGTGGCGAAGCTCGCCGACGAGTTCTTCGCCGGCGAAGCGGCGCGTCCCGGCCCGCGCACGGTCTTCGCGGTCGGCGACATCAAGCAGTCGATCTTCAGCTTCCAGCGCGCCGACCCGGATTTCTTTCTCCGCATGCACGACCATTTCGCGGCCAAGGCGCAGGGCGCGGGAGCGGGCTGGCGCAGGGTGAGCCTCGATCTGTCGTTCCGCTCGACCAGCGCCGTTCTCGCCGCGGTCGACGCGGTGTTCGCGCGGCCCGAGGCGAGCGCCGGCGTGGCGCTCGAGGGCGCGCCGATCCGGCACGTGGCGCACCGCGCCGGTCAGGGCGGCCTCGTCGAGCTGTGGCCGGCGGTCGAGCCGGTCGATGCGCCGCCGCCTGCGCCGTGGGAGCTGCCGCTCGAGCAGCGCCGCGCGAGCGTCCCGCAGCTCCGTCTCGCGCAAGCGATCGCCGCGACCATCAAGGGCTGGATCGAGCGCGGCGAGCGGCTCGAATCGCGCGATCGCCGCATCGTCCCCGGCGACGTGATGGTGCTGGTGCGGCGCCGCACGCAGTTCGTCGGTGCCTTGGTGCGCGCGCTGCGCGAGCGCAACGTCGCGGTTGCAGGGTCCGACCGCATGCGTCTCGTCGATCAGCTCGCGGTCGAGGACGCGATGGCGCTGCTGCGGTTCCTGCTCCTGCCGGACGACGATCTCACGCTCGCCACCGTGCTCAAGGGGCCGCTCTTCGGCTTCGACGAGGAGCTCCTGTTCGCGCTCGCGTGGCAACGCGGCGATGACGCGCCGCTGTGGGGCGAACTGCAGCGCCGCGCCGGCAAGAACCCGGACTTCGCGCGCGCGGCGACGCTGCTGCGCGAACTCATGGGCCGCGCCGATTACGCGCCGCCCTACGAGCTCCTCGCCGAGATCATGGGCGAGCGGGGCGGACGGCGACGCTGGCTCGCGCGGCTCGGCCCCGAGGCGGCGGACGCGCTCGACGAACTGATGGCCGCCGCGCTCGCCTACGAGCGCAGTCACGGGCCGTCGCTGCAGGGTTTCCTCCATTGGCTCGGCGCCGGCGACATCGTGGTGAAACGCGACCTCGACGAGCGCGGCCGCGACGAGGTGCGGATCATGACGGTGCACGGCGCCAAAGGACTGCAGGCGCCGATCGTGTTCCTGCCCGACACGCTGCAGGTGCCGACGCAGCCGCTTCGCGTCGTCTGGGCCGATGACGGGCTGGCGCTGTGGGCGGCCGACAAGGCGTGCGGTGCGCTGGCATTCGATCGCGCGCGCGCGGCCGCGGCGCAGCGGCGACAGGAGGAATACCGCCGGCTGCTCTATGTCGCGATGACGCGCGCCGAGGACCGGCTCTATGTCTGCGGCTGGCGCAACAAGCGGAACCCTTCGCCCGGCACCTGGTACGATCTCGTCGCCGCGGGGCTCGCCGAGGCGGAAGGGGTCGAGCGATTCGCGTTCGCGTCGCCCGCCGCGGACGGATGGGCGGGACCGGGCTTGCGTCTCAGCACGCCGCAGACCGCCAAGCCCGTGAGCGATACCCGTCTGTCCGAAGCGGCCTCCGCTCAAATCGCCTTGCCGGCTTGGGCGAGCGACGCGCCCAAGCCCGAGCTGATCCCGCCCAAGCCTCTGGCGCCGTCGCGCCCGGAGGGAACCGAGCCGGCGCCGCGCTCGCCGCTCGGCGGCGACGGCGGCGCGGGCTTCCGCCGCGGCCTGATCGTGCATCGCCTGCTACAGAGCCTGCCTCAGCTCGACCCGGCCGCGCGTGCCTCCGCCGCGCGGCGCTTTCTCGCGCGGCCGGTGCATGCGCTCTCGGACGAGGCGCAGGCGGCGATCCTCGCCGAGACGCTGGCGGTGCTGGAAGAGCCCGATTTCGCGCCGCTGTTCGGCCCCTTGTCGCTGGCCGAGGTGCCGGTGGTGGGGTTGGTCGACGGCAGCGCGATCTCGGGACGGATCGACCGGCTGTTGGTGCGGGACGACACGGTGCTGATCGTCGACTACAAGACCCTGCGTCCGGTGCCGGCGAGCGAGGACGACATCCCGCCGCTTTATCTCGAGCAGCTTCGCGCCTATCGCGCAGCGGTCGCCGCGATCTATCCCGGGCGCGCGGTGCAGTGCGCGCTGCTGTGGACCGAAGGGCCGCGCCTCATGCGGGTCAGCGATGCCCGCCTCGTCCGGCCGCGCCATTGACGCTCGTCGGGTCGGTTCCTAGATTCCATTTCCGCATCTCGGGAGAACTCCATGAGCACCGCCAAGGTCACCGATCAGTCCTTCGAGACCTCCGTCCTGAACGCGCCGGGGCCTGTGCTGGTGGATTTCTGGGCCGAGTGGTGCGGCCCATGCAAGATGATCGCGCCCTTTCTCGAGGATCTCGCGAAGGACATGGAAGGCCGCGTCACCGTCGCCAAGATCAACATCGACGAGAACCCGCAGACGCCGATGAAATACGGCGTCCACGGCATCCCGACCCTGATCCTGTTCAAGAACGGCCAGGTCGCGGCCACCAAGATCGGCGCGCTGCCCAAGAGCAAGCTGGTCGAGTGGGTGAACTCGGTCCTCTGAGCTAAGCCGCCCCGTTCTCTGCCAGCACGCGGCCCGCGAGGTAGAGCGAGCCGCAGATGAGGGTGCGCGCGCCGGGCGCGGCGGCGGCGGCGATGGCGTCGGCGATGCCGGGCGCCGGCGCGGCGTCGATGCCGAGCGATGCTGCGGCTTCGGCCAGCTCGGCGGCGGGGCGCGCATTGGGCTCGCCCGGAATGGCGAGCGCGGCAAGGCCATCGATCAATGGCGCGAGCGGCTCGAGGAAGCCGCGCGGGTCGTGCGTCGCCAGCATGCCAAAGACGAGCCGCAGCGGACGGTCGCGCCAGCGCGATGCCACGCGCGCGAGCGCCGCGCCGCCGGCGGGATTATGCGCGCCGTCGAGCCATAGCTCGGCGTCGGCGGGGAGGAGCGCCGGCAGCGTCCCGCTGGTCAGGCGCTGCAGCCGCGCCGGCCATTCGACCGCGCCCATGCCGCGCGCCAACGCCGGGTAGGGTACGGAGAATCCGTCGAGACGTTCGAGGCATGCGAGCGCGGTTCCCGCATTGTCGTATTGATGCGGCCCGATGAGCCCGGGCGGCGGCAGGAGACAATCGCGCCGGCCGCGATAGGCGAGGCGTCCGTCGGGCGCCATGGCTGCCGACCACTCGACGCCGTGGCGGAAGAGCGGCGCGCCCACAGCATGCGCGCGCGCCTCCAGCACCTCGGCGGCCTCGCGCGTCTGCGGAGCGAGCACGGCGGGCACGCCTTGCTTGAGGATGCCGGCCTTCTCGAACGCGATCTTGGCCACCGTGTCGCCGAGGAAATGCTGGTGGTCGAGTGAGATCGGCGTGATCGCCGTGACCGCGGGGCGCAGGATCACGTTGGTCGCGTCGAACCGCCCGCCCAACCCGGTCTCGAGCAGGACGATGTCCGCCGGCGTGCGCGCGAAGGCCAGGAACGCGACCGCGGTGGTGATCTCGAAGAAGGTGACAGGCGCGCCGTCATTGACGCGCTCGCATTCCTCGAGCAGGGCAAGGAGAGTGTCCTCGTCGACGAGCTTGCCCGCGAGCCTGATGCGCTCGTTGAAGCGCACGAGATGAGGCGAGGTGTAGACATGGACGCGATACCCCGCCGCCTCGAGGAAGGCGCGCAGGAACGCCAAGGTCGACCCCTTGCCGTTGGTCCCGGCGACGTGGATCACGGGCTGCAGGTGTAGCTGTGGATTGCCCAGCGCCGCGAGCAGTCGCAACACGCGGTCGAGCGACAGATCGATGAGCCGGACATGGAGCGCCGTCAGCCGCTCGAGAACGCGGTCGACGCTCAGGGCGCGATCTCCGCCGCTTCGACGGCGCCGCGCCGCGTCAGCAGGTCGAGGAGGCGCGCCAAGGTCGCCTTCAATTCGCGCCGCGGCACCACCATGTCGACCATGCCGTGCTCGAGCAGATATTCCGCGCGCTGGAAGCCCTCGGGCAGCTTCTCGCGGATGGTCTCCTCGATGACGCGGGCGCCGGCGAAGCCCACCACCGCGCCGGGCTCGGCGAGCGTCACGTCGCCCAACATCGCGAACGAGGCGGAAACGCCGCCTGTCGTCGGATCGGCGAGGATGACGACATAGGGGAGGCCCTTCTCCTTCACCATTTCGACCGCGAGCGTGGTGCGCGGCATCTGCATCAGCGACAGGATGCCCTCCTGCATGCGCGCGCCACCCGAGGACGGCACCACGACGAGCGCCGCCTCGCGCTCGACCGCGAGCCGCGCCGCCGCGAGGACAGCCTCGCCGACCGCGATCCCCATCGAACCGCCCAGGAACGCGAAATCGAACACGCAGGCGACCGCCTCGACGCCGCCGATGGTGCCGTGCGCCACCATTGCCGCGTCGCGCCCGCCGCTTTTCGCCTGCGCCTCCTTCAGGCGCTCGGCATAGCGCTTGCGGTCGCGGAACTTCAGCGGATCGTGCAGCGCCTTCGGCAGCTCGATCTCGGTGGCGTTCTCGTCGTCGAAGAGCAGCGCCAGGCGGCGCTCAGGCGGCAGCCGCAGATGGTGATTGCAGCTTGTGCAGACGTGCAGATTGGCTTCGAGCTCGCGGTGGAACAGCATCTGGCCGCAGCTCGGGCATTTGTGCCACAGATTGTCGGGCACCTCGCGCTGGGTCACCACCGCACGGATCTTGGGCAGGACGAAGTTGGTGAGCCAGTTCATGGCCGCACCCGCGCGCGGCGCACGCCGTCGCTCAAGGCGCGCACCTCGGCGAGGACGGATGCAGCGAGGCCCGGCGTCGCGCGCCCGTCGGCATCGAGCGCGGCCGCCACGCGCTCGACCAGCGCCGAGCCCACCACCGCGGCATCGGCGACGCGCGCGACCTCCGCCGCCTGCGCGGGGGTCCGGATGCCGAAACCGACTGCGACGGGAAGGGTCGATGCGCGCTTCAGGCGCGCGACCGCCTTGGCGACGTTCGCGATTACGGCCGACTTGGTGCCGGTGATCCCCGCGATGGCGACGTAATAGATGAAGCCGGCAGCGTGCCGCAGCACGATCCTGGCGCGCGCATCGTCGGTCGTCGGCGTGGCGAGGCGGATGAAGGCGAGCCCGGCTGCGCCCGCCGGCAGGCACAATTCGTCGTCGTGCTCGGGCGGCAGATCGACGACGATCAATCCATCGACGCCCGAATCGATGGCGGCGGCGAGGAAGCGCGGCACGCCGAAGCGATAGATCGGGTTGTAATAGCCCATCAGTACCACCGGCGTCGCATCGTCGCGGGCGCGGAAGTCGCGCACGATGGCGAGGGTGCGCGCGAGCGTCATGCCGGCGCGGAGCGCGCGCAGGCTCGCCGCCTGGATCGCCGGTCCGTCCGCCATCGGGTCCGAGAACGGCATGCCGATTTCGATCAGATCGGCGCCGGCCCCGGGCAGGGCCGCCAGCAGCGCGGCGAAGGTCGCGGCATCGGGGTCGCCACAGGTGAGATATGTCACCAGCCCGGCGCGGCCCTCGCGGCGGAGCGCGGCGAAGCGGGCGGCGATGCGCGTCGCGCTCAACTCCCGGCCCCGCTCGCCTTGGCGACAGTGTCGAGATCCTTGTCGCCGCGGCCGGAGAGATTGATCACCATGAGGTGGTCCGCCGGCAGGCGCGGCGCACGCTTCATCGCCTCGGCGACGGCGTGCGCCGATTCGAGCGCCGGAATGATCCCTTCGAGCCGCGTCAGCAGCCGGAACGCGGCGAGCGCCTCGGCATCGCTCACCGGCACGTACTCGACCCGGCCGCGATCGTGGAGCCATGCATGCTCCGGCCCGACGCCGGGATAATCGAGCCCCGCCGAGATCGAATGGGCATCGACGATCTGGCCATCATCGGTCTGGAGCAGGTAGGTGCGGTTGCCATGCAGCACGCCCGGCGCGCCGCCGTTCAAGGACGCGGCGTGCTTGCCCGTTTCGATGCCGAGCCCCGCCGCCTCGACGCCGATCATGGCGACGTCCGGCTCGTCGAGGAAGGGGTGGAACAGGCCGATCGCGTTCGAGCCGCCGCCGACGCAGGCGACCAGAGAATGCGGCAGCCGCCCTTCCGCCTTCAGCATCTGCGCCCGCACCTCCTCGCCGATGACGCATTGGAAGTCGCGCACCATGGTCGGGTAGGGATGCGGCCCGGCGACCGTGCCGATCAGGTAATAGGTGTCGTCGACATTGGCGACCCAGTCGCGCAGCGCCTCGTTCATCGCGTCCTTCAAGGTCGCGGTGCCGGAGGTGACCGGGCGCACCTCGGCGCCGAGCATGCGCATGCGCAGGACGTTGGGCTTCTGCCGCTCGATGTCGGTGGCGCCCATGTAGACGACGCAGGGCAGGTCGAAGAGGGCGCACACCGTGGCGGTGGCGACGCCGTGCATGCCGGCGCCGGTCTCGGCGATGATGCGGCACTTGCCCATGCGGCGCGCCAGCAGGATCTGGCCGATCGTGTTGTTGACCTTGTGCGCGCCGGTGTGGTTGAGGTCCTCGCGCTTCAGGTAAATCTTCGCCCCGCCGCACTGGCGCGTCAGGCGCTCGGCGAGATAGAGCGGACTGGGGCGGCCGACATAATGCTCGAGATAGCGCCCCAACTCGGCGGCGAACGATGGATCGCGTTTGGCCGCGTCATAGGCACGCTCGACCGCCAGCACCAGCGGCATCAACGTCTCGGCGACGAAGCGGCCGCCGAATATGCCGAACATGCCGCGCTCGTCGGGACCAAGGCGAAAGGTGTTGGGCGCTGCCATTGCAGTGTTTTAGCGGACGCGCCCGCGCGCTCACAACCCCGCCAGCTTCGGCATCGCTTCGGCCGCGAAGTGGCGCATGGCGCGCTCGGCCACGTCGACCAGCATGGTCGAGGGTGCGACGTGGAGCGAGGCGGCCTCGAAGCCGCCGACCTCGTCGTTATAGGCGCGCACCATCGCGATCACGTCTTCGGGCGTGCCGGCGAGGCCGACGCCCTTCGCCACCTGGTCCTCGAACGTTTCCTTGCTGACCTGCGCGATCATGCGGTCATAGCCGGGATAGTCCTTGGTGCTGGCGCCCTTGGCCCAGTCCGACGCCGCCGCCGCGAGGCCGCGCAGATGGCCGTTGGTGGGCTCGCGCGCCAGCTCCAAGGCCTCCGCGCGCGACGGCAGGCAGCACATGATGAAGTTGCTCATCACGGTGCCACGCCCGGGATGGCCCGCCAAGCGCCACGCCTCGCGATAGATCCCGATCAGCTCGCGCATGCGCTTGGGCTCGAGCGGGATGGTCATGATGCCGAAGCCGGCGCGGCCGCTCTCTTCGAAGGTCTGCGGCGTGCCGGTGGCCGCAACCCAGATGGGCGGGTGCGGGCGCTGCGTCGGGCGCGGATAGGAGGTCACGTTGCGGAAGCTGTGAAACTGGCCTTGCGACGAAACGTTCTCGGCCGAGAGCAGGAGCCGCACCTGCGCCACGCCCTCGTCGAAGCGCTTGCGGCTGTCGTCGAGGCTGACGCCGAAGGTCGCGAACTCGTGCGGCAGGAAGGCCCGCGCGAAGCCGGCATCGAGCCTTCCGCCGCTCAGCCCGTCGAGCATGCCGATCTCGCCCGCGAGCTTCAGCGGATTGTTGAACGCGGGCAGCACCGCGCCGGTGACGAGCCGTGCATTCTGCGTACGCTGGGCGGCGGCGGCGAGGAACACGATCGGGTTGGGGCTGTAGCCGCCATAGGGATGGAAATAATGCTCGACCTGGCGGATGTGGCTGTAGCCCAATTCGTCGGCGAGCCCGATCAAATGCATCGCCTCGCGGAAATACTGCGCCGCCGGCTTCTCGGCCGGGCTGAGGCAGGGGAAGAAATTGAGGCCGAACTGCATCGCCTATCTTCCCTTCGCACCGTCGCCGAACACGTCGTCGTAGAGGGGAGCCGCGCGGTGAAAGATCTCCCACCAGTTGCCGTCGAGGTCCTGGAGGCAGAACGAGCGCGCATTTCCATCCTCCGTTATCGGCCGCACCTCCTTGATGTCCCATTCCGCCTGCTGCGCGCGCGCCGCCGCATGGGCCGCATCGACCTCCGCAGCGGTCGCGACGCGCAGGCCCCAGCGGTTCTCCGGCCCTTGCGGCTGTGGACCCTTGGCGACGGGGAGGCAGGCGATGATCCATTCGCCGCCAAGCCAGACATATTGCGTACCATTGTCCTTGCGCACGCTGTTGAGGCCGAGGAACTCCTTGTAGAAGCGCTGCGTCCGCACTGCGTCCTTGACGCCGAGCGTGCCGTGCGAGAAGGCGGTCGTGGTCATGCCGGGTCTCCCTTGGCGACCGACGCGGCGTAAGAGATCTCCGCGTCGCGGCACTCGACCTCCCACCAGTTGGAATCGACGTCCTCGCAGTAGAAGCTGAACGAGCCGTGATTGGCCTTGACCGGATGGACGCGACGCAGGCCATAGGCTTCCGCGTTGGCCGTGAGAAGCTGGTGGACGCGCTCGACATCGGCGCGGGTCGCCACCTCGAAGCCCCAATGGTTGAGCATCTTCTGCGGATGGTCGATGCGCGGCGCCTCGGTCACCTCGAGGATCCAATAGCTGTTCGCACCGCGATCGCCGCGATGGCGCGCCAGCAGATGACCGGGCGCGGTCTCGCGGCACTCCATCCCCAGCGCGTCCTCGAGGAACTTGCGTGTCAGCGCCAGGTCGCGCGTCGCCATGGTGCCCCGACCCAACGCCACCGGCTTCACCACCGACGAGGGCGCCTTGCCGATCCTCTTCGCCGTCACTTCGGCCAGGGTCACCATCTGCGTTTCCTCACTTCAAGGCGTCGGCATAGGGATAGATCAGCTCGCCGGTCTGGTATTTCGGCGGATCGATGATCGGCTCATTGGCGGGGTTGGTGAACTGGTCGAGCGTCTTCCCCGTGATGTTGCGGTACTGCACAACGATCATGCGGCCTTCGGTCCATTCGCCCTCGGGACCGAAGGCGATGTCGCCCCAGATGGTCGGGATCGCGTGGCTATGCATGTATTGCGCGATCTTGTCCTGGTCGAGGCTGCCGACCGCGTTGACGGCCGCGCCCAGCACCTGCGTCTCGGCATAGGCCGCCGGCACCATGCTCCAGCCGAGCGGATCGAGTCCGTCGGTCTTGGCCGTTTCCTGGTAGCGCTCCAGCACCGGCTGCACGCCGGGAAAGCTCAAGGTCGTGGTCGGGAGCCAGTTCTCATAGCCGACGATGCCGTTGAGCAGCGGCCCGAGCTGCATCTTGATCGAGACATTGTTCAGCCCAACAGTGGCGCCGCCCACCATCTTCGGGCGAAAGCCGATCTCGTTGATGGCGCGCACGATGCCGACCGAATCCGGCGGATAGGACGCAAGATAGAACAGGTCGGGATTGGCGGCCTGCACCGCGCGCACGATTGGTGCGTAGTCGGTGGTCGTCGGCGGGTAGGATTTGTCGTAGACGGTTTTGAGTCCCGCCGCTTTGGCGATCTCGCGCGCGGCCGTCAGCACGCTCTGCGAGAACTCGATGTCGGCGCCAGAGAAGGCGATCGTCTGCGGCTTCGGGTTCTGCCGCATCGCCGCGGCGATGAAGCCCTTGGAGAAGATCGCGTTCGGGTCCGGCCCCGCGTTGGTCATCGAGAAATACCGCGGATAGTGGAAATGGCTGTTGATGGCGATCGCGCTTAGGCCGATGAACACCTTGCCGTGCTCCATTACCGTCGGCATCGCCGGCGCCGTCTGCGCGGTGGAATAAGGGCCGACCACAAGATCGACCTTGTCCACATCGAGGAGCTTCGTATAGATGGTCGGCACGTTGGCCGACGTGCTCTGGTCGTCGTAATAGACGAGCTGCACCGGGCGGCCGAGAATCCCGCCCTTGGAGTTGATATCGGCCTCCCACAGCTTGATCGCGGCGAGCGCGACGCGGCCGGTATTGGCGAGCGCTCCGGTCAGCGACATGCTGAAGCCGAGCTTCACCGGCTCGGCGGCGCGCGCCGACGGAGCCGCCAATGCCAGGGCCAGGACAAGCGCGAACGCGGATCGTCTCATGCGGTTTCCTCCGCGGCGAGTGGATCGGGCGCCATTCTCGGCCGTCTGTGTGGCGCGATCAATGATCGTGAAGCCGCATCACAGCGCGTGCGCGCGCGCCAGGAAGAGGCGGATCTTGGCCGGGTCCTTGATTCCGGGCGCGGACTCGACGCCCGACGACACATCGAGCGCGTCCGCGCCGGATATGGTCGCGGCTTCGGCGAGATTGTCGGGGTCGAGCCCGCCCGACAGCATCCACGGCACCGGCCAGCGCCGCGCGCGCATCAGCCGCCAGTCGAAGGCGAGCGCGTTGCCGCCCGGCATGGCGTCGGTCCTGTCCTTGGGCGGCTTGGCGTCGAACATGAGCCAGTCGGCGACGCCGAGATAGGCCTTGGCGTGATCGAGATCGGCTTCGCCCGCGACCGCGATTGCCTTCATAGCGCGGATGCGAAAGCGCTCCTTGATCGCCAGCACGCGCTGCGGCGTCTCCTTGCCGTGAAGCTGCAGGAGATCGAGCGGCGCCTTGGCGAGGAGACGGGCGAGGAATTCGTCGTCGGGATCGACCATCACGCCGACGCGCGTGATGCCCGGCACCACGCGCGTGGCGAGTGCCGCCGCGCGCTCGATCGTGAGATGTCTCGGGCTCGGCGGATAGAACACGAACCCGACGAAGCGCGCGCCGCCCGCGACTGCGGCGGCCAGCGCGTCCTCGCTCGAAAGCCCGCAGATCTTGACCACCACGCTCATGCGAGTTCCGCCGCGATAACGCGCGCCGCCGCGCCCGGATCGGGCGCTGCCGTGATCGGCCGGCCGATCACGAGATAGTTGGCGCCCGCCGCGATCGCCTCGCGCGGCCCCATCACGCGCTTCTGGTCGCCGAGCGACGCTCCTGCCGGCCTGATGCCGGGCACGACCAGCAGGAATTCCTGTCCGCACGCCGCACGCAATCCCGCCACCTCGTGCGGCGAGCACACCACGCCGTCGAGGCCGCTGGCGCGCGCGAGCAGCGCCAGGCGCAACGCCTGATCGGCGATCGGGCCCGCCTGGCCGACGCTCGCGAGATCGGCCTCGTCGAGGCTCGTCAAAACGGTGACGCCGACGAGCTTCATGCGCCGTCGGCCCGTGCCCGCGGCGGCTTCGGCGGCCGCGCGCATCATCGCCGGCCCACCGGTGGCGTGGATCGTCAGCAGCAGCGGCTCCAGCGCCGCCGCCGCGCGCACCGCGCCCGCCACCGTGTTGGGAATGTCGTGGAGCTTCAGATCGAGGAACAGCGCCTGCCCCCCCGCCGCCGCCTTGGCCGCGCGCGGACCGTTGGCGACGAAGAACTCGAGCCCGAGCTTGACGCCTCCGACAGCACTAGCGACGGCGGCGACGAGGGCACGCGCCGCCGCCTCGTCCGGCGTGTCGATCGCGACCAGGATGGGGTTGCGGTCCATTTCAGATCGGCTCTTCCGTCTCGAGCGCCTGCTTCGCCGCCGCCAGATCCTCGAGCGCGAGCCCCACGGACTTGAACAAGGTGATCTGGTCGTTGAAGCGGCGGCCGGCGCGGCTGCCGCGCGACAGCTCGAACAGGTCGCCGGCGATGTCGTCCTCGCTCATCACCCCGGCTTCGATCGGCGCGATCACGTCGCCGGCCTCGGCCAGCACGGCCTCGCGCGAATCGACGAACACGCGCGCGCGGCGGATGGTGTCGTCGTCGGCCTCGCGCATGTCGGGCCGGAAGCCGCCGACCAGGTCGATATGCACGCCGAGCGGCAGCCAATGGCCCTTGATCAGCGGCTCGCGCGACGGCGTGGCGCAGCAGATGATGTGCGCGCCGTTGACCGCGCGCTGCAGGTCGTCAGTCGGCGCGACCTTGAGCGAGCGCCGCGTCAGGCGCTGCGCCAGCCGCGCCGCGCGGTCGTAGTTGCGGCTCCATACCAGCACGTTGACGATCGGCCGGACGCTCACATGGGCGTGGATGAGATGGGAGGCGAGCGCGCCCGCGCCCACCATGAGAAGCCGCTCGCAATCCGGCCGCGCGAGATAGCTGGCGGCGAGCGCCGAGGCCGCCGCGGTGCGCCGCGCCGTCAGCGCCGGCCCGTCGAAGAGGGCGATGGGCGTGCCGCTCTTGGCGTCGAGCAGCAGGTATTGGCCCTGGAGCGTCGGGTTGTCCGGTCCCTTGTTGCCGGGAAAGATGGTGAGGAGCTTGACGCCGAGATGCCGGCCCGCCTGCCACGCCGGCATGATGAGCAGGCTGCCGCTCGGGCCGCCCGGCAGCTCGATCGTGTGGCGATGCCGTGCCGGCGCGACCACGTCGCCGCTGCGGAACATCTGTCGCAGGGCCTCGACGAGAGCAGGATAGCCGAGCGCCGCGACGACTTCGCTCGGGCCGAATATGCGCATGGCGCCGGCATAGCGGGCGCCGGCGGGGCGGTCAATCGCGGGCGGCCCGCGCGGGCAGCGCGGTGGCGAGCGGGGCCGGGTGCGGCGGCGATGCTGCGGCGATCTGGGCTTCCAGTTCGGCGATGCGGCGCGCCCGCTCGCGCGCCAGCCGCCGCGCGCGGCTGCCATTGATCCAGCCGACCAGCTCGCCGATCAGAAACCCCGCCAGCAGCGCCAGCAGCACGACCAGGTAAAGCGGCGCGTCGAGCCGCACCGGAAGCGGCCAGAACGTCACCGACACGCCATTGCGGTTCGAAACGGCGAAAATCACGGCCAGCGCCATCGCCGGCAAGGTCACGACCCAATGAACGAGCTTCAACGCGTCACCTGCGGCCGGCGCGTCACGCGTCCTCGTTGAGGCGCTCGCGCAGCTGCTTGCCGGTCTTGAAGAACGGGATGTGCTTCTGGCCGACGCTGACGCTGTCGCCGGTCCGCGGATTACGCCCCTGGCGCGCTTCGCGCCGCTTGACCGAGAAGGCGCCGAAGCCGCGCAATTCGACGCGGTCGCCGCGCGACAGGGCCGCGGTGATCTCATCGAAGACGGTGCTGACGATGCGCTCGACATCGCGCTGGTAGAGATGCGGATTGCGTTCGGCCAGGCGCTGGATCAGCTCGGACTTGGTCATGCGACGCCTCTTCCGGGCTCTGCGGCGGCGCAAGCCTGCCAAACCCCCTGCGACCCGTCAACCGTCCTGAGCCGCGCCTGCGCACCGCCCGAGGGATGCGGCCGGGCGTTACTTGTCGTCCTTCTCGCCCTTCTCGCCGCGTGCGCGGTTGATCGCGGCGCCGAGGATGTCGCCGAGGCTTGCGCCCGAATCAGACGAGCCGAACTCGGCCATCGCCTTCTTCTCCTCGTCGAACTCGCGCGCCTTGATCGAGAGCGCGGCCTTGCGCGTAGCGCGGTCGAGCGCGGTCACCTTGGCATCGACCTTCTCGCCGACGGCGAAGCGGTCCGGGCGCTGCTCGGCGCGGTCACGCGACAGCTCGGACTTGCGGATGAAGCCGGGGAGCCCGCTCGCGAGCTGTACCTCGATGCCGTTCTCGGTGATGGACGAGACGGTGCAGGTGACGATGTCGCCCTTCTTGACGTTGGAAAGGCTCGATTCCAGCGGATCCGACGCGAGCTGCTTGATGCCCAGGCTGATGCGCTCCTTCTCGACGTCGATGTCGAGGACGCGCGCCCGCACCGCGTCGCCCTTCTTGTAGGCGGCCATCGCCTCCTCGCCCGATTTCTGCCAGTCGATGTCGGACAGGTGGACCATGCCGTCGATGTCGCCGGGCAGGCCCACGAACAGGCCGAACTCGGTGATGTTGCGGACCTCGCCCTCGAGCTCGCTGCCGACCGGGTATTTCTCGGCGAACGCCTCCCACGGGTTCTGCATCGTCTGCTTGAGGCCGAGGCTGATGCGGCGCTTGGTCGGATCGACGTCCAGCACCATCACCTCCACCTCCTGGCTGGTCGAGACGATCTTTCCGGGATGGACGTTCTTCTTGGTCCAGCTCATCTCCGAGACATGGACCAAGCCCTCGACGCCAGGCTCCAGCTCGACGAAGGCGCCGTAATCGGTGATGTTGGTGACACGGCCCTTGAAGCGCGCGCTGGCGGGGTATTTGAGCTCGACGCCCTCCCACGGGTCGGCCTCGAGCTGCTTCATGCCGAGCGAGATGCGCTGCGTCTCGGGATTGAAGCGGATCACCTGCACCTTGACGTTCTGGCCGATATGGAGCGCCTCGGACGGATGGTTGATGCGCCGCCAGGCGATGTCGGTGACATGGAGTAGCCCGTCGACCCCGCCAAGATCGACGAAGGCGCCGTAATCGGTGATGTTCTTGACCACGCCATTGAGGATCTGGCCCTCCTTGAGCGAGGCGACCAGCTCCGAGCGCGCCTCGGCGCGGCTTTCCTCGAGCACGGCGCGGCGCGACACGACGATATTGCCGCGCGATCGGTCCATCTTGAGGATCTGGAACGGCTGCGGCGTGCCCAGGAGCGGGGTGATGTCGCGCACCGGGCGGATGTCGACTTGGCTGCCCGGCAGGAACGCGACGGCGCCATTGAGATCGACCGTGAAGCCGCCTTTGACGCGGCCGAAGATGGTGCCGGTCACGCGCTCGTTCGACTGGAAGCTCTTCTCGAGCTGGGTCCAAGCCTCCTCGCGGCGCGCCTTCTCGCGCGAGATCTGCGCCTCGCCGTTCTTGTCCTCCATGCGCTCGAGATAGACCTCGACGATGTCGCCAGCCTTGATCTCGGGCGGCTTGCCCGGCATGGCGAATTCCTTCAGCGCGACCCGCCCCTCGGATTTGAGCCCGACATCGATGAGCACCGCGTCGTTCTCGATCGCGATCACTGTGCCCTTGATCACGGTTCCTTCGAGCCCAGCGGTGGCGCCGAGCGATTCGTCGAGCAGCGCGGCAAAGCTTTCCTTGCCGGGGATAGAGGCGGTTTGGGTTGCGACGGCCATCGAGACTCCAGGCGTCCTCTTGGTTCGGCCCGCTCCGCCGGGGACGTTGCGGCGAGCGAACGGCCGCCGGCGGAGAGAAGGGCGCGGCGGCGGAGACCCTTGGTCCGGCAGGAGGAAGCGCTCAGCCCGGGCGGCTTTGGAGCCGTCTTTCGACGAATTCGACGGAAACCGCGAAAGCGGCATCCTCATCGAGCGCGGTGGTGTCCAGTTCGAGCGCATCGGCGGCCCGTGCCAAAGGGGCCGTCGCGCGCCCGCTGTCGCGCGTGTCGCGAGCGTTCATGTCCTGCAGGACGCGCTCGTATATAATCCCCGAGTCGCCTCCCTGCAACTCTTTGAATCGCCTCATTGCCCGCGCCTCAGGCGTGGCCGTGAGAAAGAGCTTCGCGGTGGCCTCGGGGCACACCACGGTGCCGATGTCGCGCCCGTCGAGGACCGCCCCGGCTCTCCCCTCGGGCGGGTGAAGGGCGAAATCGCGCTGCAGGGCAAGCAGCGCCTGCCGCACCGCCGGGATCGCCGCCACCACCGAGGCCGCGGCGGCATAACGTTCCTCGCGCAGCCGCGGCTCGGCGAGGTCGGTCACGGTGACCGCCCGGGCAGCCGCTGCGGCGGCGGCGGGATCGCGTGGATCGGCGCCGGCGTCCAGCGCCTTGGCGGCGGCCGCGCGATAGATCAGGCCGGTATCCAGGTAGGCCAGCCCGTAACGGCGGGCGAGCCGCCGCGCCAGGGTGCCCTTGCCCGAAGCCGCCGGCCCGTCGATTGCGATGATGATCTGCGCGCCCGTCACGCCCCGTCCTCGGCGATGGCGCCGCCGAGGCCGTTCACCAGCGCAGCGAAATCCGGGAAGCTGGTCGCGATGGTGGCGCCGTCGTCGATCCGCACCGGTCGCTCGGTCGCGAGGCCCAGCACCAGGAACGCCATGGCGATGCGATGGTCGAGCTTGGCCGCGATCTCGCCGCCACCCCGGGGCGGGCGCGAGCCGGCGACCGCCAGCGTGTCGCCCTCGACCGCGACATCGGCGCCATTGGCGGCCATCCCGTCGGCGATCGCCGCCAGCCGGTCGCTTTCCTTGACGCGCAGTTCGGCGAGCCCGTGCATGACCGTTTGGCCTTCGGCGAAGGCAGCCGCGATCGCCAGGACCGGATATTCGTCGATCATGCGTGGCGTTCGCTCGGCCGGCACTTCGACGCCCTTGAGGCGGCTGGCGCGCACCACCAGGTCGGCGACCGGCTCGCCGCCCTCGATCCGCTGGTCGGCGAAGTCGATGTCGGCGCCCATCTCGCGCAACGTGTCATAGAGGCCCGCGCGCAGCGGGTTGAGCCCGACCCCCACGATGGTGACCTCGGAGCCCGGCACGATCAGCGCCGCCACCGCGAGAAAGGCGGCCGACGAGGGATCGCCCGGCACGGTGAGATCGCCGCCCTGGAGCTCCGGCTGACCCTTGACCCGGATGCGGGTCGCGCCGTCGTTGAGCGCCTCGACCGTGACGCTGGCGCCGAAATGCCGCAGCAGCCGTTCGCTGTGGTCGCGGGTCGCGTTGGGCTCGTCGACCACGGTCTCGCCCGGCGCGTTGAGGCCGGCGAGCAGGATGGCCGATTTCACCTGCGCCGACGCCACTGGCAGGCGATAGGCGACCGGCACCGGGCTCGCGGCGCCGATCACAGCGAGCGGGAGCCGGACGCCGTCGCGGGCGACGAAGCGCGCCCCGAACTGCTGTAGCGGCGTGGCCACCCGCGCCATCGGCCGGCGCCGCAACGACGCATCGCCGGTGAAGAAGCCGGTGAAGGGGTGCGTGGCCAGAACCCCCATGAGGAGGCGCGCGCCGGTGCCCGAATTGCCCATATCGAGCATGTCGTCGGGCTCGGCCAGGCCGCCGACGCCGGCGCCCTTCACCAGCCAGGTGCCCTCGCTCTCGCGCTCGAGCGATGCGCCCAGGGCGCGCATGGCCGCGGCGGTGCGCAGCACGTCCTCGCCCTCGAGCAGGCCGGTGATGCGGGTGCGGCCGATCGCGAGCCCGCCCAGGATCAGCGCGCGGTGCGAGATCGACTTGTCGCCGGGCACGCGGCAGCGGCCGCGGAGCGGGCCCGCGTTGCGCGCAACAAGCGGCGTGATTGCTGCGTTGGACATGGCGAGGCTTCTCTAGCACACGGGCCGCGGGCCGGCAAAACCGTCCGATTTTGCTTTGACAGGGGCGGCGCTTCGTGGCAAAGGGCGCGGCGCCGACCGGTCTGTTGAGGTCGACGGAGGCGATCATGGTGAAGGCGGAATGGGGTACGAAGCGCACCTGCCCGAATTGCGGGACGCGCTATTATGACCTTCATCACGATCCGATCATTTGTCCCAAATGCGGCGCGGCGTTCGATGTCGAGGCGGTGCTGAAGACGCGCCGCGTCCGCGTCGCGGCGCCGGTCGAGGTTCCCGAGCCCGTGGTCGAGGAGGAGATCGACGCCGGGCTCGAACCCGAGGGCGGCGCCGAGGCCGAAGAGGAAGAAGCCGAGCCCGCCGCCGCCGAGGGCGAGGAGGAAGAGGAGGAGGAGGAAGTTATCGAGGACGCCTCGGAACTGGGCGAGGACCAGGACGATATGGCGGAAGTGATCGAGAACGTCGAGGACGACGAGGAGCGGTAAGGGTCTTTTTGACTCCCCGCCAGCGCACAATCGCGCTAGAATTCGGGCTCGGAATCCAAGCTGTGGGCCGGCCCGCAGGCTCCTTGGGGTCATAGCTCAGCTGGGAGAGCGCTACAATGGCATTGTAGAGGTCCGGGGTTCGATTCCCCGTGGCTCCACCAATCACGCAAGGGCCCGATCGGAAACGGTCGGGCTCTTCGGCTTTTCGCCGAGCGCCATCGCGGCAACGGCGATCAAGTAGAAGAGTGCACCGAGCCGCGGCACTTCGAGCGGGCAATCGAACACGGCGCTGGCGAGGAAGGAGGCCAGCGCGGCCGCGAACGCCGGCGCCATCGCGTCGCGCGCACGCCAGGCGCCGGCGAACGCGATCCCGGTGAAAAGCATGAGCGCGCCAAGGCCGAGCGCACCCTCCTCGAACAAGGTCATCAGATACTGGTTCTCGATGCGCCATACGGTGTGTATGTCGTCGGTCGGGAACCAGCGCGTGAGCCCGTGCGCGAAATCGCCGTTGGCGACGAGCTCGCGTCCGTTGGGATCGGTGAGACGGATATCCGTCACATCGGCCGAGCTGCCCGGAGTCGGCAGGAAGAAGGCGAGCTCGGTCGGCCGCCGGAACAGGCCTAGTCGCGCGCGCCGGGCGATGGCGCCGGTCGCGATCGTGCCGCTGAAGCGCTGCCATGCGCCGTCCCGGCCCGGATGGGCGTCAAGGCCGGTGCAGCCCGCGGAATAGAGCATCGCCTTCTCGCACAGGATCGCGACCACCACGCCCCCGCGCGAGCGGAAGGCGAAGGACAACGTGTAGGACCGGTCCGAAGCGACCCCGACCCGCTGACCGACATAAAGCGGCAGGCCCGCCTCGAGCGCGACATAATGCCGGCCGTTCTCCTCGCCGAGCGCGACATTGCCGGGCCCGTCGCCGCGCGGCGTCGCGGCGAAAAGAGTGCGTGCATAGGTGCCGAGCCCCATTCCGAACAGCATCGTCGCGGCGCCGTCGCGGCGCAGCGCCAGGCCGTCCGACCACAGCGCCTCGCGCCCGGCGAGGTCGGGGACGAGCCTGCTGAGACGGTACTGCATGTACCCGGAATCGGACGCGGCGAACGTGACGATGGCGGCGACCGCGAGCAGAAGCAGCGCCGGTGCGGCGTAGGTGCCGGGCGCCGCGCGGTCGCGGCGCCGTGCCGCGAGCGACCCCAAGGCCAGCACCAAGGTGCCGATGACCGCGCTCGCATAGGCGGTGCGCGCGAACGTGACCACGACCGTGTAGAGCCCACCCACGGCGATGCCGGCGGCGAGCAGCGCCTGGACCGGTCGGCTCCGTACCAGCAGCGCGAACACGAACGGCAATGCCATCGCGACATAGACGCCGACATAGCCGCCGCCGAAGTGCATGCTCGAGAAGGTCGCGACGATGCGATAGGGCGTGTCGAGTGTGCCTATGCCGGTGAAAACCGCGCGCTCCCACAGCGCCGCCGCGACGACGAGCGCAAGCCCGGCCGTCATGCCGAAAGCCAGCAGGCGCGCGGCGTCGCCGCGCTCGTCGAACGAGCGGCGCAGGAAGGGGAGAAGCGCGAGGGCGATGCCGAGACCCTTGACGATGCGCAGCGCGTTGTCGGGGCGCAGGTTGGACAGCGCCGACCCTCCCGCCAACGGCGCTAGCGCGAGTCCGCGCGCGACGCCGACGGCGCCAGCGATAATTATGGC
The DNA here is from genome assembly GCA_035604615.1 of Allostellaceae bacterium. GTDB lineage: Bacteria > Pseudomonadota > Alphaproteobacteria > ATCC43930 > CGMCC-115725 > DATJLY01. The sequence goes on along the minus strand of DATNID010000020.1, from coordinate 135,102 downwards.
AGCGAGCGCCACGCCGGCCCATCCCCTAAGCGCGAAATCGCGCCGCCGCGGCGGCCGTCGCAACGCCAGCACCGCGATCGTGACGAGCACGACGAGGTCTGACTCCTCGACCGCCATCAATCCCGTCCACGGCGCGAGATCGAAAGACGGCAGCGCCGCCGGCACCGCCACGAGCCAGCTCTGCGGCCAGCGCCAAAGCAGGGCGGCGTAGATCGTCAGGACGCAGGCAAGCAGGCCGGGCGCCAGCGGATGACGCGCGACCGCCATCGCCGCGAGCGCCAAGGCGAGCGCCGCGACCGCGATGCGCGCCGGCCACGCTCCATGTTCGGCCGCGTCTGGCATGGGAATGCGCCGGTTCTAACGTGAAGCGCGCCGCGGCGGCAAGGGGCGCGGCATGGACAGGAGCGCGCCGACGCGACATGCTTTCTCGATTCGACGCAACGGGAGGACAGCATGGCGCGTACGCATCAGAGGAGCTTCGTCAAACGGGACCAAGCGCAAACGCGGGCCTATTCCCCGGCGGTCATCACCGAGGGCGGCAAGCTCGTGTTCCTTGCCGGCCAGACCGGCGGCGAGGACAGCGCCGGCCACTCGCTTGCCGGCAATTTCGACGGGCAGGTTCGTGAGACCTTCGCCCGCTTAGGCAAGGTCCTGGCCGAGGCCGGCGGCACGCTCGCCGATATGGTGACGATGACCGTATTCATCACCGACGCGCGCAATGGCACCCGGCTCACCGAATTGCGGCGCGAGATCTTCGGCAACGATTTTCCGGCGAGCGCTCTCATCACCATCACCGCGCTGGCGCAGCCCCAGCTGCTGATCGAGATCCAGGGGATCGCGGTGATCGGCTAGGGGCGCGCATGCTCGATCTTGGCCGCAGCCTCGTCGCCTCGGTCGAGCGCAGTCCCGACGCCGAGGCGGTCGTCGACGGCGAGCGACGCCTCGGCTACCGCGCCTGGCTCGCCGAGATCGCCGCGCTCGCTGCGGGCCTTGAGAGAATGGGGCTCGGGCGCGGCGACCGCTTGGTGATGGTGCTGCAGAACCGGATCGAGATGGCGAGCCTGCACTGGGCCTGCCAACTGGTCGGCATCGTCGCGACGCCGCTCAACTGGCGCGCCAAGGCGGAGGAGGTCGATTACTGCCTCGCCGACGCCGAGGCCAAGGCGGTGGCGTTCGAGCCGGTCTCGGCCGAAGCGGTCGCCGGCGCCGCACGGGCAGGTGCGCTGCTGCGCATCGCGGTTGGGGACGCGCACGGCACGGTCTCCTTCGCCGCGCTCGGCACCGAAGCCGCCGACCCGGTGCCGCGCGCGGGACCCGAGGACTGGTCGCTGATACTCTACACCTCGGGCACCACGGGGCGGCCCAAGGGCGTGCCGCGCCGCCACCGCGCCGAGCGCGCGGCCGCGATCGCGCATGTGGCGCAGAACCTCTACGGCCGAAGCGAGCGTACCCTCGGCGTCATGCCGCTCTATCACACCATGGGCGTGCGCTCGCTCATTGCGATGGCGCTGGTCGACGGCTGCTTCGTGTGCCAACGCCGGTTCGACGCTGGCCAAGCCCTCGATCTCATCGCGCGCGAGCGGATCACCAATCTCTACCTGGTACCGACGCTCTATCACGACCTGCTGGCGCAGGACGGGTTCGCGCGCGCCGATCTCGGCTCGTGCCGCAAGCTCGGATTCGCGGGCGCGGCGATGCCGGACGGGCTGCTGCGCCGCGTCGCCGATGGCTTCAAGCCCGACCTCTTCGTCAACCATTACGGCTCATCCGAGATCTACACCTTCACCGTCGAGCCGAATGCCGCGCGAAAGCCGGGCTCGGCCGGACGGGCCGGGATCAACGAGCGCATTCGCGTGGTGAAGCTCGGCGCCTTCGATCCCGAGGCGCGCTGTGCCCCGGACGAAGAAGGCGAGATCATCGCCGAACTTTCGAGCGACGAGGCGTTCGAGGGTTATTGGCGCCGCCCCGATGCCGACGCGCGCGCGCTCAGGGGCGGTTGGTACTTCACCGGCGACACCGGCCGCTTCGATCGCGACGGCGACCTCTTCGTCACCGGCCGGGTCGACGATATGATCATCACCGGCGGCGAGAACGTGTTCCCGGGCGAGGTCGAGAGCGTGCTGTCGCTCCATCCCGATGTCGCCGAGGTCGCGGTCGCGGGGCTGCCGCACGAACGGCTCGGCCACGCGGTGACGGCCTTCGTCAAGCGCCGCGGCAATGTGGCGGAAGAGGCGCTCGATCGGCATTGCCGCCGCTCGCAGCTCGCCGACTTCAAGCGCCCGCGCGCCTATGTGTTCGTTGCCGAAATCCCGAAATCGCCGGTCGGCAAGATACTGCGCCGGATGCTGGTCGCCGGCGTGTACGAGTGCGAGAAGGAGCCCAGCCCGTGACACCCTACGAATTCGCCCGCGACGACGCGCTGCCGGCTGCGCTTGACGGGTTCCGCGTCGCCTGGGACGAGGCTCATGCCTGTGCCGAGATCGTGCTCGACCGCCCGCCCTTAAACGTCGTCTCGATGCGCCAGCGCGACCAGCTCGCGGCTGCGTTCGCGGCCTTGGATCGCGATCCGGCGGTGCGGATCGTCGTGCTGCGCGGCGAGGGCAAGAACTTTTCGAGCGGCGGCAACATCGCCGGGTTCCTCGAGGCGAGCCCGGAGCAGCTTTCGCATCTCGCCGACAACGTCGCCGCGCCCGAGCGCAGCGGCAAGCCGGTCATCGCAGCGGTGAGGGGATATTGCTTTGGCGTCGGGTTCGAGCTGGCGCTGGCGTGCGATTTTCGCATCGCGTCGGAGACGGCGGAATTCGCGCTGCCGGAGATGCGCATCGGCATGATCCCGGGATCGGGCGGCTCGGCGCGGCTCGCCGCCATGGTCGGGATCGCCCGGGCGAAAGAGATCGCAATGCGCTCGCGCCGCATCAAGGCGCGCGAGGCGGCGGATTGGGGCATCGTCGCCGAGTGCGTGCCCGATGCCGAGCTCGAGGGCGCGGTGGCGCGGCTTGCGGGCGAGCTCGGATCGTTCTCGCCGCTGGCGCAGCGCACGTTGAAGCGCGTGCTCAACGACGGACAGTCGATGGCGATGGGCGCCGCGATCGCGCTCGAGGGCAGGGCCTTCGGGCGGCTGCGGTCGTCGGCGGACTTCAAGGAAGGCGTCGCGTCCTTTGTCGAGAAGCGCAAGCCCGTCTTCCGCGGCGATTAACGAAAATCCGCGCGAATTTCGTGCGACTTTTGCAGTCGTACCAATGCTTCGAATGCCAGCGATTGTTGACGTCTCGTTCATTGGCGCCGCGCAATCATCTCGCGGTCCGATGATTCCGGAAGGAGCCTTTCGATGCCTCGATTTCTCCGTAGCCTGTTGCGCGACGAGACTGGCGCCACCGCGATCGAATATGGATTGATCGCAGCGCTCATCTCCGTCGCCATCATCACTGCCGTGACGCTGGTCGGCACCAATCTGAATTCGACATTCAACTCCGTGGCGAGCGCGCTCTGACCCTCTAGGGTCGGCGTGTGGCGAGGAACCCCGCTTCGGCGGGGTTTTTCGTCACAAGGGCGTGAACATCGGCACTGGCGGGCCGCCGTCGCTTGGCTTGAACGCGACCTTGACGCGCATGCCGACCTTGAGCGCATCGAAATCGCAATCGACGAGATTGGTCATCATGGTGACGCCCTCGTCGAGCGTCACGTAGGCGAGCGCGTAAGAGGGCGCCGCGCGGCGCATGACGCTGAAGGAATAGATCGTGCCCGCGCCCGTGGCCTCGATCCATTCGGTCTCCGCGCTCATGCAGAAGGGGCAGATGGGACGCGGGAAATAATGCGCATTGCCGCAGGCGCGGCAGCGCTTCAGCAGGAGCGCGCCACGCCGGGCCGCGTCCCAGAACGGCGCGCTCTCGGGATCAGGCCGGGGCGCCGCAATCCGGCGCGATGCTTCCGACATCCTGCTACTCCCGCTCCAGAATGACCGTGGCGCTGGCGTGGCGCGTCGCCAGCGAGCCGCCGATCCCGCTCGCGATCGCGAGGCCGCAATTCGGCACCTGCACCTTGGGATGCGCCTCGCCGCGCAACTGCCGCACCGCCTCGATCACTTTGGTGAGCCCGCCGCGGTTCGACGGGTGGTTGTTGCACAGGCCGCCGCCATCGGTATTGAAGGGCAGCCGGCCCACGCCCGAGATCAGGTTGCCGTCGGCGACGAAGCGCCCGCCCGCGCCCTTGGCGCAGAATCCCAGATCCTCGAGCTGCATCACCACCGTGATGGTGAAGCTGTCATAGATCGAGGCGTACTGGATGTCGGCGGGTGCGATGCCGGCCTCGGCGAAGGCGGGCGGGCCCGACCAGCGCGCGGCGCTGAAACTCAGATCGATCCGCCCGCCCATCTGGTGCTTCGGCGCCTCGCCCGCGCCCAGCACCTTGACGCGCGGCCGCGCCAGCGATTTTGCGATCTCCGGGCTGGTGACGACGATGGCGCCGCCGCCATCGGTGATGACGCAGCAATCGAGCCGGTGCAGCGGATCGGCGATCATGGGCGAGGCCAGCACGTCGGCCACTGTCACGACCTCGCGCAGCATCGCATTGGGGTTCCATTGCGCGTGGTGCGAGGCCGCGACCTTGACCCAGGCGAGTTGTTCCGAGGTGGTGCCGAACTCATGCATGTGCCGCGCCGCCGCCATCGCGTACATGGCGACGGTGGTGGGCGCGAAGGGATGCTCGAACGGGTATTCGGGCGAGGCGGCGTTGTTGGCGCGCATGGAGGCCGCGAAATTGGGGTCCGTGCGCGGCCGCCCCGCGAGGGTGATGAGCGCGACGTTGCACTTGCCGAGCGCGATCGCCTCGGCGGCGTGGCCGACATGGAGGATGTAGGACGAGCCGCCGCAATCGGTCGAGTCGATGTGGCGCGGCCGCAAGCCCAGATAGTTCGCCATGGTCAGGACGCCCGACCCGTCGCCGGCGCAGAAATACCCGTCGACATCGCCGAGGCCCAGTCCCGCATCCTCGAGTGCGCCCTTGGCCGATTCGGCATGGAGATGCGCCACCGATGTGTCGTCGGCCTTGCGGGTCGGATGCTCGTAGATGCCGGCGATGTAGGCCTTGCCCTTGATGCTCATGCGGCGAGACTAAAGCATGGGCCGGGGATCGTCGACGGGGCGGGGCGGGCGCGCCCGCTCCGCCTTGATGGGGAGGATCGGCCTTACTATATCAAATTCGGGCGGTGCCGTCGGACTGCCCGCGGTGGGCCGGGTGCCTTTTGAGGGCCCGTCCTCATCGCCTCGCTCAAGCGCTTGAGGAGGTTCGATGCCACGCCTTTCGCTGTTCAATTCGCCGCTGCTGCTGGGCTTCGACCAGGTGGAACGCGCGCTCGACCAGGTCAGCAAAGCCGCGTCCGACGGCTATCCGCCCTACAACGTCGAGCAGGTGGGCGACAACGCGCTGCGCATCACGCTCGCGGTCGCCGGATTCATCATGGACGATCTCAGCGTCCAGATCGAGGCCAACCAGCTCGTCGTGCGCGGCCGGCAGGCCGACGACAAGGAGCGGGTATATCTCCATCGCGGCATCGCCGCGCGACAGTTTCAGCGCTCGTTCATGCTGGCCGAGGGCATCGAGGTCGCCGGCGCCTGGCTCGAGCACGGGCTTCTCAACATCGATCTGACGCGGCGCTCGCCCGACGGGCGCGTGCACAAGATCGCGATCCGCGGCAGCCGCTCGGCCGCCAACGGATAGGACGGACAGAAATGACCATGCTTTCCAATGCAGGCGCCATCGCTGAGCGCGAGTTCGCGCATCTCGGCGTCGATGATATCGCTTATATCAAGCGCGTCGTCGTCAACGAGGAGACGATGTTCGCAATTCACGCCGCCGACGGCACGGCGATCGCGACCGTGCGCGACCACGAAACCGCGATGGCGGCGGTGCGCCGGCACGGGCTCGAGCCGCTCAGCGTCCACTGAGACCGTTCAGGCGGCGTGGCTTGCGGTGCGGTCGGTGAGGAGCGCGTAAAGCGCCTCGGCGCGGTCGGTGCCGCGCAGCTTCGCGCACACCGCGCGGTCGCGGAACAGGCGCGACACCCGGGCCAGCGCCTTCAGGTGATCGGCGCCCGCGCCCTCCGGCGTCAGCAGCAGGAACACGAGATCGACCGGCTGGTCGTCGACCGAATCGAACGGGATCGGCTTCTCCAGCCGGGCGAACAGGCCGAAGATGCGTGTGAGCGAAGGAAGCCGCCCGTGCGGCACGGCGGTGCCGCTGCCGATGCCGGTGCTGCCGAGTCGCTCGCGCTCGGCGAGCGTGTCGTAGACGGCCTTCTCGTCGAGCGCGCCCAAGGCGGCGGCGCGCTTCGCCAGTTCCTGCAGCAACTGCTTCTTGTTGGCCGCGCGCAGGCTCGCCACGACGGATTGAGGCGAGATCAGATCAGCGATGTCCATCATGGCGCCTTCGTACCGCGTGCGCCGCGACGATCGGCGAGATCGGGATCGACCCAGCCGATATTGCCGTCGGGGCGGCGATAGACCAGATTGAGATTGTCGCGCGCGCTGTTGCGGAACAGGAGCGCCGGCAGGTCGGCGAGATCGAGCCGCATCACCGCCTCGCTGACACTGAGGCTGAGAATGCGCGTGCGCATCTCGGCGATGACCAGAGGCTCGCCCTCGCCGGCATCCTCGCCCGCTTCGTCCTCGGCGGCCAGCACATAGGCGGTGGCATCCTGCATCTCGGCGGGCCCTGCGTCCTTGGGCCGCCCGTGATGGTTCCTGAGGCGCCGCTTGTTGCGCCGCAGGCGCTTGTCGATGTGCTCGGCCGCGCCGTCGAAGGCGATATAGGCGTCATCGGCCTCGCCGCCCCCCTGCACCGACAGGCCTCGGCCGGCATGGACGGAAATCTCCGCCTTAACGAGGTGCCGCTCGCGGCTGAACACCACGTGCGCCTCGGTCGCCTTTCCGAAATAGCGTTCGACGATCGATGTTGTCGTTGCGGTGACGTGATTGCGCAACGCATCGCCCACGTCGAAACGTTTGCCCGTGACCGTAACCTGCATGGGCTCTCTGTCTCCGCCTCTCTCCGGGATTCGCTCCCGGCCGAGGGGCCGCACGCGCACCGAAACCTTACGGAGGGGCCAGGGGCGAGTCAAGATCGGCCCCCCTCACGCGCATCGACTTTTCGCGCCGGCGCTGCACCGAGGAGGGGATGCGCATCGCTTCGCGGTACTTCGCGACCGTGCGCCGCGCGATGTCGACGCCGTCCTTGACCAGGATCGCGACGATGCGGTCGTCCGACAGCACGTCGTCGGCCTCGCCGTCGATCAGCGAGCGGATGCGGAACCGCACGGCCTCGGCCGAAAGCGCGCCGTGGCCGTTCGCCGACGAGATCGCGGTGGTGAAGAAATATTTCAGCTCGTAAACGCCACGCGGCGTCAGCATGTACTTGTTCGAGGTGACGCGGCTCACGGTGCTCTCGTGCATGTTGATCTCTTGCGCGATATCGCGCAGCACCAGCGGGCGGAGATGCTGCACGCCGTGGCGCAGGAAGCCGTCCTGCTGGCGCACGATCTCGCGCGCGACTTTGAGGATGGTGTTGGCGCGCTGATGCAGCGCCTTCACCAGCCAGTTCGCCGACTGATAGCGCTCGGTGAGATAATCGCGCACCTCGCGCCGCTTCGACGTGCTGCTGACCTCGGCGTAATAGCGGTTGTTGATCAGGACGCGCGGCAGCGTCTCGCTGTTGAGCTCGACCGCCCAGCCGCCGTCGGCCTGGGCGCGCAGGAAGATGTCCGGCACTAGCGGCTCCGCCATCGCGCTGTCGAAGATGAGGCCGGGCTTGGGATTGAGCGCCTTGATCTCGGCCACCATGAGCCCGAGATCCTCGGCGTCGATGCCGCAGATGCGCATCAGCTGCTGCGCGTCGCGACTGGCGAGGAGCGGCAGGTTCTCCACCAGCCGCTGCATCGCCGGGTCGTAGCGGTTGCGCTCCTTGAGCTGAATCGCCAGGCATTCGGCGAGCGAACGCGCGAAGATGCCGGGCGGGTCGAAGCGCTGGAGGCGGAAAAGCGTCTCCTCGATGCGCTCGACCGGGCAGCCGAGCAGCTCGGCGATGGTGGCGAGCTCGCCGGTGACATAGCCGGCCTCGTCGAGCTGGTCGATCAGGTGGCTGGCGATGACCCGGTCGGCGGGCTCGTGGATCTCGAGCGAGAGCTGGGCCAGGAGATGCTCGCGCAGCGTCTCCGGCCGCACCAGGGTCTGGTCGAGGCCGGGCAGGTCGTCGCCCACGGGGCCCGCGCTCTTGCGCCAGGCCTCGGGGTCGCCGGCGAGGTCGAGCTTGCCTTCGCCCTCGCTGCCGGCCTCGTCATGCCACAGCTCGCTGCCCTCGGGCGCGGGCTCGGCGGGCGCGGCCACCGTCCCCGGATCGGCCGGACCCGTGTCGCGCTCGAGCAGCGGATTCTGCTCCAGCTCGGTCTCGACATAGGCGGACAATTCGAGGTTGGACAATTGCAGCAGCTTGATCGCCTGCTGCAATTGCGGCGTCATCACCAGCGCCTGGGTCTGGCGGAGATCGAGTCTTTGGGTCAGCGCCATAGCTGGATTTTAGGGCGAAGCGACGGCCATATGCAAACTTCATACCAACTTCGGATTAAGAGGGGGTTAATGCCGGGTCAGAGGCTGAACCGATCGCCCAGATAGACGCGGCGCACGTCCGCGTCGTTGACGATTTCCTCGGGCTTTCCCTCCATCAGAACCTGGCCGTCGTGCAGGATGTAGGCTCGATTCACGATCTCGAGCGCTTCGCGGACGTTGTGGTCGGTGAGCAGCACGCCGATGCCGCGGTCTTTGAGGTGCGCCACCAGCTCGCGGATGTCGGCGAGCGCGATCGGGTCGATGCCGGCAAGCGGCTCGTCGAGCAGGATGAAATGCGGCTTGGAGGCGAGCGCGCGGGCGATCTCGACGCGCCGCCGCTCGCCGCCCGAAAGCGCGAGCGCCGGGGCGCGGCGCAGATGGCTGATCGAGAACTCGGCGAGCAACGCCTCGATCGCCGCCTCGCGCGCCTCGGGCTCCGCCTCCGCGACCTCGAGCACGGCACGCAGATTCTGCTCCACCGTGAGGCCGCGGAAGATCGACGCCTCCTGCGGCAGATAGCCGATGCCAAGCCGGGCGCGGCGGTACATCGGCAGCTCGGTGATGTCGTCGCCGTCGAGCCTGACGGTGCCGAGATCGGGCCGGATCAGGCCGGTGATGATGTAGAAGCACGTCGTCTTGCCGGCGCCGTTGGGGCCGAGGAGCCCGACCGCCTCGCCCCGCTGCACCGAGATGTTGACCCCGCGCAGCACCGGCCGCCGGCGAAAGCTCTTGCCGAGATTGGAGCCGACGAGGCCGGTGTTGTCGCTCACGAGCCGGGGTGTCGGCGTCGGCGCTGCCTGCGGCGGCAGTGGCGGCGCTTGCGGCGTCTGGGGCGCCATTACTTGGCCTCGGCCTTCTGACGCGGCACGATCAGGCCCTGGACGCGGTTGCTGCCGCCGGCGAACTGGTTCCCGGGCGGCGCGTTCAGGAGGCGGCTCACATTGGTGTTGAGATCGACCACCGCGTAGCGGCCCCTCAGCTCGTTGTCGCCGCGGGTGAGGCGGACGTGGCCGGCCAGCGTGGCGATGCCGGTGTCGAGATTGTAGACGCCCTCGTCGCCGCGCGCGATCTGCCCGGGCGAGGACACCATCACGTTGCCGTGGGCGTCGATGCGACTCATGTGCGAGGCGCCTTTTGCGTCCTTGACGACGCGTGCCGTGAGGATGTCGCCGCGCACGCGTCGGTCGCCGCGCACCGCCACTGCGTTGCCGCGCGCCACGCCGACCTGCTGCTGGTCGTACCATTCGAGCTTGTCGCGCGCGGTGATGGTGTCGCGCGGCGTCACGATCTTGAGCCCCTTGCCGGTGACGACGAGAATGGCGCGATCGACGTCGTAGACGGCATGGTCGCCGTTCATGGTCTGGGTCGGGGTGGTGAAGACCACGTTGCCGTCCGCATCCATGCGATAGACCTGGCTTCCGGTGCTGGTGAGCGGGTCCGAATCGCCGCGCTTGGCCGCAGGTGGCGGCGTGTCGACGGTCGGGCGATAATAGGCGCTCAGCGTATCGGCGGTGACCGTGCTGTCGCCGCGCGTCGCCTTGGCGTGGCCGCGCGCGATGTAGACGCGGTTGTTCTGCTGCCACTCGATGCCGTTCTCGGCCTCGATGGCGACCGGCTTCGCATTGTCCGAGGTCGGCAACTGGGCGAGGGCGGCTTGCACGCAAGCTGCGCCGATCGCGAGCGCGAGCAGCGCGCGCCTCACGGTGCGACGCCCGCGTGCGGCAGAATGTTGAGGGTGGTGTGCCCGGTGAAGAAGATGGTGTCGCCGCGGTCGAGGATGCGGAAGCCCTGCGCGGCGACGTTGCCGAACGGCCCCTGTCCGGTGACCGGATCGTCGCCCTCGGCGGTGCCGACATCCATGTTGATGTGGGCGCTCGACGAGTGGAACTCGTTGCCCTTGTCCTGGAACAGCGCGACGTTGCCGAACAGGTCGAGCAGTTGCGGCTGGGTCTGATAGAGCCCGGTGTCGGCGGACAATTCGAGCCAGTTGCCGCCGGTCGTGGTCAAGTCGCCCTTGGGCCGCTCGAGCGTGACCAATCCGTCAAGCTTGGGCTGCTGGCGCGCGATCTCGGCGGTGATGACAAAGGGCCGGTTCTGCCGGTCGATGCCGGTGAAGCGCGCCTTCACCATGTGAAGGTCGCGCGCCTCGGTGAGATCGAGGCGCGGCAAGGCGAAGCGCACGACCTCGAACGCCGCCTGAAGCCGCGGCCAGACTGCCACAAGCAGCAGCAACGCCACCGCCGCTGCCGGTAGCGCGATCTTGGTCAGATAGACAAAACGGCTGTAGCGCCGGTCGGCGGATTGCAGCCGCGTCGGGCCGCGCCGCGGGGTGAAGGTGTCGTCGGATCGCGCCTTCACGCCACCCCCGCACGCAGGCAATCGTGGATGTGGAGGATGCCGACGGGCTTCCTCGCCTCGTCGAGCACGAACAGGCCGGTGATCGAATGCGCGTTCATCTGGCCCAGCGCCTCGGCGGCGAGCGCCGGAGCGCGAATCGTGCGCGGACGCCGGCTCATCACCGTCTCGACCGGTACGCGCAGCAGGGCATCGCCCATGTGACGGCGCAAGTCGCCGTCGGTGACGATGCCCTCGAGCCGCCCGTCGGCGTCGACGATGCCGACGCAGCCGAAGCTCTTCTGCGTCATCACCAGGATCGCCTCGGCCATGGACGTGCCGCGCGGCACCAGCGGCACCGCGTCGCCCGTATGCATGATGTCGGCCACGCGCAGCAAACGCCGGCCCAATTGGCCGCCGGGATGGAGACGCTGGAAATCGCTTTCGGTGAAGCCGCGGCGCTCCAAGAGCGCCAGCGCCAGCGCGTCGCCCAGCGCCATCATCATCACCGTCGAGGTGGTGGGCGCGAGGCCCATCGGGCAGGCCTCGGCCGCCACCGGAAGCAGCAGCATCACGTCCGCCGCCTCGGCCAGCGCGCTCGCCTCGCGCATGGTCATGGCGACCAGCGGAATGCTGAAGCGCCGGCTGTAAGCGAGCACGTCGGCCAGCTCGGCCGTGTCGCCGGAATTGCTGAGCGCGAGGATCGCGTCCTCGGGCGCGATCATGCCGAGATCGCCGTGGCTCGCCTCGGCCGGATGGACGAACTGCGCCTTGGTGCCGCACGAGGCGAAGGTGGCGGCGATCTTGCGCGCGACATGGCCGCTCTTGCCCATGCCGGTGACGATGACGCGGCCCGTCGCGGCGGCGAGCAGGTCGATGGCGCGGGTAAAGGCGTCATCGAGCCCGCCCGCCAGCGCCTCGAGCCCGGCGATCTCGGTACGCAGCACGCGCCGCGCAACGGCGATGTCCTTCGCCTCGTTCAGGCGACGCACGGGTCCGGCCTTGCGCATGTCCCCCTGGGGTGAAATCTCGGCGCCAGATCGCGCCACCGTTCTACGCGGCGACTATGCCGTCCCATCCCTCCGGGGTCAAACGAGAACAGGAGCGGAACAAATGCTCAGTGTTCGAACAGCTCCACCTCGGCGAAGCCGGCCAGGTCGAGCTGGGCGCGGATCGGCAGGAAGGCGAAGCAGGCCAGCGCCAGCTCCATCCGTCCCTCGCGGACCATCATGGTGTCGAGCCGCTCCCTCAGCGCGTGGAGGTGGAGCACGTCGGAGGCGGCATAGGTCAGCTGCTCCGGCGCGAGCTGGGCCACGCCCCAATCGGATTGCTGCTGCTGCTTCGACAGGTCGACGCCAAGCAGGTCCTTGCAAAGATCCTTGAGCCCGTGCTTGTCGGTGAAGGTGCGGGCGATCTTGGACGCGATCTTGGTGCAATAGACCGGCGCCGCGAGCACGCCCAGGTACTGGCGCAAAACGGCGATGTCGAAGCGGCCGAAATGAAACAGCTTGAGGACGTTGGGATCGCTCAGGAGCGTGCGCAGGTTGGGCGCGTCGTAGGCGCCGGGGGCGAACTGCACCAGGTGCGCATTGCCGTCGCCGGCGGAGAGCTGCGCCACGCACAGCCGGTCGCGCCCGGGATTGAGGCCCAGCGTCTCGGTGTCGATGGCGACGGAGGCGCCGAACGAGAGGCCGTTCGGCAGGTCGCCGCGATGGAGTTGCACGCTCACCCGTTCACCTGAAATAAATCCGTGGTGCCCTGGAGAAGACTCGAACTTCCACGGCCTTTCGACCACTAGAACCTGAATCTAGCGCGTCTACCAATTCCGCCACCAGGGCATGGACGCTGCTTAGGCGAAGACGGGCGAAGATGTCAATGGCGGCGGCCTTGTTCGCCCCTCTTAGAGCCCGCTCAACGGCTGATCGAAGCGCACCCAGCTCGTGCCGTCGAAGCGCACCAGCTGCTGGGAGGCGATGGTGTTGTAGTTGGTCGGCGTCAGCGTGATGGAGATGCCCGGCAGCAGCATGCCGAAGGTGACGTGGTCGAGGCTCGTCACGACGCGCATGATGTTCTCGTGCGTCAGGTTGTCGCCGCAGCGCCGCAGCACCTCGCTGATGAGCTGCACCTCGATGTAGCCCTGCCCGGTGAAGCTGTCGTGCGGATCGAAATCCGGAGCGTATTGCTTCATGAACGCGGCGAATTCTTGGACGCCGGGATCGTTGGCCCATGCGGGGTCGCTGAAATCCTTGGCGATGATGGCCGAGATGACGCCCTTCGCCTTTTCCGGGCCGGCGGGCTCGATCACCGCGCCGATCGAATACGAGACGCTGTTCAGGAACTGCACCGGCTTCCAGCCGATGTCGTAGGCGCGCGCAATCGCTTGGGCGGCGAATTTCGGCGTGGTGATGTTGACGAAGTGCGTGGCGCCCGAGCCTTGCAGGGTCGCGACCTGGGAATAGACCGCGGGGTCGGTCGGTTGATAGGTCACGTCGGCGACGATCATCGCCTTCGCCTTGTCGGCCAAGCCGCGCTCGAGCCCGTCGAGGAAGTCGCGGCCGTAATCGTCGTCCTGGCGCAGCACGCCGATCTTGGCGTCGGGCATGTTGGCGGCGATGTAGCGGCCATAGATCGTGCCTTCGCCGACATAGGACGGGATGAAGCCGACCGTGTAGGGGTAATGCTCGTAGTCATGGAGCCGGCTGGCGCCCGCGGCGGCGAAGAGCTGCGGCACCTTTTTCTGATTCAAATAGCGCTCGACCGCGAGATTGGTCGGCGTTCCCGGGATCGAGAACACCAGCAGCACCTGGTCTTCCTCCACCAGACGCCGGACCTGCTCGACGGTGCGCGCGGGGTTGTAGCCGTCGTCATAGGACTTGAAGATGATCTTGCGGCCGTTGATGCCGCCCTTGTCGTTGAGCATCTTGAAATAGGCGGTCGCGACCTTGGAGCCCATGCTGGTCGCGGACAGGTTGCCGCTATAGGGCGCGCTGTTGCCGATGGTGATGGTGGTGTCGGTGGCGCCGGGATCGTAGGTCCCGGCCGCTTTTGCGCCGCCGCCGAACGCAGCCGCGACGAGGAGCGATGACGCTATCGCAAGCCATCCTGGTCCGCGCATGATGTCCTCCCGTCCGCGCGGCCGTGCCGCCGGTTCGGGGCGAAGTCTAATGCGTGTTCCGTTCTGGTGGAACCGCACCGTCGGCCGTCATTGCGAGGAGCCCGCAGGGCGACGCGGCAATCTCCTGGACCGCGTGTCAGGAAGATTGCTTCGCTGCGCTCGCAATGACGAATTGGGTTGTCATTGCGAGGAGCCCGCAGGGCGACGCGGCAATCTCCCGCAGATTGCTTCGCTGCGCTCGCAATGACGGCGCGGGTCAGAAAAACCGCTCGAGCTTCAGCAGCAGGCTGCCCGACTGCGGCAGGCTGCCGTTGCTCGAGCGCTTGGCGCCCAGCGCGCCGGCCGCGAGCGCGCCGACGCTCCACTGGTTCGACAAATCGTAATCGGCCGTCATTTGCACGAGGCTCGAGCCGTCGTGGAGATCGGTGCTGACGAAGCCGGTGATCTCGAGATGCGGCACGAACGCGTCGTTCCAGTCGGCGCGCAGGAAGGTCTCGTGCCGGCTCAGCTTCTGCTGCTGGTCGAGCGCGTAGTTGCGGATGTACCACAGGGCCGAGGTGATCGGGGGCCGCCCGGTGTTGGCCTCGCCGACGCGGAACCAATTGCGCCAGTCCTGCGGCGAGAAAGCCGCCTCGCTGTAGTGGTACTCGAGATTGAACGTGACCTTGCTCTCGGTCGTGTAGGAGGCGCCGAGCGCGAGCTGATTCTGGAAGCCCTGATGCGTGCTTTCGGGCAGGACGCTCGGCGCGAATCCCGGGATGGTGCCGGTCTCGCGGCCATAGGCGAGCGCCTGGTCGATGAGGCTCGACTGCCGCCCGCCCGCCCACTCGCCGTAAAGCACCGTCTTCTGGCCAACACTACGGGTGAGATTGGCGCCGAAGCGGCTGGCGCTGCCTTCGCGGTAGTAGAGCAGTTCCGGATTCACATCAGCGCCGAGATCGGCGCTCGCCTTCAGCAGCACGCGATCGTGCGAATTGGTGCGGTCGAACATCGGGCGTAGCGTCGGCAGGTTGAGGTTCGTGTAGATCGGGCCGGGATCGTCGAGCTTGGGTGCCACCGCGGCGGTCAGCGCGCCGCCCTCGAACAGGCGCTGGCCGCGCAGCATGAAGGCGCCGAGCCGGTCCTCGCGCAGCACCGCCGGATCGGCCGACAGCGGCTCGACCACGGCGCGCGTCTTGAAGAAATCGGTCGGATTGAGGCCGGCCGCGACGCCGCTCTTCAAGTTGATGCGGCCGACATCGAGCCACACGCGCTCGGCCGGCTCCCAGCTCGCATAGAGCTCGCGGAAGTCGTGACGCACATTCTCGTGGCTCGGGAAGGCCAGCGTGTCCTCGGCGCGGAAATTGAGCCGGCCGCTATAGGCGAGGCTCAGCTTCGGCGCGAGCTGCCAGTCCTTGCGCATGTCGAGGAAGAGACGCTCTTCCCAATCGGGTGTCGCCGGCGGCGGCAGCGGCACCAGCATCGCGCGGCGCGAGGCGAGGCTCGCCGCGTTCTCGAGATAGATGCGCTGGCCGCCGTCGCTCGTTTGCGGCTTGTCCTCGGCGGGCGGCGGCGGCGCGGCCTGCACCGCGTTCGGGATGAGGTCGAGATCGCGATTTTCCTGCGCCGCGGCGGGCGCGGCGAGCAGCAGCAGCGCCGGCGCGAGCGCGCGCCAGCGCATCACTGGCTCCCGAGCCGGGGCAGGAAGTCGCGTTGGAACCAGGCTTCCGGTATTTCCTGGGCGCGGTAGTCGCCGAAGGTCAGGCTCGTCACCAGCGAGGTGTCGACCGCGTCGATGATGATGGCCTCGGTCGGCCGCACGCCGCCCAATCGCTCGGCGAAGCCGCGGTAGTAGAGGATCTTCAACAGCCTTCCGCTGTCGGAATAGAACTTCGCCTTGATCGGGTAATAGGTGCCGTGCTCGATCCAGAACTCGACCCGGTTGTAGGTCGCCTGGTCGTTCGACGCCTTCATGTCGAGATGCCAGCACTCTTTATCCTGGCGCGCCGCGTCCTGGATCGTCTCGGTCGCGACGATGGTGCCGGCAAAGTCGACCGCGAGATTGACGCTCAGGATGTCGGCGATCGACGCCTGGCCGATCAGTCGCTGCTGCGGCGAGATGCGCACGCTCGCCTTCGAGGCGGGATCGTAGAACCACAGATTGCGGCCATCGAGCAGGACCATCTTGCCGGCGTCGCGCGGCGGCTCGGCATAGCGCACGAGATTGCGGAACTGGCCGGTCTTGGGGTCGAGCTTGGCGAAGACGACCACCGCGTCGCGGTCGCGCTCCTTGCCGGCGACATATTCGACCAGCGTGTCGGTCGAACGGAATGGCTCGCCCGGATTGCGCACTTTGTCGGTGGCGGCGATGATCTCCTGCGCGGTCTGGGCCTGGGCCGCGCCGGCGAGCGCGGCGGCGGCGAGGATGAAGGCGGCGAGCGCCAGTGCGGGTCGCATGGGGTCCTCACACGTGCCTGAGCGCGTCGACCACGGGCAGCCGGGCCGCGCGGTTGGCCGGGATGAGCGCCGCCAGGGTCGCGATCAGCACCAGTCCCAGCCACGTGGCAATGATCAGGCGCAGCGCCCCCGCGAATTCGAGCCGCAGCGGAATGGGATTGGCGTTGCCGGGCGGTAGCCAGGTCAGGCCCACCGCGTTGACGGCGTAGGAAACCACCACGGCGAGGACGAGGCCCGCGGTCGCGCCGAGTGCGCCCAGCAGGGCGCCCTCGACGATGAACTGCCAGCGGATGCCGCGGCGGCGCAGGCCCATGGCGCGGATGGTGCCGATCTCGTTGGTGCGCTCCATCACGTTCATGGTCATGGTGTTCACCACTGCGAACAGCACGATCACACCCATGATCACCGCGATGAACAGGAAAATCGAGCGGAACAGGCCGATGACCTGGAGATAGAACGGGGTCAGCTCCTGGAAATCGCGCACCTCGAGATCGAGCTTGTTGGCCGCGATCAGCGCGGCGAGCCGCGCCCGCGCCGCCGGTAGGTCCTCGCTGCGGTGGAGCTGCAGCACGATCCCGGTCACCTTGTGCTCGCCGCGGCCGTAGACGAGCTGCTGCGCCAGCGCCAGGTGCATGGCGACATAATTGTCGTCGAGCTCCTTGACGCCCTGCGGATCGATGCCGCTCACCGCCAGGCTGACGACGTTGGGCGCGCCCGCCGCGGTCGCGGACAGGAGATCGATTCGCGGCATGCCGCGATGGAGATCGTCGCCGCCCGCGCCCGCGTCGCGGGCGGCAAGCTCGGCGACTTCGGCGCCGGCCGGCGTCGCGGCCGGTGCGTCCGCGCTCGCCGTCTTGGGGCGCGCTGGGCAGTTCTCGAGCGACAGCGCCGCGCACAGGCCGAGAATGCGGGCGAGTCCGCCGCCCACCAGGCCGCGCCCCTCGTCGTCGTCGGCGATCCGCGTGTCCGGCGCGAACACGCGGCCGGCGCCGAACTCGTTCCATTGCCGCATGCGGTCGCGATCGGACGGCACGATGCCGATGCCGAGGAAGGTCTTGGCGGCGTCGTTCTCGCCGTCGAAATTGCCGGCGATGCCGACCAGCGACTGGTTCGCGGTCATCACGTTGACCAGCGGCGCCAAGGCCGGGTCGTGCGCAATCAGGTCCATCACGCCCTTGTAGTCGGCGATGCCGTAGGCGGCGGGATTGCCGGCGCCGTAAAGGAAATAGCCGCTGCGGAACAGCGTGAGATGGCCGATATGCTGCACCAGATTGGTCTGGAACCCAGCGAAGAGGAAGGTCTGGAACGCGCCGAACAGCAGCATCGCCAGCGCGCCCACCGCGACCGCCGAGCCGGTCATCAGCGAGCGCCGCCGGTTGCGCAGGATGTTGCGGAAGGCGATCTTGAAAAGGAGCGACATCGTCATTCTCCTCCCATCGGGGCGACCAGCGCGCCGTCGCGGATCGAGAACGTCACTTCCGAGTGCGACATGAGCTGCGGATCGTGGGTCGAGAAGATGAAGGTGGTGCGCGATTCCGCCTGGACCCGGCGCATCAGCTCGATGATCGCGGCGCCGGTCGCCTGGTCGAGATTGGCGGTCGGCTCGTCCGCGAGCACGATCTGCGGGCCCTTGACCAGGGCGCGGGCGATGGCGACGCGCTGCTTTTGCCCGCCGGACAGCTCGTTCGGGCGCTGGCGGGCTTGGGCTGCGAGCCCGACCGCCTCGAGCATGGCGAGGGTGCGGCGGCGGCGCTCGGCCCCGTCCATGCCGACGAGGAGAAGCGGATACTCCACGTTCTCGTAGGCCGAGAGCACCGGCACGAGGCTGAAATTCTGGAAGATGAAGCCGATGTTGCGGGCGCGGAAATCCGACACCGCGTTGTCGCCGAGCGTGCCGATATCCTCGCCGGCGACCTCGACCGTGCCGCTCGTGGGCACGTCGATGCAGCCGATCAGGTTGAGGAGCGTGGTCTTGCCGCTGCCCGAGGGGCCCACCACCATGGTGAAGCGGTGGCTCGGGATGGCGAGGCTTATGCCCTTCAAGGCCTCCACCTCGATGGCGCCGGCGCGATAGGTCTTGGTGGCGTGGTCCAGGCGGACGATGGGCGCTTCGCTGGCGTCTTCCATGGCGAAACCCTCGACAGGTGCGGTACGGCTTGGTACCATAATGTCGAGAGTACGGTACTTCAGCGTACCAAAGCAACTGGAATCTGGTGGCGAACGCAAAAACCAAAACCGCGCCATCTGCGGACATCCCGCTCCGCGAGCGCATCCTCTATGCCGCGTTCAGCGCCTTCATGGAAAAGGGCTACGACGGCACCAGCACGCTCGAGATCGCGACCCGCGCCAAGGTGTCGAAGCGGGAACTCTATGCCCTCTTCCGCACCAAGCAGGAAATGTTCGCGGCCGGCGTCGCGGCGCGCGCGCGGCGCATGCACGGCCCGCTCGAGTTGCCGTTGGCGCGGGATGTGGGCGCGTTCGAGCGCACGCTGATGGACTTCGCGACGACCTTCCTGCGCGAGATATGCAACCCCGTCGTGGTCGGAGTCTGGCGCCTCGCCGCGGTCGAGGCGGTGCGCTCGCCGGAACTCGCCAGGATCATCGATGAATCCGGCCGCCTGCCCAACGTGCGTGCCCTCACGCATTTTCTGACGCAGGCGCAATCCTCGGGCGTAATCTGCGACGGCGACCCGGTGGAGATGACGCGCCAATTCTTCTCGCTCCTGTCCGGCGACCTGCTGTTGCGGCTGATCCTGCGCATCGCCGAGCCGCCCGGCGACGCCGAGGTCGCGCGCCGCGCACGGGTCGCGACACACGTGCTGCTCACGCTCTACCCGGCGAAAGCGCTTCGGCGCGAGGGCGCGTGAGCGAGGCCGGCGGCCCGCCCTGGCCGGTGGCAATATTTGCGCACAACGAGGAGCGCAACATCGCTGCCTGCATCGACAGTCTCGACCAGGCGGCAAGGGGCCATCCCGTCGCAATATTCGTGCTGGCGAACGGGTGCCGCGACGCCACGGCGCGCATCGTGCGCGAACTGGCGGCGCGCCGCGGCGACGTGCGGCTTGTAGAGATTGCGCTCGGCGACAAGGCCAACGCCTGGAACGTCTACGTTCACGACCATGCGCCGCCGTCGCAGGTGCATTTCTTCATTGACGGCGACGTGCGCGCCGATTCCGGAGCGCTTGCCATCCTGGCCGAGACGCTTGCCGAAAGCGATCAGGCCAACGCCGCCGGTGCCGTTCCCAGCGCTGGCCGCGACCGCGCCGGCATCGCCGCTCGCATGCGGGCGGGGGGACGCATCTCGGGCAATCTCTATGCGTTGAGCGGCGCCTTCCTCGCGCGCCTGCGGCAAGCCAACATGCGCCTACCGCTGGGGTTCATCGGCGAGGACTGGCTCGTCTCCGCGCTCGCCAAGGGCGATTACAGTACGCGCGCGCTCACCCATCCGAGCCCCAAGCTGGTGTTGGCCGCGCGGGCGACATTCTCGTTCCGCTCGCTTGATCCCCACCGGCTGCGCGACTGGAGCATCTACGCGCACCGCCTCATTCGCTATCGCCTGCGCGAGCACCAGTTTGCCATGCTGTTTGAACTGTGGGCCAACGAAAAACGGCCGATGCTGCCGGAAAGCGCCGACGCGCTCTACGCCGAGACGCCGGTACTGCCGCGCTACCGCTGGCGCGGCGCGCGTTTCACCCTGTTCGATGCGCTGGCGGTCCGGAGCATCCGCCGCCGCGCGCGCTCACTTGGGCGATTGCGGTAGGAACTCTTCGGTGTAGAGCTTCGCCATGTCGGGCGGTGCCGCGAACGTCCCCATCTCGACGAAGGAGCGCGCCAATGTCGCGAGCCCCTTGGGATCGAAGCGGCCGGTGTCGGACAGCGACGGCATGACGATATCGTAGGCCTTGGCGGCGATGTCGAGCGGCTTGCCCATGACCGGCGCGGCGAGCGCCACGGTCTCGTCCTTGTGGCCGCGCATCCACTTCACCGTCTCGAACCACGCGGCGAGAAACGCGCGCAGCTCGTGGGGATGCGTACGCATCATGTCCGAAGTGGCGAATGTGACGTGATTGATGAAATCGTGCACCACCGTGCCGAACGGCAGCAGGATGTGCGCCGCCCCCTTGCTCTCGAGCAGCGCCGCGCTCGCCACGTCGAGCGGCATACCGTCCGTTAGCGACGTGCGCATCGCCGCGATCTGCGCCTCATCGGTGCCGAGCGGCACGACGTCGATGCCATCGGGGCCCCAACCCTGCTGGCGCGACACCTCGTGCACCATCCAGTCGGTCAGGCCGCCCACGGTCGAGACGCTGATCTTCCTGCCCTTGAGGTCGGCGACGGCGTGGATCGGTCCGTCGATGCGCACCACCAGCACCAGCCCGTAGGGCGGACCAGCAAAGGCGGCGACGCCCAAATCGGTATTGCCCTTGGCGACGAAGGCGAGCTCCGGTCCCGAGCCAAGGCCGATATCGACCGCGTTGGCGGCGAGGGCCTGCTGCAGCTTGGCGCTGCCGGCGAAGTTGAACTCCTCGATGGTAAGCCCGCGCTGGCCATAGAAGCCCTTCGCCACGCCGACATCGAGCGGCGTGAAGTCGAACGGGCCGGCAATGGCCTTGCCGACGCGGAGCGTCGCGTCGGCGGCAGCGTGACCGCCACCGAGCGCGAGCGTCAAGAAGGCCGCGAGCGAAGCGGCGGCAATCCGAGCCATCGTCCCTCCGTCAGTCGGCCAGCGGATCGGGGCGAAGCTGGAAATGCACGACCTTGCTGCTGGTGCCTTTGCCGCCCTCGATGTGGAACGGCGTGCGGTTACCGTAGGTCGCCCACAGACCCTTGCCCTTCCAGCCGGCCTTTGCATCGTCGATGCGTCCGTCCATGCCCTTGGCGAAGAAGCCCATGGGATAGGGGACGCGCAGCACGACCCACTTGCCGTCGACCAGGGCTAGGATGGCGTCGTTGGCGTTGCCGGTCGCCATCGGCACGTTCTCGCCCAGCCCGAACGTATTCCACTGGTCGTCCCAGGTGTAATAGCTCGCTTCAGCCGAGCCCGAATCCGCCAGTCCCTCGAATTGCGGCCCGGGGAAGGGATAAAGCGTCCAGCCTTCGGGGCACAGCCGGCCCTTGGCCGCCTCCGGCCCGTTCAACGGTCCAGCGCATTTGCGCCGGTCGAAGGCGCCGAGATGGCCGCTGGCGAGCGGGACCCAGACGACGCCGTCGCGGTCGATGTTGACGCCGCGCGGGCCATAGCCGTGCTCGGCCGCCTTGGGGTCGTTGATCGGCAGCTCGTAGATCTCGGCCAGCTGCGTGGCCGGGTCGAGCCGCATGACTGCGCCCGGCACGCCCATGATCGAGCCCCAGATCGAGCCGTCGAGCGGGCTCGGTGCGACGCCGTAATAGGTCGCCCTGACACGAGTGTCCTTGGCCGGGTCCACGGGCTGGCCGGGCTGGTTGTAGCCCTCGTCACGCTTGCCGTTGCCGTTGGTGTCGACGATGAGCGGGGTCCAGCCTTGCGATGCCTGCGCGTCATGGGTCTCGTCCCATTTCTTGACGTCGAGCCAGCCGACCACGTCGCTGCCCGCGACGCCGCCGCTCGCCCACAGCACGCCGTTCTTGTCGAACTCGAGATGGTGGGTCTGGAAGCAAGTGTCGATCGGCGTGAGCTGGCCGGTCTTGGGATCGTACATCTCGAGCTGGCGGCCGTTCTTCTCGATCGGGAACAGCTTGGCCGAGGGATGGTCCGAGCCGGCGCGGCACCAGGCCGGCGTCTCGGGCGCCCTGAGGCGCGTCGTGTACCAGACGCGCCCCTTGCCGTCGATCATCGGGTTGTGCGGCGTGGTCAGGCTGTCCCAGATCGCCTCGTCGCCCCAATAGGCCGACGGCGCGAGGATCGGCAGTTCCTTCGACGACGGTGTGTTGGGCGCGACCGCCACCAGCTTGATGGTGCTGGTCGTGTTATGCATAGGGTCGAGCACCGGAACCGAATCCGTGCTCTCCTCGGTGGTGCCGTAGATCTTGCCGAAGCCATTGACGGTGGGATCGCGGCGGTCGGTCGAGACCTCGTCGTGGAGATAGGCCTTGGGATTGGACCAGTCCCACAAGGTGATGACGATGTTGCGCTCGACCCCCTTGGGCCGGGGCGGCTTCTGCGCCGGCAGCTCGCCCTTGGCGATGCGGTCGGTCCAGTCGCCGAACTGCTCGAAGGCGCGCTGCGCGTCGATCTGCCCGATGCTGCCGGCCATGGGGGTGCTGGCCTGCCCGGACTGGATGCGCCGCTCCCACGCCTCGGCCCCGGTCTCGAAATGGCCGAGCCCGGCCGGGATGGTGCGCGTCGCTTCGTTGCCGAGCTGATGGCAGCCATAGCAGCCGAGATTCTTCATCACCGCGATCCACTGCGCCTGGGTGTGGACGTTGGTGGACATGCCGTTCCCGCCCTTGGATTTGGGCCCGGTGCCGGGGAAGTCGCTGCGTGGCGGGATCTTCAGCATCGAGTACCAATAGATGGCGGGATAGTACTGGGCCGCGGCTGCGTCATTGGGCGCCGTCACCGCCGAGAGGTTCAGCGTCTTGCCCGGCGCGCTCTGCACCTTGGGCGAATCCACCAGGCCATAGCCGCGCACCCAGACCGAATATTTCGCATCCGGTAGGTCGGGCACGACATAGCGGCCCTGATCGTCGGTGACGACGATCTTGGCGTACTTGGTCGGGAGATCGGTGGTCTCGGCGATGACCCACACCCCGGCCTCGGGTCCGGTCGGGCCGGTGACGACGCCGCCGAGATCGTGCTCGCCGATTTTCACCTGCTGTGCCTGGAGCTGCAGCGGCAGCAGGGCGGCCGCCGTCAAGGCGATCACCGCCACGCCTAGCGACAGAGCCTGCTTTTTCGGCATTTCGCCCTCCCGTTTCCTCTACCCCTGTGGCAAGGCTAGCAGAAGCGCGGCTTCGCGCACCGGATTTTTCCGGCGGGTTTTTCGGCCGGGCCGGGTACGGTATAGAGGGACCGCTCGAGCGGGAGGGGCGATGCGGAATCGGCGGGTCACGGTGCTGGGCGCCTCGGGCTTCATCGGACGCGCCATCGTCAAGCGGCTTGCGGCCGAGGGCGCGGTCATCGCCGCCGTCGCGCGGCATGCGCACGAGGCCACTTTCCTGAAGCCGATGGGCGATGTCGGACAGATCGCGCTCATCGACGCCGACATTCGCGACGACGGGGCGCTCGACGCGGTCGTCGCCGGCGCCGAAATCGTGGTCAACGCAATCGGCATCCTGTTCGAGCGTGGCGCGCAAAATTTCGCGGCGCTGCACGCACGCCTGCCGGTGCGCCTCGCGGTGACGGCACAGAAAGCAGGCGTGAAACAGATCCTCCACGTCTCGGCGCTCGGCGCCGATCTGCAATCGCCATCGAACTATGCCAGAACCAAGGCTGAAGGCGAGGCCGAGCTGCGCGCCGCCTTCCCTGACGCGATTGTGCTGCGGCCCGCGCTTGTGTTCGGGCCGGAAGACGATTTCTTCAACCGCTTCGGCACCTATGCGCGCTTCCTGCCGGCGCTGCCCTTGATCGGCGGCGGCGCGACGCGGTTCCAGCCGGTCTATGTCGGCGACGTCGCGGATGCTGCGGTAGCCGCGCTCCAGCGGCCGGACGCCGCGGGACGGGTGTTCGAGCTCGCCGGGCCCGAGATCTACAGCTTCAGGGAGCTGATGGAGCTGCTGCTGCGCGAGACCGAGCGCCGGCGGCTGCTCGTTTCCATCCCGTTCGGCCTCGCTTCGTTCGAGGCATGGTTCCTGGAATTCCTGCCCAAGCCGCCGCTGACGCGCGACCAGGTGCGGCTGCTGCGCCACGACAATCTGCCGTCACCTGGCCAGCCCGGCCTTGCCGCGCTGGGGCTGACGCCGACCGCGTTGGAATTGATTCTGCCCACCTATCTCGACCGCTTCCGCCGCCGCGGCCGGGCTTGGCGCGCGCGCACCGCCTGACCCGCGTTCTTCAGAACGGCGCGTTCGGTCCCTTCAGGAACTGTTCTTCCTCCTCGGTCGAGCGCCGCCCCATGGCCGCGTTGCGATGAGGGAAGCGCCCGAAGCGCGCGATGGTGGCGAGATGGCGGCGGGCGAAGTCAACGCAATTGTCGCGGAAGCCGCCGTCCGGCAGGGATGCGAAAAGGCGCACGCTCTGCTCCTGGTCGGCTAGGTCCTCGCTGTGCTCGAAGGGGAGATAGAGGAACTGCCGCCGCACCGGCGGCAAGTCGCGGTCGAATCCCCTGGCGATGGCGCGCCGCGCGGCCTCGCGTGCCTTCGCGTCGCAGGCAAAGGCCGCGGCATCGCCGCGATGGAGGTTGCGCGGCGCCTGATCGAGCAGCAGCACGAGCGCCAGCGCACCGGACGGCGTCGTCTCGGCCCAGGCATCGAGCCCCCCGGCGGCGGCGCGCGCCGCGAGCACGCTGAATGCGTCCCCGAGGGCGATGTCGAACGCGGCGTCGGCCTTGAACCACACCGCGCGCGGCTCGTCCGAATCGTCGAACCAGAAATCGAGCAGGGCGCGCTGCTGGTCCTCGTCCATGCCGGGCACTATGCGGAATCCTGCGCCACAGGTCGAAAAGAATTCGGGTCAGCCTGCGGCTTTGCTATGATTCACCGCCACCATGCGCATCCTCTATCACTTCTGGCTGTCGCCGCCCTCGCGCAAGCTGCGCGTCATCCTGCATGAGAAGGCGCTCGACTTCACCGCGAAGGTCGAGAAGTGGTGGGAGCGGCGGCCGGAATTTCTCGCCCTCAACCCCGCCGGCGAAGTGCCGGTGCTGATCGAGCCCGACGGCACGGTGCTGGCCGACGCCAACGCCATCGCCGAGTTTCTCGACGAGACCTTCCGCGACAAGCTGCTGATCGGCCTCAACGCCGTCGACCGCGCCGAGACGCGCCGCCTGGCGGCCTGGTTCGACGGCAAGATGAACGGCGAGGTCACCGGACCCATCCTGGGCGAGCGGCTGATGAAGCGCCTGCTCGCCGAGGGCCAGCCCGATTCGACCGCGCTCCGGGCGGCCAAGACCAATCTCGGGACTCATCTCGACTACATAAGCTATCTCGCCGAGCGGCGGCGCTGGCTCGCGGGCGACCATTTCTCGGTCGCCGACATCACCGCAGCCGCGCATCTCTCGGTGCTGGATTATCTCGGCGACGTGCCTTGGGACGATCACGAGCCCGCCAAGGATTGGTACGTGCGGATCAAGTCGCGCCCTTCATTCCGCCCGATCCTCGGCGACCATCTGCCGGGGACACCGCCGCCCAAGCATTACGCCGATCTCGATTTCTAGGGGCGGTCAGGGTTGCGGCTTGGGCTCGGCGGCGAGTCGCGCCAGATTGGCCGCCGCCGCCGCCGCCGCCGGCGATCCCGGCGCGAGCTTCTCGATCCTTTGCCAGTCGGCAGCGGCGCCCGTCCGGTCGCCCATCAGTCGGCCGATGTTGCCGCGCTCGAGCAGCCCCGACACGTCGTCGGGCGCGATCTTGAGCGCGGCATCGATGTCGGCACGGGCGCGGTCCAGCCGGTCGAGCTGACGATAAGCGGAGGCGCGGTAGACCAGCGCGTCCTCCCGCTGCGGCGCGAGCGCAAGCGCGCTGTCGAGGTCGGCGACCGCGGCGGCAAAATCGTTGGCGTCGGCGTCGGCGCGCGCGCGGTCGATGAAGATGTCGGGATCGTTGGGCGTGAAACGCAAGGCGGCGTCGAGTGCACCCCGCGCCTTGGCGGGCTCGGCCGCGAGAATCCAGGCCTGCGCCGCCTGCTCCATCGCGCCGGCGCGCAGCGACGCGGCCTTGTTCATCATGGCGCCGGCCAGCGCCTCGAAGGCGATCGCCGCGTCGGCATAGCGCTTGAGCGCAAAGAGCGCGACGGCGCGGCAGTGCTCGGCTGGGAAGCCGCCATTGGCATTGCGCCAATCCTCCGCCTCCGCGAGTCCGGCCTGGGGCGCGCGGCGCGCCGCGTCGAGGCAGCGTTCGTAATGCGTGCTCGCGTCCAAGGGCGGCTTTGGCTTCTCGTCGGCGAACGCGAACGCGACCGGCGCCGCGACCAGGAGTCCAAAGAGCAAGGTACGGTTCATGTTCGCCCGCGCGTCACGGGCCCGCGAATTATTTCTGCGGCTGGGCCGCGCCCGTGCCGTGGGCGATCGATTCGGCGGGCAGCGGCTCGGAGCGGATGATGCGCGCAAAGAGGGTGCGCGCGTGCTCGAGATAGAGATAGATCACCGGCGTGATGAAGAGGGTGAGCGACTGCGACACCACGAGGCCGCCGACGACGACGAGCCCCAGCGGCTGACGTAGTTCTGAGCCGGTGCCCACGGCGATCGCGATCGGCAGGCCGCCCATGATCGCGGCCATGGTCGTCATCATGATCGGGCGAAAGCGCAGAAGGCACGCCTCGAAAATCGCCGCTTCCACGTCCATCCCGTTGCGCTGCCGGTCGAGCGCGAAGTCGATCATCATGATCGCGTTCTTCTTGACGATGCCGATCAACATGACGACGCCGATGATGGCGATGACGCTCAGATCCTTGTGGAAGAGGAGGAGCGTCGCCAGCGCGCCGAGCGCGGCGGCCGGCAGGCCCGAGAGAATCGTGATCGGATGGACGAAACTTTCGTAGAGAATGCCGAGCACGATGTAGATGACGAGCACTGCGGCCGTCAGCAGCAGGCCCTGGCCTTTGAGCGCGTCCTGGAAGACCTGGGCATTGCCCTGGTAGCCGGTCGTGACCGTGATCGGCATGTTGAGCGTGCGCTCGAGGTTGGCGATCTCGCCGACCGCCGTGCCGAGCGACACGCCGGGCGCGAGGTTGAAGGCGATCGTCACCGACGGGAGCTGGCCCTGATGGTTGACCAGGACGGGGCCCACGCCCGAGCGGATCGTCGCCACCGCCCCCAGCGGCACTGCCGTCCCCGACGTACCCCGCAGATAGATCTTCGACAGGTCGGCCGGCGCGGTCTGGTAGCGCTTGTCGAGCTCGAGGATCACGTAATAGCTGTTGGACGGCTCGTAGATGGTCGAGATGTCGCGCGCGCCGAAGGCGTCGTAGAAGGTCGTCTTGATCTGCTCCATCGTGATGCCGAGCTGCGCCGCCTTGTCGCGGTCGATGTCGACGACGGCGAGACGGTTGTGGAGCTGCAGGTCGGAGTTCACGTCCTGGATGCCGGGGAGCTGGGCGATGCGCTCCTGCATGATCTGCGCATAGCGGTAAAGCTCTTCCGTATCGCTGTCCTGGAGCGTGTACTGATAGGCGCTTTTCGCCAGACGGCCGCCGAGATTGATGTTCTGCAGGCTCTGGAAATAGCTGTTTATGCCGGGGATGCGCGCCATCTTGGGCCGCAGCTCCTGGATCACCTCGTCGGCGCTGAGCTTGCGCTGGTCGCGCGGCTTCAATTGGATGAAGAGGCGGCCGCTGTTGAGCGACGGGCTCGAGCCAACCGCGCCGATCGCGGCGTTGACGTCGGCGACATTGGGGTCCTCCTTGATCACCTTCGCGACCGCGAGCGAGTGCTCGGACATCGCCTGCACCGAAACGTCCTGCGACGCCTCCGTGAAGCCCGCGATCTGACCGGTATCCTCGCTCGGGAAAAAGCCCTTGGGCACGACGGTGAAAAGATAGGCCGAGCCGGCGATCGACAGGATGGTTACAAAGAGCGTCGCGCGCCGCCAGCGCATCACCTTCGTGAGGCCCCAGCGATAGCCGCCGAAGAGCGCGTTGAAGCCGCCCTCGGCGGCGCGATAGAACAGGTTGTGGTGTGCGTCGTGCCGCGTCGGCTTCAGGAGGCGCGAGCACAACATCGGCGTCAGGGTCAGCGACACGAAGCCCGAGATCAGGATCGTCATGCTGATCGTCACCGCGAACTCGCGGAACACGCGGCCTACGACCCCACCCATGAACAGGACCGGAATGAACACCGCAACCAGCGACAGCGTGATCGACAGGATGGTGAAGGCGATCTCGCGCGAGCCGCGGTAGGCGGCGTCGATCACCCGCTCGCCGTTCTCGATGTGGCGGACGATGTTCTCGAGCATGACGATCGCGTCGTCGACGACGAACCCCACCGACAACGTCAGCGCCATCAGCGAAAGATTGTCGATGCTGAAACCCATCAGCTCCATCCCGGCGAAGGTGCCGATCACCGAGACGGGCAACGCCAACGCCGGGATGATGGTCGCGGTGATGTTCCTCAGGAACACGAAGATCACCAGGATCACCAGCGTCGCGGTCAGCAGCAGGGTGAACTGCACGTCGTGGATGGAGTTGCGGATCGAGACCGAGCGGTCGAGCAGGACGTGGAGCTGGATCGAGGCCGGGAGCTGCGCCTCGAAGATGGGCACCAGCGCCTTCACCGCGTCGACCACCTGGACCGTGTTGGCGTCGGGCTGGCGCTGGATCGCGAGCATGATGGCGGGTTCGCCGTTGAACCAGCTCGCGACCTGATCGTTCTCGACGCTGTCGACGACGTTGGCCACGTCCTGGAGCCGCACCGGCGCGCCGTTGCGGTAGGCGATGATGAGCGGCCGGTACTCGGCGGCGTGCTGAAGCTGGCCGTTCGCCTGCATGGTGAACGCCTTCTCGGCCCCCATCAGCGTGCCCACGGGCGTCGAGGAATTCGCGGCCGCGACGGCATTGCCGACATCATCGAGCGTGAGATTCTTGGCGGCGAGCGCCTCGGGGTTCGCCTGGACGCGGATGGCGAATTTCTGCTGCCCGAATACCAGCACCTGCGCCACGCCGCTGATCGTCGAGATGCGCTGCGCCATCATGGTCTCGGCGTATTCGTCGACCTCCGAGAGCGGCAGCGTCTTCGACACTAGGTTGAGGAACAGGACCGGGAAGTCCGCCGGATTCACCTTGATGAAGAACGGCGGGATCGTCATCTGGATCGGCAGGCGCCGGGCCGCCGTCGTCATCGCCGACTGCACATCGAGCGCCGCGCCGTCGATGTTGCGGTCGAGGTCGAACTGCATCGTGATGGTGCTGATGCCGAGTCCGCTCGTCGAGATCATCGAGTTGAGGCCCGCGATGGTCGAGAACTGCTTCTCGAGCGGGGTTGCGACCGAGGAGGCCATGGTCTCCGGGCTCGCGCCCGGCAGCTGTGCTGACACGACGATAGTGGGGAAATCCACGCGCGGGATCGCCGCCACCGGCAGCAGCCGGTAGCTGAACATGCCAAATACGACGAAGGCCAGCATCAAGAGCGTCGTCATCACCGGACGACGAATGCACAGTTCCGGCAGGGTCATGACGCTGCGGCGGGCTTCGGCTGCGCCGGGGCCGACGAGCGGATGTCGACCCGCGCGCCGTTGTTGAGCCGCATCTGTCCGTCCACCACCACGACCTCGCCCGCGGCGAGGCCCTTGGCGATGACGCTCTTGCCGTCGACTGTGCGGCTCACGGTGACTGGCCGGATCTCGGCGGTGTTGTCGGGCTTCACGATGAAGACGAAGTTTCCGTCCTGCCCGACCTGGACCGCAGCTGGCGGCACCACGATCGCGGCGGGATCGATCCGCGTCGTCACCGACACGTTGGCGAATTGGCCCGGCCACAACCGCTGATCCTGGTTAGCGAACAAGGCGCGCACGGCGATCGTGCCCGACGTTGCGTCGACGGCGTTGTCGAAGAACGCGACCGCGCCCGTGATCGGCTCGCCCTCGTCGCCCTGGCCGCGGACGGAGACCTCGACCGGCCCCTTGGTCATCGCCTGGCGCAGCGCCGGCAATTCGCCCTGCGCCAGGTTGAAGCCGACATAGATCGGCTGGATCTGGTTGATGGTGGCGAGCGGTACGTCGTTCGCCTTGATGCTGTTGCCGGCCTTGATCGTGATGGTGCCGACGCGTCCGTCGATCGGGGCCGGGATCGTGTCGTAGCTCAGCAGCGCCTTGGCGTTGTCGATCTGCGCCTGGTCGGCCGCGACCGACGCCTCCAGTGCCTGGGCAGTGGCGGTGTCAGTGTCATACTGCTGGCGCGACATGTAGTCCTTGCCAACGAGGGTCGAGTCGCGCTCGACGTTGCGCTTGGCATTGGTGAGCTGCGCCTGGTCGCGCGCCAGCTGCGCCTGCATCTGCATTACTTGCGCCTGTGCCGTACGCGAGTCGAGGCGGAACATCACGTCGCCAGCCTTGACGAATTGCCCGTCATGGATGAGCACGCTGTCGATGAAGCCATCGATACGGGATTTCACCAACACGTTGGCAATCGTCTGGACCGTGCCGATGGTCTCGATCCGCACCGGCATCGGCTGCGATTGCGCGGTCGTCACTACGACCGGCGCGGCCGGCGCCACGCGCGGCCCTTCCGCGGTCTGCGAGCGCGCAGGCTCGAGCCGCGTCTGATAGGCGATGCCGCCCAGACCGGCCAGGACCACAAAGGCAACTGCCCACCACACTCGCTTCATCGGCTACCCGTCTCTACCCCCCGCCCGGCTGGGCACGGGCGCCATAGGACACCATCCATCCACGGTTTACAATATGCAGCGCTTCGGGCGCGCATCCCTGGCTCTGGCGACGGGCGGTATGGACGGCGCCCCGAAGCTGGTACATTGCTTGCCTCGCGGCCCTGATAAGGCGGGATTTGCGGCGGGTGGACGGGTGCTGAAGGACAACGTGTCGCAGGCGGGATTCGGCAATGTCGTGCGGGCGTTCGGCAACCGAAACTATCGTATATTTGCCACCGGCAATTTCATTTCCCAGATCGGCTATTGGATCCAGCGCGTTGCCCAGGCCTGGCTCACCTGGCAGCTCACCCACTCCGGGACCTGGCTTGGTATCGTCGCCGCCGCCGACCTCATTCCGAATGTCGTGGTGAGCCCGTTCGCCGGCGCGCTCGCGGACCGCGTCGACCGGGTCCGGGTGATTCGGCTGACGCAGATCGTTGCCATCGCGCAAGCCTGGACGCTTGCGATCCTGAGCTACACCGGCACCATCACCATCGAGGAGCTGTTTCTGCTGATCTTCGGGCTTGGCTTCATCAACGCTTTCAATCAGCCGGCGCGGCTGGCGCTGGTGCCGAGCTTGGTCGATAACGCGACCTTGCCGTCGGCGGTTGCGATCAATTCGCTCATGTTCAACCTCGCGCGTTTCATCGGACCGGCGATCGCCGGCGTCGTGATCGCCGAAGGCAGCATTGGCCTCGCCTTCGTGCTCAATGCCTGCGCCTATGTCGTGTTCAGCCTGGCGCTCGCTCGCGTCAATGTGCCGCGCGAAAAATTTGCGCCGCGCCGCGACTTCCTGCGCCAGTCCCTCGACGGCTACATCTACGCGGTGCGCCATCCCGGCATCGGCCAGATGATGGTGATGTTCTCCGTCACAACCATCGGCATCCGCGGCTACAACGAGCTGTTTCCGGGCTTCGCGGACGTGGTCTTCCATCGCGGTGCCCAGGGGCTCGCATGGCTCACGGCGACCATGGGGTTGGGCGCGATCCTGGGCGGCATCGGCATGATCCGCCGCAGCAGCCTCACCGGCCTCACCGGGCTGGCGGTCAATCACACGCTTTTGATGACCTTGTGCGTGCTAGGATTCGCGGTCTCGAATTCCTATTGGGTGGCATTGGTCGCCGTCTTCTTCTCGGGCTTCGCCATGACGACGAGCGGCATCAGCGCCCAGACCCTGGTCCAGACCGCGGTCGACCCGGAGATGAGGGGCCGGGTTATGGCGTTTTACGGCATGGTGTTCCGCGCCGGGCCGGCGTTGGGCGCGCTGATCTCGGGCTGGCTCGCGGAGCGCTTCGGGTTCCACCTGCCGGTCATCATAGGGGCGTGCGCCTGTATCCTGTCTTGGGCATGGGCGTGGATGCGGCTCGATCGCATCGAGAAGGCGCTCGAGCGCGACGCCGGACGGAAGCCGGAGCCCGCGCCCGAACCGGCGGTCGCCGATTGAGCCGCCTGTTCTGCTTCGGTCTCGGCTATTGCGGACAAGCGCTGGCGCGCGTGCTGACCGATGCGGGCTGGCAAGTCGCCGGAACCACGCGCGAGGAGGAGTCCCGGGTCGATCTCGACCGGTTCGGCTACCACGCCCACCTCATGTCCCGCGATCGGCCGCTCGCCGATGGGGGCGCGGCGATGGGAGGCGCCACCCATGTTCTCGTCTCGGTGCCGCCGGACGCGGCAGGCGATCCGGTACTCGATCTCTGTGGGGCAGAGGTCGCGGCTCTGCGAGGGCTCAGGTGGTTGGGGTATCTTTCTACCACGGCGGTCTATGGCGATCATGGCGGCGCCTGGGTGGACGAGACCACGCAGCCCCGGCCCAGTGGCGAGCGCGGCAGGCGCCGTCTTGCTGCTGAGCAAGGCTGGCGTGCCCTCGCGCGCGGCTCGGGCTTGCCGCTTCACATCTTCCGCGTCGCCGGAATCTACGGGCCGGGGCGCAGTCCGCTCGATGCGGTTCGCCAGGGCCGGGCGGTGCGCATCGACAAGCCTGGCCACGTGTTCTCGCGCGTCCATGTCGCCGATCTTGTGGACGCGCTCCTCGCCTCGATGACCCAACCGTCATCGGGCGCGATCTATAACATTTGCGATGACGAGCCGGCGCCGCAGGCCGCGGTGATCGAATATGCTTGTGCTTTGCTCGGCGTGGCGGTGCCGCCGACCGTGCCTTTCGAGGCGGCGCCGCTCTCGCCCATGGCGCGAAGCTTCTATGACGACAACAAACGGGTCGCCAACCGCCGGATCAAGGATGATCTGGGGGTGCGGCTCCTCTATCCGAGCTATCGCGAGGGGCTCGCCGCCATCCTCGCCGCCGAGACTCGATGAACGACGGTCCGCGCCGCGCTCAGCGGAATGCGGTCGAGGCGGGCGCGACCGCTTCGCGCCAGAACCCGAGCGAGCGCTCGCCGATCGCGCCCCCGCCGCCGGCCCAATGAATCTCCTCGAGCGCGGCGAGAAACGCCCGCGCCTCGGGCTCAAGCCCGAGCAGGGTCAGCGAGCGCAGGATGCGGGTGATGCGTAGGAAATTGTGGTCATAGGGCTTGAGCCAGTTAACCGCCTGCATCGAGAAATTCTCGGCCCGCGTCACCATTGGGCCGTCGTCGAGCGCGAGGCCGTAGAACCCGAGCATGCGGACGAACGAGCGCCGCAGATTGTCGCGCAGCTCGGCGCGTGCGGCGAAGGCGGCGATGTCGTCTTGCGTCAGCAGCGGCGCATCGTCGTTGAACTGGCTCGGCTCGGGCACCGGAAATAGCCACTGGATGTAGTCGTGGACGTCCTCGAGCCGCGTGTCGTCCCATGTCCACATGTCGGAGAGCGCGCGACCCTGCACGTCGCGCGCTTCGCAGGCATAGAACTGCACGAGGGGGGAATCGTCGTGGTCCATGTCGGTCCTCATTCGAGCAGCAGTTCGAGCGTGCGCAGCATGAGCGCGAGATCGGGCTCGCGCGACAGGCGATGATCGCCGTCCTTGACTAGGATCACCTGGATATCGGGCGCGGCCAGCCGGTGCGCGAGATCGAGGCTCGTCTGCCACGGCACGTCCTTGTCCGCCATGCCGTGGATGAGCCGCACCGGGCACGTGATCGGGATGTCGCGCTCGGGTAGCAGGTGGCGGCGGCCGTCTTCGATCAGGGCGCGGGTTATGAGATAGCCCTCCGGGTCATAGGCCGATGGTACGCGGATTGATCCTTTTACGAGGATCGCGTTTCGCGCGTCTTCGGGGAAGCGGCGCCACATCAGCGCCTCGGTGGCGTCGGGGGCGGCGGCGATGCCGAGGAGCGAAGCGACCCGGGCCGGCCGCGCCAGCGCCGCGAGCAGCATGAGCCACCCGCCCAGGCTGGATCCGACCAGCACCAGCCGCCCCTCGGTCAGGCGGTCGATGACCTCGAGCGCGTCCTCGCGCCAGCGCCCGACCGTGGCCGCCGCGAACTCGCCCGACGAGGCGCCGTGGCCGAAATAGTCGAAGCGTAGGAAGGCATGGCCGCGGGCGGCGCAGAACCGGTGCAAGGTCGAGGCCTTGGTGCCGGTCATGTCCGACATGAAGCCGCCGAGGAAGACGACCCCTGGCGCGCGCCCGGCGCAAGCCCGGTAGGCGATTGTGGCGCCGTCGCCGCGTGTTAATATGCCGGTCCTGTCCTCGAGAGCCATCGCGAGCGCTGCTTCTCCGCGCATCATGAGCGACGCCGAGATTATCACCGCGGACGCGCGAGCGGAACGCCGCCAACCTGCCGTGCTCCAGGTGCTGCCGCGCCTCGTCACCGGCGGGGTCGAGCGCGGCACCGTCGACCTGGCGGCGGCGCTGGTGGCCGAGGGCTGGACCGCCGTCGTGGCATCGGCGGGCGGGCCGATGGTGCGCGAGTTGGAGCGCGCCGGCGCTTATCACGTCGAGCTGCCGCTGGCCTCCAAGAACCCCCTGGTGATGAGCGCCAATGTCGGGCGGCTCGCGCGCGTGATCGACAATTACGGCATCGACATCGTCCACGCGCGCAGCCGCGCGCCGGCGTGGAGCGCGCGGGCGGCCGCCAAGCGCGCCGGCGTGCGCTTCGTCACCACCTTCCACAACGCCTATGGCGGGGCATCTTGGCTCAAGCGGCGCTACAACGCGGTGATGGCCGGGGGCGAGCGCGTCATCGCCATCTCGGAGTTTGTCGCGAACCACGTCATCGCCACCTACGGCGTGCCGGCCGAGCGCGTCATCGTGGTGCCGCGCGGGGTGGACCTCGTCCGCTTCGATCCCGAGCACACTGCGCCCGACCGCTTCGTCCGCCTGGCGCGCGAATGGGGCTTGCCCGACGGCGTCCCGGTGGTGCTGCTGCCGGGGCGCCTGACGCGCTGGAAGGGCCACCACGTGCTGATCGAGGCGCTGCGCCTGCTCGACCGCGCGGGGCTTCACTGCCTCATCGTCGGCAGCGGCGACGAGCGCTATCGCCGCGAGCTCGAGCGCGACATTGCGCGCCGGCCGCTCAAATGCTCGATCGGTATCGTCGACGAGTGCCGCGACATGGCGGCGGCCTACATGCTGGCCGACGTGGTGGTCTCGGCCTCGACCGATCCCGAGGGGTTCGGCCGCGTCATCGTCGAGGCGCAGGCGATGGGCCGCCCGGTGATCGCGACCTCGCATGGCGGCGCAATGGAGACGGTGGTCCCGGGCGAGACCGGCTGGCTGGTGCCGCCGGGGCGTGCCGACGCGCTGGCGACGGCGCTCGCCGAGGCGCTCGACCTTTCGCCCGAGGCGCGCCGCGCCCTGGCCGAGCGGGCGATCGCCCATGTCCGCGCCCATTTCACCGTCGCGCGCATGACCGGCCGCACCATCGCGATCTATCGCGAGCTGTTGGGCATGGACGCGCTGGCCGAGGGGCCGGTCGCGGCGTGACGATGGAAGAGCGAGCGCCGCTCCGCCGCGTCCTCGTCATCAAGCTCGGCGCGCTCGGCGATTTCGTGCAGGCGATGGGGCCGGCGGCGGCCATTCGCGCGCATCACCGCGCGGCCGAGATCACGCTCCTGACCTCGGCGCCCTTCGTGGCGCTGGCGCGCGCCGCTCCTTATTTCGACCGCGTCTGGGTCGACGAACGGCCGGGAATGTCCCGCCCGCTCGGCCTGTGGCGCCTGCGCCAGCGGCTGCGCGAGGGCGGGTTCGACCGGGTCTACGATCTCCAGACCTCGGACCGGTCGAGCCTCTATTTCCACCTGCTGCGGCCGGGGCGGCGGCCGGAATGGTCCGGTATCGCGCGCGGCGCCTCGCACCCGCACGCCAATCCCGAGCGCGACCGCATGCACACGGTCGAGCGCCAGGCCGAGCAGCTTCGCGCCGCCGGCATCGCGCGCGTGCCCGCGCCCGACCTCGCCTGGGCCAAGACCGATCTCGCGCGCCTCAAGCTGCCGGAGCGGATGCTGCTGCTGGTGCCGGGGGGCGCGCCGCACCGGCCGGAAAAGCGCTGGCCGGTGGAGCATTACGCGGCATTGGCCCGCCAAGCGGCGGCCTTGGGCGTGACGCCCGTAATCATCGGCGGCGCCGCCGAGGCGACGCTGGGCGAGGTGATCGCGGCTTCCGTCGCGGAAGCGGTCGACCTCACCGGCGGCACCAGCTTCGGCGACGTGGTGGCGCTGGGCGCGCGGGCGCTGCACGCCGTCGGCAACGACACCGGACCGATGCACCTCATCGTCGCCGGTGGCGGATCGGCGACGGTGCTCTATGCCGGGGCCAGCGATCCCGCGCTGACGGCGCCGCGCGGCGCGCGCGTAACCATCCTGCGCCGCAACGACCTCGCGGCGCTCGGGCTGGCGGAGGTGGCCGCGACGTTGCCGTTCGGGTAAATCGACCGCAAATTAATGCGGCGTC
The DNA here is from genome assembly GCA_035604615.1 of Allostellaceae bacterium. Taxonomy (GTDB): domain Bacteria; phylum Pseudomonadota; class Alphaproteobacteria; order ATCC43930; family CGMCC-115725; genus DATJLY01. Next base: position 98,367 of record DATNID010000020.1, on the reverse strand, counting down.
AGAGACAGGGAAGCATCGGAGGCCGGCCACGTGCCGAGCTGCTTTGCATGGCGGAAAGGATTTGGCGGGTACTTTGTCGCCAATGATCGAGCTGCCCAAGGGCCTCCTATATTGGGAATTTAACGGCACTCAATCAAGAAAAACGTGTAGTATAGAAGTGCGAACGAAGATCGTTTCAAATTATGTTTTATGATGGATGAGTTATTCCGTCGAATCAGATAATCAAATTTTAGTTATTCTTTAGTTCATAAGATTAATACTCAGATTTTACAAAGATTTACCCCCATCATTAGTTATCCTGCCGAGAAATGGGACGCCAGTGGGACGCAATGTGCGTGCGAAAAAGGCATAAATTCGCAAAGACGGTTGGTAATTTTCGTCGCGTGCATTGGCGGTCGCAAAAACTGCGGCAACTTGCTTGCAAACCGGGGCGCACTTAACTACGATCTGAAAATGAAGAGGGCTCCACAAAGCTGGGGAGCCGGGAGCCCGTCTTCGATGAGGTTAACGCGAGAGGCGATTTCTCGTGGCGCCTTTCGTTTGCCCTTAAGGCATGGAAAATATGGAACACCACCTCACGAATGTCAAACGCCTCATCACGCGATTCGAGGTGGAAGTTAAGGGGGCGAGTAGCCTCGAAGCAAAAAAGGCGGCCTATAGTTGGGTTCAGGCGATGCGGGAGTTGGCCGAGTTTTTACAGAAGCAGACCGATTTGGCTACTCCTATCCCAAAGGAATTGGGCGACATCTCCGACCTACCAGACGCCCTAGTCAAGGAACTCAGCGTCAAATCGGTAGATGAATTGGAACGGCAACTACAGACTGTCATGCGAGCTTGCGGCGGGAAGGCCAATCTTGACCAACTTCTAGTCGGCCTCTTTCGCAAATACAAGGTCGTCCAGACACGGCGATTTCTGCAAAATAAACTCTACCGAATGCTGCGAAAGAATCTGGCATTTCAAGTGCCTGGTGAAAGGGCGACGTATTGTCTTACCAGGCCAGTCACCGAGACGCGGACGGCTGGACAGGGGAAAGAACTGGATGACGAAATTCCGTTCTGACGGATCGGACGACGGCGCCTTGTGCCGCCGTGGCCCGTGTTTATGCGGTTGTCAATCGCTGCTTCAAGCCGGCTGAAGTGCCGGGGAAAGGTAGGTTCCAAGTGAGGAAATCCCGCGCGTTCAAAACCTAGCGGACAGATTGTGTTGTCGGGTTCAGGCAACCCGGCAGCACGGTCGGCGTAACGCCTTTCTCATCACGAATCGGAGGGTGAAATGCAACCTCACGGGAGCGGTTCGCGGTTGTCACTCGTTAGCCACATAAGGACCCTTTTGGACTACATGAGGGGGAGGGCGGAATATGGGCATCACCGACAGAGATCATTTGCGGGTCGGTAACGCTTCGCACGCAAGACTGTACTGCGTCCGGCCCGATGAAATTACTATTTACAAGAAAAATGGTGTTGATTGGGTCGAGGCTGGCTCTGGCGGCGCGTCAACGTTTGAGACCATTCATCCAGCCATCACGGGCAAATGGTGGCGCCTGCCGGCCGGGAACCCATATGACGATAGGGCGTTAGTCCTGCACAACGATACGGGGAATCATTGGCTATGGGAGCCGAGAGCCGACATGCCCCTAGCAGATTTCGAAGCCGCGCTACTGGCAGTTAATAAGAATTTTGTTCTCGTCTAGCAAATTATGAGGCTAGGATGTTTTTTCATGAAGCTGTCCCCCAAAGCCTTTCGGTTGGTTGCCGATGCCGTCCGGCTTTTGCCAGACTATCGGGCTCGTAATGTATGGCGCGGTTGGGAGGAAGCGCCTCACCGCGGAGAACTTGTTGGCCCCCCTGCAACCGTCGCCATTCGAGCGTTGGAACATCTACAACTCAAGATCAGAGAACGCCTCGAATATGGGCGCCCTACCGAAGATGCCGAGTCGGAATTGAAGAATGATCTAGCGTACACCTATGCAATTTTGGGCGACTTACAAAAAGAAGCTACGGCCGCTGAAGCGGCCCATTAGCCCGGATGCTCTCGGCATGGGAAGTGTTGCGTATTGGGCGGTTGATGGAATTTAATCGCCAAGGGGAATTACGCGGCGTCGGTTCTATCGATCTGAACGCTTTCAATGCCACGATCCGCTCGCTCGACAAACCGACGAAAATCTGCCCCCCGACATCGCGGCCCTCACGTTGACCGCGCTCGAGCGGTTCGAGACGTGGCTGAAAGAGTGCCTGCAGGCACCGACGCTCGACGAAGATCGGCAGGCTGAGATCATCAACGACATTCGCTTCATCCAGGCGGTCGAAGGCGATTTTCGCAAAGAGGGCGTTCGCCCCGTTCAATTCGCCTCGTGAATTCTGCAAGCGCCGCATGCTGCGCCGCCCTCGCAGCCGCCGTGGTTGCCGCCGCGCTCCCCTTCGGCTAAATCCGATGCCATGAGCGACGCGCAGATCTCGATCACGCTGCCCGACGGGGCGGTGCGGAGTTTCGCGCCCGGGGTCACCGGCGAGGAGGTGGCGCGCGCCATCGGGCCCGGCCTCGCCAAGGCCGCGGTGGCGATCAAGATCGACGGCAGGCTCGCCGATCTCGCCTCGCCCATAGCGTCCGACGCGCAGGTCGCGATCGTCACGCGCGACCGGCCGGAGGCGCTCGAGATCATCCGCCACGACGCGGCGCACGTCATGGCCGAGGCGGTGAAGGAGCTTTATCCCGAGACGCAGGTCACGTTCGGCCCCTCGACCGACACCGGCTTCTATTACGATTTCGCGCGCGCCACCCCGTTCACGCCTGACGATCTCGAGCGCATCGAGGCGCGCATGCACGAGATCGTCGACCGCGACGAGCCGATCGCGCGCGAGGAATGGGAGCGCGACAAGGCGGTGGCGTTCTTCACCTCGCTGGGCGAGACCTACAAGGCCGAATGGATCCACGAGATTCCCAAGGACGAGGCGATCAGCCTCTATCGCCAGGGCGGCTTCGTCGATCTCTGCGCCGGCCCCCATCTCCCTTCGACCGGCAAGCTCGGTCACGCCTTCAAGCTGATGAAGGTGGCCGGGGCCTATTGGCGCGGCGACGCCAAGAACGCGCAATTGCAGCGCGTCTACGGCACCGCCTGGGCCAGCGACAAGGAGCTGAAGCAGTATCTCTTCCAGCTCGAGGAGGCGGACAAGCGCGACCATCGCCGCCTGGGCCGCGAGCTGGGCCTGTTCCATCTCCAGGAAGAGGCGGCGGGGAGCGTGTTCTGGCACCCCAGGGGCTGGACGCTCTACCGCACCATCGAGACCTATATCCGCCGCCGCCTCGACCGCGCCGGCTATGTCGAGGTGCACACGCCGCAACTGGTCGACCGCTCGCTGTGGATCGCCTCGGGCCATTGGGACAAGTTCCGCCAGGCGATGTTCACCGTGGCCGACGAGGACGGCGACCGCGTGCTGGCGGTGAAGCCGATGAGCTGCCCCTGCCATGTGCTGATCTATCGCCAGCAGCTTCACTCCTATCGCGAGCTGCCGCTCCGCATGGCGGAATTCGGCGCCTGCCACCGCAACGAGCCGTCGGGCGCATTGCACGGCATCATGCGGGTGCGCGCCTTCACCCAGGACGACGCGCATATCTTCTGCACCGAGGACCAGATCACCGCCGAGAGCATCGCCTTCTGCGACCTGCTGCGCTCGGTCTATGCCGATTTCGGCTTCACCGACGTGACGGTGAAATTCTCCGACCGCCCAGCCAACCGTGCCGGCAGCGACGCGACGTGGGACCGCGCCGAGGGCGCGCTCAAGGCGGCATGCGAGGCCGCCAGGCTCGAGACCACGCTCAATCCCGGCGAGGGCGCGTTCTACGGGCCGAAGCTCGAATTCGTGCTGCGCGACGCGCTCGGCCGCGACTGGCAATGCGGCACGCTGCAAGTCGATTTCGTGCTGCCGGAGCGGCTCGATGCGAGCTATATCGGCGAGGACGGGCAGCGTCACCGCCCGGTGATGCTGCACCGCGCCATCCTGGGATCGCTCGAGCGCTTCATCGCCATCCTGATCGAGCATCATTCCGGCCGCTTCCCGCTGTGGCTGGCGCCGGTGCAGGCCAAGGTGCTGACCATCACCTCGGATGCGGACGCTTACGCGGGCGAGGTCATGGCGGCGCTGGCGCAGGCCGGCGTGCGCGCCGAGAGCGATCTCTCCAACGAGAAGATCAACTACAAGATCCGCGAGCACAGCCTCGCCAAGATCCCCGCGTTGCTGGTGGTAGGGCGGCGCGAGGCGGAGACGAGGTCGGTCGCGCTGCGTCGTCTGGGCGGGCGCGAGCAAGAAATCCTTGCGCTCGATGAGGCCATCGGTAGATTGAAAGCGGAGGCAGCGGCGCCGTCCTTGTGACCGGGCCGCCTCGTCCACGCCGCGAAGGCCCGAGGAGCGGGCTCCGGCGCGGGCGAATTCGTCAACCATGTGAAGGAGGTGGCAGATCGCCAGACTGACTCAGCCGATGTCGCCGACCCGGGACGGGCCGCGCATCAACCAGGAGATCACCGCACTCAAGGTGCGGCTCGTCGACGAACGCGGCGAGATGTTGGGGGTCGTGAGCCGAGGCGACGCCCTGATCAAAGCCGGCGAGGCCGGGCTCGATCTCGTGGAAATCGCGGCGACCGCCGACCCGCCGGTGTGCAAGATCCTCGATTTCGGCAAATTCAAATACGAAGAGCAGAAGAAGAAGAACGAGGCGCGCAAGAAGCAGAAGGTCATCGAGGTCAAGGAGATCAAGCTGCGCCCCGGCATCGACGATCACGACTACGACGTGAAGATGCGCAGCATGCAGAAATTCATCGACGAGGGCGACAAGGTCAAGGTGACCATGCGCTTTCGCGGCCGCGAGCTGGCGCACCAGGAGCTCGGCATGAACGTGCTCATGCGCGTGCGCGACGATCTCGACAAGGTCGCCAAGATCGAGCAGCACCCGCGCATGGAAGGGCGGCAGATGACCATGGTCATGTCGCCGAAATAACGGATCGGACAAGGAGCGGAACGATGGCCAACCCGATAGTGCGAATTGCCCCCAACAACCCGGTCTTCGACCTGCCGGTGCTGGTGGGGATCGAGGAAGGTCTGTTCGATAAGGCCGGTCTCGAGGTCGCCATGTCCGCGACCTACGAGGACCGCGAGCGCGACACGCCCGAGACCAAGTTCCTCGAGCGCCTCAAGGAAGGGCAGTTCGAGTGCGGCACCGCCGACAGCTACAACGTGTGCGAGTGGGCCTCGATCGACCGGCTCGAGCGCGGCACCCGCGGCGGCAAGCTCGCGGCGCTCCGGGCCGCGGTCGCGGCGCAGGCGATCGTGACCTTCGACGACACGCTCCAGGTGCCGCGCGACCTGGCCGACGTACCGGTGGTGGTGCAGGAGCTGACCGGCTCGCACTACACGACATTGCAGATGCTCGAGGGCGCGTTGGGGCGCGCGCATGTCAAGATCGCGCCCGGCGGCTTGCCGCAGCGGCGCTGGGAAGGGCTGAAGAACGGCACCTACCGTGCCGTCACGGTGATGGAGCCGTTCATCAGCCTCGCCCTCAAGGACGGCGCGCACATCATCGCGGCCGAGTTCTATCGCGGCGGCGAGGTGATCGCGCCGCACCTAACGGCAGAGGAGCGCAAGGCTTATTACGACGCCGAGAACCGGGCGGTCGATCTCATCAACGCGGACTTCTACCGCTATGCCCATCACGTGGCGGCGCAGGCCAAGGGCGCCTTGCAGCATAATGAACTGTTGCGCGCCTTCGTGCGCTACAAGCATGTCGACACTTACGACATCGAGCCGTTCGCGCGGGCCTATGAGTGGATGAAGTCGTGGGGCCTCGCCTCGGGCGAGAGCCAGCACGCCGCGCTGGTCGTGTGAGGAGAGGGAGGCTGTCATGGTATCGCCGGTGAAGCTCTCGCACTACGTGCTGCAGACGAACCGCATCGCCGAGATGCGCGACTGGTACCTGGCCGTGCTCGGCGGCGAGGTGGTGCACCAGGACGACAAGCTCTGCTTCTTGGCCTATGACGACGAGCACCACCGCATCGCCTTCGTCGCCTTCGGCCCGTTCGAGGCGCGGCGCGAGCACGAGGTCGGGCTGCACCACGTCGCCTTCACCTTCGCCTCGCTGGGCGAGCTGCTCGGCACCTACGAGCGGCTGAAGAAGCAGGGCGTGGTGCCGCACTGGTGCATTAATCACGGGCCCACCACGTCGCTCTACTATCACGACCCCGACGGCAACGGGCTCGAGATCCAGGTCGACAATTTCCCCGATGTCGCCGACTGCAAGGCGTTCATGCGTTCGCGCGCCTTCGCCGAGAACCCGCTGGGCGTCGAGTTCGATCCCGACGAGATGCTGAAGCGCCTGCGCGCGGGCGTGCCGGAGAAGGCATTCCTGGAGCGCGCCAATCTCGAGCGCGTCATGGCGTGAGGCTTGCCAAGGCGGGCGCCGGGCCGCTATAACCCGCGCCTTCGCGGTAGGGGCCCAAGGGCATGCCTCGCCGCTCAAAATCTCCTGCGAAAGGACGGAAATGCCCAAGCTCAAGACGAAGAGCGGAGCGAAGAAGCGCTTCGGGCGCACCGCTTCCGGCAAGGTCAAGGTGGCCAACGCCTACAAGCGCCATCTCCTCATCAACAAGTCGAAGCGCGCCAAGCGCAACGCCAAGGGCACGGTGACCCTGCAAAAAGGCGACGCCCATCTCGTGCTCACCTACATGCCGTACATGCGGGGCTGAGCCATGGCGCGCGTCAAACGGGGCGTCACCGCCCATGCCCGGCACAAGAAGGTCCTGAAGCTCGCCAAGGGCTATCGCGGCCGCGCCAAGTCGAGCTTCCGCATCGCGGTCGAGCGGGTCGAGCACGGGCTGCAATACGCCTATCGCGACCGCCGCAACAAGAAGCGCGATTACCGCGCCTTGTGGATCCAGCGCATCAACGCCGGCGCGCGCGAGGAGGGCCTCACCTACTCGCAGCTCGTCAACGGCCTGAAGCGCGCCGGCATCGAGCTCGACCGCAAGGTGCTCGCCGACCTCGCCGGGCGCGAGCCCGCCGCCTTCAAGGCGGTGGTGGCGCAGGCGCAAGCGGCGCTCGCGAAGGCGTGAGCCGGGCGCGCGGCCTCGTGCGCTTGAGCATGATCTGCGCCGCATCGACAATGTGCGTCCTTCGACTTCGCTCCGCTCCGCTCAGGATGAGGAAGGTTGTAGAATGCCCCTCATCCTGAGCGGAGCCCCGAAGGGGCGTAGTCGAAGGACGCACGGCGGCTCCGCTTGAACGGATAACGCCCCGGCGATGGACCCACTCGACCAGGTTCGCGACGACATAATCCGCGGCATCGCCGCGGCGCAAAGCCGCGACGCGCTCGAGCAGGTGCGCGTCGGCGCACTCGGCCGCCGGGGCAGCGTCACCGAGCTGATGAAGGGGCTGGGCGCGCTCGACCCCGAGGCGCGGCGCGAGCGCGGCGCCGCCTTGAACCGCCTCAAGGACGAGGTCGAGGCCGCCGTCGCGGCGGCGGCGCAGAAGCTCGAGGGCACGGCGCTGGCCGAGCGCCTCCGGACCGAGCGCGTCGACCTGTCGCTGCCGGTCAGGGGCGAGGGCGACGGCCGCATCCATCCGATCAGCCAAACGCTCGACGAGGTGGTGGCGATCTTCGGCGAGATGGGCTTCACGGTCGCGGAAGGCCCGCACATCGAGGACGACTTCCACAACTTCACCGCCCTCAACATCCCGCCCGAGCATCCCGCGCGCCAGGAGCAGGACACGTTCTACCTGCACGGCACCAACCCCGCCGAGCGCAAGCTCCTGCGCACCCACACCTCGCCGGTGCAGATCCGCACCATGATGGCGAAGAAGCCGCCGCTGCGCATCATCGTACCGGGCCGCACCTTCCGCAGCGATCACGACGCGACGCACTCGCCCATGTTCCACCAGGTCGAGGGGCTGGTGATCGACCGCGCCACCCACATGGGGCACTTGAAGGGCTGCCTCATCGAGTTCTGCCGCGCCTTCTTCGACATCGAGCATCTGCCGGTGCGCTTCCGACCCAGCTACTTCCCCTTCACCGAGCCGTCCGCCGAGGTCGATATCGGCTGCTCGCGCGAGGGCGGCGGCTTGAAGATCGGGGCCGGCGGGGATTGGCTGGAAATTCTCGGCTCGGGCATGGTGCACCCCAAGGTGCTGCGCAATTGCGACCTCGATCCCGACGAGTTCCAGGGCTTCGCCTTCGGCATGGGGATCGAGCGCATCGCCATGCTGAAATACGGCATCCCCGATCTGCGCACCTTCTTCGACAGCGATCTGCGCTGGCTCCGGCATTACGGGTTCCTGCCGTTGGAGCTGCCGTCCCTGGTGATGGGGCCGGCGCGATGAAGACGACCCTCTCCTGGCTCAAGACCCATCTCGAGACGCAGGCCTCGCTCGACGAGATCGTGGCGCTCCTGGTGATGCGCGGCTTCGAGGTCGAATCGATCGAGAACCGCGCCAAGGATTTGGCCCCGTTCCGCGTTGCGCGCGTCATCAAGGCCGAGCCTCATCCCAACGCCGACAAGCTCAAGCTGTGCGTCGTGGATGCCGGCGCGGGCGAGGTGCAGGTGGTGTGCGGCGCGCCCAACGCGCATGCCGGCATGCTCGGCGTGTTCGCGCCGCCGGGAGCGCTCATCCCGCGCAGCGGCGAGGTGCTGAAGGCGAGCGCGATCCGCGGCGTCCTGTCCAACGGCATGCTGTGCTCGGGCTGGGAGCTGGGCCTCAGCGAGGACCGCGAGGGCATCATCGAGCTGCCGCCCGAGCTCGAGATCGGCCAGCCCTTCGCCACCGCGACCGGGCTCGACGATCCGGTGCTTGACGTCAAGGTGACGGCGAACCGCGGCGATTGCCTGGGCGTGCGCGGCATCGCCCGCGATCTCGCCGCCGCCGGCGTCGGCAAGCTCGCGTCGCTCGGCGTGCGCTGGTACGAGGGCAAGGACGGCGGCGAGCCCGCCACGGCGCCCGTCGCGGGCATCTTCCCCTGTCCCATCGGCGTTCATCTCGCAGGGCCCGACGACAAGGCGTGCCCGCTCTTCCTCGGACGCATGATGCGCGGCGTGAGGAACGGGCCGAGCCCGCGCTGGCTCGCGGCCCGGCTCGAGGCGATAGGATTGCGGCCCATCTCCGCGCTCGTGGACATCACCAACTTCATCACCTTCGATCTCGGCCGTCCGCTCCACGTCTTCGACGCCGACAAGCTCGCGGGCGATCTCGCGGTGCGCGGCGCGCGGCCGGGCGAGACGCTCGCCGCCCTCAATGGCCGCGGCTACGTGCTCGACCCGGAGATGACGGTAATCGCCGACGACAGCGGCCCCTTGAGTCTCGGCGGCGTCATCGGCGGCGAGAGCACCGGCTGCACCGAGGCGACGGTCAACGTCTATATCGAGGCGGCCTTGTTCGATCCGGTGCGCACCGCCGCCACCGGCCGTAAGCTCAACCTGCAGAGCGACGCGCGCTATCGCTTCGAGCGCGGCGTCGATCCCGAGTTCGTGCGCCCGGGGCTGGAGGCGGCGACGCGGCTCGTCCTCGCCCTATGTGGCGGCGAGCCGAGCGCGGTGGCACAGTCCGGCGAGGAACCGCTCGGGCATCCGCTCATCCGCTTCCGTCCCGACCGCGCGAAGAGCCTCGGCGGCCTCGACATTACGGCTGCCGAACAGATCAGCATTCTCGAGAATCTCGGCTGCATCGTCACCGACGGCGCGGAGATGTCGATCGCGCCACCGTCGTGGCGCCATGACATCGAGGGCGAGGCCGACCTGGTCGAGGAGATCCTGCGTATCCACGGCTACGAGCACGTGCCCGCGGTTCCGTTGCCGCGCGAATTCGTCCTGCCGAGGCCGGCGCTCGATCCGGCGCAGCGCCGCGCCGGCTTCGTGCGCCGCAGCCTCGCCGCGCGCGGCCTCACCGAGGCGGTGACCTACTCGTTCCTGCCATCGGGGCATGCGGCCCTCTTCGGCGGCGGCAGCGACGCGCTCAGGCTCGCCAACCCGATCAGCGCCGATCTCGACGCGATGCGGCCGTCGCTCCTGCCCAATCTCCTTGCCGCCGCCAAGCGCAACGCCGATCGCGGCTTTGCCGATTGCGCGCTGTTCGAGGTGGGCGCGCAATACCGCGACGACACGCCAGAGGGCCAGGCGCTGATGGCGTCCGGAGTGCGCACCGGGCGCACCGGGGCCAAGCGCTGGGACGATCCGGGCCGCCCGGTCGATGCGTTCCTGGCCAAGGCGGACGCGGTGGCGGCGCTGGCGGCGGCCGGCGTGGCGGCGGACTCGCTGCAATTCGGCGCCGATCCGCCGGCGTGGTACCACCCGGGACGCGGCGGCAGCCTGCGCCTCGGCCCCAAGGTTCTGGCTTGGTTTGGCGAGTTGCATCCAGCGGTGGCGGCCGCGTTCGACGTGAAGGGCGCGGCGGCGGGGTTCGAGCTGTTCCTCGATGCCGTGCCGCTGCCGCGCGCGCGCGGCCGGGCGCGGCCGCTCCTCAAGCTGTCGCCGTTCCAGCCGGTGGAGCGCGATTTCGCCTTCATCGTGCCGGGCGAGCTTGCCGCCGAGACCCTACTGCGCACTGCGCGCGGCGTCGACAAGAAGCTCGTCGCCGAGGTGCGGCTGTTCGACGTCTATACCGGGCCGGGCGTGCCCGAGGGCAAGAAGTCGCTCGCCATCACGGTAGTGCTGCAGCCGGAAGACGCGACCCTCACCGACGCCATGCTCGAAGGCTTCTCGAAGAAGCTGGTCGCCGCGGTCGAGAAGGCGACCGGCGGAAGCCTGCGCGGCTGACATGCCGGGCTTCGCCGCGATCCGCAAGGCGGCGCTCGCGCGCCATGGCGAGAAAGAACTCAAGTCGCGCCTGCCCAAGGTGAAGTCGCCGGCCGCGCTGAAGAAGGTCGCCGACGACCATTATTTCTCGGAGATGTCGCGGCGCATCTTCCATGCCGGGCTGCGCCACACCGTCGCCGACGACAAATGGCCGTCCTTCGAGGCTTCGTTCCGCAAATTCGACCCTCGCCGCGTGCGCGCCATGAGCGACGAGGAGGTCGAAGACCTGATGAAGGATGCGCGCCTCATCCGCCATCTCGGCAAGCTGCGCGCGGTCCACGCCAATGCCGCCGCCTTCCTCGCGCTCGCCGAGGAGCATGGAAGCATGGGGAACTATCTCGCTGCGTGGCCGGGCGCGGAGGTGACGCTGCTGTGGGACCAGCTCGCCAAGCGCTTCGCGCAGATGGGCGGCAACTCGGCGCCGCGCTTCCTGCGCATGGTGGGCAAGGACACGTTCGTCATCACGCCCTCGGTGGTGAAGGCGCTCAATCATTGGGGCGAGTTCAAGGGCGAGCCCAAGGGCAAATCCGACCGCGCCAAGGTGCAGGCGATCTTCAACCGCTGGGCCAAGGAGACGGGATCGCCGCTGGCCCATCTCAGCATGATCCTGGCGGCGAGCGCGGATTAGCTCACCGGTCCGGCGCGACCACGAAATTGACGAAGCCGCCGGGGCGCTCGGACTTGATGTCGGCGAGCGCGTCGTTGACGGCGTCGAGCGGATAGACGCGCGGCGTCCAGGGTGAGAGGTCGAGCACGCCCGTCGCGACCATCTCCGCCAGCAGCGAAGCGTCCTCATTGGCGAACCAGTTCGAGCCGCGATAGGACATGCGCCCGGTCATGTATTGCGTCGGATCGAGCGCGAGCGGCTCGGCCAGCGCGCCGATATTGATGGTCATGCCGCCGCGCTTCACCGCGCCTTGCGCCTCCGCCACCGGCGCCGCCGGCCCGCCGCGCCCGGTGCAATCGAGCAGGAGATCGACGCCCAGGCCCTCGGTGCGCTCGCGCACCCATGGGGCGAGCGGCTGGTCGCCCAGCGCCAAGGTCGCAACCCGTCTTGGCGCCAGCTCCTCCAGGCGCTGCAGCACGGCGCGGTTGCGGCCCCAGCCGAGAATGCGCGTGACGCCCATCGCCAGCGCCAGCATCACCGCGCCGACGCCGAGCGTGCCGGTGACGCCGTTGATCGCGAGCCAGCGCCCCGCGCCCGCGCCGCCCATGCGCAGCGCCGCGAACGAGGTCGCGAGATAGCCCCAGCGCGCGCCCTCGTCGAAGCTGACCGACGGCGGCAGCTTCACGAGGTGCTGCGGCGCGGCGGTGAGATATTCGCAGAGCCCGCCGTAAGGATAGCGCTCGAGCAACTTCGCGCCCTCCGGCGTGAAGCCGAAATAGCCGCGCAGCGCCGCGTCCGCGCACAAGGCCGGCGTGCCGGCGCGGCAATAGGCGCAGGCGCCGCAACTGAGGAACGGGTTGACGTAGACGGATTGGCCCAGCGCCAATTCGCGCCGCCCCGCCGGCATAGCCACCACGATGCCGGCGGCGTCCAGCCCCATCACCGCCGGCAGCCTGGGCAGGTGATGCCACAGCGAGCCGCCGAGGATGGTGTTCATATTGGGGATGATGCCGCACGCTTTGACCTGGACCAGCACGTCGCCGTCGCGCGGCGTGGGGCGCTCGATGCGCTCGATGCGCATGGGCGTTCCGGGCTCGTGGAGGCGCGCGGCGCGCATCGTTTCGGTCATGGCTAGGGTCCTTTCGCGCGGCCCATCGTGCATGTTTCGCATCCCTGCGCCAGCGTTAACGAGGCCGGCCGGCGTTGCGCCGGGCGGGGCCGGACCCTATGGTCCGGTCGTCCCATGACCGATCTCAGCCATATCCGGAATTTCGCCATCATCGCGCATATCGATCATGGCAAATCGACGCTCGCCGACCGCCTGATCGAGTTCTGCGGCGGGCTCGAGGCGCGCGAGATGCGCGCCCAGGTGCTCGACAGCATGGACATCGAGCGCGAGCGCGGCATCACCATCAAGGCGCAGACCGTGCGGCTCCTCTACCGCGCCAAGGATGGCGAGAACTATGTCCTCAACCTCATGGACACGCCGGGCCATGTCGATTTCGCCTACGAGGTGAGCCGCTCGCTCGCGGCGTGCGAGGGCTCGCTCCTGGTGGTCGATGCGAGCCAGGGGGTCGAGGCGCAGACGCTCGCGAACGTCTACCAGGCGATCGAGGCGGGGCACGAGATCGTGCCGGTCCTCAACAAGATCGACCTGCCTGCCGCCGAGCCCGCGCGGGTGCGGCAGCAGATCGAGGAGGTGATCGGACTCGATGCCTCGGCCGCGCTCGAGATCTCGGCCAAGACCGGCCTCAATATCGACGCGGTGGTGGAGGCGCTGGTGACGCGCCTGCCGCCGCCCAAGGGCGACGCGGCCGCGCCGTTGAAGGCGCTCCTGGTCGATAGCTGGTACGACTCCTATCTCGGCGTGGTGACCCTGGTGCGGGTGAAGGACGGCGTCTTGAAACCGGGCCTGCGCGTGCGCCTGATGGCGACGGGCGCGGTCCACACCATCGAGCGCGTCGGCGTGTTCACGCCCAAGCCGACCCAGGTCGAGACGCTCGGCCCCGGCGAGATCGGCTTCATCACCGCCGCGATCAAGACCGTCGCCGACTGCCGCGTCGGCGACACCATCACCGAGGACCGCCGCCCGGCCGAGACGCCGCTCCCCGGCTTCAAGCCGCTGCAGCCGGTGGTGTTCTGCGGCCTGTTCCCGACCGACTCGGCCGATTACGAGCGCTTGCGCGATTCGCTCGCCAAGCTGCGCCTCAATGATGCCAGCTTCGAGTACGAACCCGAGACCTCGGCCGCGCTGGGCTTCGGCTTCCGCTGCGGCTTCCTCGGGCTCCTTCATCTCGAGATCATCGAGGAGCGGCTGGAGCGCGAGTTCGATCTCGACCTCATCGCGACGGCGCCGTCGGTGGTCTACCGCATCCATCGCACCGACGGCGAAATCGTCTCGCTGCACAACCCCGTGGACATGCCCGATCCGGTGCGCATCGATCACATCGAGGAGCCGTGGATCAGGGCCACCATCCTGGTGCCGGACGCCTATCTCGGCTCGGTCCTGTCGCTGTGCGAGGAGCGGCGCGGCATCCAGAAGGACCTGACCTACGCCGGCAGCCGCGCCATGGTGGTCTATCGCCTGCCGCTCAACGAGGTGGTGTTCGATTTCTACGACCGGCTCAAATCGGTGAGCCGCGGCTACGCCAGCTTCGACTATCAGCTCGACGGCTATGCCGAGGGCGACCTGGTGCTGATGAACATCCTGGTCAACGCCGAGCCGGTCGACGCGCTCGCCATCATCGTCCATCGCAGCCAGGCCGAGCGCCGCGGCCGCGCCTTGTGCGAGCGCCTGAAGGATTTGATCCCGCGCCAGCTGTTCCAGATCGCGATCCAGGCCGCGCTCGGCGGCCGCATCATCGCCCGCGAGACGGTGAAGGCCTTGCGCAAGGACGTGCTCGCCAAATGCTACGGCGGCGACGTCACGCGCAAGCGCAAGCTGCTCGAGAAGCAGAAGGAGGGCAAGAAGCGGATGCGCCAGTTCGGCAAGGTCGAGATTCCGCAGTCCGCCTTCCTCGCCGCGCTCAAGATGGGGAGCGAGTAGCCGGGCGGCGGCGGCGGGGGACGCTATTGCGGCCACGCCAGGCGAGCACGATCCCGACCAGGAGGAAGCCCGCCGCAGCCGGGATCGAAAGCGTCCCGCGCACCATCTGCAAGAGCCATGGCGCGAGCGCGTCCTCGATGCGAACGAGGCTGGCGCGGTGCAGCTCGAGCCACAACTCGCCCAGCGACACCGGGGCCAACACGCCGCTGTCGTGCCACGCGATGAGGTCGCGCCCGAGCACGACGACCGCGGCGAGCAGCAGCACCCAGCCGACATAGCGGACGACGATCATCGCGCGACCGCCCTCCTTCCGCCTGGGATGGTGCGCGCCCCCGGCGTCCCGCGCAAGGCAAGGCTTTGTGCCTCACCCAAAAGGGGGAGGGCGTCAGCGCGGTGGCAGTCCCCGCGCGCGGTTATAGGCAGCGATGCGGTCGAACCCCTCGACCAGGCGGCGATGGCGCGCCTCGATCCAGGCGCGCGGTTCCTCGTGGGTGAAGATGAAGAACTCGTCGTCGCGGATCGCCTGAATGACGCGCGCGCCGACCGCGTCGGGGCTGAGTCCGTCGGCGAGCGAGGCCTGGTTGGGATGCGGCTCGGGCGGCGCGAAGGGACCGCCGAAGCGGGGCGGACGGCGGCGCGGGGACGCGTAGATTTCGGTGTCAACCGCCGCGGGGCACAGCACCGAGACGCCGATGCCGCTTCCTGCCAGCTCCTGCTCCAGCGATTCCGACAGCGCGACCACGGCGTACTTGGTCGCGGCATATGCGCCGGTGCCGCGGCCGGGGCGCACCTGCAACCCGGCGATCGAGGCGGTATTGACGACATGGCCACCCGCGCCGTGCTTGCGGATGAGCGGCAGGAACGAGCGCACGCCGTGGATGACGCCATAGAGATTGACGCCGACGAGCCAGTTCCAGTCCTCGAGCGGGATCGCCGACATCGGCTTCGGCGGCGCGGCGACTCCGGCATTGTTGACCAGGATGTGGACCGCGCCGAAGCGCTCCGCGACGGCAGCAGCGGCGCGCTCGACCGCCGCCGCGTCCGATACGTCGAGCGGCAGCGCCAGGACGCGGGCGCCGTCGCGTGCGAGACCGGCGCATGCAGCTTCGAGCGCGTCGGGCGCGATGTCGGCCATGGCGACGCTCACGCCCTCCTTGGCCAGCGCACGGCAGATGCCGAGCCCGATCCCCTGCGCCGCGCCGGTGACGAACGCTGTCTTGCCCGCGAAGTCCTTCATCGCTTGCCCCTCAGGCGAACCGCGCGGCGAGCGGCACGGGGCCGAAGCTCCGTCCCTTCGCGGCTTCGGCCATCGCGGCGAGGGCGTCGCCGAGCGCGTCGAGATCGGCAGCGGCGCCGTCCGATGCGATCTTGCCCTCGGCGAAGTCGCGGCCGGTGAGATAGGCCGAGTTCGGCAGCGCGATCGCGCCGAACCACGCCAGCACCTGGCGCAAATGCCCGTCGACCGCGAGATAATGGTGCGGCGAGCCGCCCATCGCGAGGATGGCCACCGGCTTGTCCCTCAGCGCCTCGACCGGGAGCAGGTCCAACAGGTTCTTGAGCACGCCAGGAAAGCTCGCGCGATAGACCGGCGCGGCGAGCAGCACCCCGTCGGCGGCGGCGATCGCCGCTACGGTCGCGCACGTCGTGGCGTCGTAGGCCTCGAGCGCCCGCCCGTCGCACATCTCGAGGCGCGCGGTGGCGAGCGAAATGGTCTCGGTGGCGATCCCCGGCCGACGCGCGGCGAGCGAGGAGGCGAGGCGTTCGACCGCGTGGTTGAGACGGCCCGGCGGCGTCGCCGCGCCCACGATCATGACGAGTTTCATGGCCCGCTCCTTGATGAGGCGAGGCGAATGGAAGATGATCGTAGCACGCCGATCCCGGGTCGCCACCGAGGAGCCCACCTTATGCCGATCCGCACCCTGCTCTGCGCCCTTCTCGCCGCCGCGACCGCGCTGGCGCCGCTCGCCGCGCGCGCCGACGAGAAGATAACCATCGGCATCGTCGGCGCGCTCAGCGACATCACCCTCTATCTCGCGCAGAAGAAGGGGTTCTTCCACGAAGAGGGACTGGACGCCGACATCATCGCGTTCGATTCCGGCGCCAAGATGGTGGCGCCACTGGGCGCGGGGCAGCTCGATGTCGGCGCCGGCGCGTGGTCGGCCGGGCTCTATAACGCGGTCGATCGCGGCATCGGCCTCAAGATCGTGGCCGACAAGGCGACCAATGCCGCGCCTTATGACTATCGCGTGGTGATCGTGCGCAAGGCGCTGATGGATCAGGGGGCGATCAAGTCCTTTGCCGACTTGAAAGGGCGCAAGGTCGGCATCGTCGCCCAAGGCGCGGCCGACAATTCATCGGCCAACGAGGCGATGAAGTCGGTCGGACTCAAGGTCACCGACGTCGAGCGCGTCTACTTGGGGTTCCCGCAGCAGATCGTCGCGCTCAGCAACGGCGGCATCGATGTGGCGTTCAACACCGAGCCCGACGCGACCATCGCGATGCGCCAGGGCATCGCGGTGAAGTTCGCGCCCTATTCGTCGTTCTACCCGGTGGACGAGACCGGCATCATCCTGTTCGGCACCAACTTCATCGAGAAGAACCGCGCGAACGCCTTGAAATTCATGCGCGCCTATCTGCGTTCCGCGCGCTTCTACGACGATGCGCTGGTCGCCGGACACATCGCCGGGCCGGGCGCCGACTACATCTTCCAGGCGCTCACCGAGCTGACCAAGCAGCAGGACACCAGCGTCTTCCGCGACATGGTCGCCTCGCGCGCCAACCCGGACGGCACGCTCGACATGGCGAGCCTGCGGAAGGACCTCGCCTTCTTCCGGGAATCGGGCGACGTCAAAGCCGACATCAAGCCCGAGCAGGTCATCGACACGTCCTTCCTCGCCCAGGCGCTTAAGGAACTGGGCCCCTACAAGCCGGCGATGCAGTGATCGCCAAAGCGGAAGCCGCTTCGATGTAGTGCGTCCTTCGACTGCGCGCTTCGCGCTCCGCTCAGGATGAGGCGAAAATTTTACCTCATCCTGAGCGGAGCCCCGAAGGGGTGCAGTCGAAGGACGCAAGGCGGTTCCACTTGATCGGACAGCGCCCTAGTGCCGCGCCGGCGAGAAGTCGCGCGTCAGGCGGCACTCGGCGACGCGGATGCGCTTCTTGGGCGCGGGGGTGTTGCGGCTCTGGCCGACGAAGCGCGGCTCGCCGTCGGTGACGACCGCGCCCACGGCACAAGGGTCGCCGTGTTTCAAGGCTGCGAGCGCGCTGTCTTGCGTCCCGCCCACCGGCGCATCGACGATCGCCACATCGGCATCCCGGCCGGGCGCGATGAAGCCGCTGTTGAGGCGATAGACCCGCGCGTTGTTGCCGGTGGCGGCGCAGATGGCCCATTCCGGCGGCATGTCGGTGAGGCTCGCCAGATGCGTCATGGTGTAGATCATGCCGAGCGGCATGACCCCGCTGCCCGTCGGCGTGTCCGTGGCGATGAGGAGGCGCGGGAAGGCGCCAAGCTTGCGGCTGAGATCGGCGCACATCAGCGCGGTGCGCAAATTGCCCGCGGTGCAGAGCTGAAGGGCGATGTCGCTCTCGCGGATGACGCGCTCGAAATCGCGGTCGGGCATGGCGGTCGGGCCGCCATTGATGTGGAACGAGACGTGCGGCTGCATCGCCAGGAGATGATCGCCGGTGATGGGCGATGAATCCGGGATCGAGGCGCCGCCGGTGTGGACGGTGGTGATCATGCCCGCCGCCCGCGCCCAGCCGACCAGCGGCACGTAGTCGTAGGGCGTCTCGACCTGGCCGAACCCGGCCTTGGCGAGCCATACGCCCTTGCCCGCGATCTCGCGGAAATCGGCTTCGACAAGGCCCGGCTCGAGGATGATCGAGCCGGCCCAAACGCGGATGCCTCCGGGGCGGAAATGCTCGAAGCAGCGCTGCGCCGCCAGCGCCAGCGCCTTCACCCCCTCGGGATCGTGCGGCCGGCCCGGCACGTGGACCTCGGAGGCGCTGATCGCCGTCGTCACCGCGCCGTGGGTGTAGCTCTCGAGGAAGCCCACCGTCTTCTGCCGCGGCGTGTAGTCGCCGAAGGTGTTGTGGACCTGGCTGTCGATGAGGCCGGGAATGACGGTGGCGCCGCCGGCATCGATCACCACGTCGCAGGTGCCCAGCGCGCCCGCCGCGCCGACGCTCTCAATGAGGCCCTTGTCCATGACGATGGTGTCGCCGGCGGCGAAGGGCGCCTGCCAGTCGCCGGAGACGATGGTGCCGGCATTGACGATGGCGGTCCGCATCGGTTCCTCCTTCGCGCTAGTGCCGCGATCCCAGGAGGACCATCGAGATCGAGGGCACGTAGGTGATGACCATGAGGGTCGCGAAATTGATCGCCACGAACGGCAGCACGCCGGCATAGATGCGGCCGATCGGCGAGTTGAACACCGCCTGCGACGTGAACAGGTTGAGGCCGAAGGGCGGCGTGTACATGCCGATGCTGAGATTGACCGCCATGATGATGCCGAAATGGATGGGATTGACGCCCTCCGCCACGACGATCGGCAGCAGCAGCGGGGTCAGGATCAGGATCGCCGGCGCGGGCTCGAGAAAGCTCCCCGCCAGCAGCAGCCCGACATTGATCATCAGCAGCATTTCCCACGGCCGCAGCTGCATCGCGTTCATGGCATGGACGATCTGCTGCGGGATGCCGCTCGTGGTCAGCAGCCAGGAATAGATTCCCGCCGAGGTGACGATGATCAGGATCTGCGAGTTGAGGAAGGCCGCGCTGGTGAGGATGCGCCACAGATCGGCGAACCCGACCTCGCGATAGATGCACATGGTCACGAACACCGAATAGACGACGGCGACGCCCGCCGCCTCGGTCGGGGTGAAGATGCCGCCATAAATGCCGCCGAAGATCACCACGAGCGTGCCGATCGACCAGCTCGCCTCCTTGGTCGTGATCCAGATGTTCACCCAGTTCGCGCGCGCCGCCAGCGGCACCCCCTTGAAGCGCGCGTAACCCATGACGTAGGCGGCGTCGACCACGCCGATGAGGAGGCTCGGCAGGATGCCGGCGGTGAACAGGAACACGGCCGATTGCTGCGCCGACATCGAATAGAGGATCATGGCGATCGAGGGCGGAATGACGACCGCGATGGCGCCCGAGGACGCGACCAGCCCCACCGCGAAGCGGTCGTTGTAGCCGTTGTCGCGCAGCGAGGGATAGATCATCCGGCCCATGGCGATGACCGTGCCGACCGCGGTGTGCGACATCGCGCCGAACAGTTCCGAGGCCGCGACCGTCGTCACCGCGAGCGAGCCGCGCACGCCGCCGATCATCGACATCACCCAGGCGATGACGCGCCGCGCGATGCCGCCTTGCGCCATGAACTCGCCCGCCAGCACGAAAAACGGAACGGCGAGCAGCGGGAAATTGTCGAGACTGCCGAACATGTAGGTCTGGATCGTCTCCATCGGCACGTCGGCGAGGAAGATGACGGCGACCAGCGAGGTGACGAGCAGGATGAGGAACACGGGGAACCCGATGCTCAGCAGCACCACCGGTAGGCCGAAATAGACGAGATAGCCGGTCACGGTCGGGTCAGTCCCCCGGCGCCTTCGGCGCCGCCAGCTGTGCCGGCCGTACGGGCGCGGCCAGCCGGCTCCGCATCAGGAGCCGGACTGCGACCATGGCGGCCATGAAGCTGAGCCCGATCGGGATCAACGACTGGGGGATGACGAGCGGGAAATTTGCCGCCTGGCTGCGCTCGTCGAAGGCGGCGAGATCCATGATCACCGGCCAGGCGAAGATCGTGATCGCGACCGCGGTCGCGATAAAGACCAGATCCGACAGCAATTCGAACAACTTGCGGATTTGGGTGGGCATCATGTTGACGAGCACGTCCATGCGGATGTGCCGGTTCGTCCACGACACCGAGCCACAGCCGAAAAAGACCACGCCGACCATGAGGAAGAGCATGCTCTCCTCGGCCCACGAGATCGACACGCTGAAGAAGTACCGGCCGATGATGTTGGCGAAGTTGATGATCACGCTGAGGACGAGCAGCACCGCCGCGACGGTGCGGGTGATCGCCAAAAGCGCGTTAACCACGCGCAGGATCTTGTCGGCCATCGACGCAGCCCCCCGGCT
The DNA here is from genome assembly GCA_035604615.1 of Allostellaceae bacterium. Lineage (GTDB taxonomy): Bacteria > Pseudomonadota > Alphaproteobacteria > ATCC43930 > CGMCC-115725 > DATJLY01. The sequence continues at coordinate 77,746 of DATNID010000020.1, read as the reverse complement.
CCGTTACGCACCCGGACGCAACCGAATAGACGTTTGCCGCCCCCCGCGCAAGCGCGCTCGAGAGCCGCGCGGGCCTATCACGCCTATTTGTTCCGCGTCACGGATGCGACCAAGGTCTTGTAGGCCTCGGCGAGAGCCGGCTTGGACTTCGAAAGGTCGCCGCCGACGCTGGCCAGGGTCTTCATCATCGAGGCCTGTTCGTCAGGCGGCAGGGCGATCAACTCGCCGCCCTTTTCGGTCCACAGCTTGCGTTGCTTGGCGTAGAAATCGAGCTGCCACGGCCCGACCGCGAGGCCCGTCTTCGCGCCCTCATCGTCGATGATCTTGCGCAGGTCGGGGGGCAGGCCGTCATACCATTTCTTGCTCGTCACGACGATCGAGAAGATGAAGGGCTGTCCGGTCTCGGTGATGTATTTCGCGGCGTCGTAATACTGCATCGTGGTGAACACCGGCACCGCGCCGACCGCGCCGTCGATCGCGCCCTGCTGAATCGCCGGCAGCACGTCGCCGAGCGTCATCGCCACCGGCGTGCCGCCGAACCGCGAGATGAGCTCCTCCTGGAACTGCGACGCGAGGACGCGAATTTTCCTGCCTTTGAAGTCCGCGAGATGGCGGATCGCGGTGCGCGCGATCATGGCGGAGGGCTGCGAGGCGAACAGCCCCACGCCGTGCAGACCCTTGTCGGCGCCGAGCCCCAGCATCATGGACTGGATGGCGGGATCGGCGGCGACGCGCCGCCCGTGATCCATGCCCGTGACGAGTCCGGGCGAGGACATGATCTCGAAGCGCGGGTCGATGCCGGCGAGGAACTCGGGCGGACCGACCCAGCCTTGGATCGAGCCGAACTGGGTCCCCTCGATCTGTCGCGGAATCGAGCCCAATTGGCTCGCCGGATAAATCTCGCCCTTGATGCGGCCGCCCGAATCCTTCTCGACCGCCGCGACGAACTCCTTGATCCACTCGTGCTGCACGTCGTTGAGCGTGGCAGTGCTCATTTTCATGACATAGGATTTCTCGTCCGCTCCCGCGGCGGGGCCGGCCGCGACTGCGAGCCCCAGGACCAGCGCACATGAGGCGGCCGCGCCTCGTCGTACGAACAATTGGGTCAACCGCATCTCGATCTCCCTGATCGCGTTTTGCCGCCGCAAGAGGGTGGCGGCGTTGCCCTACTTGTCGCGCTTGGCCGCCGCGGCGAAGATCTTGTAGGTCTCGTGGGCATCCGGCTTGGCCTTGGTAAGGTCCTCGCCGATGCTCGCGAGCTTGTCCATCATCGCCGCCTGCTGGTCAGGCGGGAGCGCGATGAGCTCGCCGCCATGGGCGACCCAGGCCTTGCGCTGCTGGGCGTAGAAGTCCAGCTCCCACGTATTGGCTTCGCCCGCCGCCTTGTCGGCGTCTGCGTCGATGATCTTTTGCAGATCGGCGGGCAGCGCGTCGTACCATTTCTTGCTGATGAAGCCCATCGAGAAGATGAACGGCTGTCCGGTCTCGGTCACGTATTTCGCGGCGTCGACATACTGCATCGTCGTGTAGACGGTCACCACGGCGACCGCGCCGTCGATCGCGCCCTGCTGGATGCCCGGAAGGACATCGGCGAGCGTCATCGCGACCGGCGTCGCGCCAAGCCGCTTGAGCATCTCCTGCTGCATGTCGGCCGCAAGGACGCGCAGCTTCTTGCCCTTGAAATCGGCGAGCTGGCGGATCGCGCTCTTCGCGATCACCGACGACGGCTGCGAGATGAACATGGCGACGCCGTGGATGCCCTTATTCGCGCCCAGCGCGAACATCATGCGCTTGACCTCGGGGTCGGCAGTCACCCGCGCGCCCTGCTCGATGCTGTCGATCATGCCGGGCGTGGAGGGGATTTCATAACGTTCGTCGACGCCGACCAGGAACTCGGGCGGGCCGATATAGGCTTGGATCGAGCCAAACTGGACACCCTCGATCTGCCGCGGAATCGAGCCCAATTGGCTTGCCGGGTAGATCTCGCCCTTGATGCGGCCGCCCGAATCCTTCTCGACGGCGGCGACGAACAGCTTGCAGAATTGATGCTGCGCGTCGTTGATCGTCGCGAGGCCCATTTTCATCACGTAGGATTTGTCGGCATCGGCGGCATCGGCCGGCGAGCTGAGCGCGCCCAATCCGCACGCGATGAGCGCCGCCTGCGCGGCCGTCGCTAGAATCCCGGTTTTTTGCATTTTATCCTCCCTCAAAGGTTCTCAGTGTGCGCGCTCGGCGCGGATCAATTCATCGAGGGCGCGCCGCACCTGGAGCTGGCCGGCGTCGGAGTTGACGTCGATCATCCCGTCGATGCCGCCGTCCGCGAGGTTCTGCTGCTGCGCCTCGAGCATCGCCTTGTCCTCGAGGAAGGTGTCGCGCGAGCCTTCGTAGAGCAGGCGCGACATCTCCGGGTCGCCGAGCTTGAAGTTGCGCGCGAAGCCGAAATTGTAGTGACAGCTCGTCTCGGTCTCGGGCGTGACCAGGTGGGTCGACCAGATCGAGATGCCCTGGCTGCGATCGCCCTGGGGCGCGCCGGTGCCGTGGCGGGCGCAGCCGACATCGATATAGACAGTGCCGGGCGCCTGCCACGTCGCCCATTGCCAGCGGTCGACCTTGCCGTTGAAGCCGCCGGCGGCGGCGAAGAGCGGCGGCGGATTGACGTCGATCATCCAACGCCCGACGCGGATGCCGCGCTCCAGCCGTTCGGTCTTCAACGGCGTGGTCGCCTCGCGTGGGTCGCCGGCGATGGTGGCGCGGTGGAGATAGGCGACGTGGGTGAAATCGAGCAAATTGTCGACCAGGAGCTGCGCGTTCGCCTCGAGCCGCAGATAGCCCGGCGTCGCGGTCCAGTCCGGGCTGTCGAGCCACGGCAGATGCGGCAGCGACGTGTCGTCGGCGCGCGCCGGATCGCCCATCCAGATCCACACCACGTTCCAACGCTCGCGCACGGGATACGACCTGACCCGCGCGCCGGGCGGAATGGCGGGCTGGATCGGCACCTCGACGCAGGCGCCCGAGGCGTCGTAGCGCAGCCCGTGATAGCCGCAGCGCAGCGTATCGCCCACCACTTCGCCGCGCGACAGCGGCGCCGCGCGGTGGCAGCAGCGGTCCTCGAGCGCCGCCGCGACGCCGCCTTCGGTGCGGAACAGCGCCACCTTCTCGCCCAGGAAAATGCGCGCGACCGGCCGGGACCCGAGGTCCTTCGACCAGCACGCCGCATACCACCCGTTGCGCAAGAACATCAGGCCCATCCCCGCTGGCGGCACGATACGGCCCTGTCGTTGCGCTGACAAGTTTGAACGGTATCAGGCTGGGAATTCGGCCGTGCGTCCTTCGACTACGCTTCGCTTCGCTCAGGATGAGGACTTTTCTTTATGCCACAAAGGATTTCCCTCATCCTGAGCGTAGTCGAAGGACGCCGGGTGCGGATGCAGCGTCATATGCGAATGCGGCGGGTGCGTTGACGCAGCGCCCGCGCCGGTTCAGGGTCGCATGTGCGGGGGACGGGGACCATGGCGCGCGAGGCTTACGACTACGTCATCGTCGGCGCGGGATCGGCCGGCTGCACGCTCGCCAACCGGTTGAGCGAGGACGCGAACACGCGGGTGCTGCTGCTCGAGGCCGGCGGCTGGGACCGCAATCCGTGGCTCGGCATTCCGCTTGCCTGGGGCCGCATCCTGCTCAACCGCATGGACGACTGGATGTATTTCGCCGAGCCCGAGGCCACCATGGACGGGCGCGCGGTCGAGTGCGCGCGCGGCAAGGTGATCGGCGGCTCGTCCTCGATCAACGCCATGGCCTATGTGCGCGGCCATCGCGGCGATTACGAGCGCTGGGCGGCGTCGGGCCTCGCGAGCTGGTCTTACGCCCACGTGCTGCCCTATTTCCGGCGCCAGGAGAGCTGGGAAGGGGGCGCCGACGAATTTCGCGGCGGCGAGGGGCCGCTGACCACGCGGCCGACGCGCTTTCGCGATCCGCTGGTCGAGGCCTACGCGGCGGCAGGAGAGGCCGCGGGCCATCCCGCGACAAGCGACTACAACGGCGCGCAGCAGGAAGGCTTCGCGCGCTGGCAGATGACGATCCGCGACGGCAGGCGGTGCAGCGCCGCCGTCGCCTATCTCCGGCCCGCGCTCGCGCGCAAGAACCTCACGGTCGTCGTGAACGCGCTGGCGACGCGGATCATGCTCGACCGAAACCGCGCCGAAGGCGTCGAATATCTGGCGAACGGCGAGGCGAGGATCGCGTGGGCGGAGCGCGAGGTGATCGTCGCCGGCGGCGTCATCAACTCGCCCCAGCTCCTGATGCTGTCCGGGATCGGCGATCCCGACGCGCTCAGCGCGCACGGGCTCGACGCGGCGGTGCCGCTCCGTGGCGTCGGGCGCAATCTCCAGGACCATATCTCGGTCGCCGTCGCCTATGCGCGCAAGGAGCCGGGGCCGCTTCACGCCAAGCTGCGGCTCGACCGCATCGCGTGGGAGCTGGGCCGGACCTATTTCTTCGGCGAGGGCATCGCCAACGATCTGCCCGGCGGGGTGATGGCGTTCCTCAAGAGCGGACCCGAGGCAAATCTGCCCGACATCCAGCTCCTCTTCAACGCCGCGCCAATGGCGGCCGCGCCCTATCTCGCGCCGTTCGTCAAGCCGTTCGCCGACGGGTTCGCCTGCCGCGCCGTGCTGTTGCGGCCGGAAAGCCGCGGCGCGCTCGAGCTCGCGTCGGGCGATCCGCGCGCGCCTCTGCGCATCCGCCAGAATTTCCTCGCCACGGACAAGGACTGGACGGTGCTGCGCCGCGGCGTGCGGATGGTGCGCGAGATCGGAATGCAGACGCCGCTGGCGCCGTTCGCGGCGGCCGAAGTGTCACCCGGACCCTCGTGTCAAAGCGATGCCGAGATCGACGCCCATATCCGCGCCACCGCCATCACCGTCCATCACCCGCTCGGCACCTGCAAGATGGGGCGCGATGGGGACCCCGACGCGGTGGTCGATGCCGAGCTGCGCGTCCGCGGCGTCGAGGGCTTGCGCGTGGTCGACGCCTCGGTGATGCCCGACCTGGTGGGCGGCAACATCAACGCGCCGGTGATCATGATCGCCGAGAAGGCGGCCGACCTCATTCGCGGCCGCACGCCGCTCGCCCCGCTCAACGTCTGAACGTCAACGAAAAAGGATCGACCTCCATGCCCAAGAAGCAAATTACGTCCGACAAGATCAGCCGGCCGAGCGGCCATTTCTCGCAAGCGACCATGATCGAGGCCAAGGGCCGCCTCGTCTTCATCTCGGGCATGACCGCGCGCCGCGCCGACGGCACCATGGCCGGGATCGGCGACATCGAGGCCCAGACGCGTCAGGTGTGCGAGAATCTGCGCGCGGCGGTCGAGAGCGCGGGCGGCACCATGGACGATATCTGCCGCGTCGATGTCTACATCCGCAACATGGAGCACTTCCCGGCGATCCACAAAGTGCGGCGCGAGTTCTTCTCCGCGCCGGCGCCGGCCTCGACCATGGTCGAAGTGTGCAAGATGACCTCGCCCGAAGCGCTCATCGAGATCAGCGCGATCGCCGTCCTGGCATAAGTGCGCCCTTCGACTACGCTGCGCTCCGCTCAGGGTGAGGACCGTTTTTTGTGCAATAAAGATTCTTCCTCATCCTGAGCGAAGTCGAAGGACGCACGGCAGGCATGCAATCGGCTTCCATCACGGATTCCGCTTCACCGCCGCCTTGAGCTGGTCGTACATCTCCTTGATCGCGGGGCGCTTGGCGCCGACGTCGTCGGCGATCGTCGACATGCGCTTCATCAGCTCGGCCTCCTCGGCAGGCGGAAGCTGAATGAGCTCGCCGCCATGCTCGACCCAGGTCTTGCGCTGGGCGTCCATGTCCTGCTTCTGCCACGGGATGATGTCGCGCGACGCGGTCTCGGCCTCGGCCAGGACCATCTTCTGCAAATCCTCGGGCAGCGTGTCGAACCACTTCTTGCTCATCTCGGCGACGATGAGGACGTAATACTGGCTGGTCTCGGTCATGTATTTCGCGATGTCGTAGAAATGCTGCGGCGTGAAGGCCGGAACCGAGGCGAGCGCGCCGTCGATCGCGCCCTGCTGCAGCGCCGGCCCCACGTCGCCCAGCGACATCGCCACCGGCGTCGCGCCCAGCCGCTTGATCTGCTCGATCTGGAAGTCCGAGCTGAGGATGCGAATCTTGAGGCCCTGGAAATCCGCCAGATGGCGCGACGGATTGCGGGTCAGGATCGTCACGGGCGCGTTGACGAAGAGGCCGAGCCCGACCAGCCCCTTGGTGTTGCCGAGCGCGAGGAAGGATTTGCGGAACTCGGCATCGAACACGACGCGGCTCGCCTGATCGAAGCTTGTGAAGGTGCCGGGCGCGCTGCCGACCTCGAACCGCTCATCGATGCCGGAGAAGAAATCGGGCGGCATGAGGATGGCCTGGATCGAGCCGAACTGCGTCCCTTCGATCTCGCGCGCCGCGCTGCCGAGCTGGCCCGAAGTGAAGATCTCGGCCTTGAGCCGTCCTGCGGATTTCTGCTCGATCCCGGCGACGAAACTGTGCATCCACTGCTCGACCTCGTCCTTGGCGGTGAGCGAGCCCAGCTTCATGGTGAAGGTCTTGGCGTCCTCAGCCGACGCAATCCCCGCCCACGGCGCCGCCAGCGAAGCGGCCATGGAAAATGCCAGCGCGAAACGCCGCGCGCCGCCCACGATCGTGTTTTTGTTCATCACCCGGTCCCTCCCCGCGAACCTGCGCAACCCTACCGCCGCGCCTCGGTCCTGAGAAGATCGTGCCCGGTCACATATCCTCGGGCCGCGGTTCCGGATAGTGGCCGACGACGATCCAGGAATAGAGGCCGAACACCACGATCGAGACCGCCATTCCCAGGGCGAAGCTGTTCAGGAACACCGCCAGGATCGACGGCGCGACCAGAAGCGTCGCCAGCATCGCCACGGTCAAATAGACGATGCGCAGCGCGTTTCCCGGCCAGCCGTTCCAGTCCTGGTCGTCCCAATGCCGGGTCAGCCACGAATGCCACCAGTGCTTCAACGGCATGTGCGATCTCTCGGCTGCGGCGGGCGCACGAATTCGCGCGCCCCGGAGCCGCCTCTATGCACCCGGACAGGCGCGGCGGCAATGAGGTGGATCAACCTCGCCTGCGCTCACTCGATCACCGCATCCGCCCGCGCCAGCAGCGTCGGCGGGATCGCGAGGCCCAATGCCTTCGCGGTCTTGAGGTTGATGGCGAACACGTACTTGGTCGGTTCCTGGATCGGGAGTTCGCCCGGCTTCGCGCCCTTGAGGATGCGATCGACATAGGTTGCCGCGCGCCGAAAGCTGTCGACTTGATCGAAGCCGTAAGACATGAGGCCGCCGCTCGAGACGAAATCCTGCGATGGATAGATCGCCGGCATCCCGTATCGTGCCGCCAACCCGATTACCAAGTCGAGGCGTTGCTGGAGGAAATTGTCCGTAGCGATGACCAGCGCGCCGTGCGGTTGCCGTGCGAAGACATCGAAGGCGGGCTCGATCTGCGCCTGGTCGTGGATCGGCGCCGGGGCGATCGCTAGGCCGGCCGACGGTGCGGCGGCCTCGAGCGAACGCAGGTACAGAGACGACTGCGGCGACGTGTCCGGATTGAACAGGAACATGACGCGCGCGAGGTCGGGAGCGACTTCCTTGAGAAGGCCGAGCCATTTGCCGCCGATGCCGAACTCGAAGGCGGTGAAGCCGGTTATGTTGCCGTCGGGGTGGGCCAGGCTGGTGACGAAGCCTTGCGCGACCGGATCGGACACTTGAGCGAACACGATCGGTATGGTGCGCGTTTCCCGCTGCAGGGCCGCCAAGACGACGGTCGTCGCTGCCACGATCACGTCGGGCGCGAGGGCGACGAGTTCCTTCGCAAGCGCTGGAATTCGCTCGGACTTGGTCTCGGTCCAGCGCCGCTCGACGCGAAGAGTCTTGCCTTCGATCCATCCCAGAGCGCGAAGCCCGTCATCGAGCGCCGCAGTAATTTTCTGCTGTATCGGGTTCGAGGCACTGCCCGAACTGAGCACGCCGACGAGCGGCAAGCGCGCGGCCGATTGCGCGCGCGCCGCCCTCGGCAGAGCCAACGCCGCGCCGCCCACCGCAGCCATGGCGGCGGCGATGAATTCGCGCCGTCTCATGCGATGCCAGCCCCCTCCCTCGGCCATGATGCGCCGCACTTTATCGCGTTACGCGCCGACGTGGCGCACGCGGGTCGGGAGGTCGTTCAGCTCCTCGACGCCGGTTTCGGTCACGACCACGGCGGCGCCAATATTGACGCGCTTCAGGCCGAGGCAGGCGTTGGGCTCGAGCTCCAATCCCATGCCGGGCGCGAGCACCAGATCGCCGCGCCTGATGCCGGCGCCTTGCGCCTCGATCCATTCCTCGTCGGTGCCGGCGAGCTGCGCGCGATTGACTGACGTGAAGCCGGTCGCGCCGAAGGTCAGGGTGTGGGCAAGCGGCGTCTTGCTCCAGCAGCCGCTCTCGGCAATGGGCCGCTCCATCGCCCGCACCAGCTCGGCGAAGGCGATGCCGGGGCGCACGGCGGCGAGGCCCGCTTCGTAAGCCTGGCGCGCGACGCTCTCGCATTGGGCGAGGTCAGGGTCGATGGGATCGAGCGCCACCGACATCTGCACCTGCGCCTCGAGCCCGCCATAGCAGGTGTGGATTTCCGCCTGCACCAGATCGCCGGCGCGCACGATCCGCGGAGGCTCGGCGCGGAAGGTCCAGCGCGGCGCGCCCCAGCCGATGTTGTCGGCGCCCGATTGCAGGCTCAGGAACGGATAGCGCGTGTCGCAGCCGCGGCGGTGGATCGCGCGCATGATCTCGGCATAGATCTCGGCCTCGCTCGTGCCGCGGCGCGCGGTGTCGATCATGGCGCGGCACGCTTCCTCGCTGACGCGCGCGGCGAAGCGCAGCAGCGCCAGCTCCTCGTCGCTCTTCACCAGCAAGAAATCGGTGAAGTCGCGGGTGAAGTCCGCGAACGCGGCGTCGGGCAGGCCCGCGACCAAGGCGCGGTGGAACCCCAGCGGCAGCAGCCCCTCCATCTCGCCGGGCGCAGTGGGGCCGAGGCCCACCAGGCCGATGCGGCCGCGCGCCAGGCCCTTCTCGCGCAACACCTCCGCCGCCTTGGCGCCGCCGGCGCCGATGCGATAGTCGTCGGTCCACAGCGCCGCGCCGCGCCGCGCCGCCTCGAAGCTGCGCGACACCCGCGCGGTGGCGAAACTCAACACCGTCGCCGCTCCGCTCAGCGGCAGGACCACGACCGCGTCGAGGAAATCGTCGATGAGATAGGTCTCGAGCCGCTCGCGCCCCTGGAAGCTGCCGACCAGGATGGCGTCGATGCCGCGCGCCTGCATGATCGTGCGCAGGCCGCGCCAGCGCCGGTCGCGCTCGGCGAGGCTCAAGACCGGGCCGGGCTCGGGCGCCCCGCCGCTCATCGCATCAGCCGCGCGCCGCGCCGTTGAGCGCGCGAAGCTGGATCTCGATCTCGATAAAGGGGCGCACGTCGACGATCTCGGGCGCGGAGGCCGCCTTGCCGTCGGCGTCGGCGTGCGGCAGCGAGCCCGCGATGCCCCATGCCTCGGTCCGGATCGACGCGTCGCGCAGCCACGCCTTGAGCCCCCGCCCAACGCGCAGTGCGGCGAGCTCGCGGCTCCACAGCTTGCGGATGGCGATGACGCCGACATCGGCGCGGCCCAAACGCTCGTTGCCGCGGTCGGCGAAGATGCCTTGTCCTACCTGTGCGATGTCGTCCTGCAGCCGCACCAGGTCGACGCGGCTCTTGTCTATGCTGGCGAGCGCAATGCGGCCGGCGAGCACGTCGTCAGCGAGCGTTTGATGCGCGAGGTCGATCTCGCTGCGCCGCTTCTGGCGCCGCTCGCGGATGCGGCGCGCGGTCGCGCCGGTCGCCGGAATGCGATGCAGGCTGAACTGCATGTGGCGCTCGTCGTCGATCGGGACCCACCAGAACAGCGATTCCTGCCAGCCGATCTCGGCGTCGTTGGGCAGCGCGTTCATGTAAAAGACGTTGGGCATGCCAAATTGCTGCACCCGTCGCTTGCCGTCCGGTCGCGTGAAGCAATAGGCGACGCCCCAAGAGGATTCTTCGGCCGACAATTGCTCGCCGCGGCCGATATCGCTGAACGAGGCGCGGTTGTCGGCGTGGACGAAGGCGACGTGGCTCATGTCGAGCGCGTTCTCGAGATTCTGAAAATAGTTGCAGTTGCGCACATAGGAATCGATCTCGACCAGCCCATCGAACGCTTCGAACTCGGGATGATGCGGGAACGCGGGCGGCTCGCCGTCGCCGAGATAGGCGAAGATCAATCCGAGATGCTCGCGGACGGGATATGAGCGGATCGCGACCTTGTGGCAGAAGCGCGAATCTTCCGCCGGCTGCTCGATGCAGTGTCCGGCCGCGTCGAACTTCCAGCCGTGATAGAAGCAGCGAAGATCGTCGCCCTCGACCCGGCCCGAGGCAAGCTGCGTGCCGCGATGGGGGCAGCGCGGATCGAAGAGGGCAACGCGCCCGCTTGCGCCGCGATAAAGCGCGAAATCCTGGCCCATCACGCGCAGCGGCAGGGCGCGGCCGGATGGCAGATCGGCGGCGTGGTAGACGGGCTGCCAGAAGCGCCGCAGATAGCGCCCGGCGATGGTGCCGGGGCCGGTGCGCATCGGCTCTTCCGCGTGCGCGATCGATGCGATCCGCTTGGCCATCTAGCGCGCCTCCACCCGGCCGAGCTTGGAAAGGGCGTAATCGAGGAAGCGCCGGTCGATCATCGCCGCGACATCGACCTTGTGCTCGATCTCGCCGCTGCGCGCGTACCACTCCTGCTGATCGATAAGGCTTGCGATCGACAGCTCGGCGTTGGGGTCCATGTAGCTCCAGGCGATGCGGTCATAGAGCGCCTTGTCCTTGAGGGGGGTGTATTTCGCCAGTATGTCGATGATTTCGGGGCGCAGCGGGCCGCCGCGCATCGCGTCGTAATAGTCGCGCACGCCCTCGAGATATGCCACCGCGAAGGCGCGCACCTGGTCGGGGCTGCGGTCGATCCAGCTCTTGCCGTAGAGGATCACCGACACTTCGAGCGGCGGATCGCGCAGGATGTCGGCCGCGCGCGCGAACGGGAAGGCGAGGGCGCGTTCGTCATATTGGGTGGTGAACGGCTCGACCAATGTCCCCGCGTCGATCGCGCCGTTGGCGAAGGCGACGCTCATGTCGGGCCACGGCATATAGACGATCTCGGCGTCGGTGAATTTGAGGCCGGCCGATTGCAGCATCTTGCCGACCATGTATTCGAGCGCGCCGGCCGGGGCGTTGACGGCGATCTTGCGGCCTTTCAAGTCCGCCATCGTCCGCACCGTGCCCTTGAGGTTCGCGCGCACGCTCAGCGTGTCGCTCGAATAGTTGGGCGTGTCGCGGGTGCGCGCCATCGCCACCCGGATCGGCAGGTCGCGGCCGAACGCGTTGAAGAGCCCGGCGCTCATGCCGCCGCCCGCGACCTGGAGCTTGTCGGTGGCAAGCGGCACGGTGGTCTGCGCCGCCGAGGCGAAGCGCTCGAGCGACACGGCGATGCCGGCGCGCGCGAAATAGCCGCGCTCGACGGCGAGATAGAAAGGCGCGTCGGCGACGATGCCGAGATCGGCGACCGCGACCGTCTGCGCGCCGGCCGGCCGCGCCAGCGCCAGCGCACACAGGAGCCAGAGCCATGCTGGCGCCGTTTTTGGCATCGTCAATGCGCCACGAGGAGCTGGCCGAAGCCCGGTACCTTGTCCTTGACGCCGCCCGTGCGCAGCGCGTGCCACGCCATCGCCTGGTTGCTGGTGACGACGGGCTTGCCGAGGTCGCGCTCCAGCGCGGCGATGACCGGGACCGCGCGGATCGTGGTGCAGGAGAGGAAATAGGCGTCGGCCTCGCTCGCGCGGTTGGCCATGGCGAGGCGATACCAGTCGCCGGGCTCGACCGCGGCATAGGCGTTGCCGCCCTTCAGATCGAGGCCGGTCTCGCTCAGCACCGCGATCTGGTGATGCGCGAGATAGGCCACCTCGCGCGCGTTGGTGTCCTTGCTGTAGGGCGAGATCAGCACGATGCGGCGCGCGCCCAATGCCCGGAACGCGGCGACCAGCGCCTCCGAGGTCGCGGTCGCGGGCTTTCCCGTCGCGGTCTCGATGCGGCGCTTGAGCTTGACCTCCATCTCGGCATCGAACGTGGAAACCGCGGTGCAGTGGAAGACGATGAGATCGGCGCCGGCATCGGCGACGAGCCCGGCCGCTTCCTCGACCTTCTCGGTCATGGCCAGCATCTCTTCCGTGCCGCCGCCCTTGAGCTTCAATCGCGTGGTGTGGACCGAGACGCCCTCGGGCAGCATCGCGGGAAGCTCGGGCTCGGCCACCTGGTTGCTCGAGGGCAGCAGCATGCCGAGCCGCAAGCGCCAGCCGAATCGGATCGCTTCTGGTGCCGTCATCGCCTGCGCCTCCGCCCGCCAGCGAAGTATCGGCGCGAGGCGGCGTTCCTGTCAAACCGCCCGTGCGTCCTTCGACTCAGCGGTCGACCATTGAGATCGACCGCTCGCTCCGCTCAGGATGAGGACCTTTCTTTGTGCCACAAAGGATTTTCCTCATCCTGAGCGCAGTCGAAGGACGCAGGATGCGATTGCAACTTTTTGTCAAACCGCGCGTCGCTTCCTTGACACGAAACCGGGCGCGGCGACAATGAGCGCTGCGGCCAAGGAAGGGTTGCATTCGGGGAGCGATGATGCCGGTTCGGGACGCGACCTCGCGCGAACGCACCTCGATGCACAGCGAAAATCGGCTGAAGCTCGGCCTCTTCGGCGCCAACTGCTCGTCGGGGCGCGCCGTCACCATGGTGCCCGAGCGCTGGTCAGGCGGGTGGCAGGACAATATGCGCCTGGCGCGCATGGCGGACGAGGCCGGCATCGAGTTCATGCTGCCGATCGGGCGCTGGAAGGGCTATGGCGGGGACACCGATTACCAGGGCGCGACGCTCGAGACCGTGACCTGGGCCACCGGCCTCCTTGCCAAAACGAAGCGCCTTACCGTGTTCGGCACGGTGCACGCGCCGCTGTTCAATCCGATCATCGCCGCCAAGGAGTTCGTCACTGCCGACCATGTCGGCGAGGGGCGGTTCGGTTTGAACATCGTGTGCGGCTGGAACGAAGGCGAGTTCGAGATGTTCGGCGCCACATTGCGCGACCATGAGCAGCGCTACGAATACGCGCAGGAATGGCTCGACGCGGTGAAGCTCGCCTGGTCGAGCGAGACCGACTTCGATTATGCCGGCCGATTCCTCAAGCTCAAGAAGGTGCGCGCCTGGCCCAAGCCCTTCGGCGGCACGCGCCCCCTCATTATGAACGCCGGCGCCTCCGACACGGGCCAGGACTTCGCCATCCGCAATTGCGACGCGCTCTTCATGTCGACGAAGCTCGCCTCGCTCGAGAGCTATTCCAAGAACGTGCGCGGCGTCAAGGAACTGGCGCGGCGCGAGGGCCGCGAGCTCGACTTTTACACGGTCGGCGTCATCACCTGCCGCAAGACGACCAAGGACGCCCAGGACTATTACCGTCACTGCATCGTCGAGCATGCGGACTGGAACGCGGTCGACAGCATCCTGGCGATGAAGAACATCACCCCCGCGTCGCACGGCGCGGACGTGTTCGAACGCCTGCGCAACGAGCAGGCCAACGGCATGGGCGGTTTGCCGATCGTCGGCGATCCCGACGCCGTCGCCGGCCATCTCGCGATCCTGAGCGAGGCCGGGCTCACCGGCATCGGCGTCTCGTTCGTGAATTACGTCGACGAGCTGCCGTATTTCTGCGATGAAGTCCTGCCCCGGCTCGAGCGCAAGGGGATTCGCGTGCCACCTCGGCGAGGATGATGCGATGGCGGACGGAACCAGGGAATTCCATGTCAGGCAACGCAACCGCACCCCGGCGCGCGAGCCGTTCCCGCTGCCGCCGCCGTTGCAGCGCATGCTCGATCTCGGCAAGGCCACGCTCGCGGCGCCGTTCAAGGGCGTGACCGCCGACGGCACGGCGACGCCGGGACTCTTTCGCTTGGAGAAGACCGGGCATTCGCTGCAGCCGGTGGTCGACGCGGCCAGGGCGTTTCTCATGTCGATGCCGCCCGATCAGCGCGCGACGGCGCGGTTCGATCTCTCGAGCCCGATGTGGCAGGCGTGGTGCAACATCCATCCCTTCATGATGCGCCACGGGATTTGCCTCGCCGATCTCGGCGGCGAGCAGCGCGAGCGCGCGCTCGCCCTCATGCGCGCGAGCATGAGCGAGAGCGGCTACCGCACCGCGTGCGACGTGATGAAGCTCAACGGGCACGTGCTCGAGTTCACCAACCGTCCCGACGAATACGGCGAATGGCTCTATTGGGTCAGCATCATGGGCGAGCCGTCGGGTTCCACGCCGTGGGGCTGGCAGATCGACGGCCACCATCTCATCGTCAACTGTTTCGTGCTCGGCGACCAGATGGTGCTGACGCCCAATTTCATGGGCTCCGAGCCGGTCCACGCCAGCACCGGGAAATTCGCCGGCACCACGGTCTTCGCCGAGGAGGAGCGCAAGGGCTTCGTGCTGATGAGCGCGTTCACGCCGGAGCAGCGGGCGCAGGCGACGCTCGGCCTCAAGCTGCCGTTCGACGTGATGACGACGGCGTTCCACGACAACGACGTGATGCCCTATCAGGGCGTGCGCTACGGCGACATGAGCAAGGAGCAGCGCGATCTGCTGGAGCGCCTCATCGGCCTCTATACCGGCCGCATCCGCCCGGGCCACGCCGAGATCCGCTATGCCGAGGCGAAGCGCCATCTCGACGACACTTGGTTCGCCTGGATCGGGCCCTGCGACGATGTCAGCGCGTTCTATTACCGCGTCCACAGCCCGGCGATCCTGATCGAGTTCGACCACCAGCCCGGCATCGTCTACGACAATGACGAGCACACGCGCAATCACGTCCACACCATCGTGCGCACCCCCAATGGCAACGACTACGGCAAGGATTTGCTGCGCCTTCACTACGCGCAGCAGGACCACGCCGATCCGCGCTCGCCGCATCGCCAGGGCAAGGCGTGATCCGGGCGGCGGTTCTAGCCACGGCTCTCCTCGCCGCGGCCGGAGCGCAGGCGGCTTCGAGCGACGACGTCGCGCGCTTCTATGCCGGCAAGCAGGTCAGCCTTTATATCGGCTCGACGCCGGGCGGCGGCTATGACAGTTATGCGCGCCTCATCGCCCGCCATCTCGGCGACCACCTCCCCGGCGCGCCCTCTATCGTGCCGGTGAACATGCCGGGCGCCGGCGGCAACAAGGTCGCTTATTACATCTACGCCGTCGCGCCCAAGGACGGGACCGCGATCGGCGCCATCTTCCCCGGCGGGGTGATGGAGCCGCTCATCGGCGACAAGCCGGTGCAGCACGATCCGACCAAGCTCGTCTATCTCGGCAGCGCCAATACCGAGGTCTTCGTCTGCTACGTGCGTGCCGACGCGCCGGTGAAGAGCTTCAAGGACGCACTCGCGACCGAGGTCAGCATGGCGCCGAGCGCCGAGGGCGGGTCGACCCGCGACTTTCCGCTCATGCTCGACCACGTGCTCGGCGCCAAGTTCAAGATCGTCGTGGGCTATCCCGGCAGCCGCGAGATGATGCTCGCCATCGAGCAGGGCGAGGTGGCGGGACAATGCGGCATCTCGATCTCGAGCCTCGCCACGGCGATGCCGGACTGGATCCCGAGCGGCAAGGTCCGGGTGCTCGCCCAGGAAGGATCAAAGCTCGATCCCGCGCTGGCGAAGCTCGGCGTCCCGCTGACGATCGACTTCGCGCGGACTGACGACGAGCGCCAGGTGCTCGAGCTCATGTACAGCCAAGGAGTGTTCGGCCGGCCTTACGTCGTGCCGCCGGGCGTGCCGCCCGAGCGCGTCGCGGCGCTGCGCCAGGCATTCATCGAGACGCTGCGCGACCGGGCGACTTTGGAGGATGCCAAGCGCATGCGGCTTGCGGTCGATCCGGTCGCGGGCGAGGAGGTGCAGACCCTGGTCGCCAAGGTCTTCGCGACGCCGCCGCAGATCGTGAAACGCCTGAAAGACGCCATCGCCACGGCGCCTTGAACGCGGGCGGGATGCGGGCTTTCCTCGGGACCGCGCGCCGCGCCGCGCTCTTCGACCGGACGCAGCTTACCGTGGGCTTGGGCCTGCGGCTCGCGCCGGCGCTGTTGCTTGTGCTCGCAGCGGGTCTCGCGCTGGGCGAGCCGCAGGTCGCCGCCGTCGCGGCCGGCGGCGCGCTCATCGTCGGCTTCGGCGCGTTCCAGCAATTCACCAGCTCGCGCGCCGGGCCGATGCTGTTCGCCTGGCTCGGCACCGGCCTCTCAACATTGATCGGCACGCTCGCCGGCGGCGACGGCGCGACCATGGTGCTGGCGGCGATGATCTATGCGTTCTGGTGCGGGATGCTGCCGGCGATCGGCATGGGCGCGTTCTGGATCGGGCAGCAATGCACCATCTTCCTGCTCATCGCCGGCGCCTATGCGGGAGGGATCGAGCAGGCGTTCGACCGCGCCGCGCTGGTGATGGCGGGCGGCTTGGTCCAGATTGCATGCTTCACCATCATCCTCGCGCGCGAGCGCCGCGCGCTGCCGTGGCGAAGCCTGCACCGCATTCTCGGCGACGCTGCGACCGCGTTCGCGGGCTTGCGATTTCACGTACGCTACAATTCGCCCTGGATCCGGTTCGCGCTCCATTGCGCGCTCGCGCTCGCGGCGGCGGTCGTGGTGGAGCGGGTGATCGCGCTCCCCAACGGCTACTGGGTGGCGATGACGACGCTGCTGCTGTTGCGGCCCGATTTCCAGGACGCGCTCGCGCGCAGCCTCGGCCGCATCGGCGGGACGATCGCGGGCGCGGCGCTCGCCTCGCTCATCGCCCATGTCCTGGCGCCGGGTCCGGCGGCGCTGGCGACGCTGGTCGCCGCGTTCGCGTTCCTGGCCTATGCGACGGTGCGGTTTAATTACGGCGTGTTCTCGCTCTTCGTCACCGGCTACGTGGTCTTCCTCCTGGTGCTCGCGGGCGTGGCCGAGGCGCAGGTGGCGGCCTCCCGGATCGAGAGCACGGCGATGGGCGGCGTCATCGCGCTGGTGGCGCAGTGCGATTTCTTCGTGCGCTACCGCGCGCGGCGGACCCGCCCTCAAACGCCATAGTCGCGCTTCGCGGCCTCCGGCGTGACGTAGCCTTCCTCGATGTCGCGCGCGATCGCGGTCGGGTCGCGGGCGCGCGGGTCGCCGAAGCCGCCGCCCCCCGCCTTGTCGAGGTAGAAGCCCGCGCCGGCCTTCAATTCGAAGCGGCCCGAGGAGGGCGCCTCGCGCTCGGCGCCGTCTTTGGCCACCAGGACGAAGCGGCTCTTGCGCCCGTCCTTGCCGCCGCCGGCGCCGCTCGAGGGGAAGCGCGCGCGGTCATAGCGCCGCACCACCGTCGCATCCTGCAGCAGCACGTAGCGCCTGCGGAAGGCGAGCCCGCCGCGAAAGGCGCCGGCGCCGCCCGAATCCGCGATGATCGAGAACTCGGCGATGCGGCACGGGAACTCGGATTCGAGGATTTCTATGGGCGTGATGTGCAGGTTCGAGAGATGCGTCGCCACCATCGAGGTGCCGTCATGGCCGCTGCCGCCGCCATAGGCCGAGGCGAAGATCTCGTATTGCAAGGTGCCGTGGCCTTCTCTCCCGCCGCCCTGCCAGCTGATCATCAGCGAGCCCGACGAGCCCGATCCGGCGATCGCGCGGTCGGGCCGGAACCGTCCCATCGCCTCGAGGATCACGTCGACCAGCTTCAGATTGGCCTTCTGATAGCTCGACACCGGCGCCGGCGGCGACGCGTTGGTCACGGTGCGCGGCGCATAGCGGATGCTCACCACGTCGCGCATGCCGTCGTTGAACTGCATCTCCGGTGCCAACGCGCCAATGAGCGAATAGAAGACGCAGGCCTCCACCATCGAGGGACGCAGATTGACCGGTCCCTTGGCCTGCGGGCCGGAGTTGGAGAAATCGAACGCGATGCCGCCCTTGGCGACGGTGATGGTGACGGCGAACTTCACCGGCTTGTCGAGCTCGACGCCGTCATCGTCCATGAAGCCCTCGGCCGACGCGCTGCCTTCCGGGAGCGCGCGGATCGCGGCGGCAAGGGCACGCGCCGTGCCGTCGAGGATCGCGGCGAAGGCATCCATCAGCGTGCCGGCGCCGAAACGCTGGCCCAGCTCGGCCATGCGCCTGGCGCCCAGTTCGGTCGCCGCAATCTGGGCGCGGATGTCGCCGCGCACCAGGTCGGGCTGGCGGCTGTTGGCGAGAATGAGGCGCTCCAAATCCTCGTCATAGCGCCCGGCATGGGCGATCTTCACGGGCGGCAGCAGCAGCCCCTCGTGGAACATCTCGGTCGCGTTGGCCGAGGTGCTGCCGGGATTGGTGCCGCCGATATCCGCCTTGTGCGCGATCGAGCCGCTGAACCCGACCAGCCGTCCGGCAGCGAAGATGGGCGCGACGAAGCCCATGTCCGAGACATGCGGCATGCCGGCCTCGTAGGGGTGGTTCGAGACGAACACGTCGCCCGGCGCGATCGCGCCTTCGGGATAAAGCGCCAGGATGCGGCCGACGAAATGGCGATAGACGGGCGCGTGGAAGAACATCGGCGGCGGCGTGATGAGGCGCCCGCCGCGGTCGAGGATGACGCAGGAGAAATCGCGCGACTCGCGGATGATGGTCGAATAGCCCGAGCGGTAGAAATGATAGTGCATCTCGTCGACCAGGCTCGCGACCTTGTTGCGGATCACCTGGACCGTCACCGCGTCGGGCGCTGCGCTCTTCTTCCTAGCCATTGGATCTCCGCGCGAGCACGAGGTTGCGGAAGCGGTCGACCGTCGCGGTCCAGCCGGGCGGGATGACGGTGGTGGCGTCGAACTGCTCGACGATCGCGGGTCCTTCCAGCCGCGCGCCCGGCGGCAGATGGTCGCGCTCGTAAAGCTGCGCCCTGACCTCGCGCGCCGCATCGAAGCGCACCCGCCGCACGCCCTTGAGCGCGCTCTTGGGCGCGGCACGCGCGCGGGCGCTGGAAGCGGCGACCGCCACGTATTTGGGCGCCGGCACGCGCAAGCGCAGGCGATAGCTCACGATCTCGACCGGCCTGTCATGCGCGGCGTGGCCGTGGATGCGGGCATGCGCCTCGTCGAAGCGCTGGCGGGCCTGGCGCAAAGTTGCGGCGGTCATGCGCCCGCCCGCGACCGGCACGCGCAGCTCGTAGCCCTGTCCGGAATAACGCATGTCGAATTCGCGCTCGCGCAAGGCGCGCCGCGCGCCCAGCCCTTCCTCGGCCAGCTCCGCCAAGGCCCGCGCATCGAGGGCGCCGAAGATCGCCTCGGCATGCGCCGGCGTGACCTGGTCCAGCGGGCGCAGCTCGGAGCGGATGTAGTCGTGCACCACGTCGGTGCAGAGAAGCCCCAGCGCCGAGAACGCGCCCGGACGCGGCGGCACCAGGATGCGCGCGACGCCAAGCTCGGCCGCGACCGCTGCGGCATGGACCGCGCCGGCGCCGCCGAACGGCAGCAACGTGAAATCCTGCGCGTCGACGCCGCGCTTGGCCGCGAACACGCGGACCTCGTCGGCCATGCGCATGTCGACGATGCGGCGGATGCCGGCGGCCGCGTCGGCAAGGCTCATGCGCAGCGGCTTCGCGATCTTGGCCTCGATCGCGGCGGCGGCGGCGTCCCGGTCGAGACGCTGCGCGCCGCCGAGGAAATAGCCGGGATTGAGGAAGCCCAGCACCAAATCCGCGTCGGTGACGGTCGGATTGTCGCCGCCGCGGCCATAGCATGCGGGCCCCGGATCGGCGCCGGCGCTGCGCGGCCCGACGGCGAGGAATCCGCCCGCATCGATCCATGCGATCGACCCGCCGCCCGCCGAGATGCTGGTGAGATCGAGCGCGGGCACGCCCAAGGGCCGGCGCGCCACCGTCACTTCCGTCACTTCGAGCGGCACGCCGCCCTCGATGAAAGCGATGTCGCACGAGGTCCCGCCCATGTCGAGCGTGATGAGGCCGCGCCGCGCCTCGTCGGGCGCGAGATAGGCGCTCGCCTGCGCCCCCGCCGCGGGTCCGGAGAACAGCGTGTGCACGGTCTTGCCGCCGCCGACCGCCGCCTTGAACGGCATGACGCCGCCGTTCGACTGCATCAGGAAGCGCTGCTGCGTCGCAATCTTCGCCTCGTCGAGGCCGTGGTCGAGATGGGCGATGTAATTCACCAGCACCGGCTCGAGATAGGCGTTGAGGAGCGTCGTGGAGAGGCGCGGCCATTCGCGGATGCGCGGCAGCACGGTCGAGGACAGCGACACCTGCGCCTCGGGAAACTCCTCGAGCAGGATCGCCCGCGTGCGCTCCTCGTGCGCGGGATTGGCGTAGGCGAAGAGAAAGCACACGGCGATCGAGGTCACGCCCTTCGCCTGCAGCGCGCGGGCGGCGCGGCGCACCGCGTCCTCGTCGAGCGGCTCCAATTCCGTGCCGGCGAAGTCGATACGGCCGGGGATCTCCTGGGTCGCGCTTTGCGGCGCGATCGGCTCCGGCTTCTCGTAGAAATAGTCGAACGGATTGCCGTCGCGCGCCTGGCTCTGCACCTCCTGGACGGCGCGGAAGCCCTTGGTGATGAGGAGCCCGACCTTGGCGCCGCGCATCTCGAGGAGCGCGTTCGTCGTGATGGTGGTGCCGTGCGAGAAGAACTCGATGGCGCCGGGGCTAAGTCCCTTGGCGACGAACCGGGCGATGCCCTCGAGCACGCCCAAGGCCGGGTTGCGCGGCGTGCTCGCGACCTTCTGGACCGCGATTGCGCCGGTCGCGACGTCGAGCAGGACGAGATCGGTGTGCGTGCCCCCGACATCGACGCCGAGGCGGAAGCGCGCCGGTGCCCGCTTGCGTGCTGCCACGAACGAGGAACCTATTCCGCGGCGTGAGCCTGCTGCTGGACGTGCAGGTTGACGAGGTCGAGCGCCGACGCCGTCTCTTCCAGCATGCCCCAGCTCTTGAGCCACGCGTAGGTGCGCTGCATCTCGGCGAGCGGGATGGGCGCGGGGTCGCACACGACGAGACGGCTCGGCCGCAAATCCTCGACCGAAAGCGTCGCGATCGCCGGGTCCTTCGCCTTGTGGTAGTCGATGAAGTAGTGGAGATAGGCCTTCTTGTCGGCGTTGATGCGGCGCACCGCCTCGCGCACGGCGCGGTTGAACGCGGCGTAGGTCTCGGCGTCGACACGGCCGGACGCGACTTCGGTGCCGTGGAAGAAAGCGGTGGTGATGAGGCGGCAGCCGTTCTTCTCGGCCAAGGTCACATGCGGCTCGGTCAAGGTCGTAGCCTCGACGTCGCCCTTCATCATCGACTCGTAGCGGTAGCGCGAGCCATTGGGCGCGCTGCACAGCTTGATCATGTCGCGCGGCAGGAACCCTTCGAGCATGTGCAGCGCGATGTAGTGGGTGCCGAAATAGAACGGCACGCCGATCAAGCGGTTGGCGAGCTGCTGCGGGGTGAAGACCGGCGAATCCGGCCGCACCACCATGGCGGCGAAGGTGACGATGGCGCGGCGGCCGAGATTGCGGCTGCCGGCTTTGGTGTCCTGCACGCGGCAATAGTTGCCCCACTCGCAGGCGTTATACATGTCGGCCTTACCCTGCTCGAACAGCTTGCCGTGGCTGGTGAAGGGGTCGACGCCCTTGGGACTGGTGATGTCGGTGCGCGTCGTCTTGTCGACGCCGGCGTCGCGGTCGGCCCACTCGACGGCCAGGCCTTCCTTGGCGAACAGGCCCTCGTCATAGGCCACGAGTTCCGGCAGCCCCTGGAACGGGGCGGTCGTCTCCAGCACGAGCCTCTTCATGGTGCGTTCTCCGCGCGGGACCGGGGCGATTATAGGCCGGAAGGCCGCTCCCGGCATCAAGTCGGAATCGGCGGCGTCTGGCGGGGGTGCTATGATGGGGGGTGATGGACGACCGCCCCGACCGCGACAAACGACCCTCGCCCGACGCGCTCTTGAAGGCGGCGGAGCAGGAGACGCGTGGCCGGCTCAAGGTCTTCCTCGGCGCGGCGCCGGGGGTCGGCAAGACCTTCGAGATGCTGACCATGGCCCGGGCCAAGCGCCAGGAAGGCGTCGATGTCGTGATCGGCGTGGTCGAGACCCATGGCCGCGTCGAGACGGAGGCGTTGCTGGCTGGACTCGAGGTCGTTCCCCGGCGCCGCGTCGAATATAAGGGCCACACGCTCGAGGAGATGGACCTCGACGCCATCCTGGCGCGCCGCCCCAAACTGGTGCTGGTCGACGAGCTGGCGCACACCAACGCTCCGGGGAGCCGGCATCCCAAGCGCTACAACGATGTCGAGGAGCTGATCGACGCCGGGATCGACGTCTTCACCACCCTCAATATCCAGCATGTGGAAAGCCTCAACGACGTCGTCGCCAAGATCACCCGCATCCGGGTGCGCGAAACCGTGCCCGACTCCATCATCGACCGCGCCGACGAGGTCGAGGTCGTCGATCTCACGCCCGAGGATTTGGTCCAGCGGCTCAAGGAAGGAAAGGTCTATCTGCCGCAGCAGGCCGAGCGCGCGGTGCGCCATTATTTTCTGCCCGGCAACCTCACCGCCTTGCGCGAGCTGGCGCTGCGCCGCACCGCCGAGCGCGTCGACGAGCAGATGGTGGACTACATGCGCGCCCACGCCATCCAGGGTCCCTGGGCGGCGAGCGAGCGCGTGCTGGTCTGCGTCAACGAGGACCCGAGCGTCGCTGCGGTGGTGCGCTATGCGCGGCGCCTGGCCGACCGGCTGCACGCGCCATTCGTCGCGCTCCATGTCGAGACCTCGGCGAGCCAGCGCCTCGGCGACAAGGAGCGCGACGCCATCGCCGAAGCCCTCCGGCTGGCGCAGCGCCTCGGCGGCGAGGCCGTGACCGCTCCGGCGAGCGACGTCGCCGGCGGCATCGTCTCCTATGCCGAGCAGAACAACATCACCCACATCGTCATCGCGAAATCGCGCCGCACGCGCTGGTCGGAGCTGCTTCGCGGCTCGGTCACGCATCATCTCATCCGCCGCGCCGGCGACATCAGCGTCCACGTCATCGCCGAGCCGCCCGGCCCCGAAGTACCCGAGAGCCAAGAGCGCGAGGCGGTCGAGACGGCCGCGCGGCCTGCGTCGTTCGAATTGGGCGCCTATGGTGTGAGCGCCGCGATGGTAGCGGCGGCGCTCGGGATCGGGCTGCTGCTGCAGCAATGGCTCTCCGTCGCGAACGTGTCGCTGGCGTTCCTTACCGCGATACTGGGGAGCGCCGTCGCCTATGGCCTGTGGCCGGCGCTCTTCGCCTGCTTCGTCAGCGTGCTCGCCTATAATTTCTTCTTCCTGCCGCCGCTCTATACCTTCTCGATCGCCGATCCCGAGAACATGGTGGCGCTGTTCTTCTTCGCGTTCGTCGCCTTGATCGCGAGCAACCTCGCCGCGCGCGTCCGCCGCCAGGCGCTGGGCGCAGGCCAGCGCGCCAAGGTGACCGACGAGCTTTACCAGTTCAGCCGCAAGCTCGCGGCGGCGGTGACGCTCGACGATCTCCTGTGGGCGACCTCGTACCAGGTCGCGCTGATGCTGAAGGTGCGCGTCGTGCTGCTGCTGCCCGAGGGCGACAGCATCGCCGTCCGCGCCGGCTATCCGCCCGAGGACGCGCTCGACGAGGCCGACCTCGCGGCCGCCAAGTGGTGCTGGCTCAACAACCTGCCGGCCGGGCGCGGCGCCGACACGCTGCCCGGGGCCAAGCGGCTGTTCCTGCCGATGCGCACCGGGCGCGGGCCGGTGGGCGTCGTCGGGCTCGACAGCGACCGGCCGGGGCCGCTCCTGACGCCCGACCAGCGCCGCCTGCTCGATTCGCTGATGGACCAGGCGGCGCTTGCGATCGAGCGCGTCAATCTCGCGCGCGACGTCGATCAGGCGAAGATTGCCGCCGAGGCCGAACGGCTGCGCTCGGCGCTCCTCACTTCGATTTCGCACGATCTGCGCACGCCCCTGGCCTCGATCCTCGGCTCCGCCACCAGCCTCGGCACCTACGGCAAGTCGCTCGACGACAAGGCGCAGGCCGAATTGATCCGCACCATCCAGGAGGAATCCGAGCGGCTCAACCGCTTCATCGGCAATCTCCTCGACATGACGCGGCTCGAATCGGGTGCGGTCGAGCCGCGCACCGACCTGGTCGATCTCGCCGAGGTGGTCGGCACCGCGCTCGAGCGCGCCGCCAAGGTGGTGGCGGATCACGACGTGGCGGTCGACCTTGCCGCCGACCTGCCGATGATCCGCTGCGACCCGGTGCTGCTCGAGCAGGTGCTGTTCAACCTGCTCGACAACGCCGCGAAATACACCCGCCCCGGCACGGAGATCAGGATTCAGGCGCGCAATGTCGGCGGCGGCGTCCGCCTCGACGTGCTGGATGAAGGCGAGGGGATTCCGCTGGGCGATCTGGAGCGCATCTTCGACAAGTTCTACCGCGTCCACGCCGCCGACCGTAAGCGCGCCGGGACCGGGCTGGGCCTCGCCATCTGCCGCGGCTTCATGGCGGCGATGGGCGGCACCATCGTCGCCGGCAATCGCGTCGACCGTCCAGGTGCGGTCTTCACTCTCATGTTCCCCGCGCAAGCCGAGGACGCGGCCGGCCGCGAGCGCGCGGCATGACCGGCGCCGCGCCGTCGAGCGTCCTCGTGGTCGACGACGAGCCCGCGATAAGGCGCTTTCTGCGCACCGGTCTCGAGGTGCAGGGCTATCGCGTGATCGACGCGGCCGACGGCACCGAGGCGCTCGACGCCTTGCGCCGCAGCGCCGTTGACGTGCTGGTGCTCGATCTCGGCCTTCCTGGCATCGACGGGTTCGAGGTCATAAAGCGCGTGCGCGGCGGCGGCTCGAGCCTGCCGATCATCGTGCTGTCGAGCCGCACCGACGAGCGCGGCAAGGTCGAGGCGCTCGATCTCGGCGCCGACGACTATGTGACCAAGCCGTTCGGCATCGACGAGCTGCTGGCCCGCATCCGCGCCGCGCTGCGCCACCGCCTGCAACAGGAAGGCGAGCGGCCGGTGTTCAAGAGCGGCGATCTCGCGGTCGATCTCGTCCGCCGCATCGTCACCGTGCGCGGCGAGGAGGTGAAGCTCACGCCGCGCGAATACGACCTCCTGCGGCTCCTGGTGGCGCATGCCGGCAAGGTTCTGACGCACAAATTCGTCCTGCGCGAGGTGTGGGGCGGAGAGAGCGACGTGCAGTATCTCCGCATTTATATCCGGGCATTGCGGCAGAAGATCGAGGCCGATCCGGAGCGGCCCCGGCATATCCTCACCGAGACCGGCGTCGGATATCGCCTGCGCGCGCCCGACTGAGACCGGGGAGGAAGCAGCGACGGCGAAACTCGCACAAAGCTATGTCCATGGCGCATCGCAAGAGCCGCTCATCGGCGAGACCATCGGTGCCGTCTTCGATCGCGCCGCCGTGCGCTGGGCCGATCGCGATGCGCTGGTCGCGCGGCACCACGGCGTGCGGTGGACTTACGGCGCATTGCGGCGCCGTGTCGATGCGCTCGCCGCGGGCCTGGCGGCGCTGGGGCTCGAGCCGGGCGATCGCGTCGGCATCTGGTCGCCCAACACCGCCGAATGGGTGGTGACGCAGTTCGCCACCGCCAAGGCCGGACTTATCCTCGTCACCATCAACCCGGCCTATCGCCTGACCGAGCTCGAATACGTGCTTAACAAGGTCGAATGCCGCGCGCTCGTCACCGCCCACGCGTTCAAGTCGAGCGACTATGTCGGCATGCTGCGCGCGCTGGCGCCCGAGATTCCGCGCGACGCGGTCGGCCAGCTCCGCGCGGCGCGGCTGCCTGCGCTCGAAATATTGATCCGCGTGGGCCCCGGCGCGGAGCAGGGCTTCCTGCCTTTCGACGAGGTGATGGCGCTGGGCGGGGCGCGCGAGGAGGCGGCGCTCGCCGCGCGCGCGGCCCGGCTCCAGTTCGACGACGCCATCAATATCCAGTTCACCAGCGGCACGACGGGCGCCCCCAAGGGCGCGACGCTGACCCACCACAACATCCTCAATAACGGCTATTTCGTCGGCGAGACGATGCGCCTCACCGAGCGCGACCGCGTCTGCATTCCGGTGCCGCTCTATCATTGCTTCGGCATGGTGCTGGGGAACCTCGCTTGCATCACCCACGGCGCGGCGATGGTGTTTCCCACGGAAGGCTTCGAGCCGCTCGCCACGCTCGAGACGGTGGCGGCCGAGCGCTGCACCGCGCTCTACGGCGTCCCCACCATGTTCATCGCCGAATTGAACCATCCGGACTTCGCGCGCTTCGACCTGGCCTCGCTCAGGACCGGCATCATGGCGGGCTCGCCGTGCCCCATCGAGGTGATGAAGCGCTGCGTCGCCGAGATGCACATGAGCGAGGTCACCATCGCCTACGGCATGACCGAAACGAGCCCGGTCAGCTTCCAGACCGCGCATGACGATGCGCTCGAGCGCCGCGTCGGCACGGTGGGCCGCGTCCATCCCCATGTCGAGGTCAAGATTGTCGATGCCGAGGGCTGCATCGTTCCCACGGGTGTCGCGGGCGAGCTGTGCACGCGCGGATATTCGGTGATGCTCGGCTATTGGAACGACGCCGAGAAGACCGACGAGGCGATCGATCGCGCCGGCTGGATGCACACCGGCGACCTCGCCACGCTCGACCAGGACGGGTATTGCAACATCGTCGGGCGCATCAAGGACATGGTGATCCGCGGCGGCGAGAACGTCTATCCGCGCGAAGTGGAGGAGTTCCTCTTCCGCCATCCCAAGATCGAGGCAGCGCAGGTGGTGGGCGTGCCCGACCGCGTCTATGGCGAGGAATTATGCGCCTGGATCAAATTGAAGCCCGGCGCGATTGCCACCGACGACGACATCCGCCTCTTCTGCCGCGGCCAGATCGCGCATTTCAAGATCCCGCGCTACATCCGCTTCGTCGACGGCTTCCCGATGACGGTCACGGGCAAGGTGCAGAAGTTCCTGATGCGCGACGAGATGATCCGCGAGCTTGGCCTCAGCGAGGAGAAGACGGCGTGATGTTGGGCTGTGCGTCCATTCGACTTCGCTTCGCTCCGCTCAGGATGAGGTAGAATTTTCGCCTCATCCTGAGCGGAGCGGTGCGCAGCGCCGCGCAGTCGAAGGACGCACTGCGCTTCAACCGGACCACTTCACGCTCTGGCGTTGGGCCGGCCGCGGATCAAATCCGATGCCTTCTCCGCGATCATCAGGACGCAGGCATTGATGTTGCCCGAGACCATGTCGGGCATCGCCGATGCGTCGACCACGCGCAGCCGGTCGACGCCGCGCACGCGCAAATCGGTGTCGAGCACCGCATCCTCGCCCACGCCCATGGCGCAGGTGCAGGAGGGATGGTGGGCCGACCGCGCGGTGCGGCGGACCCATTCGTCGATCTCGGCGTCGGACGCGACGCCCGCGCCCGGCACGCGCTCCTCGCCGCGGAAGCGGTCGAGCGCGGGCTTCGCCGCGAGATCGCGCGCGGCGCGGATTCCGGCGCGGAACGAGCGCAGATCGTTCTCGTGGCCGAGAAAATTATGGACGATGCGCATTTTGTCGCGCGGATTGGCCGATCGCAAATAGAGCCGTCCCCGCGCCTCGGGATGAAGCAGCACCGGCGTGAAGCTGAACCCGTCGGCGAATTGCCTGCGCCATCCCGGGAACCACCAATCGGCGTCGATCGCCGTGCCGCGGGTGAAGAACTGGATGTCGGGAACGGCGAGGTCCGTGCGCGTCTTGATGAAGGCGGTGACGCCGCCGGGAAGGACCGTTGCGGGACCGGTGCCGAAGAGATATGCGCGCGCCATCGCCACCGCGGCGCGGTCGGCGCGCATCAGCGCCGGGAACGGGCCGGGCTCGCGCCGCGCGAAGCCAAGCGTCACCGCGAGATGGTCCTGGAGATTGCCGCCGACCCCGGGCAGGTCCACGACCGGCGCGATCCCGTGCTCCCTGAGATGCGATGCCGGGCCGATCCCCGACAGCATCAGAAGCTGCGGCGTGTTGAAGACGCCGGCCGCCAGAATCACCTCGCGCTCGGCGAAGGCGCGCTGCATGTGCCCGCCGCTCGCATATTCGATGCCCAGCGCGCGCGTGCCGTCGAGCAGCACGCGGCCGGCATGCGCGTTCTGCACCAGCGTGACCTTGCCCCGCGCCAGCGCCGGCCGCAGGAATGCCACCGCGGCGCTGCACCGCCTTCCGTCGCGGATGGTGGACTGGCCGCGCGAGAATCCGTCCTGGCTCTCGCCGTTATAGTCGGGCGTGACCGCATAGCCGGCCTCCTGCGCCGCCGCGAGCAGCGCGGGCACGAAGGGATCGGCGTTCTCGGGCCGCGTCACCGTCAGCGGGCCGCCAGCGCCGCGCCAAGTGTCCGGGCCGCCCTGCCAGTCCTCGTAGCGCTTGAAGTAAGGCAGCGCATCGTCATAGGACCAGCCGGCGCAGCCCGACGCGGCCCAGCGGTCATAATCGCCGCGGTTGCCGCGCACATGCGCCATCACGTTGATCGAGGACGAGCCGCCGATCACCTTGCCGCGCATCGATTCGATGGCGCGGTTCGATAGGCCGGGCTCGATCTCGGTGTCGTAGCCCCAATCGTGGAGCCGGTGCTGGTGCAGCTTGCCGACCCCGATCGGCACGTGGATCAGCGGATCGCGGTCCGGACCGCCCGCCTCGATGACGAGGACGCTCGCGCCGTCAGCGGAGAGCCGGTCGGCGAGGAGGCATCCCGCCGATCCCGCGCCGACGATGACATAGTCGTAGCCCTGCGGTCCGATCATGGAGCGATGCTTACCACCGCCGCCCGGCGGTTGCCATGGCATGGCGCGGCAAGGTCATCGTGCGTCCTTCGACTGCGCGTGCTGGCGCACGCTCCGCTCAGGATGAGGAAAGTCCTTCATTGCACGAAGATTCTACCTCGCCTTGAGCGGAGCGAAGCGTAGTTGAAGGGCGCAGGATGACTGCCGCGTGCCTCACGCCCCGCGCGGGTTCCCGGCTTTCGGGGAATGTCGGTTAATCATTTCCTTACGTCGATGCGTGACGATGGCCGGCTTGCGAATTCGGGATTTTTGTGAGCGGCCATGCGAGGACGGACACGATGACGGCCGGGGGCGCGATCACGGCTTCGCGCGACGCGGCACCCTGTGCCACGCCGGCGCCGACCATTGCCGCGAAAAGCCGCGACCGCAGGCTGAGGCGGTTTTACGATTATTGGCTGGGCAAATGCGGCGAACGGCGCTTCCCCGCGCGCCGCGACATCGATCCGCTGGACTTTCCCTATGTGCTCGGCAATCTCATGCTGGTGGACGTTCTCCGCGAACCGCAACGCTTCCGCGTCCGGCTGCATGGCGCCAACCTGGTAACGCGGATGAATTACGACATGACCGGCAAATGGCTCGATGAGCTGCCGCGGCCGGAATACCGAACCTACGTTTTGGATCGCTGCCGAGACCTGGTGGCAAGCGGCGAGCCGCTGGCGCTTATCCACGACCTCGTTCTGGACGGTTGGATTTCGCGTTACGAGGCGCTGTGGCTGCCGCTCTCCGACGACGGGGTTCACGTCGACCTGCTCGTCTGCGGCATCATCTTCGCCGAAACCGAGCCGGCTTTGTCCTAGCCGATAGTCCCCGGATGGCCGGGAATCAGCAATCTGAGCGGATTTACGCGCCGCGCACGCGGTCGATCAGGGCGAGCGGGTCGGGGGGCGCGGCGTCGGCGCGCCACGCGACGTGGCCGTCGGGCCGCACCAGCACGAGTCGGCGCTCGTAGAGGGCGGCGATCTTCGGGTCCGCGAGATCGACGATCTCGAGCGGCACGCGCCGCTTGGCCGCCGCCTCGGCGAGCGCGCCCACCGCTGGCGGATCGGCGCCGAGCCTCAGCAGCACATAGCCCTTGCCGAACAGGTCGAGGGTCGAGCGCCCGTCTGCGAGCCAGGCATGCGGCGCGCGCGTTCCGGGCCGCGCCACCGGGATGAAGGGCACCGTCTCGACCGGCGGCCGCGTCGTGCCGTCCGGGACGCAGATGGGCGATGGCTCGTAGCAATATCCCAGGCGCAGATTCTCGGTGTAGATCTTGGACCGCACCTGGCCGGTGCGCTCGAACATCTCGAGATATTGCCGCCGCCGTGCCTCGCCCGCGGGCGACGCCTCCTCGATCTCGGGGCCGGCCGGCATCTCGGCGAGGATGTTGAACTCGGATGTCGAGACGCGCACGTTGTCGAGCGCAATGGGCTTGCGCTCGGCCTGGTAGGAATCCAGCAGCACCTCGCCGCCCCAGCCCTTGAGCACGCCCGCGAGCTTCCAGCCGAGATCGACTGCGTCGGCCAGCCCGGTGTGCAGCCCGAGCCCGCCGGTCGGCGAGTTCTGGTGCGCCGCGTCGCCGGCGATGAAGACGCGGCGGTCGCGATAGCGGTCGGCGACGCGCTCGCGCCGCTCCCAATGCATCACCGATAGAATCTCGTATTTGAGATCGGTGCCGGCCCCGGCGAGGCGGCGCATGTAGCCGTCGCCGTCGAAATTCGGGTCCGCCTTGAGCACCGAGAGGCGCCACAGCTCCTTGCCGTCGATGCCGATGATCTCGCCCCAGGTGCCCTGCGCGTCGGTGAAGCGATAAAATCGCGCCCAGCCCTTGTCGTGAATCTTGGCGAGGTCGGGCGTACGGACATAGACATTGACGCTGTTGGCGACGATGCCGATCCCCTCCCAGCCGACGCCGAGCGCCTCCGCCACCACGCCGGCCGCGCCATCGCAGCCGACCATGTAGCGCGCGTCGATCACTTCGCTGCGTCCGGTCTTGGCATCGGTCACGGTCGCGTGGACGCAGTCCGCGTCCTGGGTGAAGCCCTCGAGCACGGTGAAATGACGAAGGTTCACGCTCGGCAGCGAGCGCGCGCGTTCCATCAGGATCGGGTCATAGAAGATCTGCGCGCAGCCGACGCCCGGCTCGGGTGTGTAGGGCAAATGCTGATCGACATAAGCCGGGTACTTGGTGCGCGCCAGCTCGTAGCCCACCATGCTGGTGCAATAGACGAAATCATTAGGGTGGGTTTGCGGCCAGCCGGCGCGCTTCACTTTCTCGGCGATGCCCCAGCGGCGGTTGAACTCCATGCTGCGCACCGAGAGGCCGCTCATCTTGGGCACGCTGACGCTGCCGTCGCGGCGCTCGACCACGGTGCAGGAAATGCCGGCCATGCCGAGCTCGGTCGCGAGCGCGAGCCCCACCGGCCCGCCGCCGGCTATGAGGACGGGAACGATGTCGCCGCTCATGGGGCGTCAGGACCCGATCAGGAGGCGGCCCGCCCCGCGCGAACGAGCCGGCCCGGGAGCGCGCCGGTGTGCTCGCCTTGCGCGAAGGTCTGCGTGCCGGCGGCGAAGGTCGCCTCGTAGCCCTCGACCCGCTGCACCAGGCGGCGGCCGCCGGCAGGCAGGTCGTGCACCACCTCGGGCGGATGGAGCCGCATGCCCTCGAAGTCGATCAGGTTCACGTCGGCGCGCAGGCCCGGCGCCAGGCGGCCGCGGTCGGTGAAGCCGAAATAATCCGCGGTCTCGCTCGTTTGGCGCCTCACCATCATCTCGAGCGGCAGTCGCGGCCCCCGCGCGCGGTCGCGGACCCAATGCGTCAGCATGTAGCTCGGCACGCCGGCGTCGATGATCGAGGCGCAATGCGCGCCGCCGTCGCTGAGGCCGAGCAAGGTCGCGCTGTCGCACAGCATCTCGCGGATCGGCTCGTGGTCGCCCGTCGCATAGCCGGTCACGGGGAAGAACAGGAACCGGTCCTCGGCCTCGGTCAGGTAGTCGTAGGCGACCTCGTCGGGCGTGCGGCCCTGCTGGCGCGAGGCAATGACGGCGATGCTCGCCTCCGGGCCGGGCTCATAGTCGGGCGGGTTGCCCATCACGAAGATGCGGTCCCAGCGCGAGGTGATGAGTTGGCGGAACTGGGGCATTTTGCGTACCTGCTCGTCCGACGGCTTGTCGGCGAGGATGGCGCGCCGGACGTCCGGATCGCGCAGCCGCGCGAGCTGCTCGCCGCGCGACAGGCCGGTGAGCTGGGCATAGCTCGGCCGGATCGAGAACGGGTTGAGCGCGAGCCCGATGCCAAGCACGACGCCGATCGGCCGGCCCGAGATCTGCGCCGTCAGATGCGCCCCCTTGGCCCGCGCCTTGTGCACCTCGCCGATGAGGCGGCGCCAGCGCGTCGGATCGCTGTAGCGGTCGGTGAGCAGGAACCAGATGGGCCGCCCGGTCTCCTGCGAGAGCCGCGTCATCCACGCCACCTCGGCGACCTCGTCGTCGAAATCGCTGTTCATTCCGAACGCGCCCGCACCGACCACGCCCAAGGCCGAGCCGATGCCCAATAGCTCCTCGGCCTCGGCATAGCGCGCCGGGACCATCCCGCCGCGCGTGGTCTTGTGCGAATCTGTGCGCGAGGTGGTGAAGCCGAACGCGCCCGCGCGCAGCGCCTCGATGGTGAGGCGGCGCATCTCGGCGATGTCGTCCGTGGTCGCATCCTCGAGGCGGATGGCGCGGTCGCCCATGACATAGACGCGCAACGGGTGATGCGCGAGCTGCGCCGCGATGTCGATGGCGCGGGGCTGGCGCTCGAGCGCGTCAAGGAAGTCAGGGAAGCTCTCCCATTCCCAGTCGAGCCCCTCGGCCATCGCCGCGCCCGGAATCTCCTCGACCCCTTCCATCAGGTCCATCAGCGCGCCGCGATGCTCCGGCCGCACCGGCGCGAATCCCACGCCGCAATTGCCGAACATCACCGTCGTCACGCCATGCCACGACGAGGGCGCGAGGATCGGGTCCCACATCGCCTGGCCGTCATAATGCGTGTGGACGTCGACCCAGCCGGGCGTGACCAGAAGCCCGTCAGCGTCGATCTCGCGCCGGCCGGGGCCGAGCTTGCCGCCGACCGCGTCGATGCGCGTGCCCGTGAGCGCCACGTCGCCGGTGAAGGCCGGCCGGCCGGTCCCGTCGACGATGGTGCCGCCGCGGATGACGATGTCGTGCATCGAGGACGCTCCTTACCAATTCGCCCGGAAATCATGCGCCGGAACGATGCGCGTTGCAATCGCCCGCCTCAATGCGCGTCGGCGCGGATGAAGCGGGCGCCCTTTTCGGCGATCATCATGGTTGGGGCGTTGGTGTTGCCGCTCACCACGGTCGGCATGATCGAGGCGTCGACCACGCGCAGGCGCTCGATCCCGTGGACGCGCAGCCGGTCATCGACCACCGCCGTCGCATCACTGGCTGGCCCCATCTTGCAGGTCCCGACCGGGTGGAAGGCGGTGGAGAGGTTGCGCCGCAGATAGTCCTCGAGCGCCGCGTTGGCCGTGACATGGCTGCCGGGCGCGAGTTCGGCCCCGCGCACCGCAGCCAGCGCCGGCGCCGCCAGTATCTGGCGCGCGATGCGCAGCCCGTGAATGAGGCGGGCGACATCTTCCTCGTTGTCGAGGAAACGCGGATGCAGGACCGGCTTCTCTGCCGGGTCGGGCGATTTGAGCTCGACATAGCCGCGGCTCTTCGGCTGCAGCAGGATGGTCGAGATGCCGAAGCCATGGATGCGCGCGATCCAGCGCTTGAAATCCTTGATCGCAGCCATGAACCCGAACTGGAGATCGGGCCCGTCGAGATCGGGCGCCGAGCGGATGAAGCCGCCGGCCTCGATCACGTTCGAGGTCAAGGGGCCGCGCCGCGCCAGCGCATAGGTTACGGCCGCGCCGGTGAGCCACGGCAGCGAGCGCGCCGACAGGCCGAAGCTGCGCGCCGAGCAGTCCTCCATGTGGACCCAGATGGCCGGGTGGTCATGCAGGTTGCGCCCGACGCCGGGCAGATCGTGAATCACCGCGACGCCGGCGCGCCGCAACGCCTCGCCCGCGCCGATCCCGCTGAGCAGCAGCACGTGCGGCGAATTGAAGGTGCCAGCGGCGAGGATGACCTCGCGGCGCGCGGCGAGATCGCGCTCGGCCCCTGCGCTCCGCACGCGCACGCCCACGGCGCGCTTGTTCTCGAGCCGCACGCGGAGGGTCAGCGCATCGTGCAGCACGGTGAGGTTGGGGCGGTCGAGCGCGGGATGGAGGAAGGCGCGCGCGGCGCTCCAGCGCTCGCCGTTCCTTTGCGTCACCTCGTGCGGCCCGAATCCGTCCTGGCGCGCTCCGTTGAAGTCGGGGTTCGAGGGATGCTGGGTCTCGCCGGCGGCTGCGAGGAAGGCTTGGGTCAGAGGGTTGAGCCAGCGCAGCTTGGCGACGTTGAGTTCGCCGCCGGTGCCGTGGAAATCATCGGCGCCGGCCTCGCGGTTCTCCTGCGCCTTGAAGTCGGGCAGCACGTCGTCATAGGCCCATCCGCGATTGCCCTGCGCCGCCCAGCGATCATAGTCGCGCTTCTGGCCGCGCATATAGACCATGCCGTTGACCGCGCTCGACCCGCCCGAGACGCGGCCGCGATGGGCGGGAATGGCGCCGTGGTGCATCCCCTCGGCCCCGGCATAGACATAGCTCCAGTTGTAGGTCGGCGAGGACAGCAGGATGGTGTTGCCGGCCGGCAGGTTGACCTTGAGGCGCGTCGCCAGGCTGCGGTCGGACCGCCCGGCCTCGATGAGGCAGACGGTCGCGCGCGGGTCCTGCGACAGACGGTTGGCGAGCACGCATCCGGCCGAGCCCGCGCCGACGATGATATAGTCGAAGCTCGCGCCGTCCGCGTCCATGAGCCCCCTGGTCAAGCGCTGCGATTATAAAGGACCCGCCAAGCACATTGACAGGTCCGCGCCCGGCCCGGACAATCCGCGCGCGCTCATCGCGGCGATCGCAAAATTCTGCTCCAAGGAGGGCGTTGCGGCATGAAGATATTCAACTTCCACCTGATGCCCTATGCCCATGCCGATCTCGACGCAATCGAGAAGAACGGCACCGCCTGGGTCACATATTCGAACAAGTATTACGACCCGAAGAAGGGCGCCGAGCTTTACAACCAGTATCTCGATCAGCTCGAATCCGCGGACAAGCTGGGCTTCGACGGCGTCGTCGTCAACGAGCATCACCAGACCGCCTACGGCATGATGCCGACGCCGGGCGTGCTCGCCGGCGCGCTCTCCCGCAGCGTCAAGAACGGCAAGATCGCGGTGCTGGGCCGGGCCCTGCCGCTGCTCAGCAATCCGCTGGTGGTGGCCGAGGAATACGCCATCCTCGACAACATCACGCGCGGCAGGTTCATCGCCGGCTTCGTGCGCGGCATCGGCGCCGAATATCATTCGATGGGCGTCAATCCGACCGAATCGCAAGGCCGCTTCCTCGAGGCGCACGATCTCATCCTGCGCGCCTGGACCGAGCCGGGCCCCTTCGCCTACGAGGGCAAGTACTACAAGTTCAAATACGTCAACCCGTGGCCGCGGCCCTACCAGGAGCCGCATCCGCCGATCTTCATTCCGTCCTCGGGCTCGTTCAGCACCATCAAGTGGGCGGCCGAGAAGCGCTACACCTATTGCCAGACCTTGGCGCCCATTGAGCTGGTGGCGAAGACGTTCCAGCTCTATCGCGAGGCCGCGCTCAAATCGGGCTACGAGGCGTCGCCCGATCAGCTCGCCTGGTCCAACGCCATCTATGTCGCCGAGACCGACGCCAAGGCCTTGAAGGAGGCGAAGCCCCATCTCGAGACCTACGCCAATTATTTCCTCAAGACCAACCCGACGCTGATGATGCCGCCGGGCTACACCAGCATCGAATCGATGAAGCGCATCCGCGCGCTGCGTGCCAATCGCGTCGGCTTTCAGCGCGCCGAGGATTTGATCGAGAAGGGCGTCGTCATCGTCGGCAGCCCCAACACGGTGCGCGAGAAGCTGGCCGAGTACCAGGATCTCGCCGGCTTCAACTACTCGCTCACCAAGACCCAGTTCGGTACCATGCCGCACGAGATGGTCGAGGTGAACCAGGCGGCGATCGCGGCCGAGATCCTGCCCCACTTCCGCACCCGCACGCCCCAGCCCGCAAAGCGCGCGGCGGCCGAGTAGCCTCTCAGCCCTTCAGCGCGTCCGTCCACTTGGCCTCGATGGTGCGGGACTCGTCCTGCGTCAGCGCCGAAGTGGGCGGGAACTGGTCCTTCCAGGCGAACGGCTTGCAGGCGTCGATGATCATCTTGGAATGGGACGTGTCGCCGCTGGCCCTTGCCTCGGGCAAGAGGCGCGGGTCGAGCGCCGAGCTCCATGCGTTCCTCACGATGTCGACCGACTCCGACGGCTCGCACCGCGTCGCGACCGCCCACATCACGTCGGCGAGATCGGACGGATCGACGTCCTCGTCGACCGTGACCACGAGCCGCGCCATGTAGCTCTGCGCCGCGGCGATGAGGCCGGCGCGCTTGGCGTGGCCGGCATAGCGTTGCCTGAGCGCGACCACCGTCATCAACTGCGCCACATGCTGCCATGCGCCGACCACATCGGTGACGCCGTCGCTCTCGAGATTGGACCACATGCTCGCCGCCCGGAGCGGCAGCCCGAAATGAAAGCGCGGCGGCTTCATCGGCGGCGAGCCCAACAGGATCGGGTCGTTGCGCCAATGCACCGCATCGACGCGCATCGCCGGGGCCGGGCGCTTTTCGGCCGCGTAATAGCCGGTGAATTCGCCGAACGGGCCCTCCGGCAGCGTCGTCTCGCTCATCGGCATGAGCGCGCCCTCGAACACGAACTCGGCGCGCGCGGGAACCGGGAGGCCGGTGCGCGGCGCGGCCGCGACTTCGACCGGCCGCCCCTTGATGGCGCCGGCGAACTCGTATTCCGACGCGCCCTCGGGCAGATACTCGAAACCCGCGACGAAGAGGGCGGGGTCGGGGCCGTGGACGATGGCGACCGGGCAGAGCGCGCCCTTCGCCCAGTATTTGCGCGCGATGATGGCGCCGTGGCGGCCGGCATGATCGAACTGGATCGTCACGGTGGCGCGGTCGTGAAGCTGCACGCGATAGATCGCGGCATTGATCCAGCCGGTGTCGGGATCGCGCATCACCACGACGCTGCCCGAGCCGATGAAGGGCCCGCCATCGCCCTTGTGCCAGATGGGCGCGGGAAAGAGGCCGAGATCGACCGCCTCCCCCTCGCGCGAATTCTCGAGGAAGAGTGCGCGCTCGACGGTGACCGGCTTGTGCAGCACGAGGCCGGCGCGGCGGCGCTTCCATTCCTTCAGCGCGTCGAGCGGCCGGAGCGCCGGATCGATGCCTAGCGCCAGCGCCGCGCGCTGCGGACTCACGGTCGCGTTGGTGAAGACGCGGAATCCTGGCGCATGGCCCTTGATCGCATCGAACAACAGGGCCGGGCAGTCGGGCAATCCCGCGGCGACTTCGGTGATGCCGCCGATCTCGATCGCGGGATCGGCGCCGTCGATGCGGCGCAGCGCGCCGAGCGCATCGACCTTGGTGATGAAATCGCGCAAATCCTCGTAAGGCGCGGCGCCGGTCATCGACCGCCCTGGTGATGCGGCGATTGCTTGTAGTGCTGGCGCAGAAGGTCGATGCCGTAATCGTTGCCGTTGGGCGTCCGCACCAGGGTGTGGACATGGAACTTGGCCGGCTCGGCGTTGGTCAGGAACACGCCCGCGTGATGGTCGAACTCGATCAGCACCACCGGGCTCTGGATGCGGTAGTAGAACGCGCTGAGGTCGTCGAACCCGCCGATCCAGCAGAAATGCGTGGCATCGAGATGGCGCTCGATCTCTTCCATCCGCGCCGTCCTCGGCTCGGGGGGCAGCGGGTCGATATAGGCGCCGGCGAGGTCGAGGAGATCGCCCCGCTGCTTGGCCGAGAGCGCATCGCCGGTAATGCCCTCGTAGGGGATGATGCGGTTGTCCTGGTGCGCGCCGCCGAGATGGAGATTGTCGGCGAAATGGCGCCGTCCCTGCGGCAGGTCGCCGCCCATCATCGAGTGCGCGACGATGGCGCGGCGCTGCTGCGTGGCGCTCAGCGATCGCATCAGTGCAAGCCCCGCACGCTCCTCGTCCTCGAAGAGGGTGATGCCGGCGAACGGGCCGGTATCGGCATAGGCCGGCTCGGCGCCGAGAAAGGTCGGGCTCAGCGCCATCTGGCGGCCGAGCACCAAGCAGCTCAAGCACAGATGATGGCCGAAAAGCTGCCACCCCCACGGCTCGCTCGCGGAAGGTTGGCCGAAGAGGCAGAAGATGTAAGACCACTCGCCCAGCACCTGCGGCCCGCCCACGAGATCGCCGAGAAAGCGGTTGAGGCGCATCACGTCGCGCGATTGCTGGAAGCCCTTGGCGCTCAGGCTCGCGCGAACGACTTCCATCGCCGCCTCGCGCAGCGCGTCCGCCACTTCGTCGAGCCGCAGCCCGTAATTCTCGACGAAGAGCTCGGTGTTCTGCCACTTGCGCCATTCGTTGGCGTCGACCGGGAAGCAGGTCGCGGCGCGCTGCTCAGGCGTAAGCCGCGCCACCAGCGCCGAAGCCGCCGCCGCCATCGCCTCGGTCGGCGCGCCGTTCGGGGCGAGCGCGAAGAGGCCCGGGATCGCGCTTCCGTCGGTGGTGACGCCCTTGAAGGGTTGGCGGTAGAGCGCATCCCAGCCGCCCAGCAGCTCCTGCGCGCGCGGGCTCTTGGTGCGTGCCGCGGCATGGGCGCGCGCGGTCGGGCCCGCGATCTTCGATTGCGCGGCGGTGGGAAGGAAGGGACGGTAATCCGGCCGGCTCATGGTCGCGCTAGGCGAGCGCCCGGAGCGGCGGACGCTCGAGGTATTCCTTGACGATGAATTTGGCGTAGGTCTTCAGCACCCGCGGATCGTCGGGATCGCCGTTCACCGCCGAGACCGGAACGATGCGGTCGTTGCCGTAGGTCGGCGTGCTGCCGTCGCGGCGCGGCAGGCAAGGCGGCTCGTCGCCGCGCTGCACCGCCTCGATCGAGCGCCGCAGCAAGCGCCGGAACAGCGCGACGCCGGTATCGCCGACGCCCAAATTCTCGCGGCTGTGCTTGGCGATGGCGCCTTGGCTGGTCATCGCGTCGTAGTCGCCGGGGACGCGCTGGCGCTCCTCGTAGGGGCGGTCGGGTGTCTGGCCGAAATTGTTGAACTGGCCCGAGCGGCGCTTCTCGGCGGTCTCGTTCTCGCCGAGATGGAAGAAGGTGAAGTTGATGCAATGTTCGTCGTCGACCGGCGTCGTCCACAAGGTGAGCCACGGCGGCGCGGCCACCTTGCGCTGGCGTCCGTTCTCGAACACCGACGTGATGCTGTGGATGTTGGGCATCAGAACGTCCGTGGAGCGCGCCCAGATATTGTCGCCGACGCGGCGCACCGCGACATAGATGGTGCCGGCCGGCGTCTCCGCCCATTCGATCTCGGGGATGACGCCGAACCCGTCGCCGAACGGATTGGGCTGGCCCGGCAGCACGTGCAGGGTCGCGGTGTGAATGGGGTCCATGGTGTTCTCCTTCACCTGCACCCAGTTGCAGGCGAAGGGCAGACGATTGCCCGGTTCCATGCGCATGCGCGGCAGATGGAAGCGGTCGTAATTGGGGAAGGGCGGCTGCTTCTCGATCGGCCCCAGATAGGCGAACACCATGCCGCAGAAGACGTGCGTCGGGTAGGCGGGCTGCGCCACCCGCTTGCGCAGCAGCTCCACCGGCTCGCCCGGCGCCTCGAGGATGGTGCCGTCGATGTCGTAAAGCCTTCCGTGATAGCAGCAGCGGATGCCGCGCGCCTCGATCTGTCCGAACTCGAGCGAGGTGCCGCGATGGCAGCAATGAAGCTGCATGCAGCCATAGCGCCCGCTCTTGTCGCGGAAGAGAACGAGGTCCTCGCCCAGCGCGCGCTGCACCAAGGGCAGGTCCTTGATCTCGTCCTCCCACGCCACCGGGTGCCAGAAGCGGCGCAGATATTCGCCGCCCGGCGTCCCCGGCCCGACCTGGGTCAGGAACAGGTCGGAGGTGCCCTCGCTGGCGTTGCGATAACCGGAAAAGGCCAGGGTGCCGTTGTCGTTCATGCTGGTCCCCTCATGCCGCCGACGACGCGGCGCGGGCTTGGCTCAAGCCGTAGAAGCGCTGCGCGTTACCGTGCATCACCGCCGCCTTGTCAGCGTCGGCGATGTCGCGATTGTCGAGGAACGCGGCGATCTCCTTCTTGCAGGTCGCGTTGTTCACCTCGTGCGGGAAGTCGCTCGAATAGACGAAGGCGCCGCTGCCCAATTCGCGGATCGCCTGCGCCATCAGCGGCTCGTCGCCCTCGCAGCCGAAGAACAGGCGCCCTTCGCGCACATGCCGGCGGACGTAATCCGCCACGCTCTGGTCCCAGGCGGGCATGAGCTCGCCGCGCGGGTTGTATTGGATGTGGGTCTGGTGCGCGCGCTCGAACCGCTCCTGCGCCATCAGCGCCCAGGCGACGCCGCCTTCCATGAAGCCGTAGCGCGCATTGGGGAAGCGGTCGAACACGCCGTTGAACAGCATGCCGCCGTAATTGATGACGAGCCCCAACGGATGGCCCAGCGCCTGCACCGGCGTATAGACGTTCATGTGATCCATGCCGAGGCCGCTATGCGAGCCGCCATGGACCGCGAGCGCGCAGGCCAGCCGGTCGGCCTCCTCGTAGACCGGCCAATACTCCTTGGCGCCGAGCTGGTCGGAAAGACCGGTCGAGGGCAGCATGGCGCCGCAGAACCCGAGCTCGCGCACGGCGCGGCGCAGCTCCTTCGCCGCCTCGGCCGGGTCCTGCATGGGAATGAGCGCCACGGCCTGGAAGCGCGGGCTCTTCGTCAGGTACTGCTCATGGATCCAGTCGTTGTAGGCGCGGGTCGCGGCGATGGCCCAGTCGCGATGGAAGATGCGGCCATAGGCCAAGCCCCAGGTCGGAT
Organism: Allostellaceae bacterium; assembly: GCA_035604615.1. Classification (GTDB taxonomy): domain Bacteria; phylum Pseudomonadota; class Alphaproteobacteria; order ATCC43930; family CGMCC-115725; genus DATJLY01. The sequence goes on along the minus strand of DATNID010000020.1, from coordinate 36,795 downwards.
AGAGCACCGTCGACTCGATGCCGAGATCGTCGAGGAACTCGATCCACTCCTTGGGGCCGACATCGCGCCGGAACGAGCCCGGCGGCGTCTCGCCGACGAAGACGTGAAAATGGTCGAGCGGCGGGAACAGCTCGCGCAAGCCCACCATGTCCGGAGGCAGGAACTTCCGAATCGCAGCCCCGTCCTCCATGACGTGGCCGTCGCCGTCGATGATGCGCATGGAAGCTGCCTCCGTCAGGTGCCCTCATTGGGATCGTGATAGAGCTGCCCGACGATGCCGGTGACGCCGGGGCTCGACTGGCTCAAATGATAGCGGCCGTCGCGGTCGCGCCCGAGCTTGCCCTCCTGGCGCAGCGCGTCGAGCGCGCAGGCGATCTCGCGCCCGTCGTCGCTGCCGATCGATTCGACGACATCGGCATAGAACATCGGCGACGATGCCAGCGCCTGCTCCACGGTCTGGAACCGCGCCGGCCCCTTGAACACCTTGGCGGCGCTGCGGGTCAGCGGGATCTCGCCGTCGCGGCCATAGGGCTTGGTGCAGTCGAAGCCGGCCTTGGCGCCGAAGCGGCGGCCCTGGAGCGACGGGTCCATGGTCATGCCCATCATCCCTTGCAAGACCACCATGTCCTCGTCGGCCTGGAAGCGGGTGCCCAGCGCCCATTCGACCTGGCGGTCGTCGTGAATGTCGATGTCCTCGTCGAACACGTAGACATGCTTCAGCCGCATGATGCCGCCGAATAGCGCCACGATGGCCGAGCGCGCCTCGGTCGGACCTCTTTGCTTCAAGGACACGCGCAGCGTGTTGGAGCCGCCGGAGATCGAGCGCAGATAGACATCGACCGGCTCGCGCACGCAGGTTTTGAGGATGCGCATGGCCTCGGCCTCGGTGCGCATCGCGGTGATGTTGGAGCTGTCGGTCTGGTCGAGAACGAAGGCCGAGCCGTGCAGCAGCGTGTGGTGCAGCGCGTCGCGGCGCATGGTGATGGCGGTGCAATGGAACACCGGGTCCATGTGGATGGCGCCGTAATAGCCCATGTACTCGCCATAGGGGCCTTCCGGCTCGACATAGCCGCGCTCGTCGAGATAGCCCTCGAGCGTGATCTCGGCGTCGGCCGGGACCAGGATGTCGTTGGTCAGGCTCTTCACCACCGGTGCCGCCTCGCCGCGCAATGTGGAGACCAGCGACAGCTCGTCGCCGGGCTGGCGCATGGTCGCGGCGACGAAGTCGAGCGGATGGCCCCCGACCGTGAAGGTGATCGGCAGCTTCTGCCCGCGCGCGATGCAGCCGGTGTAGATGCGCTTCAAGTCCGAGGGCGCGGTCACGTTGGTGCCGGTCTCGTAGCGGTTGCGCAGGCTCAGGCGGCGGCAGCCGACATTGCGCCGCCCGGTGGCGGGATCGATCGTGTAGTCGATCGCCGAGCTGAGATAGCAGCTCCCGTCGAAGGCGTGATGCGGATAGAACGGCAGCTTGGTGAGGTCGACATCCTTGCCGGTGAACTTCACCGCGTGCACGGGCGCCTCGTCCGACGGCACCTCGACGGACGCCTTGGGATTGGCGAGGCGGTTGAAATACTCGTCGTAGAGCTTCTCTTCGCTGGTATCGAACGCGGCGGCCAGGCGCTTGCGGTTGCCGGCGGTCTTGGCGACGATCTCGACCCGGTCGGGACCGGCCTTCTTGAACAGCAGCGCCTTCTCGGTGCCCTCGATCATGCGGCTCACATCGGTGAGCTTGACCGGCTCGTCATGGATTTCGACCTCGTCCAGCTCGATGAGCTTGTCGACGAAGCGCCGCAGCCGGTACTTCTCGAGATCGACGTGGGACTTGGCGTGTGTCTTCGTGGTCATGGCATGTCCTCGGCACCGATAGGATTCGATCGGGCGCCCTCGATGCGTGTCGTGCTCACACGTCCGGGCGCTTGTAGTCGGGGTTGGGTCCGCCCCGCTGCGAGCGCAGATATTCGCCGAGATTGGCGGTCGGGTCCATGGCCTGCTGCAGGCGGCCGCCCACGAGCTGGTCGATCTGGAGCGCCTGCGCCAGCGGCATGTCGCGGCCGAGCTGCACCGCGATCTTGGCATGCTCCAGCGCCGCCAGGTGCCGCGACGCGATCGAGCGCGCGATCTCGAGCGTCGCATCTTCCAGCGCGGCCGCCGGCACGGCCTGCGACACGAGGCCGAGCCGGTCGGCCTCGGCGCCCGAAAGGTTGCGCCCGACGAGCTGGATGAAGGCCAGCTTCTTCAGCGGAATGCCGGCGTGCAGCAGCGCGCTGGTGACGAGCTGGCCGAAGCTGCCGCGCAGAATCTCGGGCATGCCGAGCTGCGCGTCCTCGGCCGCGATCGCCAGATCGTGCGTCGACATGATGCCGAGCGCGCCGCCAAGGCAATAGCCGTGAACCTGGGCGATGGTGATGCGGGGAAACTGCCGGAGCGCCTCGGCGAGCTGAATGGTCGGCGTGGGCCGGTCCCAGTCGCGCGGCGGGCCGGCGCTGATGGCGCGCAGGAAATGGAGATCGAGCCCCGAGCTGTAGGAAGTGCCGGCGCCCTTGGTGATGACCACTTTGAGCGACCGGTCGGCGCGGATAAAGTCGAGCGCCTCGAAGAATGCTGCGACCAGCTCGCCGTTGATGCAGTTCCGCTTGTCGGGGCGGTTGAGCACGATGCGCGCGACCTCGGCGTCCTCGAGCCGCTCGAGCAGCAGCTCCGGCCAGGTCTTGAGCGAAACCCATGAAGCCGCCATCGCCGCTCTCCTAGCTGCCCATCGTGTGCACCAGCCACAGCGTGATGCCGGGGAACAGCACCAAGAGGACGAGCTTCACCAGATCGGCGATGACGAACGGGAAGACGCCCTTGTACACGGTCCAGATCGGCACGTCGGGCTGGATGCTTTTGAGGACGAAGACGTTGAGGCCCAGCGGCGGATGGATGAGCCCGGTCTCCACGACGCACAGATTGATGACGCCCCACCACAATATGTCGTAGCCCAAATGCAGGACCAGCGGCGTCACGATCGGCACCGTGATCACCATCACGGCGAACGATTCCATCAGCGAGCCGAGCAGCAGATAGGCCACCAGGATCACCGTGATGATGGTGAGCGGCGCCCAGTCGAGCTGCGACATGAATTGCGTCGCGGACTCGGTCAAGGCCGAAGCGCCGACGAAGAATGAGAAGATCTGCGCCCCGAAAATGAGGCCATAGATCATGGCGGTCGACGCGGTCGTCCCCGCCATCACGTGCCAGAACACGGCGCCCCTGAGCTTGCCGCGGGCGAGCGCGCACAGGAACGATTCGAACGCGCCGACCGCGGCCGCCTCGGTGGCGGTGAAGACGCCGGCATAGATCCCGCCCAAGACGCTGCCGAACAAGAGCGCCGCCGGCCCGCAGCGCGCCAGCGCGGGCAGGAAGCGGCCCGGCGTGTGGTCGGTGTTGAGCGGCGCCGACGACGGCGACACGCGCACATAGATCGCGATGGTCAGCAGATAGAGCGCGGTCGCAAGGAGGCCGGGGATGAGGGCCGCGACGAAGAGCTGCCCGACCGACGCCTCCGACAGAAGCGCGAACAGGATGAGCGGTCCCGACGCCGGCGGCAGCAGCGCGCCCAAGGTTCCGCCGGCGGCGACCGAGCCGGTGGAGAACGCGGTCGAATAGCCCCGCGCCTGCATCTCCGGCAGCGCCACCTTGCCGATCGTCACCGTCGTCGCCATGGAATGGCCGGTGAGCGCGCCGAACCCGGCGCAGCCTGCGATCGTCGTCAAAGCGAGCCCGCCGCGCAACCGGCCGAGCAGGATATGGGCGAGCCGGTACACGTCCTCGGAGATGTCCGCGACCGCGGCGAAGCTGCCCATCATCAGGAACAGCGGCAGGGTCGCGAGCTGGCTGTTGCCGAGGAAGCCCGTCACCTCGGTCGAGGCGGCGGCGAGCGACGGCATCAGGCCGATGAACAGCGACGAGGCGATCACGCCGACGATGCCCATGATCGCCGCGATCGGGATCAGCACCAGCGTCATCAGCCACATCACCACGAACACGATGGTGACGGTGAGCCCGACATGCGCCTGCGACCAGGACGAGATCGCAGCAAAATCGTGAATCGCCCACAGGGCGAACGCGGCGCAAGCCAAGGTCACCACCGCGGCGCCGACGATGCCAGCCAGTCCCTCGGCCAACGCCGCGCGCACCTCGTTGATGATGATGACGCTCTGCACCAGCGTGCCGAACGCGAACAGGAAAGCGACGCTGTACATGAACGGCGCCTGCGGCAGGCTCAGGATGACCGTGGTGCGCTGCTCTTGCGCCAGCGCCCCGGCATAGATCCCGATGCGCCAGGCGAGCACGGCGTAGAACACCCACAGCGAAGCGCTGCCCAGCACTTCGAGCCATGCCCGCACCGGCGGGCTGAAAAAACGCGCAACCAGGTCGATCTTGAGATTGACGCGCAAGGTCATGCCGGCGGGAATGCAGGCCGCGATCGCGACCGAGAAGGTCATCTCGACGATCTCGTTGATCGCCGCGATCGGCTCGTTGGCGAACCAGCGCAGCAGCACGTCGATCATGGTGATGGCGGCGACAAACAGCATGCCGCAAACGCAAGCGATGGCCACCACCCGCGAAATCTCGCCCAGCCAGCGCTCCAACCTGACCGGAAAGCTGGGCCGGCCCAAATCCAACGCGGCTTGTCCCGCTTGCGTCGCGGTCACCTGGCGTTCCTCCCTTGGCCGCCGTCCTTTGTGCGTGTTTTTACCTCAGATCAGGCCACAAGCCGCAACCTAATTGCGGGGTCGTTGACGGGCCGGGGCCGGCCCCGTGTAATGACGACGTAGGAGGACCGACATGAACGACGCCGCACGCGCCCATCGCATCGATGTCCATCATCACATCGTGCCGCCGCGCTGGCTCGCCGAGGAAGGCGAGCGCATGTCGAACCGGGCGATGGATTTCAGCTTCGTCGTCAAATGGACCCCGGCGATGTCGCTCGAGGCGATGGACCGGAACGGCATCGCCACCGCGGTCACCTCGATCTCGACCGTGATCGTGCGGCCCGATGAGCCCGAGCGCGCGCATGCGCTGGCGCGCGACTGCAACGAATTCGCGGCGCGCCTCGCCGGCGACCACAAGGGGCGGTTCGGCGTCTTCGCGCTCTTGCCGCTGCCGCATGTCGAGCTCTGCCTGCGCGAGATCGAGTACGCCGCCACCGTGCTCAAGGCGGACGGGTTCAAGCTCCAGACCAACTACGAGGATAAATGGCCGGGCGATCCTGCCTTTGCGCCCGTCTTCGACGAGCTCAACCGGCGCAAGGCGGCGGTCTTCTTCCACCCCACCGTGGCGGGCTGCTGCATGAACCTGCTGCCCGGCATCAACGCGCCGCTGATGGAGTATCCGTTCGACACGACCCGCGCCATTGCGAGCCTCATGTTCGGCGGCACCTTCGCCCGCTGCCCCGACATCCGTTTCATCTTCGCCCATGGCGGCGGCACCATGCCGATGTTGGCATACCGCATCGGCGGTCTGGTACGCTCGCGCAAGGACCTGGCCGACAAGCTTCCGAACGGCATCGTGCCCGAGCTGCGCAAGCTCAATTTCGATGTCGTCAGCGTCACCAACCCGCCGGCCATGGCGGCGCTCTTGAAGCTGACGACGCCGTCGCGGCTGCTGTTCGGCAGCGACTGTCCCTATGTGCGGATCGAGAACACGGTGAGCGAGTTGCAGCAGATGGGATTGGGCGCGGCCGATCTTGCCGGGATCGAGCGCGACAACGCGCTGGCCCTGATGCCGAGCCTCGCGCGCTAGACTGGCCTCGATTATCCACCACGCGGTCGAAGTCTGGACTACGAACGTGGTCCAACTCGTCGAGCCCATTCAGGAACCGGCCTTTGAATCACGCCGGCTGGCTTACGCCCGGAGCGCCACGCTTCCGCATTGCTTTCGCCTCATTGGGATGAATCACTCGATCACCGCGTCCGCTTGCACCAGCAGGCTCGCCGGGAGCGGCAGACCCATCACGTTGGCCGTGCGCTTGTTGATGACCAATTCAAAAGTCGTTGGTTGCTCGATCGGCAGTTCGCCTGGCGGTATCCCACGCAGAAGTTTGCCGACGTAGTTAGCGAGCTGGCCATAGATAGCATCGATGTTGGGCCCGTAAGAAACCAAGCCTCCAGCCTCAACGTATTCGCGCGCGTCGAACACAGCTGGGAGCCGGTACTTTTGGCATAGTTCGGCAATCAGTTTGAGGTAGGTCACGACGGTGGGATTCCGGAAGGTCATGATTCCGTCGACATTGTTCGCCGACGCGTGCGCGAGTGCCGCGGTGAGATCATTCGCCGCGTGGGCGTCCAAAGCGAGAAGTTCGAGGTTGAGCTTTCGCGCCGCCGCTTCGGCAACTTGCCAATCATGTTCCGCATTCGGCGAATCGTGTCGCAAAAGCACGCCGACACGACGGACCGATGGCGCGACTTCTTTGAGCAAGGCCAATCGCTTCGGGTTCAGCTCTTCGGTCATCGCGTAGATGCCGGTTATATTGCCGCCTGGCCGGGCCAGCGACTGTGCCATGCCATCGGCGACCGGGTCGTCATTCATCCGCCCTATAACGGGCACTCGTTTCGTTACGCGCGCAGCTGCGGCGATCGAAGGTTGGCTGGTCGCCAAGATGATGCTGACGCCAGTGCCGATTAGCTCCGAGGTCAGGCTCGGCAGTCGAGCTTGGTCGCCATCGGCGTAACGTTCTTCAAGCTCATAGTCGCGCCCTTCGACGAGGCCAAGCGCACTCATACCCTCGCGGAATGCCTTGAGCTGACCAGGTGTATGCCGCGCGCCTTGAATTTTAAGCCAGCCGATCCGGGCCGGAGAACCGACGGTGGCGCTCGAGGATTTCCTCGTCGCCAGCAAGAACGGCAGCAACGCAGTCAAAAAGCTGCGACGCTTTAGGGGAGATGACAACGCCCTCTCACCCTTCAGATTGGGTCGATGATCGATGGATCCGGAACGTCCAACCTGAATGCTGATTTGCCTCATTTGATTACCTCGCCGGCTCCCAACAACCGCCGTCTCCCCGATCGACGCAAAACCACGCAGCAGCAGCGTTAGGCGTGGCAACGCCGCACGCGTCCGGTGTGGATGTAGGAAGCATGCGACATTGCAGCAGTGCCAGCCCCGTCATGGAAGACGATACGCTTCTACCTTTCGACTTGCCAGCGGCGGCGCGCAAGACGGTGGGCCTGTTCTGCGATTGTTTCGAGCGGGTGCCGTCCCGCATCGTGCCCGATATCGACGACACCGAGGATGCCGTCTGCGGCGGTCGGCAGCTTGCGTTGCTCGATGCTTATTACGTTCAATGCCTGTTACGATAGCCGGTGCTTCCTGCCGCGCCAAATCCGTGAGGCGACGAGCGGCACGCCGGCGGCAAATGCGCTCGCGGCCACGCCGCGAACCTGAACAAGGTCGCGTTGCCTTCGATCTATCCTGATCAGGGACGCTGGATGCTACTCGCCGAGCGCTCTATCGAGCGGCAAGTATGCCCGGCGCCCGCCGTCCTGACCCGCGGGCGGTTCCTGCGGTGAGCGAATCGGGCTAGAGCGGGACGCCTACTTCTCCGCCAGGGCCTTGCTGCGCCGGACCGGCTGCTTCGCGGCCTTGTCGGCCGCTTCCTTGCCGAGGCGCAGCGCGCGCAGGCGCGCGGTCTTTTCCGCGTCCGCCTGGCGCTCCTTGTCGCGCTTTGCCAGGCGCTCGGATTCCTGCTGCTTGGTGCGGTTCAGCAGCTCTTCGGCCTTGCGGCGCGTCTCGGATTGCAGATCGTCGAGCTTGCTCATGCCTACTCCCTTGCCCCGGCCACGGGACCGCCGCCCGATCGCCCTCGCGCCGCATCGTCCTCAGGAGCACGCGCGGCACCGCCGTTCCGTCGCGCGAGGCAACGGAAGGGCGAAGCGGTCGATCGGGGGCCCGTAGCCAGCCGGGCCGAAAGCTTTGGTCAGCTCACCAGCGAGATGTGGTCGGCGGCCTGCTTGCCGCGCTCGGTCACGATCTCGTACCGCACCTTCTGGCCTTCATTGAGCGAGGCCAGCCCCGCGCGCTGAACCGCAGAGATGTGGACGAACACATCCTTGGTGCCGTCGCTCGGCTCGATGAAGCCGAAGCCCTTCTGCGTGTTGAACCATTTCACCGTGCCAAGAGCCATGGGGGCCTCCGTTGTGTGGAAACGCTACGCGATCTCGCGCGAAGCGATGCAGTGTCGGCCTCGAGGTTCTTGGTCGTTCGCCCTGAGGGCGGTGCCGCAAGCGCCGTAGAGGAAACGCACGTCATCAGCATCGTACGTCGCTCATTTAACAAAACTCGCATGCCGCCGAGCCGCGTCCGGGGACCGGATGGGCCGCAGCATTTAGCGGCCACAGCATAGGGCGATTTCGGCCCCCCCGCCACAATTGGTTTGGGGGCCGGTATGGTCCGCGATTGGACCCGGCAAGCCCCTCGGACTTGCAATCTTCCGGGCGGAGACTATGTTCGGCGCTATCGAACGCGTGGTTCGGCGTGCTCTCCCCGCTCATCGCAAGCGCCGGACCTGCTCTCCGGTCAGCCAGCGCAGTTTGGTCCGCCGCGCGATTCCGCGCGGCGGCGATTTTGCCATAGGAACGACCCATGTCCATCGGAACCGTGAAATGGTTCAACACCCAGAAGGGCTACGGCTTCATTCAGCCGGACGGCGGCGACAAGGATGTCTTCGTGCACATCTCCGCGGTCGAGCGCTCGGGCATCGGCAATCTCAAGGAGGGCCAGAAGGTGAGCTACGACCTCGAGCGCGATCCGCGCGGCAAGGTCTCGGCTTGCAATCTGAAATCGGCGTGATCTGATGGGGGCGGATGGGCGGGCCGCTCCCGCCGTTCCCCCAAGACTGGAGGCTGAATGACCAAGGAAGAACTGCTCGAACTCGAAGGCACCATCCTCGAACTGCTGCCCGACGCGCGCTTCCGCGTGAAGCTCGACAACGGGCACGAGACCCTGGCCTACGCGTCGGGCCGGATGAAGAAGAACCGCATCCGCATGCTGACGGGCGACCGCGTCACGCTCGAAATGACGCCCTACGATCTGACCAAGGGGCGCATCACCTACCGCCACAAGGACGAGCGCGCCTCGCCCGTGCCCGCCGCCCGCGCGCGGCGCTATCGCTAGGCGGGACCGCCCGGCCGCGACCATGCGCCGCCTCCGCGCCGCATTTCTCTCCCTCTTCGCCGCATTCCTCGCATCGTCATCCGTCGCGGCCGCCGCGCCTTGGGACGATGTCGTCAAGGCCGCGCTCGCCGAGGGCGAGGTCGATGTCCACGGCGCGCCCGGCCGCCTCTACGAACAGCTTCTGACCGAGCGGTTCCGCGCGGCTTATCCCGGGATCAAGCTCAATTTCTCCGGCTCGAGCGGGCGCGACGCCATTCCCCAGATCATGCGCGAGCGCGAGGCCGGGGTCTATCATTGGGATGTCTATGTCGGCGGCACGCCGTCGATCCTGCAGGCGCTGAAGCCCGCCGGCGCCTTCGCGCCGCTGCGCCCGGCCCTCGTTCGCCCCGAGCTGGTCGCCGACGCCACATGGCGCGACGGGTTCGACGCGGGCTGGATGGACCAGGAGAAAAAGTTCACCTATTCCTTCGACCTCACGATCGACCCGGTGGTGCTGGTCAATTGGGACTTCGTCGCGCCCGCCGACCTCAAGACCTACGCCGATCTGCTGAAGCCGCAATTCGCCGACAAGATCGTGTGGGACGATCCGCGCCTCCCCGGCGCCGGGCCGCTGGTCGGGCAGACCATCGTCGCCAATTTCGGCACCGAGACGCTGATCCGCTTCCTTGCCGAGCAGAAGATCACCTACACCACCAACCGGCGGCAGAACGCCGAATGGGTGGTGCGCGGCCGCTATCCGGTGGGCTTCGGCACCGGCTTCGACGATCTGGAGATTTTCCAGCAGCAGGGACTCGGCCGCAACGTCAAGGCGTTTCCTGGCGACCAGACCAAGTTCCTGGGCGGCCCCGGCTTCGGCACCGTGTCGCTGATGGACAAGGCGCCCCATCCCAACGCCGCGCGCGTGTATATCGACTGGCTGCTCTCCAAGGAGGGGCAGACGGAATGGAACAAGAGCCGGCGCGACAGCCGCCGCCTCGACGTGCAGCCCGGCGCGCCCGAGTTCCTGCCGCAGCCCGGCGTGAGCTACGTCAACTCGCAAAGCGAGGCGCAAATCCCCTCGCGCGAGCTGGTGTCGTCGCTGGCGCGGAAATATCTCGGCGAGCAGAAGCAGCCATGAAGTGCGCAGTGCTCGCCGCCGCTCTCCTCGTTTGCGCGTTCGCCGCCGGCGCCGCCGAGCCGTCCTGGAACGACATCGTCGCCGCCGCCAACGGCGAGGGGCTGGTCCTGGTCCATGGCGGGCCGGGTAAGCTCTATAGCGAGGTCATGACCGAGGGATTCCGCGCCGCATATCCCGGCATCAAGATCGATTTCAACGGCGCGAGCGGGCGCGACGCCATCCCCAAGATCATGCGCGAGCGCGAGGCCGGCATCTATAACCTGGACGTCTATGTCGGCGGCACGCCGTCCATTCTCCAGGCGCTCTTGCCGGCGGGCGCGTTCGCGCCGCTGCGCCCGGCCCTCGTCGCGCCCGAGGTGCAGGACGACAAGGCTTGGTATGGCGGGCTGTTCGGCGCCTGGATGGACAAGGCCGGGGCCCACGTGCTGGGCTTCGAGGCGACAGTCTCGGCGGTGCTGGTGGTCAATTGGGATTTCGTTTCGCACGACGATCTCAAGACCTACGACGACCTGATGAAGCCGCAATTCGCCGGTAAGATCGTATGGGACGATCCGCGCCTCCCCGGCCAGGGCGTCGCCTCGGCGCAGACCTTGCTGATCAATTTCGGCGCCGACTATCTGAAGCGGCTCTATGCCGGGCAGAAGATCGTCTACGTCGCCAACCCGCGCCAGAACGCGGAGTGGGTGGTTCGCGGCCAATATCCGATCGGCATCGCCACCGCCTTCGAGGAGCTGGCGCCGTTTCAGCAACAGGGCCTCGGCAAGGCCATCGCCGTCTTCGACGCCAAGCTCGAGCATCCGACCGTCGGCCCCGGCTTCGGCACCGTGTCGCTGATGGACAAGGCGCCTCATCCCAACGCCGCCAAGGTCTATATCAACTGGCTCTTGTCGCGGGCCGGGCAGACGGATTGGGGCAAGACCGGCCACAACAGCCGCCGCCTCGACGTGCCCCACGCGCGGCCCGAGCTGTTCCCGGTGCCGGGCACGCGCTATGTCGACGATCAGAACGAAGAGAACATTCCCTCGCGCGAGGAAGCGGCCGGCCTCGCCAAGCAGCTGATCCCGATTTCCCAGTGAGGCGGACATGAGCGAAACCGACGAGTTGCGCGAACGCGTGGCCGAGGCGTGCCGGGTGCTGGCGCGCCTCGATCTGACCAAGGCCGCGACCGGCCATGTCAGCGCGCGCGTCCCCGGCACCGACCGGGTGCTGATCCGCGCCCGCGGCCCGGGCGAGCTCGGCGTGCGCTACACCACCGGCGACCAGGTGATCGAGGTCGATCTCGACGGCAAGCTGGTTGGCGAAGCGGAAGAAGGCCTGGCCGCGCCGATCGAGGTCTTCATCCACACCGCGATCTACCGCGCCCGGCCCGAAATCGGCTCGGTCATCCATGTCCATCCCGCGACGGTGGTGCTGTTCACCATTTGCAACCTGCCGCTGCTGCCGCTCTATGGCGCCTACGATCCGGGCAGCCTGCAGCTCCTGCTCGACGGCATCCCGACCTACCAGCGCAGCATCCTGGTGAGCACGCCCGAGCTCGGCGACGAGCTGGCCCGCACCATGGGGAGCGCGAGGAGCTGCATGATGCGCGGCCACGGCATCACTACCGCCGGCCCCAGCGTCGAAGAGGCGGCGCTCTCGGCGATCCAGCTCAACGATCTCGCCACCATCAACTACCAGGCGCGCCTGCTCGGCGATCCCATGCCGATCCCGGCCGAGGAGCAGGCCGCCTTCCGCCGCCTGCCGCTCGGCGGCGAACGCGGCGCCGCGCCCGGCCGCCCCAGCGGCCGCGCCGCCGCTTTGTGGCGCTATTACCGCGCGCTGACGGATGCCTGAGGCGGCCATGGCGAATCCGCTCCGGTTGCGATAAACCTTGGGGGGATCGGGCATCCGGAGGCCAGCATGCTGTCGCGCGAAGACAATGACTTGTTCACCCAGGTCGGGCCGGGAACGCCGTGCGGCGAGACCTTGCGGCGCTATTGGATGCCGGTCTGTCCCGCCGCCGAGCTGACGCCCGAAAAGCCCAAGCGCCGCGTGCGCATGTTCGGCGAGGATTTGGTGCTGTTCCGCGACGGCAAGGGCCGCCTGGGGCTCCTGCCCGAGCATTGCCCGCATCGCCATGCCTCGCTCTATTTCGGCTTCGTCGAGGAGGACGGGCTGCGCTGCGCCTATCACGGCTGGAAGTTCGCCGCCGACGGGCAATGTGTCGAGCAGCCGTTCGAGCCCGCCAACTCGCCGCTCAAGGCCGAGGCCTGCCGCCGCTCTTACCCGGTGCAACAATTGGCCGGCATCCTGTTCGCCTATCTCGGCCCCGATCCGGCGCCGCTGCTGCCGCGCTGGGAGACCTTGGTGCGCACCGACGGCTTGCGCAACATCCAGGTGCTGCCGCTGCACCGTTGCAACTGGCTCCAGGCGCAGGAAAACTCGTCCGACCCGGTGCACACCTATTATCTCCACAGCCACATGTTCAAGGTGCAGGGCAAGATGGGCGCCGACGCTGCCTATTTCTATCGCCCGATCGAGAACTATGAATTCGAGCTGTGCAAGGAGCCGACCTGGACCGGCGTGCGCAAGATCCGCCATTTCGGCGGCGACAAGCCGGAGCGCGAGGTCGGCCATCCCGCGATCTTCCCCAACATCCTGCTGAACCCGCAAGGCAAGCGCATCGCGACCCACTGGCGCGTGCCGGTCGACGACACCCACACCTACATCATCTGGTGCGAGTTCACGCCGAGCGACGACGGGCGCGAGGTGTTGCAGGCCGACGAGGACATCCCGATCGAATATATCGCGGACGGGTTGAAAGCCGACGGCGAGCGCGAGCTCCTCAACTTCCCGACCCAGGACCAGATGGCGTGGGAGACGCAAGGACCGGTGTTCGACCGCAGCACGGAGCTGCTCGGCCGCTCCGACCGCGGCATCGTCATGTTCCGCAACCTGCTGCGCCAGCAGATCGAGGCGGTGCGCGCCGGCAAGGATCCGGCCGGCGTGATCCGCGATCCGCGCCTCAACCAGATCATCTCGTTCACGCTCTCGACGGGACAGGCGCGCATGGCGCGCGAGATGGAAGCGGCGAAATAGGCTGCGCCGGGGGGAAGCGATGGACAAGGAGCTGCGGATCGGTGTCGCCGGGATCGGGTCTGCGGCGGCGCAGATCCTGCCGTCCTTCAAGGGCGTTAAGGGGGTGGCGCTGGCCGGCGCCGCGGATGTCCGCGCCGACGCCCGCGCCGAGTTCCACAAGGCCTACGACCTGCCCGCCTTCGACACGGTCGCCGCCATGTGCCGCTCGTCCGCGATCGATGCGGTCTGGGTCGCGACCCCGAACACCACGCATTGCGAGCATGTCCTCGCCGCCGCCGAGGCCGGCAAGCACGTCATCTGCGAGAAGCCGATGGCGGTCACGCTCGACGAATGCGACCGCATGATCGCTGCGGCCGCGCGCGCCGGCGTGCAGCTCGTGCAGGGCCATTCCAAAATCTTCGACGCGCCGATCCGCGCCATGCGCGAGGTGGTGACGAGCGGCCGCATCGGGCGGGTGATCCAGATCAACAGTTGGAACTTCAATGACTGGCTGCAGCGGCCGCGCCTCGCGTCCGAGGTCGACACCAGGCTCGGCGGCGGCCTCGTCTATCGCCAGGGCCCGCACATGGTGGATTTGGTCCGCTACATCGCCGGCGGAATGGCCACCAGCGTGCGCGGCATGGCGGGACGGTGGGACCCGCATTTCGACACCGAGGGCAATTTCTCCGCCCTCCTCGAATTCGAGGGCGGCGTTGCGGCGTCGCTGGGCTTCAACGGCTACGGCTATTTCGACGTCACGGACCTGACCTGGGGCATCGGCGAGGGCGGGCAGCAGCGCCCCGAGGGCGCGCCGCGCAAGCTCAAGCCGCGCCGCACCGGCCCGATGGAGATGGAGGACAAGTACCGCTACGTCGCCACCACCGCGCAGACCGAGACCTACGCGCGCGGCTCGCGCATGCCGTTCTTCGGCCTCACCGTGGTGAGCTGCGAGCGCGGTGCGATCCGCCAGTCGCCCGACGGGCTCTATGTCTATACCGAGGCCGGGTGCGAGGAAGTCCCGGTGGTGCGCGGCCCTGGCCGCGCCGCCGAGGCGGTCGAGCTGCGCGACGCGCTGGCGCAGGGGCGCACGGTCTTTCCCGACGGGCGCTGGGGCCGCGCCACGCTCGAGGTCTGCCTCGCGATCATGGACTCCTCGCGCCAGCACCGCGACATCCCGCTCTCCCGCCAAGTGCCGAGTGCGTGACCCTGCGCGTCGGCATCGCCGGGCTGGGGGCGCCATCGGTGCAGATCCTGCGCGGCTTCGCGGGGGTCGATGGGGTGGCGCTCGCCGCCGCCGCAGACCTGCGCCAAGAGGCGCGCGCCGAATTCACCAGGACCTATGACTTGCCCGCCTTCGACAGCGTCGAGGCGATGGCGCGCTCCGCGTCGGTCGACGCGGTCTGGGTGGCGACGCCGTCGCAGCTTCATTGCGCCCACACGCTCGCCGCTGCAGAGCATGGCAAGCACGTCATCTGCGAGAAGCCGCTGGCGCTGTCGCTCGAGGATTGCGACCGCATGATCGCGGCCGCCGATCGCGCGCGCGTGCAGCTCGTGCTCGGCCATTCCAAGATTTTCGACACGCCGATCCGGGCCATCGGGCGCATCGTCGCGGGCGGAAGCATCGGCGCGGTGGTGCAGATCGACTCTTGGCTCTTCAACGACTGGCTGCAGCGCCCGCGCCTTGCGGCCGAGCTCGACAGCAGCCTCGGCGGCGGCGTGGTGCTGCGCCAGGGGCCGCACCAGGTCGACATCGTGCGCCACATCGCCGGGGGCCTGGGGCGCGAATTGCGCGCCACCGCCGGATGCTGGGACCCGCATTTCCCGACCGAGGGCAATTACGCCTGCCTCCTGGAGTTCGAGAACGGCGCGGTGGCGAATTTCTCGTGCAACGGCTACGGCTATTTCGACGTGCGCGAGCTGACCTGGGGAATCGGCGTGGTCGGGCGCCAGGAGAACGATCCGCGCTCGGCCAGGCGCCGCCGCCGCACCGGTCCCTTGAGCGTCGACGAGAAATACGGCGCCGCCGCCTCGGACTCGCCGGCCCGCGCCGAAGGGCGCGGCACTTTCATGCCGTTCTTCGGTCTCACCATCGTGAGCTGCGAACGGGGCGTCATCAGGCAGTCGCCAACCGGGCTCTACCTCTCGACCGAGCAAGGATGCGAGGAGATCGCGGTCGAGCCCAGCCTCGGCCAGGCGGCGGAGTTGATCGAACTGCGCGACGCGGTGGCCGAGGGCCGCCCGGCCTTTCCCGACGGGCGCTGGGGCCGGGCCACGGTCGAGGTCTGCCTTGCCATGCTGCGGTCCGCGCGCGAGCATCGCGCCGTGCCGCTCGCGCGCCAGGTGGCGAGAAGCTGACCCTCGAAGGGAGATCGGGATTGGCGAGCGTGTTCGTCCGCCTCGACCGGCTGAGCAAGCGGTTCGGTGCCGTCGCGGCGGTGACGGATTTGTCGCTCGAGGTCGCCAAGGGCGAGGCGCTGACCCTGCTTGGGCCATCGGGCTGCGGCAAGACCACGATACTGCGGATGATCGCCGGGCTCGAGACGCCGGACACGGGCTCGATCGCGTTCGACGGCGTGAAGGTGGTCTCGGTCGCCGAGGGCATCAACCTGCCGCCGGAGCGGCGCCGGATCGGCATGGTGTTCCAGTCCTACGCCATCTGGCCGCATATGAGCGTAGCTGAGAACGTGGCCTTTCCCTTGAAAGTGCGCCATGTCCCCGCGCCCGAGCTGCGCGAGCGGGTGCGCGCCGCGCTGGCGATGATCGGCCTCTCGGGCCTCGAGGACCGGCCGGCGACGCGGCTTTCCGGCGGCCAGCAGCAGCGCGTGGCGCTGGCCCGCGCGCTCATTCACGAGCCGGCGCTCCTCCTCCTCGACGAGCCGCTGAGCAATCTCGACGTCAAGCTGCGCGAGCAGATGCGCGTGGAGCTGAAGCTGCTCCAGGTCCGCCTCGGCCTCACCCTCGTCTATGTGACGCACGACCAGACCGAGGCGCTGAGCCTCTCGGACCGCATTGCCGTCATGGATCGCGGCCGGATCGAGCAGATCGGCAGCCCGCGTCTTCTCTACGAGCGGCCGGAGACGCCGTTCGTGCGCGACTTCCTCGGCAAGTCGGTGACCTTGTCGGGCCGGGTGCGCGGCGTCACAAACGGCAAGGTCGCGGTCGAGCTCGCCTGCGGCGCGGGCGCGGCGATCGAATGCCAGGCCCCCGCGGGCTTCGATCTCGCGCCTGGCCGCGAGGTCGAGATCTCGGTGCGCCCGGAAGCGGTACGGATCGAGCGCGCGAATGGCGGCGCGGCCGGCGGTGCGCTCGAGGGCGTGGTCGAGGCCGTGCTCTATCAGGGCGAGCGCTCGGAATGCGAGGTGCGCGTCGGCTCGGAAGCGATCCTGGTCTATGCCGCGCCCGACATCGCGCTGGCGCGCGGCGACCGCATCGCGCTCTCGATCGCCCCCGACGCGCCGCGCGTGTGGGCAAAGCCCCTCGCGCCATGACGCTGCAGCGGCATCCTGCGCCCATTCGACTGCGCCCTTCGGGCTCCGCTCAGGGTGAGGTAAAAATTTCGCCTCATCCTGAGCGGAGCGAAGCGAAGTCGAAGGACGCACGGGTCGAATTCCAGCCCGCTGCAATTGCGGCCGCGCCATGACCGCCGAGACCCTGCCGGCACGGCGCCCGCGCATCCGGATCGACGCGCAGCATGTCGTGTTCCTGGTGCTGCTCGCGATCGCGGCGCTGTTCGTCCTCTATCCCGTGCTGGTGATCCTGGTGAACAGCTTCATTGCCGGCTCGATCGGCCAGGCGCGCTATTGGAGCCTCGCGGGCTGGCACGCCGCGCTCACCGATCCTTCCATGATGGGCGCGATTTGGAACAGCGTTAAGGTGCTCGCGGCCAACGAATCGATCTCGCTGCCGACCGCGATCATGTTGGCGTGGCTTTTGGCGCGGACCGACCTGCCGGGGCGCAACGGCCTCGAATTCATGTTCTGGGTCACATTCTTTCTGCCGTCGCTGTCGGTGACGCTCGGCTGGGTGGTGCTGCTCGATCCGCAGAACGGGCTCTTGAACCGGCTCGCCATGAAGCTGCCGTTCGTAACCAAGCCGCCCTTCAACATCTATTCCTTCTGGGGCATCGTGTGGGCGCATCTCAGCACCGCCTCGCTGTCGATCAAGGTGATGCTGCTGACGCCCGTCTTCCGCAATCTCGACGCCGCCTTCGAGGAAGCGGCGCGCTGCTCTGGCGCGGGGCGGTGGCAGACGCTGACGCGCATCGTCATCCCGGCGGTGGCGCCGGGGATCGCGACCGTGCTGGTGCTATCGGTGATCCGCGCGATGCAGACCTTCGAGATCGAAATGGTGCTCGGTCCGCCGTTCAATTTCTGGGTGTTCGGCACCAAGATCTACATCCTGGTGGCGCAGGTGCCGCCGGAATTCGCGCCGGCGACGGCCTTGGCGGTGATCGCCTTCGCCCTCATCACGCCGCTCATCTTCCTCCATCGCTGGCTCATGACGCGCACGGATTACACCTCCGTCACCGGGCGGGCGCGCACCCATCCGATGGCGCTGGGGCGGCTGCGCTGGCCGCTTTTCGCAGCGGTGGCGCTGCTCGCCGTCTCGATCACGGTCCTGCCGGTCGCGTTCCTGGCGACCGCGTCCGTGATGAAGCTGTTCGGCTTCTTCGACATCGCCGAGCCGTGGACGCTGTCGCATTGGCACAGCGTCCTGACCGGCGATTTCTTCGTGCAGTCGCTGCTCAACACGGTGGAGCTGGCGGGGGGCGGCGCGGTCGTGTCGATCGTGCTGTGCTCGCTCATCGCCTATTTCACCGTGCGTTCGCGCTATCGCGGGCGGGGCCTGCTCGACTTCCTGTCGTGGCTGCCCTTCGCCATCCCCGGCATCCTTTTGGGCGTCGGGCTGCTCTATGTCTTTCTCGGCAATCCGCTGCTGCGCCTCATGTATGGCGGCATCCCGCTGATGATCCTGGCGACCGTGATCGCCAGCATGACCTTGGGCGTGCAGATCCTGAAATCGACCATGGTGCAGCTGGGCGCCGCGCTCGAGGAGGCCGCGCGCACCAGCGGCGCCTCGTGGTGGTACGCCTTCCGCCACGTGATCGTGCCGATCCTGATGCCGACCCTGGTGATGGTGGGCGTCGTGAACTTCATCGCCGCCGCGCGCGACATCGCCAGCGTGGCGCTGCTCGCCACCAACGCGACCAAGACCCTGGCGCTGCTGCAGCTCGACTACATGATCGACGGCCGCTCCGAAGCCGCGGCGGTCGTGTCGGTGGTGGTGATCCTGTTCACGACGGGCGTGGCCTTCCTGGCGCGCAGCGTTGGCCTCCGGATTGGCTTCCGCGGGTGAAGATCGGGTACCGATCACCCGGCTTTGCGAGACGAGGTGAGCGGCAAATCCAGCTCCACCCGGTCATGCGTGACTTTCGGTGTGATGCGCCCCCGCTCGCCCCGGTGGAGACGAACCAAGCCGTACCCCGCCATCGTCTTGAGGGTGCGCGACAGGTTCGATTTCGCCCGGCCGGTGATGCGCGCCAGCTCGTCGAGCGAGCCCGGGGCCTGCTCGACGATCACCCGCAGCAGATCGCGGTTGCCGGCCGAGAGCACCTTGGCGAAGGATTCCGTCGACGTGAACCACACCTTGGGCTCGTTGGCCGCGATGCGCCGTTTGCCGCGCGCCACCGCCATGGTGCGCGCCTTCATGTCCTCGTAGCTGGCGATGCCCACCTTCAATGTCTTCACGGGATCACTCCTCTTTCGCGCAACACCGCGTCCACCGTCTCCCAGAAATCCGCGAGCAGCGCCGCCGCGTCGCGATAGCCGTACGGCCGGATCGTCCGCAGCCGGTGCCGATGGTCCTGCGGCTCGCCGCGCCGTCTCTTCGCCGCCGGATGAGCGTTATCGAAGCCAACCAGCCGTTCGCCATCCGGTCCGTGCAAGGTCAGCGAATAATCGAGTCCATGCGGCTTCTCAGGCGACACCGGCACCCGCTTCACCGCGAAGCGGACCCGATGGCCGCCCTTCGGGTCCACGACAAGCACCTGCCCGTCGAGGTCCAGCAGCACATCCAGGGCGGGATCGCGCGACTTCGGCACAGCATAGAGTTATCAGATTGAAGCAACTTATGCAAGCGACGCCATCTGCCGGGAGCCGCGCCAGAGGGCCTGCTGCCCTACGCCCGCGCCGCTTCCTTGAGCATCACGGCGCCTTTCTCGGCGATCATGAAGGTGGGGGCGTTGGTATTGGTCGAGGTCACGGTCGGCATCACCGAGGCGTCGATGACCCGCAGCCGCTCGATCCCGCGGACGCGCAGGCGGTCGTCCACCACCGCCATCGTGTCGCTCCCCATCTTGCAGGTGCAGGTGGCGTGATAGACGGTCGAGCCGTTGCGCCGCGCGTAATCCACGAGCTCGTCATCGGTGCGCACCTCCGCGCCGGGCAGGATTTCGGGACCCAGATGCCGCGCCAGCGCCGGCGCCGCGAAGATGCGGCGCAGGAAGTTCAATCCCCCCGCCACCGCGCGGCGGTCGGTCGGCTCGCTCAGATAGCGCGGATTGATCGCCGGCGCCTGGGCCGGGTCGGCCGACTTGGCCTCGACATAGCCGCGGCTCAAGGGCCGCATTTGCCACAAGCCGCCGGTGAGGCCGGGGAACTCGTCCATCTCGCCGATCTGGCCTTCCTTGAAGCTGCCGGGCGCGAACGAGCATTGCACGTCGGGCGTCGCGGACTCGTCCAGCACCTTGACCGAGGCCGCGACCAGCGACGCGCTGTAGCTGAGGATGCCGTTGCCGACGACGAGGTAGCGCAGCACCTCGCGCGCCAAGGGCAGCCCGCGCGAGAGCTCGTTGGCGGTCGGCAGGTCGGTCACGGTATGGGTCATGCGCACGATGTAATGGTCTTGCAGGTTCTGTCCCACGCCGGGCAGGGCGTGATGAACGGCGATGCCGATACGCCCCAGATGCTCGGGCGCGCCCACGCCCGAGAGCTGCAACAGATGCGGCGAGCCGACCGCGCCCGCGGCGAGGACGATCTCGCAGTCGGCCTCGACGCGCTCGACCTTGCCGCCGCGGGAATACTCGACCGCGACGGCGCGGCGCCCCTCGAACACCACGCGATGGACCAGCGCATTGAGCGCGATCTCGAGATTGGGCCGCCGCTTCGCCGGCTTCAAATGCGAGCGCGCGGCGCTGGCGCGAAACCGTCCGCCGCGCGTCTGCTGGCAATAGCCGATGCCGCCATGGGGCAGCGCGTTGACGTCGTCGCGATACTCGAGCCCGATCTGCCGCCCGGCCTCGACCACCGCCTTGCACAGCGGCGGCCGGTCGGTCATGTGCGACGTGCTGAGCGGTCCGCCCTTGCCGCGCCACTCGTTGGCCTCGCCTTCCCAATTCTCGGTCAGCTTGAAGAAGGGCAGCACGTCGTCGAACGACCAGCCGCGATTGCCGAGCTGCGCCCAATGGTCATAGTCCTCGGGCTGGCCGCGCACATAGATGAGCCCGTTGATCGAGCTGGAGCCGCCGAGGCCGCGCCCGCGCGGATAGATGATGGCGCGGCCGGCGGTCCCGGGATCGGGCTCGGCGCGGAACTTCCAGGTCAGCGTCGGGTGATCGAGCAGCCGCGTGAAGCCGGCCGGGATGTGGATCAGCGGATTCCAGTCGCGCCCGCCTGCCTCGATCAGCAGCACGCGCACGCGCGCGTCCTCGGTCAAGCGGTTGGCCAGGACGCAGCCCGCCGTGCCGGCCCCGACGATGACGTAATCGACCCTCATGCGAAGCTCCCCCTGGCAAGAAGGTTCGCCTCAAAGCTGCTTGTGTGCAAGAGGCGGCCCCGCCCGTGCTAGAGTGCGGCTCCCGTCATGGCCGGGGGAGGAGGCCGTGGAGGAGCGGTCCATCACGCGCACGACACGGCGCACTGTCCTTGCCGGCATCGCGGCGTCCGCGTCGTTCGCCGCGCTCGCGCAGCAGCCTGCTCTCGGCCTGCCGCTCGTGGCGGTGCTGTGGGCGAGCCGAGCAGAAGCCGAACGGGATTTCGATGCGGCCCTGCGCAGCGGCTTGAAGGACGGCGGATTCGTCGAGGGGACCAACTTCGCCTTCGCCATGCGCTATGCCGACGGGGATTTCAAGCGCGTCGCGCCGCTTGCCGCCGAGCTTGCCGCGTTGAAGCCAAGCGTGATCGTGGCATCGCCCGACGAAGTCACGCTGGCCGCGCATCATGCCGCTCCAACCGTGCCGCTGGTCATGTCGGGACTGGTCGGCGATCCCGTAGCGCTCGGGCTGGCGCAAAGCTATGCGCGGCCAGGCGGCATGGCCACGGGCGTGACCACGACCGCAGGCGGCGGCATGGAAGCCATCATCGGTAAGCGGATGGCTCTGTTGAAGGAACTCGTGCCTGGATTGGCGCGGATCGGCGTCATTCTCATCACGGACACGGCTCGCTTCGCGACAGAGCAAAACGGCACGAACGAAGCGGCCAAGCGCCTTGGCCTCGATGTCGTTTCCCTGCCGGTGCGCACGCTGGGCGATGTGGAGACGGCGTTCGCATCCGGCGTCCGCGCGGGGGCCGGCGCGTTCTACGTCGATTCCGGTCCCGTGACGATGAACGATCGCGCCAAGGTGGCGGAGTTCGCTTTCCGTGCGGGCAAGCCCACCGTTGGCCAAGTCATCGAACAGGCGCGCGCGGGGCTTCTCATGTCCTATGCGGCCAATATTGCGGACGGTTGGCGCCGCGCCGGCGTCTACGTCGCCAAAATCCTCGCAGGCGCCAAGCCCGGCGATCTCCCGATCGAGCAGGCGAGCAAATTCACCTTCGTGATCAACCTCAAGACCGCGAAGGCGCTTGGTCTCACCGTGCCGCCACGGCTCCTGCTGCTGGCGGACGAGGTCGTCGAATAGTCAATCGTCTCGGACCGCAGGCACCCCGTCACGCGGCGGCGCAGGGACAAAGATGACGCCACAGCTTCCCGCGCGCATCGGCGACCACCGCGAGCAACTCGTCGAGGCTCACGCCGTCCCGGCGCATGACAAGGCGGACCACCGGGTCGGCCAACATCTCGGCCAGGTCCGGCTCGATACCGGCTTTGCCCCACCGTGCGGCGCCGTTCGCGGACGGCGCCGGGCGTCGTCTTTCGATCGACATGATCGCCCCTCTTCGTCCTGAATTTCGTAACCTTAACGCCCGCCGGCGGGGCCTGTCAATATCCGAGAAATTCTGTCATGATATTGCCATGCGCGGGCGCCCGCGCGCATCTCGCGTCGCGGCTTCCAAGAAGGACGAACCCATGAAAGCCATCCGAATCCACGATTACGGCGATGCCGGCGTGCTGCGCTACGAGGACGCGCCGCAGCCGGAGGTCGGCCCCGACGAGGTCCTCATCAAGCTTCATGGCGCCGGGGTCAACCCGGTCGACTGGAAGACCCGCAACGGCGCCATGCGCCAGGCCCGGCCGCTCAAGTTTCCGGCCATCCTCGGCGCCGACGCGGCGGGAACAGTCGAGCGCACCGGCCCGGTGGTGACGCGCTTCAAGCCCGGCGACGCAGTGGTCGCGCGCGTCGAGGGCGCCTATGCCGAATACGCCGCGGTCAAGACCGACGCGGTCGGCCGCGCGCCCAAGAGCATCCCGCTGGCGCATGTCTCGGCGCTGCCGATTGCCGCGGGAACGGCCTGGACCGTGCTGTTCGAGCAGGCCAAGGTCTCGAAAGGGGCGACCATTCTGATCCAGGGCGGCGCCGGCGGCGTCGGCACGTTTGCGGTGCAGCTCGCCAAGCTCGCGGGCTACACCGTCATCGCCACCACCTCGACGCCCAACCGCGCGCTGGTCGAATCGCTGGGCGCCGACCGCGTCATCGATTACCGCACCGAGGATTTCACCAGGACGGTGAAGGATTTGGAGCTGGTGATCGACACTGTCGGCGGCGACACCTTGAAGCGCTCGTTCGGCATCGTGCGCAAGGGCGGGCAGCTCCTGTCGATCGTGTCGCCCCCCGACGAGGCGCTGGCGCGCGAGCACGGCATCGACGCGCGCTTCGTGCGCAGCAACATCACCGGAACGCGGCTCGAGGAGATCGGCGGGCTGATCGACGCGGGCAAGGTCAAGGTGGTGATCGAGCGCGAATTCCCGCTCGCCGAGGCCAAGGCAGCGCTCGCCTTGAGCGAATCCGGGCGGGTGCGCGGCAAGATCGTCCTGCGCGTGACATGATCGGGCCGGCCGGCGCGCGCCGCCGCCGCCGCGATGACGATGGGGGCGGCATCGCCGCCGTCGTCAGTGGGAATCTCAAGCGGCTGAGGCTTGGCCGCGCGCTGTCGCTCGAGGAGCTGGCCAAGCGCTCCAAGGTCAGCCGCGGCATGCTGAGCCAGATCGAGCTTGGCCGCAGCGTCCCCACCATCGCGCTGTTGTGGAAAGTGGCGCGTGCGCTCGACGTGCCCTTCGCCGCGCTGACGAGCCAAGGGGGCGCCGGCGGCACGGTGGTGCTTTCCGCCGACAAGGCCAAAATGCTGACATCCGCCGGCGGCGGCTTCACCTCGCGCGCGCTTTTTCCGTTCGACGCCGAGCGCCGCGTCGAGTTCTACAAGCTGACCTTGGCGCCCAACGCCGTCGAGGACGCCGCGCCCCACGCGCCCGGCACGACCGAGAATCTCGCGGTCGTCGCCGGCACCGTCGAGATCACCGCCGGCGGCGTGTCGCATCTGCTCAAGGCCGATGACGCCATCGTGTTCGCCGCCGACGTGCCGCACCGCTACCGCAATCCTGGCGCCAAGATCGCGGTCATGTATCTCGTCATGACCTATGCCGACATCGTGGGCTAGCCGGCGGGCCAGATTTCCCTGGCCAGATTGACGACGAAGCGCAGCTTGGCGTATTGCTGCTCCTCGCTGAGGATGTTGCCGCCGGTGTGGCTGGCGAAGCCGCATTGCGGGCTGAGGCAGATCTGGTCGAGCGGCATGAATTTCGCGGCGCCGTCGATGCGGCGCTTGATCGCGTCGCCGCTCTCGAGCATGCCGAACTTCGAGGTGATCACGCCGAGCACGATGCGCAAGCGGCCCTTGGGCACGAAGCGCAGCGGCGCGAAATCGCCCGAGCGCGCGTCGTCGTATTCGAGGAAGAATCCGTCCACCTTAAGCTCGTTGAAGATCGCCTCCGCGACCGGCTCGTAGCCGCCCTCGGCATGGCCGCGACTCAAAGAGTTTCCGCGGCAGAGATGGACCGAGATCTTCATGTCGGCGGGCCGGCCCGCGATCGCGCCGTTGATGAGGCGCGCATAGAGATGCGGCAGCTTGTCGGGGTCCTCGCCGATGCCCTTGACCCGCTCGCGCAGCCGCGGGTCGCACAGATAGGCGAGGTTGGTGTCGTCGAGCTGGACATAGCGGCACCCCGCCGCCGCGAGGTCCATGATCTCGGCGCGATAGACGGCGATCAGGTCGTCGAAGAAGCGCTCCATGTCCGGATAGGCCTGCTGGTCCACGCCGCCGCGGCCGCCGCGAAAATGCAGCATGCTCGGCGACGGCATCGTCACCTTGGGCGTGCGGCTGGTGAGGCCGGCGAGAAACGCGTATGCGTCGCGCATGATGCCGCCTTTCGGCCATTCGAGTCGCGCGGTGACCTTGGGCGTCGGCGGCTGCCAGTTGCGCACGACGCCGCCCACCGGCGTCTCGAGCTGCGGCAGGTTTCCGGCCGCCAGCGGCGTCTGCACCACGCCCTTGATCGCGGAGAGGAAGTCGGACGACCAGGACTGGCGGCGGAAATCGCCGTCGGTGATCGACTGGAGCCCGGCCGCCTCCTGCTTCCTGACCGCGTCGCGAATGAGGCGGTCCTCGATCTCGGCCAGGGCCTGCGGCGTGATCTCGCCCGCCGCGCGTTTCTCGCGGGCCTCCTTCAACTCGGCCGGCCGCAGCAGGCTGCCGACATGGTCAGCTCGGAAAGGCGCATGGTCTGCCATGATGCTGGTCCTCCGCCACTCGATCCGCGGCCCAAGCCTAGCAACAGATGCGTGGGCGCGGCGCAAAATCGTCGCGCCGCCGTTCCGATCGGCTAACATGGGCCGCGAACCACAAGAATGCGACCGGCGTCTAGACGCGTCGGCGACGGCGCGGAGGAAATCCCGATGGCGACGGAAAAGATCGAGGCAAGCGGCGGCGCGATGACCGCCGACGACATCTCCGCGCGGATCGACCGGCTGCCGTTCCTGCCGTTCCATTGGCGCATCGGCGCCATTCTCGGCACGGGAACACTGTTCGATGCGTTCGATTCGCTCAGCATCGGCGCGGCGCTCACCATGATCATCGCGACCTTCAAGATCGACTACAAGACCGGCGGCGCCCTGATCAGCGCGGCTTTCGGCGGCCAGTTCGTCGGCGCCATCGCGTTCGGCTATTTGGGCGAGCGGATCGGGCGCAAATGGTCCTTCGTCATGGCGCTGACCATTTTCGGCCTGTGCTCCGCCGCGGCCGCACTGGCGCAGAGCGTCGATCAGATCCTGATCGCGCGCGTCATTCAGGGCGTCGGGCTCGGCGCCGAGGTGCCGATCGCCGCCGCGCTCTTCACCGAGTTCGTCCGCGGCAGCGCGCGGGGATTTTTCATCCTGATCTACGAGTCCCTGTTCGCGTGGGGGATATTCCTCGGCCCGGTGGTGGCGCTCTCGTGCCTGACGGCCTTCGGCCCGGCGCTGGGCTGGCGAGTGATGTTCGCGATCGGCGGCATTCCAGCGATCGTCGCCATCATCGCCGTGTTCAAGCTGCCCGAATCCGCGCGGTGGCTCGCCTCGAAAGACCGCGTGGCCGAAGCCGACACCATCGTCACGGATATGGAGGATCAGGCGCGCCGCCGGGGCAAAACGCTGCCGCCGCCGCGGCCCATTCGCGTCGCCCGCGAGAAGACGAGATTTCGCGCGCTGTTCCAGGGCATCTACGCCAAGCGCACCTTCGTCGTGTGGACGCAGTGGTTCTGCTGCTATTTCGTGTCGAACGGTTACGTCACCTGGGCGCCGACGCTCTACATGAAGATGGGCGGTCTGCCGGCGCGTTACGCGTTGCTGGTTTCGATCTGCACCGGCGCGATCCAGCTCTCGATCACCTATGTGTTCGCGCTGTCGGTCGACAAGCACGGGCGCAAGCCGTGGTTCGTCGGCGGCTTCCTGTTCGCCGCCACGGGCGCAATCGCCGGCGCCATTGCGATGGGTCCCTTCGGTCTGCGCGCGTGGGAGGCGCTGGCCTTCTTCGGGCTGCTGCTGTCGGTGGGCACGAGCTTCAATACGCTCGGCGTCTATCTCTACACGCCCGAACTCTACCCGACGCGCATGCGCGCCTGGGCGACGGCCATGGGCAGCAGCATGAACCGCGTCGCGAGCTTCATCGCACCCTCGATCGTCGGATTTATCCTGGCGCAGTACGACAGCGTCGCGCTGGTTTTCACCATGATGGCGGCGGTATCGCTCGTCGGTGCGTTGGTGATGGTTACCATGGGCGAAGAGACCAAGCGGCGCGTGCTCGAGGAGTTGTCGCCCTGAGGCGCGCCGCGCTCAGCCGAGCTCGGCCAGCCGCCGAGCGAGAAGGCGGCGTTCGGGGTCCAATTTGACCAGCGCCAAGGCGGCGCGATAGGCGGCCCTCGCCTCGTCGTTCCGCCCGAGACGGCGCAGGAGTTCCGCGCGCGTCGCCGGCAGCAGATGATAGCCCTCGAGATTGCCGCGCGCGGCGAGGGCGTCGAGAAGGGCAAGCGCCCGCGCCGGTCCGTCCACCATCGCCACCGCGGCGGCGTGGTTGAGCTCGATCACCGGCGAGGGGTAGAACCGCAACATCACCTCGTAGAGACCGACGATCTGCGGCCAATCGGTCGTGTCGTGGCGCGGCGCCTGGGCGTGGAGGGCGGCGATCGCGGCCTGCACGGCATAGGGGTCGGGCCGTCCCGGAGCGCGCAGGGCGCGCTCGACCAGCGCCAGCCCCTCGGCGATCTCGGCCGCGTCCCATAGGCTGCGGTCCTGGTCCTCGAGCAGGACGATATCGCCGTCCTCGGTGGCGCGCGCCGCCCGCCGCGCGTGATGCAGCAGCATGAGGGCGAGAAGGCCTGCGATCGCCGCGCGGCCGGGCATCAGCGCGTCGAGCAGGCGGCCGAGCCGGATCGCCTCGAGCGCCAAATCCTCGCGCATCAATGCCGCGCCCGAGGTCACCGCATAGCCTTCGCTGAACACGAGATAGATGACGGCGAGCACGCCCCCGACGCGCTCGTCGAGCATGTCCGGCCCCGGCGTGACATAGGGAATCCTGGCGGCGCGGATCTTGGTCTTGGCGCGCACCAGCCGTTGCGCCATGGTCTCCTCGCCGACCAGGAAGGCACGCGCGACCTGCTCGGTGGTCAGGCCGCATACCGCGCGCAAGGTCAAAGCGACCTGCGCCTCGCGGTTCAGCGCCGGATGGCAGCAGATGAACACAAGGCGCAGCACGTCGTCGTCGATGGCGTCGTCGTCGGGGTCGAGCGGCGCGATCTGGCGAGCGATCGCAGCCTCGATCTCGAGCTCGCGGCGCTTGACGCGGAACGAGATCTGCCGGCGCAGCCGATCGATCGCCTTGTTGCGGCCGACATTGACCAGGAACGCGCGCGGGTTGGCCGGGACGCCGGTCGCTGGCCACTGCTCGACCGCGACCGCGAACGCGTCCTGCAAGGACTCCTCGGCCAAATCGAAATCGCCGACGAGGCGGATCAGCGTCGCCAAGACACGACCCGCCTCGTCCCGGAACACGCGGTCGATGTCGCCTGCGCCCATCCCTGCGTTCGTTCGGGCCGCGTGCTAAGCGACGACCCAGGCTCAGCCCTCAGCCATAGACCATCACCGGCCGGACCTCGATCGAGCCGGTCTTCGCCCCGGGTATGCGCGCGGCGATGCCGATCGCCTCGTCGAGGTCCTTCGCCTCGATCAAATAATAGCCGCCAAGCTGCTCGCGCGTCTCGGCGAAGGGGCCATCGGTGGTCATGGTCTTGCCGCCGCGGACCCTGACCGTGGTCGCGGTCGAGGTCGGCTGCAACGCGTCGCCGGCCTTGAACTGGCCGCCCTTGATGATGCCCTGGGTGAAAACGCCATATTCCTCCATCATCTTTCCCAGGGCGGCTTTGTCCTGTGACGCGAATTCGGCTTCATTCCCATAGATGAGCAACAGGTAATTCATGGTGGCCTCCCGTGCCTGGTTGGCGTCATCCGCCGTCAAACAGTCGAACGGAGGACGGCCTGATCGACATCGCCGACCCGTCCGGGCGAGATTTTTTTTCGCTCCCCGCCTGCTAGTCTATCGCCGGACTGAGCCAATGACACCGCGCCAGGGGCGACGGGTACGGTGTAACCTGCGAAAAACGGGGGGAAAGAGACGACATGAGCACCGAACAACTGCGCCAAGACGCCGGCGCGCCGCCGGCGGCGTCGAGCCTGAGCGGAACAGGCGCGCAGGTCACATGGCGCCAGTGGTACATGGTTCTCGTCCTGACGCTGCTCGCCGTCTTCGCCTTCATCGACCGCCAGTCGCTCGTTCTCCTGGTCGGCCCGATCAAGCAGGACCTCGCCATGACCGACACCCAGATGAGCCTGCTTCTGGGCGGATCGTTCGCGACCTTCTATGGCGTGCTGGGCCTGCCGGCGGGCTATCTCGTCGACCGGGTGTCGCGGCGCGGAATCATGGGCATCGGCGTCGTGCTGTGGTCGGCCATGACGTTCAGTTGCGGCATGGCCGGCAGCTACACGCAGCTCTTCCTCGGCCGTTGTGGCGTCGGCATCGGCGAGGCGGCGATCACGCCAGCCTCCTATTCGCTGATCCGCGATTCGTTCCCGCCCGACAACCGCGCGCGCGCGTTCGGCGTATTTTCCGCCGCTGGCTTCATCGGCCAGGCCTCGGCCGTCATTCTCACCGGCATCATGATCGGCTTCATCGCGGCGGGCGGATTGAAGGGTGTGCCGTTTCTCGGCACCTTGCGGACGTGGCAGGCGGTGCTGGTGGTCGTCGGGCTGGTGGGGTTCCCGCTGTCGCTTCTGACCCTCACCTTCCGCGAGCCGCTGCGCTTCGTCGACGGCTCGCGCCAGGCCGCGGGCGTGTCGTTCGGCGAGGCGCTGGCGCATTTGCGCAAGCATTGGCAGGTCTATCTGCCGCTCACGGTGTTCGCCACCTGCTACTACGCCCAAGCCTCGAGCTATGGTGTATGGATGGCAACCGTGATCGCCCGCACCTGGGGCCTCAAGCCGCAGCAGATCGGCCCCCTGTTCGGCGGCGAGCTGCTGATCCTGGCCCCGCTGGGCGCGTGGTTCGGCGGTCTGGCGATCGACCGGCTGACGCGGCGGGGCCGGCAGGACGCGGCGCCGGTCGTCGGTGTGTGGACCACGCTCGTGTTCGTCCCGCTGGTGATCGCCCCGCCGGTGGTGCCGGGATTGAACCAGATGTGGGTGAGCCTGGGCGTCTCGCTCCTGATCGCCGCCATCTACTACCCAGTCTCGGCCAGCTTGCTGGCGCAGATCACGCCGCAGCGGCTGATGGGCAAGGTGACCGCGATCTATCTCTTGGTGTTCACGCTGTTGGGGCTGGGCATGGGGCCGACACTGGTGGCGGCGATCTCGGACAATTTCTTCACCGGGCCGCAGGCGATCGGATACGCGCTCGGCACCGCGTCGGGCTGCCTCATCACGATCGCGCTGGCGATGGCGCTCGTCCTTCTGCGGGCCGGCCGGCGCGGGCTCTTCACCACCGAGTGAAATGGACGGGCGGGAGCAGGGACCATGAAATTCTCGGTCTTCAACGGCATGCCTTACGGCCGTACGCGCATGCAAGGCAATCGCTGGCCGGTGCCCAACCAGTATTTCGAGCCGGAACAGGCGCGGCGCGCGGTCGCCGGCTGCCTCGCCGAGGTCGAGATGGAGGACGAGCTCGGCTTCGACTGGATCGCCTGCGCCGAACATCACTACTCGCCGTTCAACCTCGCCCCGAACGTCTCGGTGCTGGCGAGCGCGCTGACGCAGAAGGTGAAGCGCGCGCGCATCGCGATCCTCGGCGCGCTCATCCCGCTCACCGGGAATCCGGTCCGCATCGCCGAGGAATTCGCGATGATCGACAACCTGTCGGGGGGCCGGCTGGTCGCGGGATTGCTGCGCGGCGCGCCTTACGAATACATGGTCTACAACGTAAACCCGGCCGAATCGCGCTCGCGCTTCGAGGAGGCGTGGGACCTGATCCTCCGCGCCTGGACCGACACCATGCCATTCGGCTGGGAGGGTAAGCACTTCCACTACCGCCACGTGTCGATCTGGCCGCGGCCGCTGCAGCAGCCGACGCCGCCCATCTACGTCTCGGGCTCGAGCAAGGAGTCGGGCGAGTTCGCCGCGCGCAAGAAGGTGGGACTGGGGCTCGCTTTCACCAACTTGCCGCTCGCGGCCGAGGCCGCCGCCCATTATCGCGCCAAGGCCGGCGAGCTCGGCTGGGAACCGACGCCGGAACAGATCATCTATCAGCTTCCGATCCATGTGGACGAGACCGACGAGAAGGCCTTCGAGACGCTGCGCCCGATGTTCGCGCACTCGGCGCTCACGGGCGGCCTGGTGGACGCCAACCGCCTAGTCGCGACCTCGGGCTTCTTCGGCCAGGGCGACGCCAAGCTGGTGCAGCGCTTCCGCGATCTCTCCGCCGACGAGCCGCGCTCTGTGGAAGAGGCGATCGCGCGCGGCACGGTGATCTGCGGCGGGCCGAAGACCGCCCTGGCGCAGATCAAGCGTCTGCACGCGGAGATCGGTTGCGGCGTCCTCAATCTTATCTTCGACCGCAGCGGCGCGCCGGACAAGAAGATCGCCTCGATCCAGCTCTTCGCCAAGGAAGTCATGCCGGAGGCGCGCGCGCTATGAGCGTCATCGTGCACGACAAATCCGCCGATGTGGGCGGCATCCGCATGCACTACCGCGAGACGGGCGAGGGCAAGACCATCGTCTTCCTCCATGGCGCGGGCGGCGCGCCGCCGCGCGGTGCCGGGTTCGTCGCGATGCTCGGCGAGCGCCACCGCGTGCTGGTTCCCTCGCGCCCCGGCTTCGACGAAACGCCGGCGGGCGCGTGCAAGACGGTGCTCGACGTGGTCGCGGCGATGGCCGCGTTCATCGACAAGGTCTCTGGCGGCAAGGCGCATGTGGTGGCGCAATCGGCCGGCGGCGCCATCGGGTGCTGGCTCGCGGTGCTGCATCCGGAACTGGTGGAAAGCCTGGTGCTGTCGGCGCCGGCCGCCTTCGCGCACCATCGCGCGCCGGCAGGCGCGCGCCCGACCATGGAAGAGATCGAGCACCGGCTCTACGGCGACGATCCGGAGTGGGTCGCGCCGCCGACCGAAGAGGAGCGCCAGCGCATCGCGCGCAACGCCCAGGCCAACATGTCGCGGTTCGGCGCGCCCGAGGGCAACGCCGATCTCCTGGCGCGGCTGGGCGAGATCAAGGTGCCGTGCCTGCTGATCTGCGCCAGCGACGACCGGCTCATCCCCGAGGAAGCGATGCGCCCCTACCAGCAGGCAATCCCGGGCTGCATCCGCATCTTCATCCATGGCGCGGCGCACGAGATGCCGATCGCCGCCGCATCGCGCTGGGTGAAGCTGGTCGCCGACTTCGTCGATCGCGGCGAGTATTTCGTCGTCAACCGCGGCTGAGGCCCGTAATGACCGGCGCCCGCTTGAATTTTCGCCCGCATCGGCCACACTCGAACCCGGCCCTCGCCAAGACGCTCGTCCGCTGAAGGAGGATGCGCATGGATGAAGCCAGACAAGACGGCGATGTCGCGATCTACCGGGATTTCGACAACCGATATCTCCGCCACGACCGGCGCCTAGGGATCGAGCGCAGCACGCTCGCGACGCTGCCGGTGGTGGACATTTCGCCCTTCGTCCGGGGTGGCGACGAGGCCGCTCGCGATGGCGCGGCGCGCGCGCTGCGCCAGGCGTGCATCGATATCGGCTTCTGCTACCTGAAGGGTCACGGGTTTTCGAAGGCCGAGGTGGACGCGGTCCTCGACCAGGGCCGCCGCTTCTTCGCCCTGCCGCAAGCGGCGAAGCAGACACTCGTCATGACCGAGGGCAGCGGCTACGTGCCGCCCGGCGGCCTCAATCCCGGCGCCAACCGCGACAAAGCCGCGGACATGAAGGAGCGCTTCTATTTCGCGCGCGAATTCGCGTTGAGCGAAGCCGAGCGCGCGGTCTACCCGCCGCCGCATCATCTGTGGCCCGACGAATCCGCGATGCCCGGCTTTCGCCCGTTCGTCACGGATTTCACGGCGAAAAGCGTCGCCCTGACGCAGAAGCTCGGCTTCGCGCTGGCGCGTAGCCTCGATCTCGACGAGGGCTATTTCGAGCGCGAGAACGGCCGCTTCGGCGGGACGCTGGTTTTCAACTATTATCCGCCGCTCGACCGCGACACCATCGACCCGACGCAATGGAGCTTCTCGCCGCACACCGATTACGGCTCGTTCACGCTGGTGTTCCAGGATGCGCTGGGCGGATTGCAGGTGCGGAACGCGGCCGGCGCGTGGATCGACGTGGTGCCGGTCCCGGATACGCTTATCTTCAACATCGGCGACCTGTTCGCGCTCGCGACCAACGACCTCTATACCTCCAACCTGCACCGCGTCGCGAATTTCAACGACCGCGACCGCGTGTCGGTGACGCTCTTCGTCGGCCCGGGGAGCGACGCCGAAATACGCTGCATCGAGACGTGCCAGGGACCGGAAAATCCGCCGCGCTATGCGCCGGTCAATGCCGGCGAATACACGCGCGCGCTCTTGGAGCAGTATCACCGCACCGGGCGTCCCGGCATCGCGCCCCAGACCGCGCGCCGCTTCCAGCGCCGTTGATCCGACGGGCCGGGCCGGCAGGGGAGGGTGCGATGCGGTGGGGGCGGACGATGGTGCGGCTGGCGCTGTGCGCGGCGCTCTTCGCGCCCATCAGCATGGCGAGCGCCGACCCGCTCCCCATCCGTTTCACGTGGATCGTCGTGCCGGGCGAGATCGCGCCGATCATGAATGCCACCGGCGCGACGCTCCACGATGGCCATTCCTATGTCGGCCAGCCGGTCCATTTCCAGGCGTCGACGCCGATGATTACCGCGCTCGCGACCGGCGAGATCGACCTCGCGCTGCTGGGGTTCTCGAGCCTCGGCATCGCGGTGGAGAATGCCGGCCTCGGCGATCTCGAGGTCGTGCTCGACGACATTCGTGATGGTGTCGAAGGCTATTACAGTGTCGAGTACATGGCATTGAACGACGGGCCGGTCAAAACGGTGTCCGATCTCAAAGGCCGGATCGTCGCAGTCAACGCCGCGGGGAGCGTTCTCGATGTGCCATTGCGTATGATGCTGCGGCGCAACGGCCTCGAGGCTGGAAAGGACGTGACCGTCATCGAAATTGCGCCGCCCAACATGGGGGCCGTGCTGCTTGATTGCAAGGCCGATCTCGCCCCCATGGTGATCCCGTTCTCGCTCGACCCCAATTTGCGCGCCAAGGCGCACACGGTGTTCGTCGAGCGCGAGGCGATGCAGGGTACGACCGAGTTCGCGTTCTACGTCGCGCGAAAATCCTTCCTGGACAAGAACCGCGCTGCGGTCGTCGATTTCATCGAGGATTACCTGCGCGCGCTGCATTGGTTCTACGACCCGGCCAATCGCACCGCGACGCTCAAGATCGTCGCCGATTTCACCAAGCTGCCGCCGGAGCGGTTCGCCAATTGGGTCTACACCGACAGCAAGGACATGTACCGCGATCCTGCCGGCGCGGTCGACGCGAAGGCGTTGCAGCGCAATCTCGACGCCGACTTCGATACTGGCTTCATGAAGGATCGGCTCGATGTCGTGCCGCATATCGACATGAGTCTGGTCGAGGAAGCCAATCATCGGCTGGCGAAGACGCCTTGACGCCCGCCGCGCCCGGCGCCTCAGCCTATGGGAACCCAATCGTCACCCGATTTGCGGTAGCGCCGCTTCACTGCCGCCCAGGCGACCCGGTGCGCAATCTCCTCGCGCCGCCAGGGCTCGCGCGCGCCGTAGGTCTGCCACGCGTGGTTGAAGGCGCTGCGGAAGATGTCCTGGGCGTGGTTCGGAAGATGGGCCCGAATCGTAGGCGGCAGGTCGTCATTGCTCGCATAAGGCATCTTCGGTCTTTCGCGCCATTACTTGTTAATGATGTGACGGACCGGACGAATCCGGTATGACCTGGATCAAGGCTGCGACCGACGAATCCTTATCGTATGATCTGTGCCGGGCCGAGAACTGAAGGAGCCTCGCGTGGACGACACGGCACGATCCGCTGATCGCTCGCAAACCGCTCCGGCCATCCCGGCCGCGGCGCCGGGTGCGGCCGGGCTTCAGCCGGGCGAAGCGTCCGATCGCGCACGCGCCGAAACGTTCGACCGGCTCATGCATGCCTGGCAGGCGCGCTTCACCGAATCGATTTCCCCGACGGCTCTCAGGCTCGCCTTTCTCGACTGGGCGATGCACCTGGCCAACGCGCCTGGAACCCAGTTGCATCTCCTCGAGACGGGGATGCGGGACTGGTGGACCCTTGGCAGCTACTTGATGCGCCTGGCATGGGATCGCGACCATGCCGGACGCTTCATCGAGCCACCGCCTCACGATCATCGTTTTGCCGATGCCGCCTGGCGCGAGCCGCCCTTTCTTCTGCTCCATCAAGGCTTCCTCCTGATGGAGCGTTGGTGGGATGAGGCAACCACGGGTCTGCGCGGCATGAATCAGGCGCACCAGCGCAGCGTGCCGTTCGCCGCGCGACAGCTCCTCGATATGGTCTCGCCGTCGAACTTCCTGCCGACCAACCCGGAGGTGCTGCAGCGCACGTGGGGCGAAGGCGGCCTGAATCTGGCGCGCGGCTTCTCTTACCTGCTCGACGACTGGCAGCGCGTCCTGGCGGGCGAAAGGCCGGCCGGGACCGATGCTTATGAGGTCGGGCGTCAAGTCGCGGTGACGCCGGGCAGGGTGGTGTTCCGCAACGAGCTGATCGAGCTCATTCAATATGCGCCGCAAAGCGAGACGGTACGGCCCGAGCCGGTGCTCGTCGTGCCGGCTTGGATCATGAAATACTACATCCTCGATCTTTCGCCGGAAAATTCGCTGGTGCGGTATCTGGTGGGTCAGGGCTTTACCATATTCATGATCTCGTGGCGGAACCCTGGAGCGGACCAGCGCGATCTCGGCATAGAGGAATATCTCCGGCTCGGCATCGCCGCCGCGCTCGACGTCATCGGCGCGGTCTGCCCCGAGCGCAAGATCCATGCGGCCGGCTACTGCATCGGCGGGACGCTGCTGTCGATCGCCGCCGCCGCCATGGCTCGCGACGGCGACGCGCGGCTGCGCAGCGTGACGCTCTTCGCCGCGCAGACCGACTTCACCGAGGCCGGCGAGCTGATGGTCTTCGTCAGCCCGCCCCAGGTGGCCTATCTCGAGGACGTGATGTGGGAGCAGGGCTATCTCGACACCCAGCAGACGGCCGGCGCGTTCCAGCTGTTGCGCTCCAACGACCTGATCTGGTCGCGCATGGTGCGACAGTATTTGTTCGGCGAGCGCGACACGATGAGCGACCTCATGGCGTGGAACGCCGACGCGACACGCCTCCCCTATCGCATGCAGTCGGAATATCTGCGCCGGCTTTTCCTCGAGAACGATCTCGCGGAGGGTAGATTTGCGGTGGGCGGCAGGCCGGTCGCGCTCACCGACATCCGGGTGCCGATCTTCGCTGTCGGCACCAGGACCGATCACGTGGCGCCCTGGCGCTCGGCCTACAAGATCAATCTCCTGACCGATACGGACGTGAGCTTCCTGCTGACCTCGGGCGGGCATAACGTCGGCATCGTCAGCGAGCCCGGTCGTCCGGGGCGGCAGTACCAGTTCGCGACGCGAGGCGCCGCCGAGCGCTACACCGATCCCGATCGTTGGGCCGCGGCGACACAAGTGAACGAAGGCTCATGGTGGCCGGTCTGGGCCGCGTGGCTGGTCGAGCGGTCTGGCGAGCCCGTGCCGGCGCCATCCATGGGCGCGCCGCATCGCGGCTACGCGCCGCTCGACGCCGCGCCCGGACAATATGTCAGAGAGCGCTGAACGGCGGAGAGCGGACCGAGACGCGCTACGCGGCTTTGAGGGAAGCTTTTCCGGCCGGCCGGCGGCCGCAGGCGCGCAGCAACTCGTCACGCTCTGCATAGAGCGCGGCGAGCAGGCAATGGCGACTCATTTTAGCGGTGCCCGAAGCCTCCTCGATGGTCGAGATCGTATGCTCGATGCGGCGCAGCTCGCGGTCGTCACGGACGATCAGTTCTCTCATGTCATACCCCCTCGGGGTTTATCGGATTGCGTCAGGCCACGTCGGCGAGGTCGGCGAGCGTGTTGCGGTCGCGGATGACGAGCTCGTGGCTGCCGGCGAGCGCGATGACGCCGTCCTTCCTGAGCTGCGACAGCGCGCGGCTCACCGTCTCCATGGTGAGGC